>CABIXF010000049.1 GCA_902362595.1 Bacteroidaceae bacterium | reverse complement strand
CCAAAAGGCATGGACATAGGAAAAACATAAATCATACTCTATGAAAAATGGCAAAACGATGATTATATAACGAAAAAGAGGATGCATCATTTTGACACATCCTCTTTAGCACGGGAAGAGAGACTCGAACTCTATGGAAAATTCTTTTCCTCTTCCTTAATTTGATAATCAAGCTGTTACGTTTTCGAATTCAGTTATTTTTTTATATTATTTGTCCGGATTTTGTCCGACCTTCAACGGAGTTAACCAACTGATTCATTTGCTCTAAGAGCGCAATTCTTTTATCTTTCTCCTCAAGCAAACGTTCCAACAAGGCAATTTTTTCTTTGTACTGCAGCTCATTATCTTCGTGAGCCGATGGACAAGCCTTGAAAGGTTTCTCCCGATCAAAGAAGACATCCATCGATACCCCGAAAAAATCTGCAACTTTTTCCAGACGCTTCACTGTCGGATTCCCGTTCACAATCTGAGCCAAAGAAGCGTTAGCTTCAGTCCCAAGGTATCTTAAAAGCTCCTTGTTTGTAACCTTCTTATCTAACAATAATTGTTTGATAACATTACCATTATACATTGTATTATCATTTTTATCTCTTTCAAAAAATATATCTATAGATACATTGAAAAAATCAGCAATCTTCTCTAATGTATTGCAGTTAGGAACATTTGTTCCTTTTATTATATTATCAAGAGTGGCTTTTTGTATATCAGCATAACGATAAACATCAGCTTTCTTAACCTTCCTCTCTCGTATTAATTGTTCTATGATATATCCTTTGAACATACTTGCTTTAATTCTTATTTAATAGAATTTGTATTGTACGTTCCTTTTCAGACAACAATTCTTTAAGATGTTCAATTTCCCTTTGACACTCGTTCAATCTTATATCTCCTGAAACTAGATTTCCATTACCATTTACACTATGACCTATATTTGAATGAGGCATTTTCTCATTATCAAAGAAGTAATCTATTGATACTCCGAAAAATAATGCTATCTTTTCTAATCTCTTTGAGCCTATATCTGAGCCTTTTAAAACGTTTTCTAGAGTTTGCACAGATATACCAACCTTTTCACAGAAACCCTTCTTAGTCAATCTGTTGCTCTCTATTAATTCAACTATTCTTTGAGGTATAAGCATATATTATTTAATTTTTAATCATTCTAAATATCAACAAATATTGAATATACAATAAACAATACTTTGATTATTATCAATAAATCTTTAAGTTTGCACTATAAATTTAATAATTAAATCAATAGCAAATAATATAATCATCTAAAAAGTAACAGAAATGGTAATATCTAACTATTATTTATCTCTATCGGGTAAAGTAAAAAGTAAATTCATTCAGGATGTGATTGAATTGTGCGACATATCCTACCCCTCTTTCTTCTACAAGATGAGAAACAACTCCTGGACAAAACTTGAACGAGAAGCGATAGAGAAGTTTATTCAAAAAGAAAATGAAAAATCAAGTTGAGTTCTACAACACGCCATCAGGATATGTGATGTGTGATGACGGGAACTATACGACCCGGCTATCAGAATCCAGCCGGGAAGTAGTGGATGAATTGCTGGATACTATACGAGAATGTTATTCCGATGCGTTCCGCGCACTTGAACAATGCTATTCCAAGTCAAGCAAAAATTCCAGGTACCAGAAATTCAGAATAGTGAATCGCTTCATACGGTGTAATTGCGGAGAACTGGATACCCAAAAGATAGATTTCATCGATGGGAATATCAACATCGAGCAAGTACATTGTCCTCTGAGAGTTTCCGGTGACTGTCAGTATGAAAATGTGATATGCAATCCTAAACGTACATCAGTCCTTACCGTCAGACAGCTACAAATAGCAGCTGCACTGGCCGAAGGACTTTCCCCACAGGAAATATCAGACAGATTATATATCTCAATCCATACGGTACACAATACCATACAAGCCATTAAGGTCAGGCTAAACCTCAAGAATACAAGCCAGATAATCACCTGGTACAACAATATGAATAAGTAAAAAATTGATTTCAAAAAATTATGCAATACGTCACAAGACCCATGCTCAAGGCTCCAACGCTTCTTGACAAATTCATCGGATTTACATTTGAAGAAATGGATCTCGCCGGAGACATAATGCTGAAGGCATTAGAAAAAGAGCTTGCTAGAACTAAAAAAAAGTATGATAAATATCTAAGCATACAAGAAATCGGAGAAGCCACTACCCGGCAGCAGACAATCCTATACAATGTTGAACAAAGGTACAATGATTTGGATAATCTTGTACACGACCTTAAAGAACTGATAGATTTCAGCAAGAGAATAAGAGACCCCAATCAGTTAAAGAAACAAGACGAAGTTTAAAGAAAAGGAGGATTAATTATGACAAAAGAAGATTTCATTGAAAAATTTCCAGATGTGAAAGTTCAGCAGTTTGAAACAGCTGTGGTTTTTAGTTATCGAGAAGTCCAAGAAACTGTAGATGCAGCATGTACTTCATTAGGAATGGGATTAATATATGTAGAGCGTCAAGGCCGAAAAATAACCTGCTTTACTTCATCCAAAATGAAAGCTGCATTAGACAAAATGGTAAAAGGCGCAAAACTTACAGATCCGAACACCAATGAAGAAGGAACAGTAACTTCAGACAAGCCTTTTTTAATGGGAGGTGAATATTGTGTAAATGTAGATTTCCCCAGCGATTCCGGAGCATATAGTTGTGAATATTTCATAGAATAAGGAATGGAAAAAACAAGTTTTTTATGTGATAAAGAAATTACCGAGATATTAAAGAAGATAATAGAAAAAAAACATTCCGAATATTCATTACATATCGTAAAGATTGAGGATCATGCTGAATATAAGGATATGTCGAGATTTATTATAGAATATTCTAATCCTTGGGATTTAATAGAATTGGGCGAAGATATTGTAAGATCCCGTTTAACAAAAAGAGGTATAATATGAAACAAGGAGATTTGGTAACGGTATCTTCCGAAGCCACCGGGCTGGGCAAACCAATGGAAGCTATTATAGAAAAGGTTGAGATGTTCCTAGGACAAACCCTTGTCATAGTAACTTATACCCATCCCAACGCCTTATCCGGCCCCGGTGGTTGCTTTGTGGATGTACATATAACTTTAAAAGAAGATTGAATTATGACAAAGAAAAAAGATATAGTAAAACTGAACAAACTACACCTGATTAAACGTAGAAGGATGCAAAAATTTCATGCACGGAAATATATGAGACTATGCAAGAACCAGGGAGGTGATCCAAAATCACTACGGTATCTCCAAATGTTTGTCTCCATTAAATATTTAAATCTCGATTCTGAATTAAGGAAACATGTGGGTACGTATAAAATCAGATTTCAGTAAAAATAAAAGTTGTTATACAGATTAGATAGTGGCATTATGGGAAACATGAAACTACACAGGATGGAAGAATGGGAATCCGTCTTCCATACAAAACAGATTGAGCATGTCTATTATACCTCCGACATGCTGGTGCGCAAAGTGACCGGCTACATCATTATCAGCCGCAAGTCGCTAAGCAACGGAATCATCAAAAATTCCGAGCGACGAAAGCGGGTGCGATGGGACGGCTTCGGCCGGTGTTACAACATCAACAACAACACCCGTCTGCGTGATCACGACATACACTTCTAATCTATCTTTTATTTACCCGGCAAATACATGATATTTGCCGGTACCCAAGACACTCTAAAACATGATTTCTAACTCGGACATAGAAAAGATCCTCGACCGTGCGGATATTGTCGACGTGGTCGGACAATTCGTCCAACTACAACGCGCCGGGATACGGTATAAGGCTTGTTGCCCGTTCCACCAGGAAGACACCCCTTCCTTCATGGTGGACCAGGCGCGCGGTCTATGGTACTGCTTCGGAGCCTGTCACGAAGGCGGTAACGTCATTAAGTTTGTCGAGAAAATCAATAACATGAATTTTCCCGAAGCGTGCCACTGGCTGGCTGACAAATACGGTATCGAGATTGAGGATAAAAAAGAGCAGAAGAATCCGGAAGAGATAAAGGAGGCCCGGAAACGCGCGTCTATGTTTGCCATCAACGAGTTTGCTTCCCAGTTCTTTCTTCATAATCTCAAAAAACCGGAAGCTGACGCAGCCCGGGCAAAAATCAAACAGCGATGGGGCGAACAATACCCTCAGGAACAAGGTATCGGCTACGCACTCCCTTCCTGGTCAGCTTTCTCAGAAGCAGCCATCAAGGCTGGATACTCGGCAGACCTGATGGTGGAGTGCGGACTGATCCGGAAACGCAAGGACGGTGACGGATACTATGACTTCTATCGTGACCGCATCATGATACCCATCCGCGACCGGTTCCGGAACATCATCGGGTGGACAGCCCGTGACATGAGCGAAGTGGACGGTACCCCCAAATACCTGAACTCCTGTCAAAGCGACATATACGACAAGTCGGACAGCATATTTGGCATTGACAATGCCATCCGGCAAGCGGCAAAAGAAGAGAAGTTCTACTGTGTGGAGGGGGCACCCGACGTGATGCGCCTGCAGTCCATCGGAATCAACAACACCATCGCCTCACTTGGTGCCGCTTGGACAAAGAAACAGTTCTACCAAATTAAAAGATACGCTACTTCCCTCTGTTTCCTCCCGGACGCGGACGCTGTGAAACCCGGCGAGCAGTACGGTACCGGAATAGCGGCTGTAATCAAGTCCGGCCAACTGGCAATGGAGTGCGGTTTCTCCGTATCTGTGAAAGAAATACCATGTGGGGAAGGCAACACCAAGAATGATCCGGATTCTTACTGCACCAGCCGCACTAAGTTCAGAGACCTGGAAGAAGTGGACTATATTACCTGGTATGCCGGATATGCGTTCAAGGCAGACGGTACCACCGAAGATAAGAGCGCAGCCGTCACCAAGATAGCCAAAATGGTGGCAATGGTAGGTGACGAAGTCAAAGAGCAGATGTACCTGGAACAGCTGAAGAAAATCTACAATCACAAGAACCTATGGATTACGGCCATCAACCGGGAGAAAAAGAAAATCTCTGAATCCAAGGCTGACAAGACGCAGACAATCAACCGCGACCTGCTGGCCAAGTATGGTTTCTTTGAGTCCAACAACTGCTACTACTCCACCAACGAGGGAAAGGAATTTCAATGGTCGAACTTCGTGATGCTGCCCATGTTCCATATCAAAGACTCGCTCAATCCAAAACGACTGTACCGCATCAAGAACCAGAACCGCCAAGAGGAAATCGTGGAAATGAAGCAGGAAGACCTGGTATCGTTATCGAAATTCAAGCAAAAGGTCGAAGGTTTGGGTAACTACATCTGGCTGGCCACCGAAAAGGAAATGACCCGGCTGAAGATGTACCTGTACGAGCAGACGGAGACGGCGGTAGAAATTACCCAGCTGGGGTGGAACCGCAAGGGATTCTATGCATTTGGCAATGGGGTGTTTGACACCGAGTGGCATCCGGTTGATGAATACGGTATCGTCCGCCTGGGCGAAAAAGGAAACTACTACCTTCCGGCATCCAGCCTGATCTACCGTGACGACGACAAGCTGTTCCAGTTCGAGCGGCGGTTTGTGCACCTGAACTACTCTTCCATCAGCCTGAAGGAATACTTCTCCAAACTGGTAGGGGTATTCGGTGACAATGCCAAGGTAGGAATCTGTTTCCTGCTGGCCACATTGTTTCGTGACATTATCACCGGATACACCAAGAGCTTCCCCATCCTGAACCTGTTCGGTCCGAAAGGTTCCGGTAAATCAGAACTCGGTCACAGCCTGATGGCTCTGTTTATCATAGAGAACATTCCGCCAAACATCCAGAATGCGACCATCCCGGCACTGGCCGACCTGGTAGCGCAGTGCGCCAACGCCCTGGTACATATCGATGAATTCAAAAATAACATTGACATCGACAAACGGGAATATCTCAAGGGACTGTGGGACGGCGCCGGCCGGTCACGCATGAACATGGACCGGGACAAGAAAAGGGAGATAACCGCTGTCGATTCCGGAGTGATTCTTTCCGGCCAGGAGATGGCCACCGCCGACATCGCGCTGTTCAGCCGACTCATCTTCCTTACGTTTGCCAAATCAGAGTTCACAGAAGAGGAGAAACGCCGATACAACGAACTGGTAGAGATTCGCAAACGTGGCCTTACTCACCTGACACTTCAGATACTCCGCCACCGGGCACGAATGGAACAGCAGTTTGTCAGCAACTATCATACCTGCCTGTCCGATGTGCTGGAAGCGCTCGGCGCAGAAAAGGTAGAAGACCGTATCTTGCGAAATTGGATCATACCGTTGGCCGCGTTCCGAACCCTCGAAGGGGTACTGGAAATTCCATTTTCTTATCAGGATATTCGCAGGGTAACGCTTGATGGCATAATCCGTCAAAATGCAGAATGTAAGAGCAATAACGAACTGGCTAACTTCTGGAACGTGGTTTCCTACCTGCAACAGGATGGCGAAATCTTCATCGAGGGGGATTACCGCATCGAATATCTGAACAAATTTAAAAGCAGCCTGATAAAGATAGAGCAGGTGTATCAGGAGCCGAAACCCATCCTGATGATGCGCAAGAACCGCATCTTCATGCTGTACAAAAAGTTTGGCAAGCAGGTAGGCGATTCTATCCTTCCTGAAGGTTCTCTAATGTATTACCTGGAGAACTCAAAGGAATACATGGGCAAAAAGAACTCGGTTCGCTTCAAGAACATCCAACACGGTGTCGAGGTGCAGAAGATGGAGACGACACCGACCGGCGGTGTATCCTACAAGAAAACATCCACCCCCGATGTGGCTCTGTGCTTTGATTACCGCATGATCCGGGAGACATTCAATATTAACCTCGAAGTAGAGGTAGAAGGTAGAGAAACTACCGAAGAAGACATAGATTGAGTAAATGGTTTTAGAGTTGTAGAAGGCGTGGCGTCGTGAGGACGCTGCGCCTTTTTTTATGTGTCCGAGTCAGGATACTTCCTACTCGCACGAGGTAAAAAAGGTTTCTACACCTTCTACACTTTCTACAATGTTAATAATGAACGGTTTATACATTCTACAACTATTCTACAAACCTTCTACAAAATTCTACAAAATGCCGTTTTTGTTAAAACCTTCTACAAAAGACTTCATTTTCTACATGATTTCTACAATTGTAGAAAGTAAAGACTCTTTTAAATAATTGATTTTCAATACAATTATGAATCTGTAGAAATTGTAGAAGGTGTAGAAGGCAAAAAGTGTGTCATATTTCAGAAACTACTTTTCAAATTTAAAGGAATATAAATCACTAAAAAGTAATATATATATTATCTTTGTAATAGATAATTCATTCATTATGAGCGAAATCGTTTTTTACATCAAACTGGAACCTTACCTGAAGCAATGGCTTCACAACAGCTTGGGCAATCCCGTTGTGTTTCCTCCACAAAGCAACGAGAACGCTGTCATCCGAAGATTCCTCCGGAAGCGCCCCCCGGAGGTTTCCCCCGAAATGGCTGCCGATGATCTGACAGCCATCGTCATTCCAGACAGTAAGGCCAAGCCCCCACAATATTACAACTACCTAGGCAAAAAAGCCAAGGCGGCTGTAAAGGAGACCATCGAAGACCTGTTCCGGGCAAATCTATGGAACGAAATGAGCGACCTGACTCGCCGGAACTGCGGCCTGAACAAGACCATTGCCGCCTGGTGTGAAATGCACGGTATCGATGACGACTACTCAGAGACTGTCCGACAGAAATTCTACCGCATGAGAACAAATTATAGTCGGAGAGGCATTTTTTTAGGTTCTTTAACCCGAAAACGCTCGGATGAGTAAGCTGTTTTTGTACAGACCCGCACAACATCGAACACACATAATCTAATCACGAAAATATGGTACATTTGATTCAAAACATAAAAAAGGTTGAATGCATCGAAGCCTATCACCTTCAGCACTCAGACATCATAGCCGACCGCGGTATCTGGCTAAATGTGTTCCAACAATTCAGTCCAATCTCTACCATCGGACTAAGCTCAGTCGAGATTTCAGACAAAATCGAGAACAAACAACGCATTTTCACCACCAAACTCACCATGTTCCGCACAGCAAAGCTATTACCTGGTGCCAAAAAGCTGTGTTTCCGGGTGACGACCGTCACCGGTTCCCAGTTCCTGATCGGCTGCGCCGACAAACCCTACCCCATCATCCAAAATGACGAGAATTTTCCTTCAGCAGACACCGGAAAATCCGGAGTAACAGTAACAGTGACCCTAACTTCCACCATTCCAATGCTATCCATATTAGATTGAGGTCTTTTTATGCAATATATATAAGGTATAATATTGCGTAGACTAATTCTCGACAACATGAATTATAATATTAGTATTGATTCACACATCGGCCCGTGGGGATATTCAAAGAACTTCGTCCGCAGCCAGATGTCAGGTTTGAAAAACAAGCCTGTCAATGTGCGTGTCTCTTCACTAGGTGGCTCGGTGGATGATGCGCTCGACATCCGGCAACAGTTCATTGATCACGGTAACGTGACTTGCTACCTTTACGGATACGTGGCGAGTGCCGCCACCATCCTGGCTACCGGTGCAAAGAAAACCTGCATGTCTCAGTATGCGTTCTACCTTATTCATAAGGTATCCAACTGGGTGGATGCCTGGGGCAACTACAACGCCGACCAGATCCAGCAGCTCATCGACGACCTGAAGGCCAACAAGCTGGAGAACGACAAGATGGACTTGGTGCTGGCCAACCTCTACGCCAACAAGTGCAAGAAAAGAGTGGACGACATTCTTCCTATTTTAAAGGAAGGCCGCTGGCTTACCGCCCAGGAAGCACTCAAATACGGATTTATCGATGAAATTGTAGAAGACGGTTCGAAGCTGAACTTCGACGATGCCATGAAGACCCGCTTCAACATGTTCCATCTTCCTGCATTACCCGCCATGGAGGACAAGACCGAAAGCCAAGAAGCAGAAACCGCACCCAGTTGGTTCAACAACTTTGTGAATAAATTCTTAAAAGGACACCAGCCGGATACTCCAAAGGCACAAAATAAACCACTTAATCATTCAACAACACAAATGAAAAAGGATTATCAGAAAGTCAATTCCATCTTGAATATCGAGGGTGTGGAAGTTGACAAAGATGGTAAGGTTACGCTTACCGAAGACCAGGTCAAGGCCCTCAATGACCGCATCGCCAATCTGGAGCAGGAGTCTTCTGATAAAGACAGCCAGATTTCCGACTTGAAAAAACAGAATGAGAATCTGCAAAAATCGGATGGCGAAGATACCACCCACATCAATGGTGACGAAGGAGACGATGATGATCTCACAAAGCTCAACACAGCACAAGAAATGTTTAACGACGTAAAGGATATATTATAATGGCAGACACTACTGGACACGTAAAAATCACTGACGAACAGCTGGCTAAGTCGGCTATCCGTTACCGTAAAGAATTGCTGATGATGCCGGTACTGGCATTAGGTTCCACATTACAGCACATGACTCAGAGACCGGGTGTACGCGGCAAAGAAGTTGTCGGCGAACTCTCTGGAGACATTGAACTGGGCCCGTATGACGAAGGTCGAGAAGATACCGATGGTGTATCCATCAATCCACGCATCTTGGAAACCTTCCTCGGTAGCGTTGTAAAGAAGTTTTCTCCAAACTCCGTTTGGCAGACCGTATATGGGAACTTGATTTCCAAAGGCGAAGCACTGAAAAATGTGGATATTTCCCGTCAGGTGCTTACTTTTTTAACCGCAAAACTGGGTGCAAATTTGAATCTGCACATCTGGGACGCAAAACGCAATGACGGTGGTACAAAAAGCAAGGAATTGTTCAATGGTTTTGATACAATTACCAAAACCGAGAAGGACGCGGCTAAAATTTCAGAGGAATTAGGAAACATGTTCACTATCGAAGCTATCAGCAAAGACAATGCTGTAGATGTATTAAAAGCCTTCTACCGTGCAGCTGACCCTGTTTTGCGTGAGACCCAAACAAAATTGTACATTCCACAGGGTGTATATGACAATTATGTAGACGATTATCAGGCTACCGTAGGCCATGTACCTTACAACACCAGTTTCGAGAAGACTGTTCTTGAAGGTTCAAATGGTCGTTGTGAACTTGTTCCGCTGGCAAACAAGGCTGGCTCACCATTCATCCATCTGTCTACAAAGAGCAATATGCTCGTCGGTTTCGGTAACGGTGCTGATGCGGAAAATATCACCGTCGAAAAGCATCATGCCTTCAAGTTGGATTACATAGCCACATTGTTCTTCGGTACAGAGTTCGAATCAATTTCTAAAGAGCGATTACTGGTTGGAGCCATCGACGGTACAACTCCGGTTCTCGCTGGCATAGGAGGGTAAATTATGGCAGTAGATTGTACAAGCAAAGGGATGTACGAATCCCTGTCCTGGTGTCCAGGTCAGACCTCGCAGCCAGGTATCAGAAACAAAGTATATTTCATTCCCAAAAGCTGGATTACAAAATGGCCCAAATTACCGGACATTGATGATGCAGAAAACATGGCTTCTTTGGCGACATACAAGGAAGATTTCGGGCTGGCCGCTGACAAAAAATGGCAGAGCATTGCACTCTTGACTACGAAATCATCTATCACTGCGGATTCACAAGGTGAAAAGCCTTCACCTACCTTTTTAAATAAGGCAACTCTTTACCATTCTGGTACAGATGAGGAAGCCTCTGGGTTCTGCCGACAGGCTAACGTTGATGAACTTATCTTCTTATGCCAGCAGCGGAATGGTAAATTCCGGGTGATAGGTTCTGAAGCATACGATCCTTCGGTCACTATCTCACAGACATCAGGTGAAGGTGAATCCGGAACAGCTGGAACCACCCTCACGGCACAGTGTACGGACATTTGCCCGTCACCGTTCTACACAGGTAAAATCGAAACAGAAGATGGCGAGATTTCCGGAGCGGATGGCAGCGCCATCCTGCCGGGTGGATAATTAAAAGGAGACATCAGTTATGTATATAGATGAACAGTTAACCAAAGACATGCAAGGCTGGCTCAATACGGAGCCAGCCAATCGCGACTTGATGAAAGGTGCGGAAATGGTGCTCAAGCTGAACCGGAACCGCATCCTTTATCAGAATATTTCCCACAACCCGAAAAAGTTTGCAAGCAAGATTGAGTATGAGCTGAAGAAACACCTTGCCATCCGGTTGGACCGCAAAACGATTCAAGACGTGGTCAAGATGGACAAAGAGCTGGTACCGTCCGTAGCGGAAACACTGGCTACCTTCCATTCTGAAATCAGTTCCGACGACGACACACCGCAGGACGCTACCATCGCAAAGGGTAAACGTTCGGATCATGATTCATTACCTGAAGAAATCCGTCAGCTGTGGGAAGACAACAAAGACATCTACTTCCGCCTGAAGCAGACTTTTGAGACTTTGAAAACCATGAAGGATGCTCTTCCATGCGACAGGTACGAATACCTGAAGCAACTGGAAGAGCTGGATGCCAGATATCGGGATAACATGAACAAGTACGACCATTTCAATCCGGACACTCAGGGTGCCGGCGGTACAGAAGGTGAATCACCTGAAGACCCCGCTGAAATGGCCAAAAAAGTCAGTGCAGCCCGCGGCTATCTGTCAGATAACAAGAAGAAACTGGCAGAGCTGAAGGAATCCGGAGACCAGGAGAAGTACGAGAAGCTGCTGGCCAAAGTACAGCAGAGATACGACTTCCTTATCTCCACCGGAAACAACGTAGGAGAAGACCAGGTGAATGCCTTACGTGAATTAGGGTTGAAAGCATGAAACATGTTACTCGATTGCTGAAGCCGTTATCCGATGTGCCTTTACAGGCGTACCTGGATAACCGGCTTCAGCTTTTTGATGTCCTCGAGTTCATCCTGTCACAGACCGGCCCGGCTAAAGTCTACGTGTCCACCTTCTCTACTTCCGAAGAGTTCTTGCGCAGATTGTTCTCCCTCCGAAAACGAAAGCTGATTATTCATTCTGTCCTGATGGCCGACCTGAAGGCTGCCAAGAAGACCGTAAATCTGTACACCTTTATGTCTTCCGTGTTCGATGAAGTGTACCTCACGGAGAATCATTCCAAGGTGCTGCTTATCGAAAATGACCGCTGGATGGTCACAGTCGTTACCAGCCAGAACCAGACGCGAGGAAACCGGACCGAATGTGCGATGATCACGACGCAGCCCGACATCTTTCTTACCTTACGAGACCAGTTTTCAGAGATTATTAATACCCGAAGCATACACCTCAATGGAATTCACTTCAGCACAGATTGACAGAATCAAGGAACTTGCCACGATGCTCACTCCGGTATCGGATATTGCAGTCTTGATGGACGTAGACGAACGCTGTCTGCGAGAAATCATTTCCGACAAATCCCATCCGGCCAGCATAGCCTACCGTAAAAGGAAAGCCGAGCGGGCATTACAGATCAGACAAAACGAGCTGGAGCTGGCCGAAGCCGGAAGTCCGCTGGCGGTGCAGCTTGTCGGCTCCTACATCCGTGACATGGATTCCGACGAAGACTTATAACTATGCCATTACCCTCCACAATTGATATTGCCAAAGAAAACCTCTTCGCCTCGGTCGACGAAATGCGAGAGCGTAACATTCCCGAAGTCATCCAGCAGCGTCTGCTCCGACTTCGGGACATGTATAATTACTGGCTCCAGTACCCGCGCATACGAGAACAGGAAATCGTACTGGAGATTCAGAAGCGATACCAGATACAGAAGTCAGCCGCCTACGAAGACATCCGTATCATCAAATACCTGCTGGGTGATTTGAACAAGGCCACCAAAGACTACCATCGCTACCGATTCATACAGCGCAACGAAGAAAGTTACGAGATGGCCAGGCGCATGAAGGACGCCCGGGCGATGGCCGCCTGTGACAACTACTATGCCAAGTACATGCAGCTCGACAAGGAGGATGCCAAGGATTTAGGTTACGACAAGATTGTGGTACAGCCTTTCCAGCCGGACAGCGACCCGACGATTATCGGAATCAAGCCGATACCGAACATTCGGCAGCGCATTGCAGACAAGATAAAGCAGTACATGAATGAGGATGTACAAGAAATCGAGTTTGAAGATGCCGACTTCAACGAAGACGATATTTTCAATCCGAAAAAATCACAGGAGGAGCCTGAACCATGAGAGAGTATTTCCATGAAACGCAGCAGCAGGTCATATTTACCCCTGCAAAGACAATCGTTCTTTGTGCCGGACGTGGTTGGGGAAAAGGTCCTATTCATGCCGCCATCAACCTGCGCAACATGCAGCGCATGCCAGGAAGCATCACCGGTTTTGTCGCGGCCAACTGTAAACGTGCCCTCACCAACACCATCCCTTCCATGCTGATCCACTGGCAACGCTGGGGATTCAAGCGTGATGTCCACTGGACTATCGGCAAAAAACCGCCGAAGTCCTGGGGATGGGGTGAGCCTATCTTCCAGCCCGACAACTGGGAGAATGTGATTTCTTTATACAACGGCTCTATCGGATACATTATCAGCCAGGACCGCTCCGGTACCTCCAACTCATTCTCATTTGATTACCTCGACATCGACGAAGCTAAGTACATCGACTTCGAACAGTTGAAGGACGAAACTCTTCCGGCAAACCGTGGTAACAAGCAGTATTTCGGGCATCACTACTTCCACCATGGCATGCTGATTACCTCCGATATGCCGGTGACGAAAAAAGGCTCCTGGTTCCTGGACTACGAAAAGAAATGCGACCCGGAACTGATAGAAGTCATCCAGGCGACAGTACATGAAATCTGGCGGACGAAGAAGCGCATCCGCGACCTTCAGGCTAAATCTGAACCGGTTCCTTTATACCTGAAGGACTATCTGCGTACCCTGAACCGTGACGTGTGCCGGATGGGTTCTGTGGCAGTTCTGTACCGAGAGTTCTCCACAATCGAGAATATGCAGCTGCTGGGGGAAGCGTTCATTAATCAGATGAAGCGTGACCTTCCCCCACTCACCTTCCAGACGGCCATTCTCTGCCGACGTATCGGTATCAGTCGAGACGGCTTCTACTCCAGCATGACAGAAGCACACAAATACAATGCGACTGACTTCAGCTACCTGGACAGCCTGGAATACCAGTTCGACAAAATCAAGGAGCCTTCCTGCTTAATGGATGTCGACCTTGACAGGGACAAACCTATTTGCATCGCATTTGACTTCAACGCGAATATCAACTGGCTGGTAGCCGGTCAGCCGGACCGGAACCGGCTGAAGGTGATTAAGTCGTTCTGGGTAAAGTATGAGCGTAAGCTCGAGGCACTGGTGGATGACTTCTGCAAGTATTACCGACACCAGCGACACAAGGAAGTGATATTCTATTACGACAGTACGGCCTTAGGCTCAAACTATGCGGTCAATGACGAAGACTTTCATTACGTTGTCGAGCGTGCTTTCAAGGATAGAGGCTGGGAAGTACGTAATGTATATATTGGAAGTCCTATGAAGCATATTGAGAAGTGGTTACTCATCAACCGCATGTTTGCTGGTAGAGCCAGATTGTCTCCTTTCTTCAATGTGCAGAATAACGAAGACCTGCTTATCTCAGTACAGACTGCAGGCGTGTACAATGGGGGCAAAGACAAGCGAGGTGAGAAGCTGGCAGAAACAGAAGAAGACCAGCTTCAGGCGAGAACGGACGGTTCGGATGCGTTCGATACTCTGTGTATCGGCTGTGAGCGTTTCCCCCAGATGACATTCGACATGTTTGTGACATCCTCTATGTAGTTTTCAATAAGCTAATTAGTTTCTATTCTTAAAGTAAACCCTGATAAGCATATAAATTGTTGTCAGGGTTATTTTTATATTTTTCCACCCTTCACTGTTAATAATATTAACATATTCCGTATATTTTAACGTTAAATAATTTAAGATTTCGTTGTGCGGTGGGGCCAACCCTTCATAGACCTCAATACAGATTGCATTTATTAATTTATGTAAATATTTGATTCTGTGCACATTATAAATTTGAGGAGCGGAAATACCAAAAAACTCTATCTGTTTATCCTTATTTCTGGATGCTAATCTACTGGCTCACAATCTGCTGGCACCCGGTAAATTCAGGGAATTTCCCGGGTAACAAGGTAGAAAGACACTCGGTAGTCTTTCTGGGCTGAAGATAGCGTTCACGCAGCGGCCCACCCGCCCCATTGCTTTCCCTACTGGCGGTATAGCTAAAGCTATGTATTGTTTGACTGCTCTTCTGTTCTTCTCTTCGGAATTCATATCGGTGTCACCTCTCACTGCCGGTTACGCCTTTTCTTCACTGCAAAGGTAAATGTTGCCTACCGTATGCCAAGTTCAGGCGCTGTTCACGTAAAAATCTCCACCCCTTCGGAGTAGTATTCAAGGCAGGGCTTTACGGTGAAAACTTGTCTTTCACGGCTGGCAACACCTTTTGAGGCAGTGTAAAAAGGCGAAACAAACCGACAGCGAAAGGCGACGGAATAAAAAAAACTCAGAGAAGGAAGAGCAGAAGAAAAGGCTCACTACCTCGGCTCGAGGTTCAAGAATAAAACTCTAAAACCACTGATATGAAAACCTTTACCGAATCCATGTTAAACCAATGCAGAAAGTACATGTTCAGCTTTTTTGACTACCTGCCCACGAAGTATAAAGCCAGTGCAAGGGATTGGCAAGTGAGAAAATTTGTGTGGTCATTCAAAGACGGTAAATGTGCCGTTTCGGCTGCCCAGCTTGTTGCCAAGAAAATCCGTGAGCAGTTTGGCACGTCAGCGAGTGACATGGTTTTTGTTTGTATCCCAGCCAGCAGCCAGCGGAAAAATGAAATCAGATACAAAGAGTTTTCCGCAGAAGTGGCGCGGCTTTCTGGAGTCCAGAACGGATACGACCATATCACGGTAGAGGGCGAACGACTGGCAATCCACGAAAGTAAACCAGGAAAGCACGTCAATAATGTGGAAGTAATCAATCTTGACAAAGACTATTTCAAGGGGAAAAAGGTACTTGTATTTGATGACGTGATAACCCGAGGTTTCTCTTATGCCCGTTTTGCCTGCCATTTGGAAATGCTGGGGGCTTCGGTTTTGGGAGGTATGTTTTTAGCGAAAACTTTATTTGTCTAACAATTTAATAATCAACCTTATGAAAGATTTATTCGAAATTTGTGGCGAGTGCAGCCACCTGAGTGATGCAGAAGTAGTGTATCAGCTTACTAACAGCAAGGAAACGAGTAATCAAGTGAACGCCATGTTGGCGAACGGAAACGATGTGTCGATAGAAGATGTTTGTAACCTGCTGACACCAGCACGCCGAGAAATGGCACTGGCAGTCATTGAACTATACAAGCGTATCAAGGAACGGAAAAACAACAGAAAGACAATACACTCCAGTACAGACGTGTATGAAGTAATGCACCCCTACATGGCTGACTTAAAGGTAGAAGAATGTTGGGCAATCTACTTGAACCAAGCAGGAAGAATCATCCGAAAACAGCGTATTTCAGTCGGAGGACTTGCCAGCACACAGGTAGATGTAAGAGTAATTTTGCGGGAAGCCCTCACCTGCAATGCCACATCCATGATACTCTGCCACAATCATCCATCGGGAAATACGCGCCCGAGCCAAGATGATGACCGATTAACCCATGCCCTGCTGGAAGCTGGCAGGACTATGAATATAAGACTACTTGACCATGTAATCGTAGCGGATGGAAGTCATTACAGCTACGGTGACGAAGGTCGGCTGTAGGGGCTGCAAATGGCCGTAGCAGAGATTGGGAGGTGGGTAGCGTCACGGCCGCCCGCCGCCCGATTTTGCTGCTGATCACTACGTTGGCGGCAAAATCGGGCGGCGGGGAATAAGGTATTTCGATTTTTCTACGCCTAAAAGCGGCGATAATAGTAACTATTTTACTATTATTTTATCGTTTTCATTTGTAGATAATAGTAAAATTACTATCTTTGCACTGTTGAATTAAAACAGTGATCTATGAAGACAGTGAAAGTTTCAGCAATTCTCCAGAAATTGCAGGATGATGGATGGTATCTATCGAATCAAGAAGGCAGCCATCGTCAGTTCAAACATCCTGTCAAGAAAGGAAAAGTAACCGTCAACGGTCATACTTCAGACGATGTTTGGGGATTTTTGCTAAAGAGTATTGAAAAGCAATCAGGGTTAAAATTTTAACCCTGAGCGCTTGCTCTAATAGATTTTTAATTCAACATAGGCGGTCCTAATAAGACCGCTTTATTTGAAAACTTAATACAATATTATATGGATAAAGTTGTTATTGAAACCGCACGTACTGAAAACGGATATAGTGGTTCATGTGAATTACTCCCTGGGTGGATTGTAGCTACTACTGGTGATTTTGACAACTTTAAAAAAGAGGTTGTCGACAGCATCCGCTTTTATGTAGATTGCGCCAAAAAGGACGGAGATGAATATCCTGCGGTCTTTGATGGAGAATATGAACTTGTGTACAAATTTGACGTGCAAAGCCTATTACTTTATTATCAGGGTATTTTCTCTTTTTCTGCTCTACAAACTATTACTGGAATAAACCAAAAGCAGCTTGCACATTATGCAGCAGGCAGAAGCAAGCCACGCCCTCAACAGGCTGAAAAAATAGCCAGAGGGTTACATAATCTAGCAAAAGATTTAATGTCGGTCACTGTTTAATTCAACACTTTGCTTTGACTGAGAGATAAAAGGAGCCTCTTAGTAGGCTCCTTTTTTATTGGATTTTTTGCCCTCCTCTAAACATTTTATTACATTTGGACTATTATTTTTATAACAAATTTAATAGGCCAAATGAAAACACAAGATTTCGTCGCAATAGACTTTGAGACCATGACACCGGAGCTGACCAGTGCATGCGCCATAGGGCTTGTAAGAGTCCACAACGGAGTTATCAGCCAAAAGTTCTATTCACTTATCAAACCGATACCTGACTCCAGAACCGAACGCAACACCCATGTACACGGACTGACGGATGAGATGGTAGCCGACGCCCCCACCTTCTCCGAACTATTCCCTTTACTAAAATCCTTCATCGAAGATCTTCCGATTGTATGCCATAACAGCTCCACAGACATCAACGTTTTCAAAGTCTGCATGGGATACTATGGACTGACCGGAATTGACCTGAGTCACTACGTCGACACACTGGAACTGTACGGCAAAGGCCTGAAAACATGCTGTGAAGAAAACGGAATCCTGCTTGTCAATCACCACGACGCGCTGGCCGATGCGGAAGCCTGTGCTAAGCTCTACCTTTGTTACCAGGGACACCTGGCGAAAGACCTTGCACATTACGACCTGAAGGAAGTGATGGCAAACAAGGACGCACGTAAGTACGACCATGACACCTTGATGCCTTTATCCGAGGAAGACATAGAAAACAAGGATACGATTTTCTTCCAAAAGAAAGTGGTGATTACAGGTGTCTTTTGCGCCTACCCTGACCGCGATGAGCTCGGTTCTATTCTGAAATCATTCGGTGCAGACATAAATACGACAATATCAGGCAAAACAAACATTGTCATCGTCGGAGAAGGTGCCGGCCCATCCAAACTCAAAAAGATTGAAGAGCTCAATGCCAAAGGAAAGAACATCCGGCTCATTTACGAGAAAGAATTATGCGAAATTATGAACGAAATAACTAAACACTAAGATATTACCTATGGATTTACTTTTTATCTATATATCAGCATGTTTACTTGCTATTATCTTTTACTTAGGATATAAGCTATCATCTTTAAAAAGCAATATTAAAGAATTAGATAAAGAAAAGCAGCAGTTAAGTTCTACTCTAAATGATTTACATCAAACAAATGTTCAATTAACAGACACCAATGAGCAATTAGCAGAACGAAACCAAAAATTAGAAGTATATTCTTCTGCTTTAGATGCAGACAAAGAAGCTGCAGAAAGGTTAGAAAAAGCAAAAGCTGAAGCTTCAGACATTGTTTCTTCTGCTCAAGAAAGAGCTGACAATATGATAAACTCAGCCCAACAGAAAACATCTGGTATGATTACAGAGGCTGAAGAGAATGCCAAAAGCATTATTCAGCAAGCAAATCTTGATTTAGAATCAGCAAAAAATGAGACATCAGAAATCCGAAAATCTAACCGGGAACTGATACAAAAGAGTAAAGAGGAGGCC
Organism: Bacteroidaceae bacterium; assembly: GCA_902362595.1. Classification (GTDB taxonomy): domain Bacteria; phylum Bacteroidota; class Bacteroidia; order Bacteroidales; family Bacteroidaceae; genus Phocaeicola; species Phocaeicola fibrisolvens. The sequence goes on along the minus strand of CABIXF010000049.1, from coordinate 8,661 downwards.
GAACGTATAAAGTCAGATGCGACCAGACAAGCTACATTAATGCTGGAACAAGCAGAAGAAAAAGCTAAAACAATCGCAGGAGATGCTTATGAGATTGCCCAAAAGGCCCAACACTACGAAAATGTAGCAAAGGCTATGAAAAATGTGATTGAAGGATATGGTGATGAATATCTTAAACCAACCTTTTCTTTATTAGACGATTTAGCAGAAGAATTTGGATATGATGAAGCAGGACAAAGGCTAAAAGATGCAAGAGAAAAAACAAAAATGCTCATAAAGAGTGGCAATGCTTCAAAATGTGATTATGTAGAAACAAATAGAAGAACCACTGCTGAAAATTTCGTTCTTGACGCGTTTAACGGTAAAGTGGATTCTATTTTATCTATGATAAAAAAAGACAACCACGGTATTTTGGAACAGAAAATCCGTGATGCTTATTCTTTAGTGAATAATTTAGGAATGGCATTTAGAAATGCTCACATTACTGAAGTTTATCTCGAGGCACGATTAGATGAATTAAAATGGGGAGCTATCGTCTATGAACTAAAACTTCAAGAGCGAGAAGAGCAACGGAGAATTAAAGAACAGATTAGAGAAGAAGAGAAAGCACGTCGCGAATATGAACGTGCAATGAAAGAAGCAGCTAAAGAGGAAGATACTATTCGCCGTGCCATGGAAAAAGCTCAACAGGCAATCGAAAAGGCCAGTGCAGAGCAAAAAGCTAAGTATGAAGCTCAGTTGGCCGATTTACAAGTCAAACTGCAAGAAGCAGAAGCAAAGAACCAAAGGGCTTTATCTATGGCTCAGCAAACGAAGTCCGGACATGTTTATATAATATCTAATATCGGTTCATTTGGTGAGAATGTATTTAAAATCGGTATGACAAGAAGACTGGAGCCATTAGACCGCGTCAGAGAACTGGGTGATGCCAGCGTTCCATTCCCGTTTGATGTTCATGCAATGATTTATTCTGAGGATGCTCCTGGACTAGAAACAGCTCTACATAAATATTTTGTACAAAATCAGGTGAATAAGGTTAACCCTAGAAAAGAATTTTTCAGAATACCTATTTCTGCAATTAAAGAAGAAGTAGAAAAAAGAGGATTAGAAGTCAAATGGACTATGGCTGCAGCTGCGTTAGAATATAAAGAAACATTGGCAATTGAAAAATCTATGCTTTCAGACAAAGAAGCAAAAGAAAAATGGTTACAGCAACAAAATTCCATGGAAGCTGTCATTGACAATGATGATGAGACTGAAAACTAAAACAATTTATCTATGAAGAATTTATTATTAATATTATTGGCTACTTTCATGTCCTTCAATACAATGGTAGCTCAAGAAAAAGGTTATAAAATAGGATTTTTCGGTGCTTATAACCAATATCCTATTATTGAATCAAATCAGCAAACGTCCGATGGTATAAAGATAGTGACAGGTTCCAGATTTATTTCAACAACAAAAAACTCCTCTTATACAACAAAAAGTGAATTGTATTTTGAACTCGGATTATCCGTTTCCCAAATAGGCAATGAACCTTTAGAATACACACTTGACGTAATGGCTGTAACAACAGACCTAAATAGTCTTTACGTGTTTAAAGACTCTCCTATGCTCATTAAATTATATGATGATGAAGTTATTAAACTATTTTGCAAAGAGAAAGCGGAAGATAACATAGGTGAGGTAGTTTCTTTAACCTACAATATACACAGATATACAATCATTGCTCAATATAAAATCAGCAAAGAAGATATTGAGAAATTAAAAAAAGGAATTAAGAAAATCAGACTTGAGGTCAATGCAGAAAAAAGAGACTATGAATATAAACGATACAAGAAAGATGAAGTAGGAGCTTTCTTGTTTGAGGAATACAACTTGATAACAAAAGCTCTTTCTGAACAAACATCATTTGAGGAAGGTTTCTAACTTCACCAGTACTCCTTAGCCAGTACTGCAGTATTTCCCTGAAAGTACTATAGTACTTCCGTAGCAGTACTGGAGTACTCCCTATGAAGTACTGAGAACATAACCCAGAGGCCCTATAAAAAGCGGAAACACTAAAAAGTTTCCGCTTTTTCTTTTGCTATTTCAAAACAAAAACATACATTTGCGATGTCGTACATTTGAATCAGGCGAGATGGCTCGCCATTTTTATGCTGCGGGCATTTTTTATGCCTTGTGGTTTACTATATCGTATAAGTTCCGTCCCGTGTGGAGTCTTAATGGACCCACTGCCTGATTCAGGTGTACGACAACGGGGAGCGGAACTTTTCTTGTTCTCTTCCCGTACTTTATCAAAATATTGTTTCATTTTAAATGTCGTACAAAAATGAAAAATCAAATTGCATTGCCTGTAAGCCAGGCGAAAGAAAGCCGCATTTCTTTATGGCTAAATCGTGAAAATGTATTGTTCTCCTCCATCATGGAAGAGAAAGTCACTAACCTTCAGACTGTGCTGGTGTCCCAAGCATTGGCTTCTTTTTGCTTGCTCACCTGTTCCATCTTCACTCACTGGCTGGCAGCCGTTGTCTGCTTGTGCTGGTTCGCTTGTTCCATCTTACTTTGCAAGAAAGGAGGATTACGATGACCGACTCTTTACAGCGACCGATATTCCGTGTCGATAAATACCAGGCATACGAAGAAGACACGGTACTGTTCGAACAATACAGCATCCTCATGTATGGAAATGAAAAACTATGCTGCACCCGCCCCGAAATGGAGCAACTAAGCAAACTAATCCAACGCGCTTTAAACGACAGAAAGGAGGCAGAACATGGCAGCTGATAAAATCAAATTCGACAAATATATCCTTATCCGTTACTTCCAGGAATATCTCCCGGTGGAACGGGAAAGCGAGAATGTGATATACAAGACCTCACAGCAGATTCAAGACGAACTGTCTGAGATGGCCGACATCAGCATCAACCAGATTGCGGCCACGATGGTAGAACTACGATACAAGCTCACCATCGGGCCCGATGGCCGGCCGGCATGGATGATGCTGCGCAGATAGACTGCGAGTTTTTAGATGATTACATTTTTTCTACATTGATAGTGTGAAGGCGTGGCGCCGTGAGGGCGCTGCGCCTTTTGTCTTTTTACCCCTTTTCCACACCAGGTATCTTTGAGCAAAACAAAGAATCATGGTTTCTGTCACTCAAAAAATACCGGAATTTGCGCTTTCTTCTCAACTTAATGAAATCGTAATCAATGCAGATGAAGAGGTTACATTCATTTTGAAGAAAAATGATTCTGTAATTTTGCAAGAATCATATACACCAGACTCCCAAAATATTATCCGAATATTGGATTTGCTTTCTCTGCTCGAATCTTATTTAATCAATGAGCCGCTCACAGATTTCACATACGAAATGATAGCGGATAGTCTGTGGGATAATTCCACAAATTTCACGGTACTGCTATGCCGTCCAATCGTCCCCTGCAGTGCAGAGGATTTTGTAGCGGACTACTTTCTGACAACCTTGGCCGGACGTGACAAAATCACCTCCTTTGGCCGCACGGAAACGCTGTACCTTACGACCGGGAAACTATCCTCCGGAGGTACGACCATCCCAGTGACGGCAGAATGTATCTTCGTCAACAACCAGAACCAACTGCTCAAGTCCACCCGTTCCTTGGGCAACGTAGCCGACTATGGCATCCGTTCCATTGATGTATCCCCTTCCCAATTCACACAGTCCGGCTACAAACTGCTGCGGTACACCATCCTGGCCGGTGCCCGGAAGCAGACCTTCCGCGTGGACCAGGACGAACCGGAATCTATCGGTCTAAAGTTCCGGAACTCGTTTGGTGTTATCGAGACATTCTACTTTGTAGGCGGTGACACAGTTGAACCGGAACTGACCCGAAGTGCAGCTTACTTCGCCGGACAATACAAGACCTATCATGTTGACGAGCAGCGCAAGCACACACTCAATACTGGCTACATTCCTGAATCTATGTTCGCCCTGGCCGACGATGTGGCAAGGGCGACCGAAGTCTGGCTGATGGATGAATCCGGCGACATCCCGATAACCATCACCGAAAGCAATACCAGCCGGAGCGATGAAGACGACGGACTGTTTGCTTTCACTGTCTCTTACATCTTCGCATCCCGGTGCCAGCAGCGGCTCCGTCTGCTTCCGGACATCTTCGACGACTCATTCGATGACACATACAATTAAAGCCTATGAACGTAATACATATCAAAGACGCATTGAGGTTGCTCGAGTCCGGGCAACCCTGCAACCTGAAGCTGTGGAAGCTCAGCACAGGCGACATTCTGGAATACCGAGGCGCGGTGTGCGTTGGCTCCCACTGGCGCCAGGGACTTCACCGGGTCCGCCTTCCGGCATCCGGCCTAATCCGTTCTTTCCGTGACATATCCCTTTTCGAAATTAACAACATGACAATTTATCTCTAATATGGAACCCACAATCTCACAATACGACGACAATTTTATGCCTGGTGAAATATTCGACATCGAGGTATCCAAAATAAACACCGAAATGGCTTCCGTGGAAGACAGCAGCCAGGTATTCGACGAAGATGCGAACATCAGCACAACACCTGTGCCGAACCGGCAAGGCATGGCGTATGTCAATTTTGGCGAAGACAACCAACTGCCGTTCAAAATTATCAAGATGATAGGTCAGGACGAAGTCATGAGCCAAAACAAACTGTTTAACGTCATCACCTGTTACGGGGCCGGGCTCAAGTATATGGACGTAGATACCAAGCAACCTACCACCCATCCGGAGATTAAGAGCTGGTTGGTCCGCAACAGTCTGCCACTGTTCCAGCTCGAGCAGGCCACGGACATGAAGTATTTCTTTTTCTGCGTGTCGGTCATCATTCTTTCCAAGGACGGTAAAAAGATTAATCGTTTGATTCACAAAGAAGCCTGTTACTGTCGGTTCGAAAAAGCAAGATACGGCAAAATCAACCACGTGATTTATGCCAATTTCCGCGACAACGCCTCACTCAGTCCAGATGACTACGAAGTCATCCGATTGCTTGATCCGCGAGACCCACTGGGCGACCTGATGGTACTCATGGGGCGCGAGCCGGGGCGTGACGGACAAACGAGAGTCCGAACGAAAGACAAGAAATTCGCCATCCTGGTGCGATTCCCGACGCCCGGCTTCCAGTATTACCCCATCCCCTATTACACCAGCATTTTCCGGGGCGACTGGTACGACATCAAGCGATTGATCGGGAAAGGTAAAAAAGCGAAGCTGCGCAACCATGCCAGCGTGAAATACCAGGTCGAAGTGCACAAGGACTATTGGAGTAATATCTGTTCGGAAGAGCACATTACCGACCCGCTGAAGAAGATGGAACGTATCAAAAAGGAGAAGGAAAATATCAAGAAGTTTGTTTCCGGAATCGAAAACAGCGGCAAGGTTTGGATAACCGGATACTACATCGACCCGAATGGCCGTGAGGTCCGCATGGTGCGTATCAACATCATCGAGACCGGAAAGGAGGGTGGCGACTGGAGCGAAGACATTCAGGAGGCCAGCAACATTACTTGTTACGGCGACAATATCCACCCCAACCTGGTGGGAGCCACGCCCGGCAAAGGACAGAGTAACAACTCCGGTTCCGACAAACGAGAGCTGTTCACACTCAAACAGGCACTGGAGATTCCCTTCCACGACCTGATGAACATCCCTCATCAGATTGTAATTGCGTATAACGGATGGGGTGAAAAGGTGTATCCAGACATTCCAATGGTACTTCTTACCACCCTTGACCAGAACACCGACGCGAAGCAAAAGACAGCTTCCGACCTTGAAAGTCAATCCTAAAACAAATCAATATGGCTATCACATTTTCACAAAATGTTTTCGAAAGAATATGCACCTCTGCCACCAATTCTACGGCAGAGGTCTACGACATGATCGCCCCTCACCTCGACGATACCCTACAAAGCATTAACCGGGTGCTGCTGGGCGACATGGCCGAAAAACTGGATACTGTTCCCGGCCTCGAGGCGGCCGTCGTAAAACTGGTTTGTCTGCGTACCTATCAAGAACAGATACCGCAGCTCGACCTGGTATTAACACCGACAGGCTTTGGCGTAGTGTCTAACCAGAATCTGGCCCCGGCTTCTGCAGACAGAGTGAAGAACCTGCTGCAGCAAGTCACCAACTCCGCCGAGGACGCATACGACCGGTGCCTGGAATTGCTGGTCGGAACTGACTGGGCGGATACAGCACAGGCTCGTATCAACATCCCGAACCTGATTTACACCGCACGGCAGCTGAAGATGTACGTCGAATTCCCGTCCGCAGACGTTCATCGTTCCAAGCTGGTAGAATGTCGTTCCCGCATGTATCAGGCAGAAGAAAAACTCCGGCAGCACGTGTCGGCTGAGTTCTTCGACCATATCCTTGAACAGACCCGGCACAATGCGTACACCAAAGAAGAAACCGCTATGGCCGACTACATGTGCAAGTTTATCGGATTCTGCATTGCAAAGGATTGGCCGACGGCAAAGGCCATGCTGGATCGCATCGAGAACTACGCGGAAGCCAAGGCAGAAACCTTCACTGCTTACAAGGACTCCGAGGCGTACAAAGTCAAACATTTTGAGACCTACAAAAATGAGAAAGACGATTCCACATACTTTTGGGGGTAGAATCCTCGATTTCCGTTTCCCCACTTCGTGGCAGCAGCTCAACCAAGAACAGCTTCGATATGTGTTCCTGGTCATCACCCTGTTTCCTCCGGCCAAGGCAAAGACCTACGTCTTCATGCGCTTTACCGGAATCCGTGTCCGGAAGCGAGTCAAGGGAGGGTGGCTGTGCACGTTCCGCCTGAACTGGCACAAGATATTGAGATTCATCCTTCAGGACTGGCAGGTGCGCAGCTTTCTCCGGCAAATTGATTTTATTTCCGAGCCCAACGCCTACCCCGTCCGTCTGGACAAGATAGGCGGCCGATACGCCATCGATACGATGCTGCACGGACTGAGCTTCGAAGATTACCTTTGTTGCGAGAACCACTACCAGGGCTACCTGTATTCGCAGGATATTTCCCAACTCAAATCCCTGTATGGTTTCTTGTACAAGAAGAATCCTGGTGCCAGAGGCTCACTGAAGGCTGCCTTTTCCCGTATCAAGGAATACGAACTGGTATCCGTATTCCTTTGGTGGGGCAGCGTCAAACTGTATTTCATATCCCTATTCCCCCATTTCTTCCAGCCATTCCATCGACCGGCCGACGCTGATCAGCCGGAACTGCCCGACCTGATGGGCGCGATGAACGCCCAGATCCGGGCACTGACCGGCGGAGACGTGACGAAAGAAAAGGAAGTCCTGCAGATGGACTGCTGGCGAGCCCTGACTGAACTGGACGCAAAAGCACACGATATTCAAATCATAAAATCAAGACAAGATGGACACAAATAAATTCTTTGACGGCCACGCTTATTTTAAAGAGCTGACCGAAAAGAACAAGCTGGCCACAGCCAACTCGTTCTACCCGTGTTCCTGTAGCGGAATCAATTCCCTTCAGGATGTGCTCGACAATTTCCGGAAACAATCCGCTTTCGTCTGTGTCGATGATACCAACGACGCTGCCGTAGAACAAATCGGTGGTGGCTGGTTCAAGAAGCGTACCTTCACGGTATTTCTCCTGATCCGGTACAAATACGATGACATGACCGACCGGGCGGAAAAGCTTGACATCTGTCGGCATCTCTTCCGACAGTTCCATTCCCGCATGATCCGTGACAAATACATCTACGAAGACCTGGATTTATCCTTCCTGAATGTCTCCAAAATCTACGCCCGTGAACTGGGGGAGTATTTCATTTCCGGATGCACCGGACTGTACTTCATGGTAGAGCTGACGGAACCAACTGATTTATGTTATATGGAGGACGAGTGGGATGGCTAAAACGGACACAAACAGACCGGCAGCTACCGATGAAGACCGCAGGAAATATCAGGAAGCCTGGGCGGAAATGATGGTAACAATCTGGCGAGAGAAAATCGAACGGCTGCATGTCATTAATACATACTCACTTCACCAGCAGATACGTGATAACGTCATATCTTCCACGGACTCAGTATCTACCATTCAGCACAAGTTTCTGGAGTACGGCATATATCAGGACATGGGTGTCGGTAAAGGATATACCAAAGGTAACGGCGGTGACTTAGAGATATTAAACCCGGTCTATCGTGAAGAACACGGGCTAAATGTGCCTCGCAAAGTTGGGCCAAAACCCGGTGGATACTATACATCCGGCAATCCGCGTAAACCTCGAGAATGGTTTTCCCGCCCCTACTTTGCATCCATCATGGTGCTGAAGGAACAGATGGCCTACATGTACGGCGAAGAGTTCTGCGGTTTGCTTGTCGATAAAATAGAGGAAGCAAACCACAAGCGCAGCACTACTCTCAAATCACGCCTGTACGGGACGCACAAGCGTAAATAAAACAATGTCTTTTTGAAATCTAACTCGGTAAGTTTACTTCGTAAAAAACTCAGAATTATGGCAACAAAAACATTCGAAGAACCGGTATATCCAGTTCAAACAAATACGACCTCTCAAGTGCGATTCACTGAGAAATGGGAGTTTTTTTTTTGGGTGGGCTTACCATCAGCTTCCTGAATGAGTCCGGGGACACTGAAAAATGGGAG
>CABIXF010000048.1 GCA_902362595.1 Bacteroidaceae bacterium | reverse complement strand
ATAGGTGAAAAATCTGACATGGCAAAATCCTGAGCAACTTTTTGTTGCTCAGGTACTTAAAAAGTTATATTTGTAATAGTGTTGCGGAATTAAGGATCAATAGAAATGAAAAAGTATTTAGTTTGTATCCTTATGCTCACACCTATATTCAGTTGGGCACAATCCATTACAGGTACAGTGGTAGATAGTGATGGACAAAGTATCGTATTTGCCAATGTCGTCTTATGTCAAGCTGCAGACAGCACGATTATAGCAGGTTGTACAAGCGATGAAAATGGAATATTTTATTTTTCGACGGAAAACAAAGTGAAAATGTATTCAACTGAGATTTAATGTAAGTACAGTAAAAATTTCAATAGCTCGTCCACTTTTTTATTGTCAAACGAATAAATAACATTAAGGCTAATTAATATATGAGACAAATAACATTTTATTTATTGAGTATTGTGCTTTCTGCATTCATGTCAAGTTGCCATGATGAAGAGTTTGAAAAGATTTCGTGGTCTCAGGATGCTTTGGCACTGATAAAAGAGGGAATTAGTTTTACCTCCGACAAGACAGAAACCGTCCTGAAATTCACAACAAAGAGTTCCGATATTTCGGTCTCGTCAGACGAGGCATGGATTGATACTTCCATTTCACTCATTGACGGCAATGGAGAATTACGTGTTAACATTTCGGAAAATCCCGACATTTCGTCCCGGCAGGGCATTGTGGTTGTTAGCTCCAAAGGCGAAACAACCATTATTCACATTACGCAAGAAGGTATTCCCCGCGTTGTCCCTGAAAATAATTGCTACTATCTTCATAATGGGAAAGGAGAAATGAGCGTCAAGGTACAAGCCGGCTCTCTTCCAGTTGCCGAGATATACCCTGAAAACACGGATTGGATAAAGGTAGAAAAAGTTACAGCTGCCAATGATAATGAATACATTATAACCTTGACCTTTGAAAAAAACGATGGATTAGGACGAATTGCGTCTTTGGATTTTAAAATCAATAACCAATCGGCTGTTGATAATTGTGGTCCTTGCATTATTCAAGAGCCAGCTTCATTGGGCGAAAATGTGGAAATATCAGTTGAAAAGCCGGGAAGCCTTCAGGTTCTTTTAGGAAATGAAGCCAGCAACCTAAACCGCATACGTTCTCTTAAGATTATCGGCCCGGTCAATGGTCTCGATTTTCCGGTCATAAAAAGTTTATTATCAAATCAGGAAAATAGCTATGCACAAAATCCTGTAAGCATTGACCTCTCAGAATGTACAATTGTTGCCGGTGATAAAAATCCATTCGAGTATTACGGTTGGAATCCGTCAAAGAGGTATGAAGACATTTTCTTATATGGAGAAATTCCTTCCGATGTATTTACAAATGCGGTTAATCTCAAAGAAATAATCCTTCCTGAAGGACTGAAAATCATCGGGATGTCAGCTTTCAAAGGGTGTAAAAACCTAAATAAGGTTCAAATACCCAATTCAGTGGAGGAAATCAATAGCAAGGCATTCTATGATTGTTTGAGAATGGAAGATATACAAATCAATGATGATTCAAACCTTTCGTCAATAGGGAATCAGGCTTTTACGACCGGGTCTTTATTGAAGGATTTAACCATTCCCATGACTGTAATGACCATTTCCAGTGAAGCATTTCTTGGATGTTCTGTTTCACGTTTGCATCTTAAATGGCAAGAACCTCTTACGGTAAGGATTGTTCCTAACACAGAAGAATGCGCTCTTTTTGTGCCCAAAGGAACTGCTGACTTATATAGAAACACTCGTAATTGGAGTAATTTCAAAGAAATAGTTGAAGAATAGATAGGATAGATCCTAACAAAGAGAGTTGTGACAATGTTAAACAATAATACAACAGATTATGAAGAAACTCATTCTTACATTATGGATATGTTTAGGTTCGTTTTCATTGGGATATAGTCAAAGTTCAGATGAAAAAATAGCCGATGCAATGAATAATTCAGACTGGTTTGCATTGGATTCTTTATATCAAACAGAACCCAGAGATTCAATCAGCGATTTTTTTGAAATATATTCTCGTTGCCTTATAGGAAATAGGCTAAATCGTCCGGATGTTTCTATTCCTGCGTTTACGGAATTATTCAACACTCAGTCAGAAAATCTTGATCTTGGCAATCTACTCAATTCTTCTATGATGTTTGCAATGGACTTAAGCAGGATTGGAGATAATAAGGCTGCTGCAAAAATGTTATCTTCAACTCTTGACTCAATACGCACTCATCTTGATAGTACAACCATTGTAGGTGTTCAGCAATTTATCAATCAATACGAAGCATTATCTAAATACAATCCATATAAAATCACATTTGAAAATTCGGCAGGAACTATTCCATTTGAGATTGTACCTGTTGGTCCAGAAAAGAATAATTCGGTATTAATACATCTAAGAGACAGTTATATCAATGGAGTTGAAGCTGATATTACTTTTGACACAGGAGCAGGAGTAAATATTATTTCAAAATCATTAGCCCTTAAATATAATTTAATTCCACTTGAAGCATCAAGTACTGTTGGGGGAGTAGGTATACAAAATGGGAACTACGCAATAGCAAAGGAATTAAAAATTGGAGATATGATTATTACAGATGTTCCTTTTTATGTCATAAATATAACAACCAACAACGAAGAGGCAGACAAATATATTGATTGTTTCAATATTGTTGTCGGTAGCGAACTGATGTTACAACTCAAAGACCTGACCATTGATTTTGTTAATCATAAAATTACAATTCCATCAGTCGCTCCTAAACGAAGTCAAGTGTTCCCAAATATGTGTTTTTCATCCAGTATGAATTTATTGAGCAAGGGTATCGTACAAGGCAATAAAATGTTAATGAACATTGATACCGGTGATGCTTCCTATGGTTCGTTAGACAAAAGATTCTTTGAGAATAACAAAGAATACATCACTACTCATTGTAAATTAGATACTATCAGAGGTGCAGGAATTGGAGGTGTACATATATCGGAGTGTTATCGAATACAAAACATAGAACTTGAATTAGGGAATAATCAATTATCTGTACCTGAAATGGTAGTTTTATTGGAAAAGAATACAGGTGGTATATTATATTCTTATCAATGCAATTTAGGGCTAAAATCACTGATGCTTTTTGGGAAAATACGATTCAATATGGTTAATTTTGTATTAACGACATTTGAATAAGAGTAGATTTTGCAAGTAAGAAAGAATTTCAAAATATAGAATACCCCAATTAGCCTATTAATTTATAATCGATTATAAATAATTTAAAACAGATTTTAATATATGAGACAGATAGCTATATTGAGTAAAGAATTCCTATGATTTTTTAGTGAACACTAATAATTACGCTATGTTAAAGAATTTGTTTCATAGGAATTAGACCCCTATAAGGATTTATCCTCCTAGCCAGTAAGACACTAAAAAGTTTTACAACATAAGAATAATCTTCTTATCTTTATGGCACAAAATATGATGACAATGAACAGAGATGACTTACTGGAACTAAAAAAGCGCATGGAGAATGCGCTGGACAATGACCTGCTGGAAGACGAAAGTTTCGACATTAACGAATTTGAAGAAGAAGTCTGCACGATGGAACAGGACTTAGAGGACTACCTGCCCGCAGCACGCAGTTCGGAACGTAAACTGATAACCAACATTCTTCAACTGATAGCCAAGGTGAAAGACGAGTATGAGTTTTTCGATGCAGCAGCAGAACGCAGAGCGCTATTCCCTAACGGGGAGGATGATTACTGACAGAGTAAGAAAAAGTAAACTTACGCACTTCACTTTTTTCCCCTACCGGAGAAAAGACACAGCAACCACCAGATTGATCGCAATCTTCCTCGTTCGGCTATCACGGCCCATTGTTTCTTCAAAAAGAAACCCGCCATTGATACCATTGGACTCAATGACGGGCAACTTATCATTTTTCTGATTTTATATCATACTCACGTTTTATTCTACTTTCTTCAAGGATTCAGCCACATATTCAAATTTACCGGCAGCCACCACCTTGTACTGAATCGTCCAGGTTACCGTCGCACTACCATCGTAAATTCCAAAATTAATCGTGTAAATCACATCGATACCGTCTACCGGAGTGACAGAACCGTAAAGAGCTTCCAACGCGTGCGGGAAAGCTTCCGGCAGACGCTCCCACATCAGTTTCTCAATGTCGGCATCACTCATGTCATTGTAAGTACCCTGGCCTTTCCATGCACTCACACGGAAGTCAAAATTATTCTGATAAGCTGAGCCACCATAGTAATAATCATTGTTGCCATACCCTGTGACATATTCAGGATGATTTTCCTTTACCCAGTCCGTGATTGCCTGATAGAAGGCAGAAACTTCAGCATTTCCCTTCTCTACCGGCAAATCAATTACCGTGCTGGGGTCATAGTTCCACTTGCCATTTGTCAGCACAAACTGATTAGTGAGTACCTGCACTGTAGTAGTGGCCCATTTGCCAGCCTGCATCATATAAGTAGCACATTTCACACTGTTACTCTTTCCGTCATAGTATTTGTAGGCCACCGTATACTGATCTTCTTCCTGTGCATAAGGATAACGCTGTGACAGGTAAACAGGCAAATAATTGTCGGGGGCCATGGAGCTGTCCAAGTTTCCATAGTTGCTGCCCATAGCCTTATAGTCTGCCGCATCCAAAGAAAGAGCGCCGGTAAACAGTTTCCAATCGGTTCCATTGAATTGGAAGAGGTCACTCACTTGAGTCGATTTCAAATCGCTGGTTCCTGCCGCCTTCTTCACTACCACATTGTCAAGTTGCACAGTAGTCGTAGCATTGTTTGAATTGCCGTTGTAACGGAATGCAAAATAAACTTTCTTGCCGGCCAAGGTAGAAAGATCATAGTCACATACATTAGCCAATGTACCATAAGTTCCATCGGGAACCGGTATATTCACGGCAGACGTGATATCTGTCCACGTAGCGGCATCAATGGCTTCTTTCGTAAAATCTGACAGATTCTCACTGTAGAGCACTGACAGACGGCCACCCTCTGCCTTGTAATTTCCATAACAAGCATCAAAAGTAAGTTTCATGCCCGATTCGATGGACACAGCCGGCGTAATCATATAAGATTCCAACTCACCGTCATGCTTGTAAGCACTCTGCTGTATGTAGAGATTACCACTGTACGATTTGGCCTGCCAGGCATACGTACCTATGGTCGTCACGTTGTGCCATCCGTCAATGGCCACATTCTCACCGTTCGTCTGTCCGTCGAAGCCCTCGCTCAAAGCCGGAGCGTCCCCGCTCGGTTCCTGTTCCGAATAATTGTAGTCCACCAATACCATGTCCCCATTGGCTGCTTCCGGATACTTCGTTTTCAAGATACCCGGCACATGCTTGGAAGCACTTTCTGTGGGAGTAAAGAAGGTATTCTTGGCACCCTCCCATGCCGTTTCATAGTCCTCATTGCTGACACTATAGATAGAGGCTGCATTAAGCGCTTTCTCCGTAGCAGTAGATGCTCTCCGCTGGTTATAAGTAACCTTGATTGCAGAACCGTCATCCCCCGTATACCAGGTAGCTGCCAGAAAAGCAGGAATATATTCCGTGCCCGGCAATTCATCGGTAAAGGTCAATGAGGTCTTCAGTGCCGACAGTTCGCCGGAAAGGCCGGCAGCTTCGGCAAGCGCCTTGTTGGTACTGTTGTTGGCAATTGTTGCATAATCTGCATCCGTCAGAGTATAGTCTTTCTTAAAGACATTGGTAGGGCGGGTCATTTTGTCCAGTCCCTCAAAGTTATCTTCATTATAATCGCAAGCACCTAACATAAGCAACGATGCCATTGCGGGGATTATATAGTTTCTTTTCATAAATTCCACCAACTTTAGAGATTAAAAATTAAGTTTCAGTCTCACGCTGTAAGTACGGCCCCATGCGTAGAACACACGGGCATCCTTCCAGGTGTGTGAAGCACCGTCAATGGCATCCGTGATATATTCCTGATTGAATACATTGTCGATGTTACCATAAAGTGTCGCACTGATTTTTCCGATGTTGAAACGATATCTGGCGCTCAAGTCGAAAACATTTGCATCCGGCATCTTCCATGGATCGTCATACGACTTCTCTCCGTTGGCCACCAAATCATTGGAGTTGAACGACCATTCCGCATAGTTCCGGCCATAATAGTTCCAGTCTACACCCACACTCAGGTCTTTAGTAATCTTGGCATCCAGTCCCAAAGCCGCAGTAGTCTGAGCCGAGTTACCCACTTTCGTACCATTCAGATGGATGGTCATCGAAGCATGGTCTTCAGCCTGAATACCGGAAGCATGTGTAATCTGTCCCTGGTTTGTCCAGCTCTTTACAGGCTGTCCGGTAGAATCGTAGAAATAACCCTTGGCATCACAGTCCCAACGCCAGAAACCCATAGAGAACATACCACGCACATCCAGCCAGTTGAACGGTTTCGCCACGAAATCCAGTTCCACACCTTGGTGAATCGCATTGACCCCACTCATGTTGATGCTGATACGGTCTACAAAAACACCTTCGCCATTTTTCAAATCGATACCACGACTCATCGTTTTGTTCATCCACTTGGTGTGATACAGGTTCAAGTTTGCCGTCAGGAATTTAGAACGGAAGCCATAACCCAATTCCGCCGAGAACACTTTCTCATTCACCGCATCCGGGTTGGTCAGGTTACTTGTAGTAGACTGCAGGAAAGCGCCTCCCGAGAAGAAAGGAGCACGGCTGATATAACCGATATTGGCAAACAGGTTGTGATTTTCAGTCAGGTTGTAGTTCAAACCACCTTTCACTGTCCAGCCCAGGAAATTGACAGTTTCTGATTTCGCATGATCCGCATCATAGTAGAAGCGGTCGTAACGCCAGTAACCCGTATTCGAAATAGAACCAGCCACAAACGCACTCAGCTTATCCTTATTGTATTCAGCCTGCGCAAAGACCCCTTCCTGCACTGTATATCCATCGTAGTCACGATAGACCACATCACCTACCTGCAACTTCTGATTGACGAAAGCACTGCCGGCAGCTGCAGCGGCATTGTTGGCAACCAGTACATTCTGACGAGAAGAAGAGTCTATAAAATAGTCGCCTCCATAAAGATCACAAAGTTCATTGGTATGTACACCCTTATAATAACGGAAATCTACACCCCCATAAAAGTCGATATTCTTACCAAACTTCGTCGTATAAGTAGAAAGCAAACCAATCCAGGTATGTTTGTTGTAAGACTTCGACATGGCCATTCTGGAACCGTTTTCACTTTCCTGATTCAATTTATAAATCTCATCATAAGCAAACGTACCATCCTCGTGACGGAAAGTCGTATTCAACGTACCATAAGAAGCACCGTACCAGTTACTCCGGTCGGTCGATTCCAGCCCTTGTCCGGCATATCCATATCCATTACCGATAGAAGCATAAAGCGCTGTACTCAAAGATGACTTTTCATCAATCTGCCACAAATGATTCAACGAAAGCTGAGGTTTATGATAGGCATTGCGGGCAGACGTTTTTCTTTCCCCATTCAAGCCATAGCCATAAGTAGGATTATACTTATATGGACTGTCCCCGTTCATGTATTTCTTGGCAAGTGTCTGCCAGCCTTCGATGGTCAGTCCGTCGTTGTTGTTACGCTGGTTGTGCCACTGGGGAGCTCCGAAAGCCGTAAACGACAGCTGATGATTGTCATTGATACGCTTTGCAATGTTGATGAACCAGTTGTAAGCCTCATATTCCGTTCCCTGAATATATCCGTCAGCCCAAGTCTTGGCACCCAACAGTGTCAAAGCCCATCCCGACTTGCTCATACCTGTCGACACATTGAACATGATTTTATTGTATCCGTCATTTCCCATCGCATAAGAAACGGACCCTCCTTTCTTGGCCTCTACCGAATTGGTCACAATATTGATTGAACCACCTACTGAAGGAGCTGACACTTTGGAGGCACCCAAACCACGCTGCGTCTGCATACTGCGAGTCACATCAGAGAGTCCGGCCCAGTTGGACCAATAAACGCCACCCCATTCCATGTCGTTCATCGGCACACCGTTTATCATCACCGCAATATTCTCCGATTCAAAACCACGCATATTGATACGAGAATCACCGAAACCTCCTCCCTGTTTAGTGGCATAAACCCCAGGTGTCGATTTCAGAATTTCCGGAAACTCTTTTGTTCCCAATTTCTCCTCGATAAACACCGGTGCTACTGTCGATACAGCTACCGGAGTCTTACGGGCAATGGCCACGGAAGAAGTAATCACCACATCATTCAACATGACTGCATCGGGATGCATCTTGATGATTCCCAAATCGACAGAAGCGCCCTTCCGGGTAATCTTCTGTTTCAGATCTTTGTAGCCTACATACTTGAATACCAATGTAGAATTAGCAGCCACACTTTGCTTGAAGTAGCCGTCAATGTCAGTCACTGAACCTTGTGACAGACCTTCCACTATAACGGCAGCACCGACCAAAGGTTCGCCTGTTTCTGAGTCAACAAGCTGACCTTTCACTGTAGTAGTCTGAGCAAAAGCAGACACACTGCATACAGCCATCACGGCCATCAACAGGAAATGAATTAGGTTTCTTTTCATAATTCTGTTTTTAGTTAAAAGAATAGTGTTAATTGAACATTAATAAATGTTTCTTAGTGCAAAGGTAGCGAATATAATTCAAATAAATATTACATATACACGACATTTTTTAGGAAAGAAAAAACTTTTTTTTCATCAATTTGGTACATGCTTCCTTTACATTTCTAACTTTTTTCTTTTTCCTGTACAAAGCTTTCCTTATATTTACACAAACAATTAAACCTGAATCCACATGAAAAATAAAATGACCCTACTGGCATTGGCCGCCACCGCATGGTTGGCCACCGCAGCAAACACGCCCGCTCCCAGAAGCGTAGAAAACCCCTTCATCGAGTCAGCCAACACCATGACGCTCGACATTTCGAAGGTGGAACTGAGCGACACGGCTACAGTGCTCTATACGGACGCCTATTTCCGCCCGCACTACTGGATTAGAATCAGTTCCGAATCTTACCTGCAAGCCGACGGTAAGAAATATGCCTTGAAAGGCACGCAGGGCATTGAAGCCGATTCTCTTTTCTGGATGCCCGAAACGGGAGAGGCCTCCTTCCGACTGAGCTTTGAACCTCTCCCCCAAAACACACGCTCGTTCGACTTCATCGAATCCGATTGCGACGATTGTTTCAAGCTGTTCGGCATTGACCTGACGGGAAAAACGGAAGCCACCCTGCCGTCCGACATCCCGGCCGAAGTCATCCGTGCGAACGAGGCCGTACCTTCTTCCCTTCCCGCTCCCCTGTTCAAGATGGGCGAAACCGTGGTACACGTCCATTTTTCAGGCTATCGGAAGGAACTGGCAAAGGAAGTGAATCTCTATGTCAATACCCTGCTGAACGGCCAGCAGTCTTACACAGCCCCTATCAATGCGAATACGGGAGAAGCTGAATTCAAGTTCTGGCAGTATGGCTCCGCACAGGCTTTTGTGCTTGCAGGAATAGGGGTAAACAGGTTCTGGCTGGCTCCAGGCGAAGAAATTAACTTGTATATCGACATGCACCAAAGCGGACAGATGCTCATGGACCGCCGGACGCAGAGAAAACAAACTCCTCCCTTCAAAAGTATACCGGGATGTTACGCTACAGGCACATACGCCAGCCTGACCTCTCCCGTATTGTATCCGGATAAACCTTATAGCATGAATCTCTATTCAAGGGAATTTGCCGACTACAAGATGACGGCCGCCGAATATACCCAGCATGTCATCCAACTTTACCAGTCACTCTCCGACAGTATCGCACAAAGCAGCCTGCCACCGGTGGGCAAAGAACTGGCCCTGCTGAAATTGAAACAGGAAGCAGTGGAAGCCATGGCGCAAGGCGACGCCATCCGTACCTATAATTACCGGATGATACACAACCAGTGGGACCGCAACAAACCGCTGGACCTGAAGATTGACTCGCTGACGGCCGAAAACCGCGCCGCATTGTGCAAGCTCTTCCCTATCGCCGACGAGCAACTGCTGATGGGAGAAAATATCATGTACTATGCTTCTTGTTTCTCCAACCCACTCATTGCCTGGCCCGAGGAAGCGGGACTGAAAGGCACCTTCGCCGAAGACCTGCAACGGGTCTTTCCCTTGGTACAGAAAGCCGCGAATATCTCACTGACAGAGGCCGACCGGCACACGCTTGAAGGCGTACACAACCCGTTCTACCGGGATGCGATTCTGAAGATGCAGGAAAACGCACAGGCTGCACTCAAAGCGGTAGAAGGAAAGGCCGTCATCGAAAAGACGCCCGAAGTAGCCCCTGACAAACTCTTCGAAGCCCTCATCGCACCTTACAAGGGAAAAGGCGTCCTGGTGGATTTCTGGAACACCTGGTGCGGGCCTTGCCGCATGGCCATCCGTGCCAACGAGCCGCTGAAGGAGCAGGAACTGAAGAGCGACAACCTGGTATGGATTTACCTTGCCAACGAAACGTCTCCCCTCGTCGCTTACAAGCAGGCGATTCCAAACATCAAGGGGAAACATTTCCGCCTGAACGACGAGCAATGGAAATATCTCTGCGAACAATTCAAGATTGACGGTATTCCTTCGTATGTGCTGGTGGACAAGTCCGGACACTATCAGCTCCGCAACGATTTCCGTAACCACGAAGTCATGAAGAGTACCTTGAAGAAAATGATTGAATAATCTCAAACGTATCAGGTGAGTGCCAGAAAACAGATGAGAAGATAAAAGCGGCACATGCCGTAAATAACTGAAAAAGCCCACTCATTCACGCACAAAACAAGGTGAATGAGTGGGCCTTCTTTTTTTCAGGTATTCCGTTATTCCGTATGCAAAAGGTTTGAGCGGCCAAAGAGCCACCCGCTTCTCTACCCTACTTTATCCATTCCCGCCCCAGACTCAAGGTGCAGAGCGACTCGATGCGGATGGTAAAATCGCCTAAACTGTTGGGCACATAAGGATACAAATCCGGATTCGTGTTGGAGTACGGAAGATATTTCACTTTCATTTCCCGGATAGTGCCCTGTTTATCGTAACGACCATCGTTGTTGTCCACCATGTAAAGGGTATCAATCAGCCCGTCCGCATCAAACTTTACGCCCCACAAAGTCACCGCATGAGTGGACCATGCTTTTCCGATATTCACAATGAACAGAATACCCTGTTGCGAAGACAATGCCTGCTTGATAATCGCATTAAAACGGTCGCGCTTCAAATCCATGCCCACGTACTCCGCACCCAGCGAATGGGAACCCAACTGTGCACGGAAGAATCCGGCTGCAGGATCCGGCCGGTCTGTATCATACAATTTCCGATAGAACACTCCGTTGAAAAACCAGTTAATGGCTTTTAGCGGATAAGCTCCCCGGTTGGAAAAATGCTTTTTATACAGCTGGAAAATCTCGCTGTGTAACATATCGGAAGGCACAGCTTGAGGACCTGTATAAGATTTTAATGCCTCCGTTTCACGGTTCTGCTGCAGCCACCAATGTATCAGGTTTGACGTTGCTGCTGCCCAGCACATCAGTCCGTCGCCACTAGGCGATACATCTGAAGGATCCACCTTGTTACAGTCAAACCAGCCGCAACCCTCCGCCCAAGGCAACTGCGTATGGTCCACATTCCACTGTCCGTCGGCAGGTGGCTTCACTCCATATACCCAAAGACTGGTTCCGGCAAAAGCATCCGGCTTAGAAGAATGGTCTTTTTGCAAATTCAACCGATAAGTCGTCTCCTTGCCTGCCTCCAACCTGTCAAACGGTTTCCCGTTCACCAACTCGGGCGCCTTTACCGTAATTTCCTGCCCGTCTATCCGAATGCGAATCCAACCATCGGTACGCAACGCCTCCGTTTCCTGTGGACTCAACAATGCCATCCGAGATCCATCGGACTGGATGGCTAGAGTAATCCACTGATAGCCGGATGGATTCTGCCACGTACCATTGCCCAAAGTAAATGAAAGCTGACAAGGCGTATACACTTGCACTTCAGCCTGTTGCAACTGCGTAGCGGTATATGACGCATCCTTGCTCTCCAATATAAGATGCAAACGATGCAACGCATGCGTGAAATGCAGTTGCACTGTTTCGCCTGCCTTCACACGAGCTTTTGCCCACAACAAATCCGAACGACGATACCCTTCTCCCTGCTGGTCGGTCGCCAGCGTATGAAGGTAATCGGACGAAGTCTGGCTCGCCTGATACAAACGACGCGCAGAGGCCACATGCCAGGCTGTAAATTCTACCTCTTCTCCCACTTCCGTCCAATAAAGTTCAGGCATCCATTTCCCGTTTGACAAACACAGAGCATAATGTTGCATGTGACCATCCTTCAGGTTACGGGTATGAACCATAATCGTATCTCCTTCCTCGAAACGACCGCTTCCGTCGACATTCATTGCCGCCCGTGATGTTTCCACTTCCATCTTCCAGTCAATCCGGCCCTCCGAAGAGGACGAAATTTCAGTCTCAGGCAAACTTTTAGAGCACGAAGTCATACAAAAGGGGTACACGATAATGCCCAGAAAGGCTGTAAGGTATACGATTTTTTTCATCATTTTCAGGTTCTTGGTATTTAACAATAAATTTTGTCTTTATGACAAGAGAACAAAAGAGAATCAAAAAAAGATTTTACCTAAGCTGGTATTTTAATATTTATTACGATACCATTGAACAGACCCCCCGGAAGACATGAAAGAAAATTCCTACGCAAATACCTCGACACAAACGTGTCAACACCTCGACACGTACGTGACGACCTCTCATCACGAACGTGACAAGACCTCATCACGTTCGTGTCGAGGAAAGAATATTTCTTTCCATGACTTTTCACATCCTCATCCATTTGCTTTAATCTTTCGTCCCCTTGGTCCTGCATAAAATTCTTATCCGATTTGAGAAATAGAAAAATCTCTGTATCTTTAGCACCCTAACCCTAATTATTTTTGACATGAAAAAAATCAGTAGAATCTTATGGATGACTGCAGTTTGTCTGGTCTGCCTGATGCCGATAAGTACCACGGCAGAAACCGTTATTTGCAGAGGAGTTGAAGCCCACACTTCCGGATCAATGCCCAAAGTAGGACAAGAGGCACCCGATTTCCGGGCAGTCAATGCGAAAATGGAAGAAGTCAGCTTGTCGGCTTACAAAGGTAAAAAAGTGATTCTAAACATTTTTCCAAGCCTGGACACACCGACATGTGCATTGTCTGTCCGGCAGTTCAATGCCAAAGCAGCAGGACTGGCAAACACCGTAGTGCTATGTCTTTCCATGGACCTGCCTTTTGCACAATCACGTTTCTGTTCTACCGAAGGACTCGACAACGTGGTGCCGTTGTCGGTGTTCCGCAGCCGGGATTTTGTAACGAACTACGGTCTGCAATTAACCGATGGTCCACTGGAAGGACTAATGGCAAGGGCAGTCATCGTAGTAGATGAAAATGGAAAAATCTGCTACACGCAACTGGTGGAAAATATCTCCAATGAACCAGACTATGAGGCAGCCTTGAAAGCCGTACAATGACCAATCACAAAGTGAAGGGATACGCTATTCCCTTCCTTTGGCATTGAAACGGAATCCCACGCCCAGCATCAGGTTGTTGGGGTCTTTGAAATCATGAAGCTGGTAGCCCACATGCAGGAAGAGGTTCTTGGTGATATCCGTCTTCAAGGCCAATACCTGATAAAAAGCATTGGTGTCGGCCCCCTGACAAATGACATTTCGCCCGATACCCAGATTAATCGAAAAAATCGGCATCACGATTTCGGCCCGCAACGAAAGTCCGACGGCAAATTGTTCCCGGAAAGGAGGACGATAGAACTTGATGGTCTCTGCATCGGGAGTTGTTACGCTGTTGGCGATATGACGGGAAATATTCGCACTCTCATCGTACTGGGCATCCAATGACACACCGGCCCGGAAATAACGGCTGAAATTATACATCGGTGTAAAATTCAACCCCAAGATACCAAAAGAACCCGGTACCAGAATGGGAGTACCGTCTTCCAGAAACACCCCTTTCTTCCGGGTAGAGCCATACACTATCAAATCGTAACTGAGATAGGGTTTGAAAGCCGGACGCCGGAAGGTGCAGGCACATTCCGTTTTCTCACTTCCTCCAAAATAGCGGGTAATGCCGACACTGGCTCCCACCGTATTTACCCCCGCATTGGGATACCCCGTATTTCCGTTTGAAAAATGGGTGGCGGCAATTCCGGCCCGCAAACTGGTCTGTGCATCCAGCCGCCAATTCAACAGAAATTCCAGATGAATATAAGCGTTCACTTTAGAGCCGACCACCCGATTGAAGGGATTCGATTCGGCATCAAACTTTTTCCATCCGAAAGAGGCTCCAAAGTTCCATTCATAATCAAAAGACAGCTGGGGAGTAATACTCGCAATACGGGAAGTCTGAAACACATAGACAGAGAAAGGGTTCCCCAGCTCTGCCGAATTGAAAAACGTGTGGTATCCTACACCGACACCTTGTAAAGCATGGGGATACATTTGGCCGAAATACGAATCGGGGGCAAACTTGAATCCGTATTTCAGATGCGCCGACAGGTTTTTCCGGATAGGCGCAAAAGCCGCATTGTTCCCGGCCAAGAACTCATGGGTAGGAAACACATAGGCCGGCTTCAGGTCAAAACTTAGCGCATGCACCATTTTATGAGAAAGGCTGTCACGACCGCCTGCATACAACGACAGAGCGCAAGTGCACAAGGCTGTACCTACGTACATCCTGACTATGAATCTATTCATCTTCATTGGTAATGTCAAAAGGTATTATCAAATAGTCGAATGGAGTTGAACTGGAAAGCGTCCCAGAAAATATCATTTTCTTTCCGGTAAACGAATTGGAAAGATAAACCTTATAAGGTACATTATACTTCTTCATTCCGGTAAAGACTTCCAAGCGTACTTTCCTACCAGGTTCCAGTTTCTTTACCACCTCCAGGTTCTTGTCCAGCCCTGCATCCAGCCTTTGCTCCTGAACACAGAAAGGCACCTTCGTGCCATATAATCCTGGCACGCCATTCACCACATCCGGAATCTCAACCTGAGAGAGAGAATCTTCCAACAATTGCTGTACAGCTTCTCTCTCTATATTTCCACTGTTACTCAGCATGTAAAATTCCACTGTACGAGTTGAATTGCGGTAGGGATAAAAACACACTGTCACGGGCTGGGTACTGTGCAGGGTATTCACTACCATTTCGTCTACCGGCTCCAACATATTGTCATAATAAGAAAACTGACTCCAGTCGTATGCTACACTGTCTACCTGATATTTCCTGGTCGGTGCAAAAGAAATTTGAATCATCTTTTCTTCGTAACGGTTGCCTACCCTGATTGCAGCCTCAAACGGCCAGTCATAAAGGTTCTCTCCGGCAATCAGATGCAATTCGCGACTGTTGCTTTTTACCACCTGAAAATCCAAAAAGGAATTTTGGCAATGCACAATACCGGTTTCGCCCTCTTCAAGCGGAAGTGATTTTCTGTTTTTCCCTTCCAGGTCGGTGACAAACACGGACATATCCGACCGCAAATAATTTATATCTACAATACTCCAATTGTCCGTATCAAAACGAACCGTAACTTCGTTTTCTGTCTCCGAAAGAGAAACGGTTGGAGAATCCGTCAAAAATTCATCAATAAAGACCTCGCTGTTGCATCCGGCTAACACCGACATCAAACTTAGGATACTGCATTGCAGCATACAGAACGTGCTTTTCATCATACCCGCATTCATTTCATTCAAACGTGAATCATTTGCCGACAAACTGACTGACAGCTTCGGTCGCGTAAAATTAGAGTTTTTTTTTATATGACAAATAGAATCTCATAAAAAAGCCCGCCATTGAACGATTTTTAGCTATGACGGGCTCTTACTGATTTTCCTCTTTATCTACATACGATGTTTCCGACAGACTGAATTCCGGAGAATGCTGACACATCCCTTGAAAGGAGAAAGCAGATTCCCGGCTATGGTATTCGAAGCATGAAGTCCCCGACCTGGCAGACCGAAGTGCAGGTCTTTTTCCGGACAATCGACGGAACGTACCCACGTGTGGCACCAATAATCCCAAATAGCCAGTCGGGAACCGAAGTTGCTATGACAGAACCGGGCCTCGTCACTGTGATGAATCTGGTGCTGATAAGGGCTCATCAACACCACTTCCAGCCACCGCGGATAGCTCAACGGCACGGAGGAATGGCGAAGATTGGCACCGGCCATGAAGAACAGAAAACTGAACGAGTTGACGCCCCAGATAGTGGCCCGGGCCACCAGATGATTGTTGAAATAAAAGAAAAGTCCGGTCACCAGTACAAAAGCCGCCATACCTTGCAAGTTCTGCAACAGAATTTCCACGGGATGCATGCGATAGAGCGTAAACGGATTCATGACCGTGGCTGAATGATGCACTTTGTGAAACTCCCACAGATAACGGTTGCGATGCAGGTAGTAATGCGTGACAAAAACAAAAAAGTCTTTCACAAGAAACAAAATCACGGGATAGCAGAATGCCACCCACAGACTGGAAGAAGCGTCCGGACGAGGTCCAAGCCATTCGGTCAGCTGCTTGGACATCGCATAGGCCAGCATGGATCCCACCGACAGGTAAGGTACGATGCATACCGCCTTGAAGCACAAACCAATGAAGAACAGACCGTAGTCCGTACGGGCTGAACCGCTCCACCAGTTACGTCTGGCAAACAATTCCCTCCAGCTTTCCGCCAACGATTTTCCATGTACAAAATAAAAAAGGCAAAGCCCTATCAGTCCGGACATCAGAAGATAACCGATAAAGACTCTCCGTGCCGGGTCGAACAAATACGCCACTGGCAACCAGACTGCTTCTTTAAATAATTCCATCCAATTCATTTTCTGCGTTGATTTTATAAATGTAATTCCAGGGTCAGCATCATGTTGAACGGAGCCGAGGGAATGATGCCCGGCCCCGGATAGCCTGTAGCCCTGCGGGTCATATAAATCTCGTTCCCGATGTTCTGCAAAGAGAGTACCATCCCCGCATAACGGGTGGCTTGGTAGCTGACACTTGCATCTACCACACAGAAACCGGGAATGGCTCCATAGATACCGTACACTCCGTCGTTGGGGTCCATCGGTTCATTGGAAGCGTCGGTGTACTGGAAAGAGGTACCGCTCACCTGCACGGCTGCCGAGAAGCGCCGGAAATTCAAATTGAGTCCTCCTTTCAGGTTATACAACGGCACAAACTCTATCTGCTTCCGGGACTGCCCCAGGTAACGGGAGCCGGTCACAGCCACACTGGCATAGACTTCCGGCTTCAAGTCTTCGTGAATCACCCGGGCAAAGGAAGACAAATCGACAGAACAGGTACTTTCCACCCCATAACTGATACCGTTCCCCACATTGTCGCGGTAACGGTGGTAGGTGCCCTTCATCTCCGGATTCTCCCGATAGTATTCTCCGATGCGGTTACCGTAGTAGAGGAAAAAAGCACTGACATCATAACTGAGCAAACTCTTCCCGCGGGAACGGACTCCCACATCACTGGAATAGCCCGACTCATCCTTCAAGTCGGGATTGACAGCCAGTCCGGGCGATACGGTACGCATGTCATTAAACGTAATGGCCCGGTAATTCCGGGTGACATTGGCATAGAACTCGGCACGGGGCAACTTGCACGAAGCCGCAATTCCGGCCAAGAGGATGGTCCGGTTCTTATGCACCCGGTCTTTCAGCACATCGTTCTGTAGCTGGGGAGTTCCGTCGGTGTACGCCACGCGGTAGTGTGACAACTCACCCAAAATCCCGGTACGGATAATCTCGAAACGCAAGCCCGGCACCACGGTCCACTTCTCTCCCAGACGGAGGGAAGCCTCACTGAAGCAGGCCAGGTTCAAATTGGGATAGCGGTAGAAAGAATGCAGGCCGACCCTGCCGTTCATGTCCGACAAATCCGTGGTCCGCTCCACCGGCGTGAAATCGGGGTCTTTTCCCCGGCTGCCCGAAGCCTGTTCCCCCGTATTCCGCCCCTGATAGTATTTCATGCCGACCACCCACGAAGATTTCACCTCCGACCGTGGAAGACGGAATCGCTTCAAGTAGCGGGCCTCCATGCTCCAGTTGACAAAGATGCCGCGCTGCAGGTCCCGCTCCACATTCTGAGGGTCGGGCGACCCCACCCGCTTGGTGTGGTATCCCACCGTAAAGCGGCGGGCATACAAACCGACCGCATGGAAATTCACTTCATCCCCACTCTCCTCAAAGGTTTTCCGATACTTGAACGAAAGAATGTTCCAGTCCACCATGAACCAGTTGCGTTCCCGGTTACTCTGGTAGGGATTCTCTGCAAACATCTTGTCGGTCAGTCCGCCGGGCTGATGTTCCAAATAATGGTATTTCAGCACATCCAGCTTATAGAGTTCATACGTACTGGGCCGGTAGAAAAACTGACCTAACACGCTGTATCCTTTGAAATCGGCATTAGGACGACAGCCGTTTCCCTTCTTGACTGTTCCCGACAGGTAGTAAGCAAATTTGCCCAGTGTACCCGACAGGCGGGTATAGGAACTCAAGAAGCCGTAACTACCATACGACACGTGCTGCCGTACCTCCACTTTCTTGTCGGCCGAGGGCTCCGATAGCTTGAAGTTCACCATCCCCCCAAATTGTGAGCCGTACTGCAAGGCCGAAGCCCCACGGAACACCTGCACCTCCTTGATGTCGTTGGCATTGGGGGTGTAATAACTTTCGGGATAACCCAACGGGTCGGCACTGATGTCGTAGCCGTTCTGCCGCATGTTGAAATTGGAAGAACGGTTGGGGTTCAGTCCCCGGGTACCAATGTTCAGTTGCAGACCGCCCTCACTTCCTTCCTGAATCGTGATGCCAGGCACGTTCCGAAACAACTGACGGGTATTATTGGCCGCCTTGTTGAACAGCATATTTTCCGTCAAAGTCACGTTGCTTTTCTTGCCGGCAAAAATCATGGCCTCCTCCACATCCCGCATAAAACGCTGCCCCTGTTCCTTGCGGGAAGAACTGCCTTTCACCTGCACCTCACCCAGCATATATTCCTGCGGGCGGAAAGACAAGTCGCACCGCACGGAATCGCTCTCCGTCAGCTGTACATTGACATAGGCCACCTTGTCGGGCTGTCCGCAGCGACGGAACATCAACGAAAGGAAGGTGTAGTCGGGACGCTTCACGGTAAGTGCATACCCGGTTCCTTTTTCATTGGTCTGCACCTGTACCGACTGATTACCCGCCAGTCCGAAGATTTCCAGACAAACAGGTCCTTTCACTTGCCTTTCTTCCCATTGGATGTCGCCGTAAAGATGCAGCAGCGACTGAGAGAATCCCGGCACTGCCCATCCGATGCTTCCACCACATAAAATGATACACAATAAAATCTTTCTCATCTTTCCTCCGTTTTTAATCGCCCTCTTCGCCGTCGCTGTACGTTACCGTAAGCCCCAACGCCGACACTACTTCCGTTTTCAAGATTCCGACCACTTTTTGCAATTCCGCATACACCCGCTTCAACTTCTCCGTTCCTTCCGGAGTTTCAGCCAACCGGGCCAGATCGGCAGTCTCATCATCCAGCTCGGCATGCAGTGCCGTGAACACCTGTTCCATTTTTTGCAGAATCTCCGTTCTCTTAGAGGGAGGAAGGTACTCTCCCAACATCGTAGCAAAAGAAAGCGCTCCGTTCTTGGCCGACGAAGCTCCGTAAGGATAACCGTCGTAGAAACGCTGGAAAGCCTGAACAGACCGAACCAACAGGCGAGTGGAAAGTCCCTCTCCATGGTAATAAGCTTCTACCGTCATCGGCTCCGGCTGATGGACTGAGACTCCATAAATACCCACCGGAATGCCGACCTTGGCCGTCCGGATGTGGGCTTCAAAGTTACTCATCAGCAGGTTGAGCACCACGTTCAGGCTGCCGCCCACAGAGAAATCATCGTTGCGCACAAAATTATCGCCACCTTTCTCATAAGACGTATACACCGCCTCAGCCTGCTTCACCAACAACCGGGTCAATACCGGGAAGAAAGACAGATACTCTCTCCCCGTCTCTCCCGTCAAATCCACACGGTCCGAATACAGCAAATAATCCAGTGCCGCATAGCCCAAGGCATTGGGTGACAACACCCCACGGTCCAACCGTTCCGATAAGTCCTCTGCTGAATACCGATTCCACACCGCATCCTCCAATTGTGTTTTATTCACCGGGAAACGGGCCGATACCGCATACAAGCCATAAAGCTCTCCCACGAAATAAGGCTGATTGAAAATAATGAGGTCTTGCAAGGACAGGAAAGCGGCCTCATACTGCCGCTTCAGCTCCACCAATTTTTCAGGATATTTCTCCAGTTCTCCAGCCATTTCATCCAAACGCTTCACCTGGGACAAATAACCGGCATAGGCGGGTAATATCTGTTGCCGATACCAAAAATCCAGGTATTGCGGATCAATCTTGGAGTTTCCATTGTATCCCTTAATGGGGGTGTACACACACGAGGTAACCCCCACCATGCCACACAGCAAGAAAAGGAAAATCAATACATAATTCTTCATGTCAGATCAATACATTTTTTAGTGAAAATACTGATGTACCTTTTCGATGGTTGCGCTGATGGAACCCTCCTGCACCCCGGTGAGACGGCCTTTCTCCCACACGCCGGTCTCACCTTGCGTCAGTCCGTCATACAGGGCGACCGCCTGTTCCCACGTAATCCGGGATTTTCCAGCCTCATCCTTCACAAACGGAAGGGCCAGGATAAACCCAAGTGCCTCTCCCATGGAATGGAAATAACCTTCGCTCGGCATCGAGACCGTCCGTTCCAGAAATGTCTGGCTTTCCCGCAAATAATATACCGTACGCAAGGAAAACAACTTGAGCATCTGCCCACGAATGGAAGCCACCTGCTTCCGCACTTCCTCCAGATTGTGGTCCCCAATGGCCTTCCGTCCCTTGTAAAAAGCCTGATAGACCGACGTATTGATGCCACTCAGTCCCTGCATGCCCACTGCTTCCTTTTCAATATAGTTGGCCAGGAACAAAGGAGCCAGCCGATTCGGGTCTACGTCCAACGTACCCAAATAACCATAGGCAATGTCCCAGCAATGCGCCATTTCCGTATAGTTCTTACCAGCCACCGGCAATGCATTGTCTGCTTTCAGAGCCTTTTCCAGAAAATAATTGACCTTGTCCAGTGTCAAAGCACCCATCAGGGCTTTCTGGATGACCTGCCCTAATTCCACCCCTTTTTCGTCGAGCATTCGGGATTCTTCATTCGATACGGCCACCGTACCCGGCACGCCTGGCTGCGCTTTTCGACTGACAGCCTCACTGCTCACCAGTGCATACAGCTGGTCTGCCAGTCCGGAAATACGGTCGGCCACCGGCTTTTTGAGCGCTTCATCTGTCGGAGACAAGGCACCCGCAATGACATTCCGATAACTTTCCAGCTGTTTGGAGAAATTACTCTGTGTCTTGCTGTTGATGGCATTGTTGAAATGACGGAAAGCCAGAATCATCTCCTTCGACTCCCCAATGTCTACCGTAGAAATTCCGTTTTGAGTAAACTTATATTCCATCAGGAGCTCCTCCTTCTTCTCTTCGGTTGAATCGGTCATTCTTTCCAGTTCTTTTTTCGCACAACCGGAGAGCAGACAGATTACACTCCCCATACAAATCCATAAGGTGATTTTTTTCATTTGATAAATTATTTAAGTTAAGGTAAATACATGGCTTTTGAATAAATCAGGTAGTCCACCCCATAATCGGTGATATGGAAGGATTCCGCGTTCCGGCTATACTCGTACTGCATGCCGTAGAACGTATCGTCGGCATCTCCATTGACATAGAATTCCGAAGAGACATCCACCCTCCCATACGGACTGAGGAACACGGCAAAATAGAAGAGGTCGCCACTCTTCTTTTCAATCGTGTATTTCCGGTCCGCCTGCTTGCCGGAAAAAGACAATACTCCGTTACGTACCTTGGAAGTAATGCAGTTCTTCCCGTCGTACAAGGTGTCGACCACCAACCGGTTATCGGTGTCCAAGTACTGAATCACCATAGCCGTCAGATTGGTCGGGTCCTGCCGGTTGTGAATGTCTGCCCGTGCATAGAAATTCAACTCTATTGAATAAGTATTCTTATCCTCCATCTGAAATTCGTCCGACGGAGTAACACCCCAGTCGCCCGGATGCTTCGGGAAACAGTTGAAAGGTACTCCCAGCTCCAACGGCAGCTTGTCGGCTTCCTTCAAGGAGATAAACTTACTATAATCCTCGGGCGGCATCTCCGCCGTTTCTTTCTGACAACCGACCAGCAGCACGGCCATTCCTACCCATACATAATATTTCATACGTTTCTTCATTTATCCATTCAATTAAATTTTATTCGGGCGGTATAAGGCCCTGCCACTCCTTCCCATTCCCGACTTCCTTTCTCTACAAACTCCTGAAACACGACCTCCTCGTTGAACTTCAGTCCGGGCAGGAAAAAGACTCCCTCTTCAGTAGCCATATATCCCGACCCCAACGCCGTGTAATACGTGCTGCCATCGTAGCCTTCCACCGTCTTTTCCGGCCGCTCGTTCTTATAGAACAGCTCATACTGCAAACGGTCGTAACGGGCCACCCGTTCTCCATTCTTCCGCGTATGTCCATAATGATAAGTCATACGGTCGTCCATCAGCGTATAACCAAAATCCATGGTGCTCTGATACACCACTTCTCCAGTCGCCGTCAGCAGAATCTGCAAGACACAAGGACGCCGCGATTTCTGGTTGCCTGTGGCAAAAGAGCGTTTCCGGAACCGTTCTTTCCGGTCAATCCGCCGTTGCATCCGTTCCTTCCATTCCTCCATCGGGAAATCAAGAGGAGTCAGTTCAATCCATTCGGAATCTTCGCCCAGATAGTTCGCCGTACGCAGCACAATCTTGTCTTCCTCCACACGTACCGGAGAGAAGCGGTTTTCCACATTGACTTCAAATCCTTTTAGCTGGTCGAGCATGGTAGGCGTCGTCAAAATCAGGTTCAATCCCTCCGCCACCTTTATCTCATAGTTTGCCTCCGTCACCTCCAGATTGAATTCCGGCACATAATAGGTTTTCCGCTCCATTTCCGTTTGGTCAGCGTCCGACTGCCGGTAAGCAATATCCGTCAGCATCTTCAAGGTGCCGTCGGGTTGGAACTTTACAAACAGATTATAGCCTCCCACGCCCAGACGGCGGGATAAGATTTCAGGATACAACGAGTTGTAGTTCGTCTTTATATTTTCGGTGATATTCGTATTCAAATAATTATCTACTTGCGGGAAATAACGCACCAGCCATCCATTTTCCGCTTGGCACAAGCGTTCCCGGAAATCCTTTGCCGCCGACAAGTCCTCAATATTGCGCACCGGAATGGATTCCTGCTTGCTGCACCCCATACCTAATCCGCAAGCCATCATTATATAAAAAATCAATTTTTTCATCACATTGTTTTTTGTCACGATGCCGGAGCATCATGTGGTTGTTTATAATGTTTGAGAGAAGCTGAAATGACCCGGGTCAGCTGCGCTTCCCTGCGAATCTTAAAGTTCTCCCATAAAAACTCATCGACAAAAGCCATTTTACGCTGCAATGTCGCCTTGGCCCCTTCACCCCCCAATTCTTGTGCCGTATTTAAACACTCATTGATTTCACTGACAGACAAACATACCAGCATACTCAGTGTCTCGGCAAAATCACAAAGGGATGATTCCATTGCTCCATTGCTGAAGAAACCTTTCTTCCAACTGTAAGGCGTACCATGAAACGAATACTCCCCTTTGGATACATCCGCACTTTTCGACCAGTCATAATAAAAAGACGATGGATTGAGTGCCGCAAACTTGTCGAGTAAGGAAGGTCGTCCTTGTACCAGCCGTTTGGCAAAAGCAAAAGTCGCCATCCGCACATACGGGAAAAGGTTTTCTGCCGTTGCTGTAGAAAAACGATCGACCCCAAACACCGGAAGAACAGCTTCCCCCAAAGAGGTATTAATTTCACCTATCTGCAAGGAATTCAAATTGACATCTCCCCACAGAAGGATTTGCCGGGGAACATATTCCTTCATGAACGGCGTACCACCGGCCTGTTCAAAAGGTACTATCCACAAAGCCTTCAAGGCCTCCAGCAACGGACGAATTTTCTCCCGATTGGGCGGCAGGTTGTCAGGCCAGTCTGTTTCTCTGTAAGGCGTCCGGGTGTACCCTACCTCTATATTATAGGGGCGAGTAAATTCTTCCGACAGCCATTGGTCCAATTCGGTTTGTGGTCCAGGCTCCGAAGCAAAAGGATACTGAACGGGCATCTCTACCTTCTGACATCCACCTCCCAGGCAACCGCCCCCTATCAAGAGCAATAAATAAATCTGTTTTCGCATATCATTATAAGTTTACGGATTAATAAGAGTTACCCCCTCGGGCAAAGAGAGCGTTTTGCGGGAATCCTCCGGCTGCAACACATAACGTGCCTTCTTGGCCTCTCCCACCCGGTTGCGGTCTACACTGATATTGAAACGGCGTAAATCGAACCAGCGGAGTCCTTCGTGAATGAACTGCTGCCGGGCCACCTCACTGACATAGTACAGAATAGCGGCCTGTTCTTGCGTAAGCGGACGATAAAAAGGCTGTATCCGTTCCCGGTCGGCAGGTTTCACATTCTCGATTTCAGTACCCGACAACTCACTCCCGATACCATCCGCAATATGCTTCTGGTTGATGAACGTAATCAAGTCATCTTTGGCCAAATCAGCACGGCCCGTCATGGCATAAGCCTCGATACGATGCAGAAAAACTTCTTCGGTGGTCAGCAAGACATTCTGTGTGTACTGTCCGCGACGTTCGTTCAGCAATCCGTCAGCCGACTGAAAATGGGTAAACTTCGGCCAGTAGGCACGGGTCCGATCAAGCCTGTGCACCGCTTTGAAATAACCTTCTATCTGCCGGATACTTTTAGACGAAAAACGCTGGAAAACCTCTTCATACGATACACTTCCCAGTCCGTAACGGTCGGTCTTGTAGTTTTCTTCCCAAAGGCTCTCCACCGTAGTAATCAGCAGGTTACTTGGGTTATCCTCCGAGGCATAACCTTCCACCATCTCCTCCACGGATTTCTCCTTATATTCCTGATAAGGCAAAATGGCTTTCTTCACGTCCGAACCCAATACGTAAGTAGCATAATCAATCACCTTTTGCCACTGACCCGTATAGGCAAAAAAACGGACGGCCAGCGCATAAGCCGCCTTTTTATGAAAGTGGTATTTTTTCTTCTGATAATACTCGTCCTTCACCCAAGCCAGCCCATAGGAAAGGTCTCTTTCAATCTTCCGGTAAGTGTCCTGCAAGTTCTCTTGCGGATAAGACACCCACGCATTTTTCTCGGATTTCTCCACATAAGGGATGCCAGGCAACCCTTTGTTGGTTTCCTCATCGGCAAAAGGCGGCGCCCAGATATTGGCCACCATGAAATGCAGGTAAGCACGAACCAGAAACGCCTCGGCATAAAGGGCCTGCAACTGCGGGTCTTCCTTATCCGGAAAAGCGGCCAGCAATTCCAGCGCCTGATTGGCCTGAGCGATTCCCCGGTAACAATCCAGCCAATACAGCTTGGGAGAATCCAAATCTTCCTCGTGGTAATCGTTCCAATAAAACATGGCCTCGTTCAACCGTGAAGCCGGCAATTTCGCACTCCGGTCGTCTACATTGTCCGTCCGCAACTCCAGGAAACGGAAATAACTGGCTTCCGGATAAGCAGCCGTCAGCAGCTGGGCAATCTTCTCTTTGAAGTCGACTTCCGTATGGGTATTCGAATCGGGATACTGTTCCAGAAAATCATTGCATGCAGACAGCACGAGGCAAACCGCTCCCAAAAGGGAGGAAACATATCTATTTATTTTTCTCATATTTTCTATTCATTAAAAACTTAACTGTACCGACATACTGTACGTTCTGGGGGTGGGAGAAGAAACCCCTCCGGAATTGATGAACTCCGGGTCTCTTCCCTGCAGTTTCTTATCCGCATAAATCAAAAAAGGATTGGTCACCTGGGCATACAGACTGAGACCTTTCATCTTCATTTTCTCACAAACCGAGCGAGGGAAAGTATAGCCTAGCGAAAGACTCTTCAAGCGCACGAAACTTCCGTCGGCCACATTCACCTGCGAATAGTTATAGGTGTTGTAAGCCCGCTCCACATTCTTTTTTCCCATCAAACTGTAAATGTCATATCCTGGAATGACGGGAATGTGCTTGGTCTGTTCATCTCCCTTCACCAGCCAGCGGTCGCGATAACGGGTAGTGAACACATTCAGGTCGTTGTATTCCGGGTCAAACCTCGGACTGATCCGCACTTTATTACCCATCCGGGAAGTCAGAAACACGGAGAGACTCCAACCTTTGTAACGGAAAGTGTTTTCAAAGCTAGTAGTGATAAACGGCTCGGAAGGACCCTCATACAGCAGATAAGACCGGTTATAAGTCGCGTCATAGAAGTTGGCCCCCGCAATCTGCGAATAGCCGTTGGATGACAATGGCAGATTGCCAAAATAAAACTGGGGCAATCCTCTATCCGTCAGCCCCCGGAAGTCGAAAGAATACAACCCTCCCCGGGGAAATCCTTCAATATTCCCCCGCCCGTTGCCTGCCACCATGTCGAAAGTGGTAGGTTGGTTCAGCAAACGGGTTATCTCCTGGTGATAGAATGAGAAGCCCCAGACTGTATTCCAGCTGAAATCTTTCTGCCGGATGTTCTGCGTATTCAGCAGAAAATCAAGGCCCACGGTCTTCATATCCCCAAAGTTCATCCATTTTTTGTACTCCCCTCCAATACCGGAAGTCTGTACCCAGTCAATCAAATCGAACGAACGGCGCGAATACACATCCAACGAACAGCTGATCCGGTCATTCCAGAAAGACAGGTCGGTCCCCACATTGAACTCATACATTTTTTCCCAAGTGAGGTCACGGTTTTCCAAGTGCTGGATGTAAATGGCATACTCCCGATCGGAGATATCCTTGCAGAAGGTCAGACGACTGTCGTACACCGGCAAGGAATTGATGGCCTCACTGTTCATCTTGGCCACCAACCCGTAACTCATACGCAGAGAAAACTGGTTCCAAAAATTACGGAAAGGTGCAAAAAACGACTCCGCATCCACATTCCATTTCACCCCCACGTTCCAAGTAGGCAACCATCTTACCCGACGACCGATTCCTGCCGCATTGGAACCTTCGTAATTACCTACCAGATTCAGAATATACCGGTTCCGGTAGTCGTAGGTCAAAGAGCCGGAAAAAACGACGTCACGCTCATGGCGGTCGTGCAAGGAAAAATAGTCCTCCCCTTCATTCAGTATCTTTTCAAACACCAGCGGTGAAGTCATGACACTGTTGGCCCGGTTAAAACCGATACCGTATCCCTTGAAAGAGTCAGACGACAAATCGTTTATCTTCACCTCAGCAAAAGAAAACCATTTCATCCGATGACCACCCCATTCGTGAACATAATCCAGTGAGGCACGTCCCAGATAACTGTTCATCGTCTGTGACGATTTCTGGTAAACCCCACCCATGGGTAGAATCACCTGCGGCTCCCCCTTCTCCGGACGGTAAAGGTAAATATTGTGCTGTCTTTCCAACAAGCTCCGGTCGGCCCGGTACGCCCACAGCACATTGGAGTTCTCTCCCAGAAAATGCGCCATCCCCGTCACCGCCATACGGGTATTCAGCAAAAGCGACAGACGCAGTTTCTTGACAGGTTCCCATTCCCCACTTAATGAGAAACGAAAATCGGACACGCGGATACGCATGTAATTTTCCTGATACTCTTGAAGAATATTAAATGGAGCCCAATCGTTCCGGTAATATTCATAATTCCCGGCCTCATCGTAAGGACGCAACGTACGGGACGTATTCAACGCATAATTGAACGGGTTGATGTCAAAATCACGCTTATAAGCTCCTGCCTCCAGATTCCGGATACGTGGAAACGTTCCCGGGGCACGCTGTTCACGGAAGTTGGCTTGGAGATTGGCAGATACCTTCAGACGGGGAGACAGGAAGAAACTCGAATTCAAGAAACCCGTAAAGCGCTTCACCTTCTCGGCTACCGTTTCACCCGGATCATTGTAAAAACTCACGGAGGCATAAGTAGCCGATTTCTCTCCCCCATAACTTAAGGACAAAGAATGATTTTGTGTCAGCGACTGGGTATAGATGTGCTTGAACCAATCGGTATTATACGTGGATGCCTTATGTAAAAACGCCCTTCTGGCTTCCAACGTATTGGGTAAACCGAATCCGCCTTGCTGAAAGGTATCGATAAGCTGATACATTTGGGAATACACCCCTCCCCTTCGCCCATAAAGGGCACGATTCATCGTAAAATAGCCTTTGTTCTCCATCTCATGATAAACTTGCATCGTTTCGGCACTGTTCATCATGTCAAATTGTGTATAAGATGGCCTGAGCCGCAAAGAAGTAGTCAAATTATACGTCACATCGAGTCCTTTCCCGCGTTTGCCGGCCTTGGATTCCACGACGATGACTCCGTTCATCCCCCTGGCCCCATATAAGGAAGTGGCCGAAGCGTCTTTCAACACTTCAATACTTTCAATATCTGCCGGATTCAATCCGGCCAGTGTAGAACTGACTAGCGTAATGGCATCACCGGAGGCCAGCTGTTCCTCGTTCAATGCCACCATATCCTCCACAACAGCTCCATCCACCACCCACAAAGGCTGCACATTTCCGTGAATGGAACTGCCGCCCCGGATGTTAACTTTCGGAGCCGCCCCGAAAGTGCTGGAAACAGAAGAGATATTCAACCCCGGCGCTTTTCCTTCCAACAGGCGACTGAAATCGGCTTGGGGTGCCGAAAGGAAGTCTTGGGTAGAAACTTTGGTGACAGCCCCTACAAACAATCGGGAATTCACCTTACTATATCCCGTCACGACCACCTCAGCCAAGGCCTGCACATCGGATTCCAACACGATGCGCAATTTCTTTTCAGACTTGACAACAAACTCATACGGTTTCATCCCAATATAACTGACGGTCCATTTTTCACCCACAGAAGTACGAATTTCAAACTGACCGTTCAAGTCTGTGACAACACCGCTTTTCTTTCGTACATTTTGTACAGCAGCTCCAATTAACGGCTCTCCACCGACATCCGTAACCACAC
Source organism: Bacteroidaceae bacterium (assembly GCA_902362595.1). Lineage (GTDB taxonomy): Bacteria > Bacteroidota > Bacteroidia > Bacteroidales > Bacteroidaceae > Phocaeicola > Phocaeicola fibrisolvens. The sequence goes on along the minus strand of CABIXF010000048.1, from coordinate 328 downwards.
CTCTTACCACGATTTGTGGAGCAGCTTCATAAGCCTCATAAGAAGTGCCTGCATATAAGTAGCTTATATGCAAAAGGAAAGATAGGGCCAACAGGAGCCCTACGTTGTGATTTTTATCCATAAAATAGTTTGGTTAAGGTTTTTTACACAAGTAAAAATTTTCTTTGCAAAAATACGACATGCCTGTTTCATGGAAAATCACCAAAAATGGCTATTTTAACGTGAGTTCGATATAAAATTAGAAAATAGACAGTTGTCCGTCATTGACAAAGTTTACATCAATGGCGGGCTTCTTTTCAAAAAAGCAATATGCTGCTATAGCCGACAA
>CABIXF010000047.1 GCA_902362595.1 Bacteroidaceae bacterium | reverse complement strand
GTTTAAATCTTATAATTCAGCACTATAAATTTAATACTTTTATCGCTATGTTTCTAATTATCACTGAAATATATTTATTACTATTTCGAACTCACGTTAACTTAGAATGAAAGACCTTCCTTTTTGTTTCTTCCCGCTCATCCTGGGCCGAAAAGGAAGGCTTTTTAACGCAGAACATGAAAATCTAAGGAAAGCAAAGCGGCTAAAAAGTCTAAGCCAAATTTAAGCGTCTCTAAAATATGGCAGAAAAATTCAGATTCAAGAGAAAGGAAAGAGGAATGAGATTCAAAATTAAATTTCAAAAATAAGATTGAAACCTAAAAATAAAAAATCTCCTGCTTTAGCCTTTGTTTACATCACTTATAGAACTACAAGCAGAAGATTTTTATGTTAAACTTATAGATTATAATAAATCAATCTCAGCTTTTTATAAAACTTTGAAGACAACCTTATTTCTTTTGGGAAGCATCATTTAAATTGCCATTCATCAAATGTGAGATTGTTTCCTTTTAAAACAAAACAAAGGTCTACGAAGCCTTTCATCTTCGTTTGAATTTCAGATTTGATGAATTTCATTTGCGAATTGCTAACTTTAATTGAAGCGATAACCTCTCCATCCGGACTGTTCCGACGAACATCTATGGTTCCATTCCCAGATGCCTTAATTTCTAAACTGGAAGGAACTTTACTGAAAGCTACCCCTCTGACGGCAATGATACCTGTCTTGTTGGGAACGGTCACGGCATGCATGTCACCAATTCTTTTCCCGTTTACAAATTTGACATTCTGTGTGGCAGCTGTGGTTTCTGCCTGCTGAACAATGAACGGATTCATAGGTCGTATCTGTTCTACACCTTTCAGCGTCTGATTCCCCATGTGGATATTAAGATTTTTTTCATCCACCTTGATTTCGTCTACACAAATGTTACGGAATCCTCCATCCGTATTATAACTGTGTTGCAGACTCATCGTGTGGTAAAATATATACCATTTTCCACAGTATTTTTCCAAATGGGTGTGATTGTTGCTGAAATCGAATCCATAATCTCCCGGATTTTTAAAATAATTGTGGCGGTATTCCCAGCTACAACTGTCAAGCGGATTCTTGCTAGTCATATATGTCATGCAACAAGTAGTTGGCTTCTCTGTCGGGAAAGGCCAATCGCTGTAATCCTGCCAGTCGGTATTGTATGTATAGACATAAGTTCCGTTGATAAAATTCAGTTCGTTTGCTTCAAAATGATGTGGAGCATAGATGGGTACTATTGAACTGTCAATGCTAACCATATCCTTTCCTAATCGCATGATACGCGCGCATGCCCCCCCGACAGCCAACCACCCGATACCTTTGTTATCAATGACGGCTCCAGGATCAAAAGGGACCCTACAGTTCCCTAATTGGGGGTTGTTTCCATCGATAAGGCTTTTATTAAGCGGGCTGAACCACGGGCCAATTGGAGAAGTTGAAGTCAGTACAGCGGTGCCAACTCCACCGTTGGAAAAATAGAGATAGAAATGTGTCTTCCCATCTTTTTCTTTCCGCTTGACGATGGATGGAGCCCATGATGCCACAATCCACGGAGCAATGCTGTCTGTCTTAATCAGACCGTGATAAGTCCAATTCACCATATCATCCGTTGACATCATGACTAGTGTCTTAATGTATTCATACGTATTTCTGCCGTCACGCCCTACTGCCTCATATTGCTGCTGATCGTTTGTGCCATAAACATATAGACGTCCGTCGTGAACGATTGCCGTCGGATCGGCTGTAAAAATGAAATCCAATATCGGGTTCGCATCTTTTGAAGTCAGTTTTGGAGAGACTTCTGGGACGATAGACATATATTTAAAATTATCAAAGTCCGCATATCCTTGCCCTTCGGCGAAAAGTCCCAAATATACACCGGTGAACCCTCCGTTGGTCTCAGTACTCAAATAACGAGTATTCATACGCCCTGCTTCAGTGTAATGTGTGCCGTCTGTAGAATAAGCCAGGGTGTATGTGGCCGCATCTCCTTTGATTCTCAAATAAATGAAATCATCAGGCACCTGGCAGATATCCTTTTCGTAGCAGAGTTCGCTCAGGCGGTAGCGCAGCTTCAGCTTGTTCTCGGAAACGAACAGGTCATAGTGGGCGGAAGGACAAAGGTAGACAGTCATTCCGGCGTTTCCGTTTCCTCTTGCCTGCATTCTTGTGGTGGCCTGGAAATCGATGTCTTCCTGTCTGCGTCCCACGAATGTTGGTGAACAGCCGTAGTCATCCAGTTTTTTTTCGCTTCCTTTAATCCGGAGAAATCCGTTTTTCTCCGTGAGCGAATAGTTTTTTTTGTCTGGGATGCCAATCCAGTTCCATTCCGCTCCTAACTGCGGATTGTTGAAATCCCAGTCCGGACTGTTTTTGACGGTGGTTTGGGGAAGTGTCTTGACATCTTTCATATCCAGATTGATGGTACCGTCTCCGTTTACGACAGGCCATCCATCTTCATTCCATGTAACAGGAGCCAGGAATGTTTCACGCCCTAACACATGGTGCTGTCCGTTTTGTGTGCGGAAGCCAAGGCATACCAGCCACCAAGAACCGTCGTGAGCTTGAACCATATCGGCATGGCCAACTCCTTGTATCAGATTATTTTCTGCATTTTGGTTGATATGAGTCAAAATCGGATTGGCAGGATTGCTCTCATACGGGCCTCCGATATTCCGACTGCGGGCGATGGTCACCTTGTGCCCGTATTCCGTTCCGCCTTCGCTTATCATCAGGTAATACCATCCGTTCCGTTTGTAGATGTGCGGTCCTTCCGGATAGCGTCCGCCTGTTCCTCCCCATATACGCTTCGATTCGGAAAGCTGCTCTCCTGTCTTCGGATTGATTTCGCAAAGCCAGATGGCACCATCGGGATTGCTCACCATATAGCAGCGCCCGTCTTCGAAATAAAGCGAAGGGTCGATGCCTCCTTGCCTAATCCAGACAGGGTCTGACCATTCTCCATACGGATTATCGGTATATACCAGAAAGTTTCCCCTGTCTGAAGTGTTGGTTGTAATCATATAGAAAGTACCATCATTGTAACGGATAGTGGGTGCATAGATACCGCCCCACATGTTTCCTCCTTTGATTCTCAGTTGGGATTCCCGGTTCAGCACGTGCCCAATCTGTTCCCAGTTCACGAGGTCCCTGCTGTGGAAAAGGGGAATTCCCGGAAAATATTCGAATGAGCTATTCACAAGATAATAGTCCTCTCCTGCCTTACAGATGCTCGGATCGGGATGGCATCCGGGAATGACCGGATTTTTATACCCTTGTGCAAGGCTGCTCCCTGTGGCCAGGAACAATAGTGTAATCAAATAGAATGCCAATTTCTTCATGTTGTCTTGTTCTTGTTTTGGTGAAAAGGCAAAGGCACATCGGTACACAGTCTACAAGACAGTAGTTTGAAGGACTATGTGTCTTTGTGCCTTTGAGTTTAAGATTTATCTTAGAATGGATATTGTCCTCTTTCCGCTCCTTCTTTCAGCTGGTTGTACACAGTCGGCAGCAGTATTTTTCCCTTATTGCGGTCAAATAGTCCTCCATTTTGTATATCCCATAAGAAAGGAGCCAGTCCGTTGTTCTTGGCTTGTTCCGTAACATAGCCTGTGAAGTAACCTTCCGATTCATGGCAGACCTCTTGGAGAGAATCAACAGGGTGCGTACGGTACATGGCACTATATTCCCCCAATACGAGAGGTATTCCCTTGTCCACAAATTTCTTTTTCATTTTTTCGAATTGTTCACATACATGCATCTCCTGTGAACCTTCATTGATAGGACCGTATTTAGCATAAGGTTCTCCCCAAAAGTAGGTACAGCTATTCGGATTGTCATCCAGACAGAATTGGAACGGGTCATAAAAATGTACTTCTATAATCATTCGTGCAGAAACCGTATCTTCCGGCAGTTCCATCCACATGTCTGTTCTGTTGATGTCGGTCCGCGGTCCTTGGATGACAAGATTGCGGTAAAGGTTGTTTCCCCCGGTTCTTCTGACGGCATGCACAAACGCCTGTTCGTATCTGTTGAGGACTGCCATGTCTTCACGACTTTCTACTACAGGCTCGTTTGCTCCAGCAAAAAGCAACCGTCCGTCATAGTCTTTGAATGTAGTCGCTATCTGCGTCCATAGATTATAGACCTTTGATTCAATTTGGGCTATAGATTCAGGAGTTTCCATGGATGCATCACAATGATTTTCCATCCATCCTTGATCCCAATGGATATTTAATATTGTATATAAATCTGCATTCATGCAGTAGTCTATCACCTCTTTGACTCTGTTCATCCAATCTGGATTAATGGTTATGCCGTCAGCTTCCAAATACTGGTCCCATGAGCAGGGGACACGGATGGCATTGAAGCCCCATGCTTTCATTTGGTCAATTATAGCTTGAGTCGTATGAGGGGCTCCCCAGGCTTCCTCTCCACCTGGAGCTTCCAGTGTGTTCCCCAGATTGATCCCCATCTGTATGGACTTGATGGTTTCGATGGCATCCTTTTCCATTCCCACAGGGTAAGTCTCCGCATTCTTTGAGGTCTGAGTGACTGTGTACTGGCGGATATTTCCACCTGCGTTCATGGTTATGGTTGCTGTACGTTCCGCATCAGTTGTATTTCTTTCTACCGCGATTTTAATGTATTGTTCGTCAGTCGGGTTGCCTGATACATTTGATAAGGTACACCAGGATTGGTCGCTTGACAGGCTCCATCCCGCATTGGAGGAAAGCTTCGCCATGACGAAAGTCTGTCCGTAGCCGAACGTAATACTTGTCGATTCTTGTCCGTCAATGCTGAGTGAGAAAACCGCTCCGTCCACTTTGTCGGCCTTACAGGACTGCAGTCCAAGAACCATTGTCATAAGGAGCAGAAAAAGGTATGTTATTTTCGTTTTCATATTTGCTTTGCTTAAAAATTAATTTTCTTTTTGGATAGGAACGATGCGGAAGTTGTCCACATAGAATTCAACGTACACATCGTTTTTGTTACTCGGATTTCTTACATAGATTCCCAACTCGTTGACCCGACTTGTAAATTCCTTCCATGTCGCTTCTGCCACAAGTGATTCCAATGGGATACTGCATTGCATCCATTCCGCAGTCTCTGTTTTTCCAGTGAATGAGCTTACAGGTACATAATCTTTCAGTGAAGTGTCGAAATTTCCTCCAATCTGGATTTCCAGTACCGGACCGTCAAATAGTTTTGTGACATAGCATTCGAACTGCAGTTCCAATTCTGAAATCGGCGTGTTGTCCGGTATAATGTCATTGCCAGGCCAGAAAGTAGTGGTTACAATTTGTCCCCACCAGGAGTTATTGGCTGAGATTGTTCCCTTTATACCGGAATAGTTTCTGTCCGCAATAAACGGATCGGTTGTTCCGTCAGTTGTCCATGTATCGGAGTTATCGCCCCAACTACGGCTGCCTCTGTTGTCGAAGTCGAGAACGATGTGTTCCCGCGGATAGAATCCTTCCAATTCTGCAGTTCCGCCAATAGTGGCCACGCTGATCTTTCCCGAATTCTCCGGAGCTTCCGGCATTGTGAATGTAATGGCGTTCATGGCTTCGGAAACTTCAAGGTCTTCTTTTGGAATGTCGAACTCACCATTTATGTTGACCTTTGATACATTGATGAAATTCTTGCCTACAATGGTGACTTCCGTTCCGGGCATCGGCATCGTGGAGCTGATTCCGGTGATGGCCGGCTTCGGTCCCGTTGGTACAAATTCGATGCTTGCTTCGTCAGTATAGCAGTCGACAAAGATATATCCTCCTTCCTTTAGTTTGTCCGGCATATTGAACGTAATCTGTTCGTAGTCGTTGCTTACCTGATAGTCAGTTATCGGCATGGTCACTTCAACGGAGTCCTTGCTGAAATAAATCCGCTTGATTTCATAGAAGTTCTGTCCCATTAAGGTTACTTTGTCACCCGGTTCGATGGGATAGAATGCCGAGACATGGAATATGTTCGGTCCCGGTGAGAGTACGTGCATCGGGAACGTGGCTGTTCCGTGGTTTGTGACTATTCGCAGTTCGGCCTGCAGTTCAGGGTTTGTGGATGTCAGTTTGAAATCTTCATCGTATGGAACCGTTATAATCAGGCTGGTCGGTGTAGAATAGGTGGAATTGAAGCTGATTTTCTGGTTGTTGATATAGACTTCGATTACACCGTCCAGGTTCTCACCTATGACAGCCAGCATAGTTCCCGGTTCTACATCCGTAAAGGTACTGTCTGCCAAAACCGGGTCGGTCAATCTTAAATAGTGTATCACAGGCAAATTGTTCCCGCCGTCATCATCCTTGCATGACGCAACGGTAGAAAGTGTCAGAATCGCCAGCAGGAATACAACCGGCCATCCTTTGTGAATGATTTTCTTGATAAGTGTTTTCATGTGTGCATGATTTATTCATTAAATTTATAAGGTACCGGATCTTCTCTCAGCAGTGGGTTCTGGATGACATCGGATTCCGGATAAGGTAGGAATATATCATCATCAGTGATGTTTATCTCCACCGTAGGAGCATTGTAATATTCTTCTCCTTCCAGAAAATTTCCGGAAGTGTCATAGCGTCCGAAATGCAAGTAGCCTCTGTTGTCTTTTATGGTGGCGTCTGTAGTATATCCGCGCAACTGCTTGTTGTTGAAATAGTCCAGCATCTTTTCCGGTTTCCAGCAGTACCATGACACCATGTCATACCAGTTGCTGAATTCTGCACAGAACTCTATTCTCCGTTCCTTGATAATGTCATCGAGCGTGATGGAAGACTTTTCCCATGTCCCTTTCCCGTTGAATCCTCTGTAGCGTACTTTGTTGAAATACTCCAGTCCGGGACCAGAATTCAAGGATTCGTTGTTTCCGAGACATGCTTCAGCGTAAGTCAGATACACGTCCGCCAGACGCAGCATATAGGTGTTGAGCGGTGAGTTCATGTCAGCTACATATCCGTCATTGTCATCATCGGGACCTCCCGGAACACCTTTTTTTATTGGCACTTCTGTTTTTGTATAGGTATATCCTCCTTCAGCGATACATATATAGGGATAATAGCTTCCGTTGGTAAAGAAAGTCGCATTGCGGCGTAAAGTGTCCGCAAGTTCATATTGCTGCAGCATGTCAATGCTGCCACGCAGACTTGACCAGCCGGCCAGTCCTCCCACTACTTCCGAATTGAAAGCTAATTCAGCTATTAAAGTATTTTGTACTCCCCATTCTCCCAGCGGTACCCATTGCATGGCGAGCAGTGACTCTTCGTTGTTGTTGAACCTGTATTTGAACAGGTCTTCATAATTAGGGAGCAGTTCAAGCCCACTGTTGTCGCAAACGTCCGCTGCATATTGTCTGGCAAGTTCCAAATCACCTTCATCGCGTTGTCCCCCTTTTTTCCATCCGGAACGTGCCAGATAAACTTTTGCCAGCATCCCTTCGGCTGCCCAGCGTGTCGCTCTTCCCGACTGGCTTCCCATTTCGGGCAAGTTCTCCGCTGCATAGGTCAGGTCGTTGATGATGAACTGGAACACATCTTCTTCCCTGTTCAGCGGACGGAGCGGATTGTCGACCACATCCTGATTATGCTCGATGATAATGACAGGTCCCCATGCTCTTAGCATATAGAAATAGGCGCAGGCCCTCATCAGCCGGGCTTCGGAAATGGCTCTTGTCTTTGCGCTCTCGCTTACGTCTACCGTGCATTTGTTGTTTATATCGTCTATGGCCTGGTTTGCCAGAGTAATTACACTATAGAATGATTTCCATGCTTTTGCCAGGTCATCACTTAAAGCAGTCACTTGGAATGTCGTAAATTCAGGGAAAGCGTATGGACTATAAAAATCATTGGCGCGTGTACTGCCCAGATACATGATTGGCCTGCTGTTGTAGTCGAACCACGCCCTGTTATACAGTGGAGCTATAGCCGCGTCAAGAGCATCGTCCGAGGCATAGAAGTTCTCATCGGTGTATGAGTTTTCAGGAGTTCTCTCCAAAAAGCTGTCCTTGCATCCCGGCAGGCAGATGCCTGCGAATACAATCAATGCTGATATTATTTTACTTTTCATTGTTATGCAGTTTTATGTGGTTAGAAGCTCAGGTTCAGTCCGAAGGTATAAATCCGTTGTGACGGATAGCGTGTATAGTCTACACCCCGAAGGAGTACATTGTAATTATACGCTCCGATTTCCGGGTCATAACCTTTGTATTTGGTGAATGTAAAGGCGTTCTGGATATTCATATAGATTCTCAGGTTCTCTATTTTCCATTTGTTTATCCATTTCTTGGGGAAGCTATAGCCCAGCGAAATGTTCTTGATGCGCAGATAGGATCCGTCTTCTATGAAACGGTCACTCATACGGTTGTTATCATTACCATTGGTCGTGCTGAGACGCTGTACGGTGGCAGACTCCGGATTGCTCAGCCGCACGTTCCAGATTGCGTCAGAAGGAGACGCAGGGTCAATCACCTCCACTTTGGCTATACCTGTAGCTTCCTTCAGCAGGTTGCTGTTTTCCATCGGGTTGGTAAAGTCCTGGCGCAGAAGATTCATAAGCTTGTTGCCATAGACACCGTTAATGAAGATGTTCAGGTCGAAGCCTTTATAGGTGAACGTATTGTTGAACCCGTAGGAGAATTTGGGTTCCGGATTTCCAAGGAAGGTGCGGTCCTGTTCGTTTATTACTCCGTCCTTGTTCAGGTCTTCGAAGATGAAGTCACCTATCCATGTTTCGTTGGGGGTGATATGATTATTTTCCGGAATGGCGACCGGAATTCGGCTTCCGTTTCTGTCGAGGAGGAAATTCCCATCCCTATCCCTTTGGTAGAAGTCGTCTTCCGTCTTGAACATGCCGATGGCTTTGTAGCCGTAGAATTGCCCTACCGGCTGTCCTACAACAGAGAGGGTCAATGTCTGCGTTCCGTCCAAGACTCCCGACATGCTTGATGTTTCCGTATACAGGTTAGTAATCTTGTTCTTATTGAAAGAGATAGTCAGCCCCGAGCGCCATACGAAATCTTTGGTTGAGATGTTGACCGTATTCAGAGTGAATTCAGCCCCTCTGTTCTGCATGGCACCTGCGTTTACCCACGGCGAGGTGATAATGCCGCTCACATAGGTAGGCAGTGAGGCCTGCATCAGCAGATTGTCTGTGTTCTTGAAATAAGTGTCGAAAATGAATTCCACCCGGTTGTCAAAAAGGTTCAAATCAAATCCGACATTATAGGCTTTGGTCTCCTCCCATTTAAGCTTGTCGTTCGGGTAGTTCCCTGCATAGAATCCCGTACCCCAAGTACTGGCCACTGACGCCATCGTCACTCCGTATGCATAGTTGTTTGCCGACTGATTGCCTACCAGTCCCCATCCGGCCCTGAGCTTCAGATTGTTCAGCCATTTGACGTTTTTCAGGAATTTCTCGTTGTTAATTCTCCATGCCAACGCTACGGACGGGAATACGCCCCAACGGTTGGCGGGACCGAAAGTGGACGACCCGTCGCCGCGGAGTGTGAATGTGGCAAGATAGCGTTCGTCATACCCGTAGTTGAATCTTCCGTAATAGGATTCGATTGCGGACGAACCTCTGCCGCTGCTGTTCTTTGCCGTGGTCGCATCGCCCATGTTCAATTCGTGTACCGTGTTGAACAGGTAGTTCGTGCGGCTTGCCTGAAGATTCTCCCACGAATTTTCCTGTGCTTCATGACCGACCATTGCCGAGACATTGTGCTTCCCGAATGTCCCGCTGTAAGTAAGGTAGGTCTTGAGTGTCCAGTTTGATCCGTTGTTGGCACTGCGTCTTCCTTCTGAAGTCTGATGATAATATTCGTAATCATAGAATGGCTGGTAATAATAGTTGTTGCTGTAGGAATAATTTGCGGCATATTCGGCACGGAACACGAGTCCCTTCCAAAGTGTGAGGTCTGCAAAGAAGTCGATGTACATTTGTGTCCCCTTGTCATAGTTCTCGCGCAGGAGAGCTTCTGCAACCGGATTCATATAATGTGTGCCGAAATTATCAGTTTCCTGTGCTCCCCATGTTCCGTCCGGATTACGTACCGGCGTATCGGGAAATTGTTGGATTGCCGTGCGGATGATATTTCCGTTGTCAATGGTGTTGCGTTGCATGGTTTTTGCCACGGAAGCCCTCAGTCCAGTAGACAGCCATTTGGTGATTTTGTTGTCGATGTTAACACGTGCGGAAAAGCGTTCGAAGTCGGAACCGATGGCGATTCCTTCCTGTTTCAGGTAACCGCCAGATATGGAGTACTTCGCATTGTCGTTTCCTCCCGAAATGTTTATCTGATGGTTATGCATCGAAGCATTCTGAAAAATTTCATCCTGCCAGTTTGTCCCCTCGCCCAGCAAGGAAAGATCCTGGAATTCGGTACGTTCCCCAAATCCGATGATTGCCGTGCGCATATTGTAATATTCGGCATATTCGCGTAGGTTCAGCACATCCAACTGTTTGGGAAGCTGTTGCAGACCATAGTATCCTTCGTATGAAATCTGCGTCTTCCCCGCTTTGCCTTGTCGGGTAGTGATGAGGACGACACCGTTTGAGGCACGCGAGCCGTAAATGGCTGTGGCGGAAGCGTCTTTCAGAATTTCTATAGATACGATATCAGACGGGTTGATAGCTGAAAGGACACTCGAATTGGTGTTGTTGTTTCCAGAGATGGCGACACCGTCCACCACGTAGAGCGGTTCGTTTCCGTTGAGTGAGTTGATACCACGGATGCTGACGGAAATACCTCCGCCCGGAGCTCCCGAGTTCTGGGTGACGGATACACCAGCGGCACGGCTTTGAAGTGCCTGGTCAAGTGAGGTGACGACCGATTGCTTGATTTCGTCTTCGCTAATAGAAGTCACCGCACCTGTCAAGTCACTTTTTTTCATCGTACCGTAACCCACTACAACTACTTCATCCAATATTTTTGAATCCTCTTTCAACTGTACGTTGACAATCGTTTTGTTCGCCTTGATTTTCTGGGTTTGGTAGCCGATGTAGGAAAAAATCAGTGTTTCGTTGGAACGGGCCTGGATGGAATATTTCCCGTCCAGATCAGTGATTGTTCCCACTGCAGGTCTTTCCTGTATTTGTACACTGACCCCAATCAGGGCTTCGCCGTCAGTCCCAGATGTAACTGTTCCCGTTACTGTCCTGTTCTGAAGTGGACTGGCGGAAGTGGGATTGGCAGAACCCATTAAAAATAAGGCCCACGCAATGCACCACAGATAAAGACTTTTTCGTCTTGTCCTAAAATCATTTTTCATGATACAACATTTTTAAGATTAACTGAATCGTTTCTGATTTTTTGTCTGTTTATTTTTTTTGTTTAGGCAAATGTAAGAAAAATTGCACCGAAGCGGATGCCAGGATGTTTTTGAGGTGTGTTGTTTTTTCAAGATAGGATGTTTAAATGTTTTTTTCGGATGTATAGAATGTTTCCGGAACTTTTCATACCCGTTTCAAAGAATATTGAAGACTAGGGAACAAGCTTCTAGAATCACTGCGTGTATGTTGTACCTTTTCGTGTGCTTGCTGTAAGTCGGAACTTGCATCGGACAGAAGGGGGTGTGTCAAATAAAAAGCCATTTCTATTTTGACACACCCCTTCTCCAGACAAATGTCGGACTTTGGCAGTCGTCTTTCATGTATGCCGGCTTCCGTTTCCCCTTTTCATTTGCCGTTGCTTTTCACTTCCTTCCAGAGGAATACTGTTCCGTTCATCCGGCTTGCCGATGTTCCCGGCCAGTCGGCGGCATAGGCTTCGCCCGATGCAGGATCCAGTCCTACATAGCGATGTGTTTTCAATGACATCAGCATACATTGTCCGTGAAGCATGTCCTGCCACATGAACAGGCAATCCTCCGTTTCCACTGAAGACAGACGCAGGTCACCGGACATGCCCAAACCGGCTACGGCCATATAGCCTGTCCCGTTTACGGCCTTGAGGACGACTTTCCCGTTTCCTCTGTCCTGCACTTCAAACATACAGTCGGAAGGGTTGCGCTTTTTCATGTCTTCCCATACGGAATAGACCATTTTGCGCGGGTTTGCCTGCATCCATTGTCTGTTGCCGAGGTTCAGGAAACTGACGGTCTTGCCCAACGGGATATTGCGGCTACGGTCGGCAAGAGGCTCTTCCACATTGAAATCGTCGAATTCAGCATAACCGCCTTCTTTTCCTTGCCGATTGAATGCGAACAGTGCATATCTCGCACCTTGAAAAATCTTGGTTTGATATGGTATCGGTAACCGTTTTCCTATATTCCAGAAATTGACGCCGTCAAAGCTGTAACTGAATTCTGCCCATTCGTGTTCAAAGTCGCCGGTGATGCGCAGGAACATTCTTGGTTGGTTCAGAGGCATTTCTATAGTTTCGTCCGTACCCAAATCATAGTAGTGCAAGCAGGGCTTTTTGGCCTTTATGGCGATACCTATCCACTCATAAGGAATGTTCAGCAGTCCGAGACCGGCAATGTCTCCTTCTTTCATGTGAGAAGCGTCCAGCGTTACGGTAGTGACGGAAACCGGACCGATGCCCCGTTGGGTCAGGGTGTTCTTTGCCCAATAGAAGTCTTTTGCAGGCATCGTGTGCAGGCGGAGCCTACCTTTCTTTATGGCCCATTTGCTGTCGTCGGGGAGATGGTTCCATTGCCAGACGGGCAATAGTTTCCCTGAGTCGAAGTTGTCGCTGCGGACGTATGGGGCGTGGGGCGTGACTTTCGTTGACACATCGGGCTTGAACCATGTTCTCGGGGAGCGTCCCAGGTTGTTTTCAAGTCCGAAATACGGCCATCCGTCCACCCATGTTACGGGTGAAAGGCAAGTGGTGCGTCCGACTGCAAGGAAGTCCAGCATGGAGAAGCCCCACCAGTCGCCGTTCTCCAGCTGGATTATCCCTCCCTGATGAAGTGTCGCGCATCCCATATTGTCCGCATTGGGCTTGCGGATTTCCATCTTCCATTTCTTCATTTCCGGCATGGCACCGTCCATCGGTACATTTGTAATCCACGTGGAATGCTCGGTTCCCATTGTTTCCCGACAACTGATTACGCGTGTCTCGTAAGGGCCCTCCAATTTGTCGGCACGCGCACACATCATCCGTCCCATAGGCGCATAGTCAGCACTGATAATGTAATACCTTCCGTTAATCTTATAGGCGTGATGTCCCTCCCCCATAGCATTTCCACGAGGTATAATGCAACGGTCACTGCCTTCCACAAAACCGCTCAGGTCTGGTTTGATTTCAACGCAATGAACCTCATCATAGCCGTAAATCGCATATATTTTCCCATTGTCAAACAATACGGATACATCGTGGGTAGCCCCTCCCATATTGTGGTGTTTCCATGGACCTTTCGGATTTTCGGAAACAAAAATCTGCATTCCGATTCCGTTGATGTTCGAGAATATGTAGAACTTTCCTTCATGATATCGGATGCAGGGCGCCCAGATGCCTTGTCCGTATGCTTCCTTTCCACCTTCGAGCCGGAATCTGGAATCATCGACCGGAATGCGGTCGAATGCATAGCTGCAGAACTCCCAGTTGACAAGATCCTTTGATTCCAGAACAACCAGACCGGGATTGCAGTGCATTGTTGTACCTACCAAATAGAACGTATCGTTTACCCGAATCATATCGGGGTCCGAAAATTCATCGTAGAACAAAGGGTTTGTAAAGGTCCCGTTTCCATTGTCGGCTGTCCAGGATTTCTGTTGTCCCCATGCTGCAAGAATTGCTAGATTGAGAATGGCGGCTAATGACAGGATTTTCCGCATCTGCATTCTCATTATAAACAGGAATAGATTTCTTTTCATTTTTATCGTTTTATTGAATGAATATTTTAAGATAGCCTATGAATTAAAAAAGTTGTGCGCATTCGGATGATGGCTGATCGTTTTTATGTCAGTTTTTTCCCCGAATACACACAACCCATAAAAGTCAGTAAGCGGGTATGTCAGAATAAAATGTCATTTTCTTTTTGTCAATACGTTCAAGATGACATTGCTTGTTGATGGCGGGATTCTATTTTGACATCCCCTTGGCCCTCAAAGGTTTTCTTTTTATTAAGTTTATTTGTTTGGCGTCTCCCAGATTTTGGTGTTGCTGCACTTTGCGTCAATCCACAGGTCACCGCACTTGAACTTGAAGGCACCCTCTTCCAGTCTCCATTTGCCGTCATAGCCTACGAAAGCCATGTCGCTTCCTTTCAGTTTCAGCGTGACGGTCTTAGTCTCGCCCGGTTGCAACGTAATCTTGTCAAAGTTGCGCAGGCGGATGTTATCGGGCGTACTGCTTGCCACAAGGTCTTTCGAGAACAGAAGCACACTTTCCTTTCCTGCCGTCTTTCCAGTATTGGTCACGTCTACCGTGAACGTCAGTTCATCGTCGGCGTTGAAAGTTGTCTTGTCCAATTTCAGGTTGGCATATTTATAAGTAGTGTAACTCAATCCGAATCCGAACGGCCATTGGATGTCCATCACGGAATCATAGTTGTAGTTCCCGTTCATCTGACCGATGTTCTCGCAGGACTTGTAGTCGTATGTGGCGAGTGCATTGATGTGTTTCGGATAAGTGAACGGCATCTTTCCGCTGAAATTGCTGTCTCCTGCGAGCAGGTTTGCCAGTGCATCGCCCCCGTAGTTTCCCGGAAGCATCACGTTCACGATAGCCTTGGCAAGCGGTTCGATATCCTTGATGAGTCGGGGACGGCCTTGGTTGAGAATCAGAACGATGGGCTTTCCGGTCTTTGCCAATGCTTTCACCAATTCCTGCTGATTGGACGAAAGGTTCAGGTCGGTCAGGTTGCCCGGAGTCTCGCAGTAGGAGTTTTCGCCTACACAAGCGACAATTACATCGGCACGGCTTGCTGCGGCAACGGCCTTCCCGATTTCCGGCGTGTTCTCTTCCCACCAGTTGTCGTTCTTATAGGGCGCATAGGTTACGCCCGGCTCATAGATGATGTTCTCTTTCCCGTATTTGTTGCACAGTGATTCATAGATAGTATTGTAGGCTTGCGCACATTCGTCGGCACGGTGTCCTTGCCAGCTGTACGACCATCCTCCGTTGAGGCACCGCATCGAATTGGCGTTCGGACCGGTAAGCAGGATTCGTTTCCCTTTTGCGAGCGGGAGCAGGCTGTCTTCGTTCTTTACCAGCACTTCCGATTCTTCGGCTGCCTGCAGTGCGACTTCCGCAAATTCTTTCGAACCGAATTTGTCGTATTCTTTCACATCCCAGTAAGGATGCTCGAACAGTCCGAGGCGGTATTTCAGACGCAACACACGTGACACCGCATCATCGATGCGGCTCATCGGCACTTCACCTTCTTCCACCAATTCCTTCAAATAGTCGCAGAAGCTCAGTTCATACGGCACCATCGACATGTCTATTCCGGCATTGATGGCAATCTTAATGGCCTCCTTCTTTGTGGCGGCGATATGGTCGCGGACACAAAGGTTGTTGATGTCCGCCCAGTCGGTCACAATAAGTCCGTCCCAGTTCAAGTCTTTCTTCAGCCATTGGGTGAGGAACTCTTCATTCGCATGAAAAGGCATTCCATTGTCCACGCTCGAATTGACCATTACGCTCAACGCTCCGTCACGTACAGCGGCAAGGAATGGGGCGAAATGTTTTTCGCGCATGTCGCTCCGTGAGATGGATGAAGGCGTACGGTCCTTTCCTGAAACGGGTACTCCGTAACCCATGTAGTGTTTCATGCAGGCCGCCACGTTGTATTTCCCGATATGGTTCGGGTCGTTCCCCTGGAAGCCTTCTACAGTTGCCTTGCCCATCTCGGCGTTCACATAGCAGTCTTCGCCAAAGTTCTCCCACATGCGCGACCAGCGCGGGTCTCTTCCCAAATCGACTACCGGCGCGAAGTTCCACGGAATGTTGCAGGCCTTGGTCTCGTAGGCAGAGATTTCCGCACTCCGTTTTACGAGGTCCCGGTTGAATGTGGCCGCCATGTTCACTCCCTGCGGAAACATGGTTCCGTCCAGCGTGTAGGTCGTTCCGTGAATCTGGTCCACGCCATAAATGCAGGGAATTCCGATTTCCTTCATTGATACTTCCTGAATCTGCCTGATGGCTTCCGCCCATTTTTCTTTTGTTTGTGCCACGCTCAAAGGTACGTTCAGCAGGGAACCTACCTTGTATTTGCCTATTACGGTGTCGAGTTTCGCCTTGTCAAGCGTGAATCCGTTTTTTTGGCTGGCACCGAAATCGGTCACTACATCGATGGTAATCTGGCACATCTGTCCGATTTTTTCTTCCAATGTCATCTTGTCCAGCCATTGCTTGATGCTTTCTTCGATTTGTGGATCGGAAGGGATGGCGGGACTTGCCGTGTGCTGTTGGCAGCCGGTCTGTAGCAGAGCACCTGTACATAGCATGAATACCACTGCGAATTTGGAAATGTTTTTCATGAAATTCTTATCTATTTTTGGTTTGTAATATACAAATGTACGAAGGGGGAATTTGCCGTTTATGTCGATACTATTTTAGCAGATACTCCGCATTTCCGGCTGCGGATGCTCCAATCGTTCTCCCGTCTGCAAAGATAGTCTTTTTCCCGTATCCTCCTACAGATTCTCCATCGCATGGATATTGAAAATGAGGGGGCGTATGTTTCGCTTTGATGCTCCAATTGTTGAATTGGGGAAGCAGGAAACAAAACGGACATTATCCGGTAACATTTTATCATGTTACATAACAAACTCTCATGTCCCTGAAACGAATCAGTCGGTACATATATAATAATATTCCGTAATTTTGTTATTATCATAAAAAGCAGTTTTTTAATGTATTTGTTGAATCATTAAACATTTAATTCTTATGAGAAAGACAATTTTGTTTGGGCTGGCGGCCGCGATGTTGGTTGCTGCCTGTTCGGAAGAAGATGACTTGCGGCAGGGGATTGCCGGCGAGGGAATCACTTTCACTTCGTCTGTAATGTCACGCGCGACAGACACAAGTTTTGAAGCCGGTGACGCAATCGGTGTTTCCATGTATACAGAAAGCGGTTTTGTAGGGAATGCCACCAATGTGCAGTATACCACTGCGGACGGAAGTGGATTTACTTCCACAAACCCGATGACCTGGGGAGCTGCAGGTAGTGCGGAAACTGTAGATTTTAAAGGGGTATATCCGTATAAGGCTGATGCGGTAGCTGATGGAATCTATTCATTTACTCTTGCAACAGGAGAGGGAGCTTCGTTGAGTGATAATGATGTGATGTATTCTTCAATGACTGATGTGACAGTCGGTGCGAAGAATGTCGGCTTGACTTTTACACACAAGCTGGTAAAGGTGGTCATGCAGGTTTATGATCAGAACAGAAACCTTTTGTCCGGTGCAACGGTAAAAATAAACAACCAGCAGACAAGCGGTACGTTGAATTTGGCTGACGGTACGGTGGAAGGTACCGGTACTGCCGATGCAACATTGGATTTTGCAAGCAATCCCGATGTAGAAGGGGAATATCAGACAATCGTAATGCCTTCTACCGCAACGCAAGGGAGAGTGATTACAATTACTTATAACGATGTAGATTATCCTTGTCCGGTAGATATGTACGCTTTTGACCCAGGGAAAAAAGTCATATTTTCGGCTACTCTCAATCCGGATGGAACCGTTTCACCAGGCGAAACAATCATTGTTTCTGCCAATGTTGAGGACTGGGAGGAAGAAAAGGTTGCCAGCGGATGGATATTTGGTGAAGGAGAAAGTTTTGAGATTCAGGGAAAGATTTCTTATCAGTTATTGAGTGAACCTGCTGAACTGACGATAGAAGGTTCCCATTTTGGAAACTTTAGGGGACAACTGAACGCAACTGATGTCTATAGCCTCAAATATACACGGACAGATGCTGCAAATGATGCTACTATTACGATATCTGGTAAAAACTATACTTTGCAGGAGGGGTTAACTTCTGGTACACTCTTAATAGCTGCTGGGGATAATACGTCAGGCATTGATGTGTCTTCGAATGATTCAGGCATTATGCTGACGAGTGTTTTGGTTTATACTAATGAAAACATTGGTTTCCCTATTACGCTTTGGACCGGTGATGGAACAGCCGGAAACGGAATTGCTGGCGAGGAAGGATTAGAAAATGCAGGCTATAGGCCGATTATGGCGCGTATTAAACTTAGTGATGAACAATTGAAGTTCTTTGTTCCAGGTGCCATTTTACGATGCTATTTCGGTGAAGGGGTAACCGGTGAATCCCAAGCTGAGTTATTGTGGTTAGGGACTTTGCGTATGCATTTTAATGGAAGTTTAGGTTCGTTTGATATTAATAGTCATAGTTTGATAAATGTTGTGACTCTTTCAATGTGTGATGAAGTAGCTGTAAATAATGGTGAAATGATTTTTGAGAAGGATTGGGGTGAATTGTCTTTACAATTAAACCGCATTGAATTGGTGCCGAATACTGATGAAGAAAGTAATTATTCTAATTTGCTATGGTGCCATATGATTGAGCAAGAAGAGATAGGAATAGCGGGTGATGGTGATTGTTGGTTGGACTATGGCACTTTAAAGATGGGAGTTCCTGCTTCTTTAAAATCAGGGGATATTATTAAAGTTACTTACGTTAGTGCTTCTGAAGGTGCATATTTTGAAGGAGTGCCAGAACCACAAGGTAGTGAGGCTGTAATTTTTAGCAAGTCAATAGAGACAGAAGGGGATGGTGTAGCTGAAATTGCTGTTGATGAGAATATATGCCAAAAATTGTTAGAGCTTAGAGAAAATAGAGAGGGACTAGGAATAAAGTCGCTTACTATTAGGGGAAATAAAGTTGCAATACACAAAATCCAGCTGGTTCGCGGATCAGGAGAATAAGCAAACAGACTGATTGACAAATAGAAGATGGAGGTATATCCGTAAGGGTATACCCCCATTGTTTTTCTTTTGTCCTGACACGTGGTGAAAATGCAATTGGCATTTGCTTTTTTCCTTTCTTTTTTCTTCTTTTGTACACTCAAAAAAACATTTTTGGTCTATCAGAATGAAAATGCGTTTCCTGTTTATATTAAGTTTTTTGTCGGTGGTGGTTTCTTTGTCTGCCCAGAATTTCATGTTCAAGCATCTGGAGGTGGCTGACGGACTTTCCAATAACTCCGTTTATGCCATTCTGAAAGATAAGGACGGTTTCATGTGGTTCGGGACAGCTTCTGGACTGAACCGTTATGACGGATATCGTTTTAAGGTCTACCGGCATCTTGCCGAGGATTCGACATCCATCCCCGACAATAATGTAATCGGCCTGATGGACGCTCCCGATTTCCTGTGGGTACGATTGAGTACGGGATATGCATTGTTCGACAAGACAAAAGACCGGTTCAATAGAAATCTGGAAGAGTTTATGAGGAGTATAGGAAGCAAGATGAAAGGGCCGGAATACGTGTATGTCGATTCGTTGGAAAACACGTGGCTCAGTGTGCCGTCTGAAGGCTTTTACCGGGTAAGCAAAGACAGACAGGTACAGTTCCGGTCTCTGCATGCCCTGAAGCTTCCTGATTACGGAGTCAATGCCATAGCCGAATGCTGTGACGGAATTCTCCTGCTTTATGCTTCGGGAAGAATGGTGTGTCTAGACTCTTCGGATATGAAGATAAGATGGATAAAGGACGACATTGAAAAACAGGTGAAAGACAGAACGGCACGTTTCTCTCTCTTTGTGGACAGGGACAACTGCGTATGGATAAGTTGTGTGAACGGTCTGTGGGCTTATGATGTGCGGGCAGGAAGATGGCTTGCGGATTTGGTAGAGCCATGGAGGAATCAGTCTGATTTTGTCCATTCGGTATCTCAGGACCGGCAGGGAAGAATCTGGATAGGGAAGGATTATGGGGGCATCGATGTCCTCGACAAGAAAACCGGGAAGGTGATTAATGTGGCGAATGACGTGAAGAATCCCCGGAGTTTGTCGCACAACACCGTCTATGCACTGTATGCTGACCGTAATGGAGTGATGTGGGTGGGAACCTATAAGAAAGGCGTTTCCATGTATGGGGAGAGCATGTTCAAGTTCAATATGCATGAAGTGGGTGACGTTACCTGCATCGAACAGATGGACAATGAACGTCTGTGGTTGGGAACGAACGACCGGGGACTCATTTTATGGAACAGAAATACAGGCTTGGCAGAAAAATCCTATAACTTGGGCTGTCCGGTAGTCTCATTGCAGAAGTCATCTGACGGGCGGTTGTGGATTGGTACATTCAATGGCGGACTTTATTGTATGGAACATGGCCGTCTGCTTCATTATACCATGTCAGACGGGTTGCTAAACAAGAGCGTTTGGGCATTGGAGACAGAAGGTTCCAGACTTTGGCTCGGTTTTCTGGAAGGAGGGCTTCAATATATAGACCTGAAGCGGAATGAGCTTCATACCTATAAACAGATTGAAGATATGGTTTCGTCACTGGATGTGACGGAAGATGACGAACTGGCTGTCGGCATGTTAGGTGGGACGGCTCTGATTGATTTGCAGAATCCTGACAAGTGCTATCGGGTGGGGAGTAATGACAAAATTGAGAGAGGCGAAACTGACAAGTATGAGGTGAATCAGGTGTACAGTGACAGCCGTGGTCTAATCTGGATTGCCACTCGCGGTAATCTGAAAGTCTATGACAAGAAAGCCCATTCCGTAAAAGTCTTTCCGGACATAACGGGTGTGTCGGGTGAAATCATATCCGGAATAACGGAAGACCGGAATCATGACATGTGGATTTCTTCTACACGTCAGATGGTGCATCTGAAATTCTCCGGGGACAGCCGCAGAGGATATGTGTTCGAGCCACGCCTATATAATGAAAAGGACGGTCTGCAGAACTGCGACTTCAATCTACGGGCGATAAGGACCTTACAGGACGGCACGATTGTGGCCGGCGGACTTTATGGACTGAATGTGTTCAATCCCGATGAAATGCGTTATAACAAAGTACTTTCCAAGGTGATGTTCTCATCTCTTTATTTGTTCGACAAGGAAGTGAAGACCGGAGAAAAATATGACGGACGTGTAATCCTTCCGGGGGACTTGAACCGGTTCAGGAAGATTGAACTGGACTATGACCAGAATATCTTTACCGTGGAGTTTGCTTCAGACAACTTCAATCTGCCGGACAAGACAACCTACCAATATAATTTGAAGGGGTTGGGAGACGGATGGCTCGTCCTTCCCGCAGGGATAAACCGTGTGACTTTTACCAGTCTTGCTCCCGGAACATATACACTGAATGTGAAGGCCACAAACAGTGACGGATATGAAGGTACAGATGTCGCCCGCCTGACGATTGTGGTGCATCCTCCTTTCTGGCTTGCGTGGTGGGCATGGCTGTGTTATGCGTTCGTTTTTGTGTCGCTGCTGTTTCTTGCCCGCAGGCATATCCTACGAAAGGAACGCGAAAAGTATCGTATGCAGCAGATAGAACATGAAGCAGCTAAGAATGAGGAGGTGAATCAGATAAAGTTTCGTTTCTTCACGAATATCAGTCATGAACTCCGGACTCCGCTGACCTTGATTATCGCTCCGCTGGAAGAACTGCTGGCACAGGAGAAGGATGAGTCGCGTAAATCGGTGCTGACGCTGATGTACCGGAATGCAAGGCGGCTGTTGATGCTAGTCAATCAGTTACTCGATTTCCGGAAAGGGGAGATGAGCGGACATCAACTATCGTTGGCGGAGGGAGACATTGTGTCGTATGTCCGCGAGGTCTGCAATTCGTTTCTGCTGATGGCCGACAAGAAGCATATCCGTTTCTCTTTCTT
Organism: Bacteroidaceae bacterium; assembly: GCA_902362595.1. Taxonomy (GTDB): domain Bacteria; phylum Bacteroidota; class Bacteroidia; order Bacteroidales; family Bacteroidaceae; genus Phocaeicola; species Phocaeicola fibrisolvens. Next base: position 10,246 of record CABIXF010000047.1, on the reverse strand, counting down.
TTCCGGAGTGGAAAGCTTTTCGATGGCCTTCGATGTGGACAAAGTAGGGAAAGTGATGATGAACCTACTTTCAAACGCATTCAAGTACACTCCTGACGGTGGACGTGTGACCGTGATAATGGAGCGTATAGAAGGTGAAAAGGAAATGATGGAGATAAAAGTTTCCGACACAGGAATCGGCATTCCTGATGCGGATAAGGAGCATGTCTTCGAGCGTTTCTACCAGACTGACCATAAGGGTATGGAGGAAACGACGGGTAGCGGAATTGGGTTGAGTCTGGTGTGTGATTTCGTCCGTCTGCATGAGGGGACAGTGGAAGTGTTCGACAACATAGGGACAGGGACTGTGTTTGTGGTGCGCATTCCGGTAAGGCATGTGGATGTCATGGCCGAACTGCCGAAACCTGTTGTGGGGCAATCGGATGCAGATAGTGTATCGGAGCAGGTTGTGGAGCAGACCGACCGTAGCAATTTTCCGCTTTTGCTTGTGGTTGACGACAACGAAGATTTCCGCATGTTCATGAAGCATAGTTTGGAACTGCAGTACCGTGTGGATGTCGCGTTAAACGGTGAAGAGGCATGGAAGATGATTCAGGAGAATTGTCCGGATCTGGTAATCAGTGACGTGATGATGCCGGGAATGGACGGTAATGAATTATGCCGGAAGATTAAATCGAACAAGCAGACATCGCATATTCCGGTAATTCTGCTTACTGCCCGACAAGAGGTTGAATCAAAGGTGAAAGGACTTGAGACGGGTGCCGATGATTATGTGACCAAACCTTTCAATATGATTGCGCTGGTTCTGCGTATCCGCAAGCTAATTGAGCTGAGCCGTTATCGGCAGGTCACTCATTCCAAGATAGATCCTGCCCCCAGTGAAATTGTTATTACCTCTCTGGATGAAAAGTTGATAGAAAAGGCAATCAAGTATGTGGAAGACAATATCTCCCGAAGTGACTTGTCGGTCGAGGAACTGAGCCACGAACTGGGGATGAGCCGTGTGCATCTGTACAAGAAGCTGTTGCAAATAACGGGCAAGACTCCGATTGAGTTCATCCGCGTAATCCGTTTGAAAAGAGCCGCACAGTTGTTGCGTGAAAGCCAACTCCATGTGTCGGAAGTAGCATACGAAGTAGGTTTCAACAATCCGAGATATTTCAGCCGTTACTTTAAGGATGAGTTCGGAGTTTTACCTTCCGTCTACCAGGAAAAAGAGGGAAAGTAACAAATCATACCCTGAGTGAAAACATATAAGACAGATGATAGATAAATGCAGGTTTTATATGAAACATTTGGATTCACAAGTTTGGATAATAACTTATACCTTTACAAAAAGAAATATTATCATTAAACTTTAATATCAGGGATATGGATATGAAAAACATTTCTTATTATCTACTAGCTTGTCTGTTATTAGGCTCATTTTCAAAAATTTATGAAGAAACAGATAATGGAGTGATTATAAAAGTACAACAGAAAAACGATACAGATGTGCAGCTGGTACGTCTGCAAGTGATGGGCGACAAACTTGTCCACGTGTCGGCGACACCGGAAAGTAAGTTCGCCGACCCCCAAAGTCTGGTTGTGATTCCGCAGAAGGAACAGACGCCGTTCGGTGTGGAGCAGAAAGGTGATACGGTGACGGTCGTTACTTCCGAGCTCCGTGCTTCCGTACTTGCATCGACCGGGGAGGTCTGGTTTACAGATGAAGAAGGGAACATGATTCTTCAGGAAAACAAGGGAGGCGGCAAGACGTTCACTCCTATAGAGGTAGAAGGGACCAGAGGCTATACTATCCGTCAGGTTTTTGAGTCACCGGACGATGAGGCTTTCTACGGACTGGGACAGCATCAGTCGGATGAGTTCAATTACAAGGGAAAGAATGAAGAGCTCTTCCAGTACAACACGAAGGTTTCCGTTCCGTTCATCGTTTCCAACAAGAATTACGGCGTGCTTCTTGACAGCTATTCGCTCTGCCGTTTCGGTAATCCGAACGATTATTCCCAGTTGGGGGATGTGTTCAAGCTGTATGACAAGGACGGAAAAGAGGGAGCGATAACAGGTACTTATGTCCCCGCTCCGGAATCGGGTGCCGGGACATTGGTCCGCCGGGAGGACTCGCTTTATTTTGAGCATCTGGTCAGAGGCGACCTGAATCATGTGGTGAATTTGCCGGAAGACTTTCCGCTGTATGGCTCAAAGGTCACTTATGAAGGGGAGATTGAGCCTTCGCAGAGCGGGGAATTCAAGTTCATCCTCTATTATGCAGGCTATACCAAAGTGTATATCGACAACAAACTGGTGGTTCCGGAGCGCTGGCGCACGGCATGGAATCCGAACAGCTATAAGTTCTCCGTGAATCTGGAGGCCGGGAAGCGTGTGCCGTTGAAGGTGGAATGGAATCCGGACGGAGCGGTTTCTTATTCCGGGCTGCGTGTGTTCAGTCCGGTTGACCCGAAAGAGCAGGGCAACCAGTCGTGGTGGAGTGAAATGACTCCTCAGCTGGACTATTATTTTATCGCCGGTGATGATATGGATGATGTAATCAGCGGCTACCGTACCTTAACAGGCAAGTCTCCCATCATGCCTAAATGGGCGATGGGCTATTGGCAGAGCCGGGAGCGTTACAAGTCGCAGGATGAAATGCTGGATGCGTTGAAAGGTTTCCGTGACCGGAAAATTCCGATAGACAACATTGTGCTCGACTGGAGCCACTGGCCGGAAAACGCATGGGGAAGCCATGAGTTCGACAAAGCGCATTTCCCGAATCCAAAAGTGATGGTCGATTCCATTCATGCAATGCACGGGCATATAATGGTGTCCGTATGGCCGAAGTTCTATACCACGACCGAGCATTACAAGGAATTTGACAGGAACGGATGGATTTATCCGCAATCCGTGAAGGACAGCCTGAAGGATTGGATTGGCAAAGGATACACATACGGTTTCTATGACGCATACAGTACCAAGGCACGCAAGTTGTTTTGGAAACAGATGTACGAACACTATTATCCGTTGGGCATCGATGCCTGGTGGATGGATGCCAGCGAACCGAACGTACGCGACTGTACGGATTTGCAGTACCGTAAAGACTTGTGCGGACCTACGGCATTGGGCCCGTCGACAGAATATTTCAATGCATATGCACTGATGAACGCGGATGCAATCTACAATGGACAGCGCAGTGCAGACAACAACAAGCGGGTATTCCTGCTAACCCGTTCGGGCTTTGCCGGTTTGCAGCGCTATTCCACTGCCACATGGAGCGGTGACATCGCGACCCGTTGGGAAGATATGAAGGCACAGATTTCCGCCGGTCTGAATTTTGCAGTCAGCGGAATTCCCTATTGGACAATGGATATAGGTGGCTTCTGTGTAGAGAACCGTTATGTGGCAGGACAACAGCAATGGAATGCTACACGGACAGAAAATGCGGACTGCAAGGAATGGCGTGAACTGAACACGCGCTGGTTTCAGTTCGGAGCCTTCTGCCCGCTGTATCGTGCGCACGGGCAATATCCGTACCGTGAGCCGTGGAAAATCGCTCCGGAAGGTCATCCTGCATACAATTCCATTGTATATTATACGAAATTGCGCTACAACCTGATGCCTTACATCTATTCGCTTGCCGGCATGACCTGGTTCAAGGACTATACCATCATGCGCCCATTGGTTATGGATTTCACGTCGGATGTGAATGTCAACAACATCGGTGACCAGTTCATGTTCGGTCCCGCGTTTATGGTTTCTCCGGTCTACCATTATGGTGACCGCAGCCGTGAGGTCTATTTCCCGAAGTCGGAAGGCTGGTATGATTTCTATACCGGGAAGTTCCGGGAAGGCGGAATAAGAGCAAAAGTGGAGGCTCCTTACGAACATGTTCCTCTGTATGTGCGTGCCGGTTCCATCGTTCCGTTCGGTGAGGATATACAGTATTCTGATGAAAAGTCTGCCACACATATCCGTCTTTATGTATATCAGGGTGCTGACGGCGAGTTTACACTTTATGAGGACGAAGGCGTGAACTACAACTATGAAAAGGGAATGTACGCGATAATTCCGATGGAATATGACGATAACAGCCGTACGCTGATTATCGGCGAACGTCAAGGCTCGTTTCCGGGTATGTTGGAGGAACGTACATTTACGGTAGTGGTAGTCAATAAGGATAGACCGCAGGCTTTTGATATAAAAGCCAAAGGTATTGATGTGCAATATACGGGTAAAGAAGTTTCAATAAAGATTTGATTGAGGACCTGTTTAAATAATGCCAGATTTATTTGGTGAATTGTTCCAGGGAAACAGACAGGAAGCAGAAGAAGTCTGATTGCGTCGTTTCACCGAAAAAAATTTAAACAACTGCTGAAGTACGTTTGATTTTTTCAAAGAGAGAAGAATCCCGACAACAGGGATGATTTCGAGGGCTTTTTTGCCTTTGTAAATGACTGGGTAATATAATAGGTTTTCAATAGAAAGAGTAAAATATGAAGACATTATTGCTTTTCTTACATGTGTTTTGTTGTTCCTGCTTTATGGTATTTAGTACAACTGTTAGTACCTGCCGTGAAAGGATAAACCTCGGTGATTGCTGGCGTTTTCACAATGGAGATGAACCTGAAGCTGTCGATGCAAATTTTGAGGATACAGGCTGGCAGTTGCTAGACCTGCCCCATGACTGGGCCATAGAAGGTAACTTCAGTAAGGACAATCCTTCCAGTACGGGAGGCGGTGCGCTTCCCGGCGGCATAGGGTGGTACAGAAAGACATTTGTCCCTGAAAAAGCGGATTCAGACATGAAGTTCCGGATTGTGTTCGATGGAGTCTATATGAATTCGGAAGTATATCTCAATGGTATCCTGTTGGGACGTCGTCCTTACGGCTATATAACTTTCAGCTATGATCTGACTCCTCATCTGAAATGGGGGGAGAAGAATGTGCTGGCAGTGCGTGTGGACAATTCGGAACAGCCAAACTCCAGATGGTATTCGGGCTGCGGCATTTACCGGAATGTATGGCTGGTGAAAACGGAAGCTGTGCATGTCGGCGAGTGGGGTACTTATGTAACGGCTCCTGTTGTAAACAAGTCGAAGGCTATTGTACGTGTGCAGACGACAGTTTCCAATGAAACAGATGTGGATGCAAAGGTGACCGTCTGTTCATCGCTGTTTGATGCGGAAGGTAAATGTGTAGCCAAGACTGATACTTTGTGCCAAGTCGGCGGGCAGGCGGATGCAGTGGCTGTCCAGCAGTTGAGTGTGGCAGATCCGCATCGTTGGGATATTGAATCCCCTTATCTGTATACGCTTGTAACGGAGCTGATGGATGGTGAACATTGTATCGACCGGTATGAAACTATCACTGGTATCCGTTCGTTCAAATTTGACGCACAAAAAGGTTTTGTGCTGAACGGAAAGCCGACCAAGATAAACGGAGTGTGCATGCATCATGATTTAGGTTGCCTGGGAGCTGCCGTGAACATGCGTGCTATCGAACGTCAGTTGGAAATTCTGAAGGAAATGGGCTGCAATGGTATACGTTGTTCACACAATCCTCCCGCTCCCGAATTGCTTGACCTGTGCGACCAGATGGGGTTTATCGTAATGGATGAGGCTTTTGATATGTGGCGCAAGAAAAAGACAGCGCATGACTATGCGCGTTATTTCAATGACTGGCATGAGCGTGACCTGCACGACTTTATCATGCGCGACCGTAACCATCCTTCAATTTTTATGTGGAGTATCGGCAACGAAGTGCTTGAACAATGGAGCCATGCAAATGCGGATACGTTAAGTCTGGAAGAAGCGAACTTGATTCTAAACTTCGGCCATTCAAAGAATATGTTGGCGAAGGAGGAAGAAATGAGTGTGAATTCGTTACTAACGAAAAAGCTAGCGGATATTGTGAGAGAGCTTGACCCGACCCGTCCCGTCACAGCTGGTTGCAACGAACCGAACCCTTTCAATCACTTGTTCAAGTCGGGCGCATTGGACATTATAGGATATAACTATCACAATATTAATATCCTAGACGTACCGAAAAATTTTCCAAGCAAGCCGTTCATCATTACTGAGAGTAATTCTACATTAGCCACACGTGGATATTACAAAATGCCAAGCGACAAGGAGTTTATCTGGCCGGAGAGATGGGACAAGCCGTTTTATGATCCCAGTTTTTCCTGTTCCTCTTATGACAATTGTCACGCTCCGTGGGGTAACACACATGAGGAAACACTTAAACTAATACGTGACAATGACTTTATCAGCGGACAATATGTGTGGACAGGTTTCGATTATATAGGTGAACCGACACCTTTCGGATGGCCGGCGCGCAGTTCCTATTTCGGCATTGTGGATCTGGCAGGTTTCCCGAAGGATACATATTATCTGTATCAGTCAGAATGGTCGGAGGAGCAGGTCTTGCATCTTTTCCCGCATTGGAATTGGAAGCCGGGGCAGGTTGTGGATATGTGGTGCTATTACAACAAGGCGGATGAAGTGGAATTGTTTGTTAATGGAAAATCTCAAGGAGTGAAGTCAAAGACTCCGGACTGCCTGCATGCGATGTGGCGCGTGGAATATGAGCCGGGAAGCGTGAAAGTTATAGCACGGAAGAATGGCAAAGTTGTCGGAGAAAAAGAAATCCGTACGGCGGGTGAACCGGTACAGATTCGTCTGACTCCTGACCGTTCGCAGTTGACGGCCAATGGAAAAGATTTAAGCTTTATCACTGTAGAAATTTTGGACAAAGACGGAAATTTATGCCCAAATGCAGACAATCTAGTGAACTTCAAAGTGGAAGGTGACATATTCATTGCTGGTGTGGACAATGGAAGTCCAATTTCAATGGAACACTTCAAGGCCAACAAGCGCCGAGCGTTCTATGGAAAATGTCTGGTTGTGATTCAGAATCAAGGAAAGCAGGGTACGGCACATTTAGTGGCAACATCTAACGGATTACAATCAGCTAATGTAAAAATTACAATTGATTAGTTATACAAATTTATTTAAAAAGCCATGAATTTAAAAGCAAGAAAATTGTGGACCTCTATTGGATTATTGATTTTATGTCTTTCTGCATCAGCGGGAACAAGCAAGCAAAATGATGAATCCCTATTGAAGCCTCGTATTGTCGTCTTAACAGATATTGCTCCGGCTAATGTTGAACCTGATGACATGGAATCCATGGTCCGCTTATTAGCTTATGCAGATTTGTTTGAAATAGAAGGACTGGTCGCTACAGGCGGATGGAATATCTGTGGCGGTACCTATCCCGAAAGTTGGATGGACAGTTTGTTGACGGTCATCGACGCTTATGAAAAAGATTTGCCTAATCTGATGAAGCGGTCGGAGCAGGAAGGTTTTTTACCGGAAAGGCAGGAGAACGGAAAGCAGGAATTGGGCTATTGGCCCACTGCCGGTTATCTGCGCAGTCGGACGGTGTTGGGAAGCAGAGGGCTGGGAATAGAACGGATTGGTGAAAACAATGATTCTCCGGGGAGTGACTTGATAATCAAGCTGGTTGATGAAGAGGACAGCCGTCCGTTATGGATTACGGTATGGGGCGGTGCCAACACATTGGCACAGGCTGTGTGGCGGGTTAGAAAGGAACGGAGCGAATCGGAGGTGCATAAGTTTCTGGATAAACTGTGTGTATATACGATTACAGATCAGGACGTATGTGGGGGGCCTCCTGTAGATTATGCGTTCAGTTCCCATCAATGGCTGCGTAAGACTTGCGGAAAGGAGTTGCGTTTCTTCTGGGATGAAAGTGCCTGGCTTGTGCAGAACACGCTTGGAAGTATGAATTGGAATGAATATGCCACCCATATACAGGGACATGGCCATTTAGGAAAGGTCTATCCGAAAAACAAATATGGAGTAGAAGGGGATACGCCTTCTTATCTGCATGTCTTTCCCAATGGGTTGAATAATCCTGCTGTGGGCAATCAGGTGGGTTGGGGCGGCTATTTCCGTTGGGCGCTTTCGCCTGACAGCCTGACGGAGTGTTACACCAATGCAGCTCCGGATGTTAAAGCTGTATCCGAGAAATACGAGAAATATTTTTATCCGGCCATATTTGCCGATTTTGCAGCCCGGATGGATTGGGCAGCTTGTGGCGAAGGAAATCATAATCCGTCTGTCTATGTAAATGGCAAAAAGGGTTTGGATCCTATCATCATTACTTCGAAAGTGGGACGAAGAATATGGCTGGACGCATCTGAATCAATTGATGTGGATAATGACTCATTAGCATATCATTGGTGGATATTGCCAGAAGCTGGTACCTATACAGGCCATATAGAGATTATGCAAACTGATAAGCCTGTCGCATTCTTTGATATACCACAAGATGCAGCAGGCAAGGAATTACATATGATTTGTGAAGTAATGGACAATGGTTCTCCTGCACTGACTGGATATAGAAGGGTGATTATACGCCCGGTTGATTAATTTGTGCGATTGCATATAGCAAGTTACTCCCATTTTAAAGACTGAAAAAACTTCATTGGCTTTGGAAAAAAGATAGTTACACTTACTATTCGTCTTGATATGCTGAAATCCTTTAATAACAGAAAACATGAATGACAAACTTAGTCTAGCAAGTTCAAGTTGTATATAGATACTTAATGAGACCAAATTTGTTTACGAATAAATCGTAAGTAAGTTTATAGCCAATTGGATTGAAAGGCCTGCTTTCTCGCTTTCAGTCCAATTTCGGTTATCGGACAAGATTTCAATAGAAGAAACAATGATTAGGCAATGAGGGAAAATGTATATTTACAAATATTGCAATCCGATAAAAACGATTAAATATAAAAATGTAGCGTTCGACCATTGTGTTTTCAGTGATCGAGTCTTATTCCAAGCCCTGTCAAAAGATAGACAGCTGATAATCTTCCTTCCGATTTACGCTTAAGAGCGTTTCCCAATCTTTTTCCGGGTGATTAAACAGACTGTAGAAGTCCACATAATACATAAGCGTAATCCGTATCATGGTTGCAAGCCCGGAGAAACTCTAAGAACGTGTCAGTCCTTTTTCATTACCATCAGAAGCAGATTGGCTATAAGTGCACCCAAATCTGTATCTTGATGGCATTTGCACTTTCCCCATAGAAGTATTTCAACAGGAAGTTTTGTTTTATCTGTTTGAACAGCAGTTCAATTTCCCAGCGTTTACGGTAAATCTCTATAATCTCGTTCGAGTCTGACTCCATATCGTTTGTAAGCAATGCTATCAGTTTGTTCTTTTTGCATCGGCATAAGTGATGATAAGGGCATGATGAACGAGCAATCCACTTCCCTTCAGAACTTTTGAGAATGTGATATATTATATGCGCACTTCCATAAGGCCGTCTGTGTTCTTGTACATACAGTCCTCTATAATGCTGTATCTCAGTTTTTTTCTTCATCTTGTCACATACAATACATCTCTTTATGTGAGAGTTTTCAGCTTCTCATAGTCAATGTATGCGCGGTCCATGGCAATTATGTCTCCTTTGTTTAGTGTTGACGACCTTAACATAAAAGAATCGTTGGTGACTGCAGATATAAACTTAATATCTGAAGGGACTCTCGCATTGGCGTGTATGACCCGTGTGCACCTTTATGCCCCCTTTCTTTTTGCCGGTCTTGGGATGACGACCCACACCCTTGAACAACAGATTGGAGAACAGTGTGATAGTAGTGGAGTCAATAATCCGAAGACGTTTCATCCAGACTGCATCCCTATTTTTGCGTCTGTCCGCTAAAATGTATACAGTTGGATTATTTATTTAGCGACAGAAATCTAACGGAAATGAGCTGACCTCGCAAATGAAATCAGCCCTAATTTTATACTCCCACACAATTTTTATCGGACAGCAATAATTTACAAACTAAATATCACTATACAGTTTAATTTCGCATTATATTTTAACGTATTTTTTTGCTAAAATATTTGCAGGTTTCAAAAGTTTGCGTACCTTTGCAACCGCAAACAAGGAACAATGGTGCCATAGCTCAGTTGGTAGAGCAAAGGACTGAAAATCCTTGTGTCCCCGGTTCGATTCCTGGTGGCACCACTTTGAAGAAAAGCAAAAGACAGTAAAATCCTGATTCCAAGTGAAATCAGGATTTTTTGTTTTCCCCCGGCACGCAAAAAACGGCAGAATTCGGGATCAACGTAAAAATCTGAGGGATTCGTTGATTAAGCATAAATTTTAGCCAGCCTGAACAAAAAGAAAGCCTTGTCCTTTACTCCCCTG
>CABIXF010000046.1 GCA_902362595.1 Bacteroidaceae bacterium | reverse complement strand
CAGCATATTGCTTTTTTGAAAAGAAGCCCGCCATTGATGTAAACTTTGTCAATGACGGACAACTGTCTATTTTCTAATTTTATATCGAACTCACGTTATCTTAGATATTTCAGGAACATACAGACTCGGGAGATATATCTCATTAAATCCAGCCATAAAGAAACCTCCAGCCTTAGGACCAACTCCATCAGGACCCTCCTTATGAAAACGAATGGTTTTTACCAGATTAGCTTTATGAATATCATAAAGATATATCTCAGGTTCATCATTACTCATAAAGGCCAAATACTTTTTTCCCAATGAATCTGTAAATATGGATAATGATTTTATATATGTAGTGGTACTGGTACTAAGCGGAAAAGAAATACTTTCATCTGAGGATGTGTCAAAATGACCACACCCTCTTTGTTTATAATAAATGGATATTTTTTAGATTTTTCCGTAAGCTTTAAGATAAGCTACTTGACAAGCCCCGTTGCTGGTATTGGTCTCTGTAATAACTAATTTTACGTAGCGGGCGGTAACTGGTTCCTGCAAAGATATAACTTCTTCTGCGGGAATGAGTGGGCTGTTGCCTTCTACAATGGTTCCATCGGGAGCTTCCCATGGCAGGGAGAAAGTGAATCCTCCGACTTCTATGAAATCCTCATTGTTTGTGCTAACCCACAATTCCAGTTTTTTTACGCTGCCATAGTTGTTTTCGCCATAGGCACGCCGACCGATAGCAAAACTGATACATTCCAGTTCTTCTTTCATGTCGATAACCAGCCAATGTGGCAGAGGAGCTCCTCCATCACTATATTGGCTGTGCCAGTATTTTGTGCGGTCCTCACTGAACAAGCTGGCATAACCTCCTCCGTCACTAGTTTCTACATCGGAACCTGTGGCTGTCCATTTAGTCCAGTCATATTGCAGGGTATTTTGTCCTTCGTATTTTTGTAGTACCGTGAAGGTGGTGGTACGGTAACCACATCTTACATTGACGGTAGCTGTACGGTAATTAGACGGATCCGGATTAGTCTGTGTGGCTTTTACGGTTATGGTTTTTCCTGAAGCGGAAACTGTGCACCAGTCAGCTCCTTCTTCTACGCTCAATAGAATTTCAGAAGGAATGTCCGTATCGGCTGTCAATGTAGTAGTAGATCCTTCAGCTGCTTCCAATACAGCCCGTTCAATGACAATGTAACCTACATAAGGTTGTTCCTGTTCCTTGCAGCCGTAGAAAATGGCTACCAAGAGAATCGATAAGAGATATGATAACTTTTTCATTTTAATACATTTTTATGGATTTGTTTTTCCTTTTTGTCGGTTTATGTTTATGGATTTTGTCCTAAATCATAAGGATATGCATCATATTGTGCTTTTGGAATGAAGGAGCAAACCGCGGGTGAGTTATAAGGAATTTCCAGGAATTTGTCTCCAGCTTGCCAGGTATGCCCACCAGGGTATCTGCGGTCCATGGTCTGGCGTTTACGGAAGACGTCGAATCGGCGATGTCCTTCCCATGCCAGTTCCAACATTCGTTCTTCTTCTACGATTTTGTTGATATCCTTGGGTTGTCCGGCTTCTGCAGTGGCCATGTTACTGGTGGTCCATTCAGGAATACCGGCTCTTCTACGTAATACATTGACATCATCCAGTGCGGCCTGCACATTGTTCTTTACGGCATTGACCTCTGCACGAATCAGGTACATTTCAGCCAAGCGGGAAATGACGGGTGACCACAAGTGAGTGGTTTGTTCCTGATAAGAACACTTGTTGATGGCATATACCAAGAACTGGCTTTCCTTGTTACGTTTTGTTTTGGCATCATATACTCTCGGTTCTATTCGTCCGATATATTTCGTTCCGTCGGATGCAGTTACGTAGTAGCGTGTGCCTAAATTGTAGGGCTCAGATTCTATGTAGATGCTTTTCAAACCTTCCCGTTCATCAGGATTAATAACGAATTTCCCGTTTTCTTTAGTCAGTGACAATTGTTTGTACATATAATTTGCTGTATTTCCTTGTTTGACACTGTAGGCAAATGTCCAGTCAGTATAAACTTTATCGGGATATCCTGTTACACTGTAATCATCTATACCGTCTTCCACGTAGCGTTTTACAATGAATCGGCTGCGTAAATCCTGAGGCATATCTTTGTCGTTGTGATACAGTTCGAGCAACTCAAGATACTTGGATGAGGGGTAGACTTCTTCCCAACCACTATTATCAATGGCGATGAAAAGTCCACCTGGACGGCCATAGCCGGCATCGTCTTTGTCCAATGTACGGCGGACAGCGAAGATGGTTTCTTTGTTGTTTTCAGGAATAATTTGTGGATAGGTAGCGAACCGTTCTCCAGTTTCCAACCCGAAACGGCCGGATTTGATAACTGAATCGGCCATTACGTATGCATCGTCCCATTTTTCCATATAAAGATAGACTCTGGCCAAAAGAGCTTGGGCAGCCTCTTTGGTTGCATAGATGTTTGATTTGGGATCCATACCTTCCGGAAGAGTCATATAAGTGCTAGCCATTTTCAGGTCTTTCACTACTTGTTCGTAGACTTCGGATACGGTTCCTCGGGTAGGAGGAAGGTCTTCCGGATCGCTGGTAAGTTTTAATGGAATTCCCGGATTCTGTGTTGGATTGTTTGAGTAGGGCTGTGAGAATTCATTTACCAGCAGGAAGTAGCAAAGTGCGCGGAGATAATAATTTTCACCCATAATCACTACTTGCTCATCGGTCAGATTTTCTCCTAATTCCTTACACATTTCAATGACCAGATTGCAATTGCCGATGGTGCGGTATCCAAGTTCCCAAGTATATTCCGTACGGCTGTCGGTGAGGCTTCTGGTATAGTCATATATTTTAAAGGCTCCATCAATAGAGGTTCCTCCCCATGATACATCATCGGCACCGTAGTTCCAGAAATAGAACCCATTGTCGATGAGTCCTCCGTCATTTTTCAACAAACGGTAAGAGCCTTGCGAAACTTCTACCAGATTTCTTGGATTGAGGTCTTCTGCCATGACTCCATCATACATTGTTACGTCCAAATCGCATCCTGCCATTGTAGTCAGCAGGCTGGCAGCTCCCAATATGTATTTTATTTTCATAATCGTATTAGTTTATATCGTTAAAAATTGAGGTTCAATCCTACAGTGAAGCGTCTTACGGTAGGATATCCGTAGCTGCTTGCTTCTCCGTTATAGCTTGAAGACAACAGAATTTCGGGATCTTGTCCGGAGAACTTGGTAATGGTGAACAGGTTTTCACCGCCTACAGTCAAACGAAGAGAATTTAATTTCAAAGGTTTCAACCATTTCTTCGGGAAATTGTAGGATAAAGAAATAGACTTCATCTTGAAATAGTCTCCAGGTTCCAGATAACGGGTAGACAACTGTGATGCTCCATTGTTACCTCCGGCAATCAGTTGAGGATGCGTAGCGATATCACCCGGTTTTTCCCAGCGGCTCCATCCGTCGGCCAGTGCCATAGGAGGCTGTGTGGTACGTTCTGCGTCACGGTCGAGCGCACCTGCACGCATGCTGTTATAAATCATTGCACCGGCACTGAATGTAAAGTTGGCATTGAGTGATAGACCTTTCCATGACAAGCTGGTGCTGAGTCCTCCATTCACTTTGGGAGTTGCTGAAGAATCCAACAATACATAAGTTGCTTCTGAATAGTTTCCAGTAACCGTTTTGATACCTGTTTCCTTATCGATTTTAAACCAAAGAGGAGTACCGGTCATGGCATCTACACCGGCCCATTCCGGCATGTACCAGTTCATGTAAGGATATCCTACGGCGGTTGCTTTTGTTACCAGGTCATCTCCGTCGGGAAGGTAAGTTACTTTATTTTTGTTGTAGCCGATATTGAAACTTATGTCCCAGTACCAGTCTTTAGTTTTGATGATTTCAGGTGTCACGGTTAGTTCAAAACCTTTATTTTCCATCTTTCCGTCATTGGCTGTTTGCCGGTTGTATCCTGTTACGGCAGACAAGTGCTTCAAGTAAATCAGGTTTTTCACTTTCTTGGAATATCCGTCGAAAGTTATGTTTACTCGGTCGAACAAGCGGATATCCAATCCATAGTCCAATGAACCTGTTTGTTCCCATGACAGGTTCGGATTTCCTGAATAGTTGGAATAAAAAGCAATTTCATCGCCATATTGTTGGGTGATGTCGAATTTGGTAACCCATTCATACGCTCCACCCGGAAGGTTACCGCTGATACCATAAGAAATACGAGGTTTCAACTGGTTAATCCATTCGATATTTTTGATGAAATCTTCTTCGTGCATGTTCCATCCACCTCCTACAGACCAGAATGTAGCCCATCGTTTGTTGGAGCCGAAACGGGAAGAGCCGTCGCGGCGTACCATTACCTGGAACAGGTATTTTCCTGCATAAGAGTAGTTTCCGTTAAAGAAGATGGCTGCATTCTTTTCTTCTGTTTTTGTGCCGGAGGCTTTTTCATTAGATGCTCCAGCGTTCACAATGCCTGCCCCTGGGTAAATATTGGATGCTTCGCCGTTCAAATCCCGATAACGGTATTCATCGTAGTCATATCCTAAGAAGGCATTGATTTCATGTACTTCATTGAATGTTTTCAGCATACGAAGCATCTGGCTGGTATAGATAGAACGTGTGTTGTAACTTTCATTGCGGAAGGTTCCTCTTTTGGCTGCTCCAGCTTGGCTTTCCGGATCGGTATATATATCGGAATTGCTGTTGTTGAATCCGACTTTATTGTTGGATTCGAATGTCAGCCAGTCAAAAATCTTGAAGTCGAATCCGAAGCCTATATCCATGGCGTTTGTTTGGTTCTTGCTCCAGTTGTATTGTAGGTCGTACAAGTAATTTGAACTGCCGTCGGAGAACCATTTGTCGTCTGGGTTGAAGTCTGTTTCAGATGGAGAAGGGGCTCCTTCTTTTCCAGTCTTGATTTCTCCCTTTGAATTGTAAGGAGTATCCCAGGGCGAATAACTTGTATAGGCCAAAGAATGCTGTTGGTTGAAAGTTTCTTTATAACTGATGGCAATTTTAGATTTTAATGTCAATCGGTCATTTACTACATAGTCGGTATTGGAACGCATGGTGAACCGTTTGTAATCGAAGCCTTTGATAGCTCCTTCTTCTGTGTAGTAGTCGCCTGATATATAGGATTTGATTTTTTCGTTACCGTATTTGTAACTGATATTATAGTTTTGAGTCAGTGCATTTTGAGTGGCAAAATCCCACCAGTCAAAGTTGCGATCTCTTAAATAGGGTTGGAGCCATTTTTGTTCGGAAAGAGTACCGGCATTGCGATAGGCTGTTTCCAAGTAATCATAATACTCGGCACCTGTCATCATGCGCAGCTTGCCTCGTTGCAGTTGGGATACACCAAATTTGACGGATGCATCAAATTGTGAAACGCCTGCCGCTCCACGTTTCGTAGTGACAAGAACTACGCCGTTGGCACCACGTGAACCATAAAGAGCAGTGGCTGAACCGTCTTTCAGAATAGAAATAGATTCAATATCATTCGGGTTAAGTTCAGCCACGGCGTCACCTACTACACCATCGATAACCCAAAGTGGTTCCTTGCTTCCAGTAATGGATCCGATACCACGAACACGGATACTGACTCCTGCACCCGGCTGTCCGGAAGTTGGAGAAACCTGGACACCGGCAACTTTACCTTGTAGCATATTAGCCACACTAGGTGTGGTGACATCTTTTAGTTTGTCAGCGTTGACTGATGCGATGGAACCTGTGATAGAACTTTTACGTTGTGTACCATAACCTACTACCACCACTTCATCTAAGGCTTCCGAATCTTCATGGAGTTTTGTTGTTTGACTCTGAGCAGTTGAGGTGATTTCCATTGGCTTATATCCAACAAAAGATATAATTAGCTTAGCACCTATTGTGCCTTCGAACTCATAGTTACCATTATAATCTGTGATGGTTCCTATAGAAGTTCCTTTTATTAATACATTAGCACCAATAATAGGCTCTCCTGTTTTTGCATCTAGAACTGTTCCTTTGAGTTTTGTCACTTGTTGAACGACTGTAGCTGAAGTGGTCTGGTTGGCAGGAGCAGAAATTGCCGCTGTGGGGAAAGGGGCACAGTAAAGTGCACTCGCTAGCACAATCAGTTTACCTGCACTGTTTGTTTTTACTTTCATAGTATTTAATTAAATTGAATTTAGTCATATATATTTATTATTATGTATACGGCAAATTTATAGAAAAAATCATATAATATGATAATATATATGGAAAAATTTTAGTATTAATTGTTGTCTGATTATATTATTCTTGTTTGTATTTGAAATAATTTGTAGCTTAAACGCTTGCTAAACTTATTTTTTTATATATAATGATGAAGGCCTCTTAGATGAGATGTTTTCTTTTTGAAAGTTTTTTAAGGATTACAAAAGGCTGAAAAAAACAAAGCCAGGGCTAAAAATACCTGGCTTTGTGAAATGTATGGAAGACTAATACCTCAGATTATTTTTTAAGCATCTTTTCAGCTTGTTTCAACATCTTTTCAGCTTGTTTTACTGCTTCCTTCAGTTCCTTGCTTTCTGTGCCGTTGGCTTTTTTCTGCGTTTTTTCCAATTGTGCAGAAAGCTGTTTGATACGTGCTTCTATTTCTTCATTTTTCAAATTGGCTTTCTTTGATTTGGATAGCCATTCTTTCATGCCTTGAGCTTTAAGTGTGAGAGTGGCAGTTTCAGCGGTAAGTTCAGTTGCGGCTTCATCTTCAGGAGTGGCAAATGCGTGATGGAATCCTTTTATGTCATTCCAGTGTCCACGGGTAAAATCAGGGAATGCTACGGCTGCACAACCATTGTCCATAGAAATGGCTCCCAGTTCTGCTAATGAACACCATTCAGCCAAGTCGTATACATCCATATCCAATGGCAATCCATTTTGCAGACAGTATACCATGCGGCTATCCATAATGAAGTCCATACCTCCGTGTCCTCCTACTTCTTTAGCCATTTCACCGTATTTCTTCAGAATCGGGTGCTGGTATTTGTCGACCAATGCCTGCATTTCTTTTTCAGGAAGGAAAGAGTGAGAACTTAAGTTGTCTACTTTTGGTTGCACGCCGGAAGCTTTCATCTGAGCTGCATCTACAGCATAGCCTTCAATCGGATATTTATTAGCGAAACCTTTTGTTCCAGTCAGCTGATACAAGCGGTTATAAGGTTGTGGGTTCATGACATCGTGTTGGATTTCAATGACTTTTCCGTTAGCAGTGCGGATAAGTGTAGTAGTGTGGTCACCGTTGCGGAATTCTTTGCAAGGTGCACCTGTTGCCTTTTCTACCAATGCTTTACCGTGTACAGATTTAGTATCCATGGCTACCAAGGTAGTCATGCGGTCACCACGATGAATGTCGAGTGCCTGAGCTACAGGGCCAAGGCCGTGAGTAGCATATACGTCGCCGCGGTTTTCTTTGTTGTAACGCAGGCGCCAGCCCAATTTATCTTCTTTTCCGTTTTTCCAATAGTAAGGCCAGAAATCATCCAAGTTGTGGATGTAAGCTCCTTGTGCGCGGATTACTTCACCAAATACGCCTTGCTGAGCCATGTTCAAAGTGTTCATTTCAAACCAGTCATAGCAGCAGTTTTCCAAAATCATGCAGTGCTTGCGGGTAGTTTCTGACAAGTTGATGAGTTCCCAGCATTGTTCCAAGTTCATGGCTGATGGAACTTCGATGGCTACGTTCTTTCCATGTTCCATAGCATATTTTGCAATAGGAAAGTGATGGTCCCAGTCGGCTGCAATATACACCAAATCGATGTCTTCCCGTTCGCAAAGTGCTTTATAACCTTCTGCACCTGAGTAGATGGCTGCTTCAGGCAGGCAGGCTTTCTGTAAATAGTTCTGACATCTTTCTGCACGTTCTTTTTCGTAATCACATAAAGCTACAATTTTTGTACCCGCAATATGGGTAAAACGTTCTACGGCTCCAGGACCACGCATTCCTAATCCTACAAATCCTACACGTACCACATTCATTTTGGGAACGGTGAGCCCTAGTACGGGCTGTTGTCCAACTGGGCGTTCTGGAGATTTTATTACGATAGTACCTTTATTCCATTCCCATTGAGTGGAGGGTGAGAGACTTTGAGCAAGTAATTGGGCAGGTGTGCAGACTAAGGTTAATACAGTGCAAGCACCGAGAATCATTTTTCCAAAAGGTTTCATAGTTTTAGTTGTTTTTTAGTTGAATTTTTAACGAGGGCAAATATACAAAAAAACATCAATATCCAAATGTTTTTTCTAAAAAACGTTCGGATTATAAAAAAGAATAATAATTATTCTGTATAAATAGAATAAAATAAGGAATATGGGGGTTTGTTTTTAAATAAAATAATTCTAGGGTAGGCTACGGGCTGTATTAAAAGAAAGAGTGGAATTAATTACACTTTTAATAGATGGAAGGTCAGTATGATGTAAGCTGTCCACTTTGGTAAATGATAAACTGATAATAAAAGAGCGTTGTTTCTTACGAATGATAATTTATTTGAAAAAAAAGTGTCATTTTATTTGCATGTTACAAAAAAGCCTTTACCTTTGCAGCTGTAAACTAAAAACAGAATAATAAATATGATTACATTGCACACATTGGTAAACTTGGCAGTCCTGCATATTATTCGCGTCGTGGTCGTGGCACCAAGAGGTGAGAAAGGTTCGTGCATGTAGTTATATGATAATGATATTTTTGAAAGCCTTTCTCACCAAACGTTGAGAGAGGCTTTTTAATTGAAAAGAAAGACGAAAATGAAACATCAGTTACGTAGTTCGATGAGTACCGAAGGCCGCCGCATGGCAGGTGCCAGAGCCCTGTGGGTGGCCAATGGAATGAAAAAGGAGATGATGGGAAAACCGATCATCGCAATAGTGAACTCTTTTACGCAGTTTGTACCTGGTCATACGCACTTACATGAAATTGGTCAGCAGGTGAAGGCTGAGATTGAAAAACTGGGATGCTTTGCGGCTGAGTTCAACACCATTGCCATCGACGACGGAATCGCGATGGGGCATGACGGGATGCTGTATTCTTTGCCTTCGCGCGACATCATCGCCGATAGCATAGAATATATGGTGAATGCACATAAGGCAGATGCCATGGTGTGTATTTCCAATTGTGATAAGATTACGCCGGGAATGTTGATGGCTTCCATGCGATTGAATATCCCTACGGTGTTCGTATCAGGTGGAGCGATGGAAGCTGGAGAGTGGGGCGGACAGCATCTGGATTTGATTGATGCCATGATCAAATCGGCCGATACTACCGTGAGCGATGAAGATGTGGCAGAAATTGAACGTCATGCGTGTCCGGGTTGCGGCAGCTGCTCAGGTATGTTTACCGCGAACTCAATGAACTGTTTGAATGAAGCAATTGGATTGGCTTTGCCGGGTAACGGTACGATTCTGGCCACTCACGTCAATCGTAAGCAGTTGTTTAAGGATGCGGCAGCACTGATTGTGAAAAATGCGTATAAATATTATGAAGAGGGAGATGACAGCGTGTTGCCGCGCAGTATCGCCACTCGCGAGGCTTTTTTGAATGCCATGACCCTCGACATCGCCATGGGTGGTTCTACCAATACGGTGCTTCACTTGTTGGCTGTAGCTCATGAGGCGGAAGTTGACTTCAAGATGGATGACATCGACATGTTATCACGTCGCGTGCCTTGTCTTTGTAAGGTAGCTCCCAATACACAGAAATATCACATTCAGGATGTGAACCGCGCAGGAGGTATCTTGAATATTTTGGGTGAGTTGGCCAAAGGGGGACTGTTGGATACTACGGTACACCGGGTGGACGGTTCCACACTGGCAGAAGCTATTACCAAATATAATATCTGTCGTCTGGAGGTAGATGCAGATGCACAGCGTATTTATTCGAGTGCGCCGGGCGGTAAGTTCTGTATCCAGTTGGGTGCACAGAATGCTACTTACAAGGAATTGGATACTGACCGGGCTAACGGATGTATCCGTGACTTGCAGCATGCGTACAGCAAGGATGGTGGACTGGCTGTATTGAAAGGGAACATCGCTCAAGACGGTTGCGTAGTGAAAACTGCTGGAGTGGATGAAAGTATCTGGAAGTTCTCAGGTCCGGCCAAGGTGTTCGATTCACAGGAAGCTGCTTGTGAAGGTATCCTAGGTGGAAAAATAGTCAGTGGCGACGTGGTAGTTATTACTCACGAAGGTCCGAAGGGAGGACCGGGTATGCAGGAGATGCTGTATCCTACTTCTTATATTAAATCCAAGCATTTGGGTA
Organism: Bacteroidaceae bacterium; assembly: GCA_902362595.1. GTDB lineage: Bacteria > Bacteroidota > Bacteroidia > Bacteroidales > Bacteroidaceae > Phocaeicola > Phocaeicola fibrisolvens. Next base: position 21,803 of record CABIXF010000046.1, on the reverse strand, counting down.
AAGAGTGTGCACTGATTACCGACGGTCGTTTCAGTGGAGGGACTTCCGGCTTGAGTATCGGGCATATTTCTCCGGAAGCTGCGGCTGGAGGTAACATCGGTAAGATTGTGGATGGAGACATCATCGAAATAGATATCCCGAATCGTTCCATCAATGTGAAATTGTCTGACGAGGAACTGGCTAAGCGTCCGATGACGCTGGTAACCCGCGACCGTAAGGTGTCAAAGGCATTGAAGGCGTACGCCAGCATGGTGAGTTCAGCTGATAAAGGTGGAGTGAGAATTTTAGAATAAGGAGAAGCTTATGAGTAAAGAAAAGATATCAGGTTCAGAAGCATTGATGCGTTCATTGGAGCACGAAGGGGTAAAAACACTCTTCGGCTATCCAGGAGGAGCCATCATGCCGGTGTTCGATGCGTTGTATGACCATCGGGACAGATTGAACCACATTTTGGTTCGTCATGAACAAGGAGCTGCGCATGCGGCTCAGGGTTTTGCCCGTGTATCGGGAGAAGTGGGAGTTTGTTTGGTAACAAGTGGGCCGGGAGCGACCAATACCATTACCGGTATCGCTGATGCCATGATTGACAGTACGCCGATTGTGGTGATTGCCGGTCAGGTAGGGGCTTCCCTGCTGGGTACAGATGCGTTTCAGGAAGTCGATTTGGTAGGTATTACACAGCCTATTTCCAAATGGAGTTATCAGATTCGCCGTGCGGAGGATGTGGCTTGGGCGGTTGCCCGTGCGTTTTATATCGCTCGGAGCGGTCGGCCGGGACCGGTGGTACTGGACTTCGCCAAGAATGCACAGACAGAAATGACGGATTATGAACCGGTAGACTTGGATTTCATTCGCAGTTACGATCCGGATCCGGAAACCGATTCAAAAGCTGTGGCTGAGGCTGTAGCCTTGATTAATAGGGCCAAACGTCCGTTGGTACTGGTAGGACAGGGCGTAGAATTGGGAAATGCCCAGCAGGAATTGAAGGAATTCGTGGAAAAAGCGGATATTCCTTGCGGGTGTACGTTGTTGGGGTTGTCAGCATTGCCAAGCAATCATCGTTTGAACAAAGGTATGCTGGGTATGCATGGAAACCTGGGGCCGAATGTGAAGACCAACGAATGTGATGTATTGATTGCAGTGGGTATGCGGTTTGATGACCGTGTGACCGGTAAATTGGATACGTATGCCAAACAGGCCAAGATAATCCATCTGGATGTGGATCCGTCGGAAATCGGAAAGAACGTGCCGGTGGATGTACCTATTTTAGGAAACTGCAAACGGACGCTTTCACTGCTTACCGAACTGATTCAGCCGCAGAAGCACGAAGAATGGATTGCCAGTTTCAAACCGTATGAAGAGAAAGAATACACACAGGTAATTGAAAAGGAAGTGTTCTCGAAGGAAGGGCCTATCAATATGGGTGAGGTAGTGAATCTGGTCAGTGAGGCCACTCACAACGAAGCCATTTTGGTGACTGATGTCGGTCAGAATCAGATGATGGCTTGCCGTTACTTCAAGTTTTCCAAACCTCGTAGTATTGTCACTTCCGGTGGTATGGGAACCATGGGATTCTGTCTGCCGGCAGCCATTGGAGCCACATTTGGCCGTCCCGACCGTACCGTATGTGCCTTTATGGGAGATGGAGGCTTGCAGATGACCATGCAGGAACTGGGTACGATTATGGAACAGAAATCGCCGGTCAAGATTATCCTGCTGAACAATAATTACTTGGGCAATGTGCGTCAGTGGCAGGCCATGTTCTTCAACCGCCGCTATTCTTTCACACCGATGATGAATCCTGATTACATGCAGATTGCATCGGCTTATGGAATCGCCTCACGCAGAGTGATGAGTCGTGAGGAATTGAATGACGGTATTCAGGAAATGCTGTCGACCGACGGCCCTTTCCTGTTGGAGGTGTGTGTGATAGAAGAAGGAAATGTGTTGCCGATGACACCTCCGGGAAGTTCGGTCAACTATATGTTAATGGAATGTTGAGAGGAGAAGGAGGAAGAATATGGATAATAAAACATTATATACAATCATTGTTCATTCAGAAAATATTGCCGGTATATTGAACCAGATTACCGCGGTGTTTACCCGTCGCCAGATCAACATCGAGAGCTTGAATGTGTCGGCTTCTTCCATCAAGGGAGTACATAAATATACCATCACTTGCTGGACCACTCCGGATGTGATTGGCAAAGTGGTGACACAGATAGAAAAGAAAATGGATGTGATTCAGGCACATTATTTCACGGACAAGGAAATCTTCCAGCGTGAAGTGGCGATGTATAAGGTGTCCACTCCTGAATTCCAGTCGAATCCGGAAGCTTCCAAGGTAATTCGCCGTTACAGTGCGCATATTGTGGAAGTCAATCCGACTTTTTCTATCGTGGAGATGGTGGGAATGAGTACGGACATCACTTCGCTTTATCAGGAACTGAAACAGCTGAATTGTGTGCTTCAGTTTGTACGTTCCGGACGTATTGCTGTTTCAACCAGCTGTTTCGAACGGGTAAACGAATATCTGGCACATCGTGAAGAAAGATATCGGAACCAAAAGAATTGAATCTATGACAGAAGAAAGTAAAGTTGGTACTTATCGGTTTGTGGCCGAACCGTTTCATGTGGATTTCATGGAACGGCTGACGATGGGCGTGTTGGGCAATCACTTGCTGAACTGCGCCGGGTTTCATGCGGCTGACAGAGGATTCGGTATTGCCACGCTGAATGAGAATCATTACACGTGGGTGCTGTCCCGTCTGGCGATTGAGTTGGAAGACATGCCGCGTGCGTACGAAGACTTTACAATCCAGACATGGGTGGAGAATGTGTACCGTCTTTTTACAGACCGTAACTTTGCTATTCTGGACAAGGACGGGAAGCCTATCGGATATGCCCGTTCCATTTGGGCGATGATCAGCATGGAGACTCGTAAGCCGGCCGATTTACTGACGTTGCACGGAGGCTCGATTGTGGACTATGTATGTCAGAAAGACTGTCCGATTGACAAGCCGGGACGCATCAAGGTGACGCATCCGCAACCGATGGGAGAGTATCGGGTGAAGTACAGCGATATTGACCTGAACGGACATGTGAACAGCATCAAGTACATCGAGCATATCTTGGATTTGTTCCCTATGGAAATGTTCCGTCAGAAACAAATTCGACGGTTTGAGATGGCCTATGTGGCCGAAAGCTATTACGGTGACACGTTGAGCTTCTTCCAGGAGCAGACCGGAGAAAATGAATATGATGTGGAAGTGAAAAAGAACGGCACGGAAGTAGTCGTTCGAAGTAAAGTGATTTTTAGAGATTAAACTAGTATATCAACTTGCAGCCGAAAGGCTGCGTAAAAAGATTGTAAAAACTATGGCAAAAATGAATTTTGGCGGTGTGATTGAAAATGTAATCACCCGCGAAGAATTTCCATTGGAAAAAGCACGTGAAGTATTGAAAGATGAAACCATTGCTGTAATCGGTTACGGTGTACAGGGACCGGGACAGTCATTGAACTTGCGCGATAACGGTTTTAACGTCATTGTCGGACAGCGTCAGGGCAAGACTTTTGAAAAAGCAATCGCTGATGGATGGGTTCCGGGAGAAACTTTGTTCAGCATTGAAGAAGCCTGCAAGAGAGCCACTATCATCATGTGTCTGTTGTCAGATGCAGCAGTCATCTCTGTATGGCCGACTATCAAACCTTGCCTGACTGCAGGAAAGGCTTTGTATTTCTCTCATGGTTTTGCCATCACTTGGAATGACCGTACGGGCGTAGTTCCTCCTAAAGACATCGATGTCATCATGGTGGCTCCGAAAGGTTCAGGTACTTCTTTACGTACCATGTTCCTGGAAGGACGTGGCTTGAACTCTTCTTATGCTATCTACCAGGATGCTACTGGTAAGGCATACGACCGTACCATCGCATTGGGTATCGGTATCGGTTCAGGTTATCTGTTCGAAACTACATTCCAGCGTGAAGCTACTTCTGACTTGACCGGTGAACGTGGCTCTTTGATGGGAGCTATCCAGGGATTGCTGCTGGCACAGTATGAAGTACTCCGTGAAAACGGACATACTCCGTCGGAAGCATTCAACGAAACCGTAGAAGAACTGACTCAGTCACTGATGCCGTTGTTCGCTAAGAACGGTATGGACTGGATGTATGCAAACTGCTCTACTACTGCACAGCGTGGTGCCCTCGACTGGATGGGCCCGTTCCACGATGCCATCAAACCGGTGATGCAGAAATTGTATCAAAGTGTAAAATGCGGTCATGAAGCTCAGATTTCTATCGACAGCAACTCTCAGCCGGATTATCGTGAAAAACTGAATGCGGAATTGAAAGCATTGCGTGAAAGCGAAATGTGGCAGACTGCTGTGACCGTACGTAAACTTCGTCCGGAAAACAACTAATTATTGTCTGTAAAGATAATGGGGAAGCCGTTCGGTGTCGGAAGATGCCGGACGGCTTTTTTCGTGGGGTAAGGATGAAAAGAATCTGTGAGATTTTGTTACCTTTGTGCTGGTTCTATAGAATGGATATGAAAAAAATTGCTATTTTTCTGCTGGGCTGTCTTTGCGTGGCAGGGACTGCGTTTGGACAAAGTCTGGAACAGACTACGGAGCAGCGTCTGAAGGATTTTTTTGCCAATTATGTGACTTCGTATGCGCATATCGGTAAGTGTAAGTTGGAACGTTTTGAGCTGGAACATGATAAGAAAGTATTGCGTGTGTATGCCAGTCCGACTTTTGGTTATCAACCGTTTACGGAAGAAAATGTGTCGGCCATCTATCGGCTGTTGAAACAGTCTCTTCCGGGGCCGGTAAATTATTATACCCTGCAAGTGTATGCAGACGGAAAACCGATTGAAGACCTAGTGCCCAATGCGTTCCGGAAGAAGCAAGACAAGACCCGTCTATATGGCAAAATGGAGGCGAAGGGAAACCCGTGGGTGACCAATGTGTCGCGTCCGTTTGAAATCAGCCGGGGACTGGAGGGGCGGCATGTGGCCGTGTGGCAGAGTCATGGAAAGGTATACCGGAACGACCGGAATGAATGGCGCTGGCAGAGACCCCGCTTGTTCTGTACCACGGAAGACTTGTTTACCCAGTCGTTTGTGGTGCCGTATCTGATACCGATGTTGGAAAATGCCGGAGCCGTGGTGTTCACTCCCCGTGAACGCGACTGGCAGCGCCACGAGGTGATTGTGGACAATAACACTTGTACACCGGGCAGCCATTACTTGGAAGTGGAATACAAGAAATATACGTGGAAGGATACAGGTCTGCCGGGATTTGCTCAGAAGTATCAGCAGTATCCGGATAACTATAATCCTTTCAAGGATGGTACGGCGAGGTATATCGCTACCCAAGGTCAGCCGGAGAAAGCCTTTGCCGAATGGATTCCCAATATTCCGGAGAAAGGGAGATATGCAGTCTATGTCAGTTATCAGACACTACCGGAAAGCGTGTCGGATGCCAAATACTTGGTCTTTCACAACGGAGGAGTCACCGAGTTCAAGGTGAACCAGCAGATGGGAGGGGGTACCTGGGTGTATCTGGGTACTTTTGAGTTCGATAAGGGACGGAATGACTACGGAATGGTAGTATTGAGCAATGAAAGTTTCCAAAAGGGAGTGGTTTGTGCCGATGCAGTCCGTTTTGGCGGCGGCATGGGAAATATCGTCCGTGGCGGACAGGTGAGTGGAGTACCTCGTTACCTAGAAGGGGCACGCTATTGGGCACAGTGGGCTGGCATGCCTTATCAGGTGTACAGTAAGAGCCAGGGAGAAAACGATTACAATGATGACATCAACGCCCGTTCACTGATGGTGAACTACTTGAGTGGCGGGTCGGTGTACAACCCTTCGGAAGAGGGACTGAAGGTGCCATTTGAAATGACGCTGGGCCTGCACAGCGATGCGGGCTTCAAAACGGATGATGAACTGGTGGGTTCGTTGGGCATCTATACGACCGACTTCAACGACGGGAAACTGAACTGTGGCATCTCCCGCTATGCTTCGCGCGACTTGACGGACATGGTGCTGACGGGATTGCAGCGTGACATCGCTTCCCGTTTTGGAGTGCAGTGGGCACGGCGGAGCATGTGGAACCGGAATTACAGCGAGACCCGTCTGCCGGCAGTACCTTCCATGATTCTGGAATTGCTCTCCCACCAGAACTTTGCCGATATGAAATGGGGGCATAATCCCGATTTCAAGTTTACCGTGGGGCGTTCGGTCTATAAATCCATTTTGAAATACCTTTCTACCATGCACGGTACCGATTATGTGGTGCAGCCGCTTCCGGTGAACCATTTTGCCATCCGGGAAGGAAAAAAGAAAAATACCTTTACCCTGAACTGGAATCCGGTGGAGGATGTGATGGAACCTACGGCCAAACCGCAGGGCTACATCGTCTATACCCGTATCGGTTACGGCGGATTTGATAATGGAGTATATGTACGCAAACCGGAATACACGGTGAAAGTGGAGCCGGGATTGGTGTACAGTTTCAAGGTGACTGCCGTTAACAAAGGAGGAGAGAGTTTCCCTTCGGAAATTCTGTCAGCTTATAAGGCTAAACGGAGTAAAGGCACGTTGCTGATTGTGAACGGGTTCGATGCTACCTCAGGTCCGGAGGAAGTCAATTCTGCCTTGCTGCAGGGGTTTGACTTGAAGTTGGACCCGGGCATACCTTATGGACAGACTCCTGCTTATTGCGGTTACCAGCAAGGATTCAATCGCGACAAAGCGGGACTGGAGACTGGTGACGGGCTTGGGGTCAGCGACAATGCTTTGGAAGGAAAGCTGATAGCCGGAAATACATACGATTATGTGTTTGTGCATGGCAAGGCCATTCAGCGGGTCGGACGCTATTCGTTCGTGTCTTGCAGTGATGAAACCTTGGAGAGCGGAAGTACGGACCTGAGTCAATATGACCTAGTGGATTTGATTTGCGGAGCCGATGCCAAATCCTTCTCTTCGGCCATGCAGGAAGCTCTTACCCGTTACTGTCGTCAGGGCGGACGTCTGCTGGTGAGTGGTTCCGCATGGGGAGCAAATTTACAGAAGGGAGACTTTGGCAAGAATGTACTGAAGTGTGTGTATGGCGGGCGTTTCAGCAACCAGACTTCCTCTTCTTTGCAGGGAGCCGGGGTACAGTTCCAAGTGGAAGGAGGAGCCAATGAAACAGTTTATGCCGTTCCCTCCATGGAATGTGTGATGCCCGCTTCTGGAGCCTACTCTTCCTTTGTGTACACCCAAGGGAATTATGGGGTAGGAACCGTATATCGTGGAGAGGATTACCGTACCTTTGTATTGGGTTTCCCCTTGGAATGTGTGGGAAACACCGACGTGCGCAATCATCTGATGCAGACAGCTGTGAAGACTTTGTTGTCGAAGAAAAAACGCTGACGCAGTATAGAGAAATGAATTAAGTAACCATCAATAAATGTATCAATATGGAAAAAGATTTTTTGAAGGTCATTGAAACGCGGCGCAGTTGCCGTAAGTATAAACCGGAACAGATTACGGATGAAGAGCTGAAGGCCGTGCTCGAAGCTGGTACGTATGCTCCGACTTCACGCGGCATGCAGTCGCCTTACATTGTGGCCGTACAGAAGAAAGAAGTACTGGCCCAACTGGCTAAGATGAATGCGGAAATCATGGGAGTTACCTCTAATCCCTATTACGATGCACCTACCTACGTGTTGGTCTTTGCGCCTTCACTGGCCAACAATCCGGTACAGGACGGAAGTTGCGTGCTGGAAAACATGATGCTGGCAGCGCATGCGCTGGGATTGGGCAGTTGCTGGATTCACCGGGAACGCGAGATGTTTGCTACAGAAGAAGGCAAGCAGCTGATGGAAGAGTGGGGACTTCCCGAAGGACTGATGGGTATCGGAGCCCTTTCTTTGGGCTATCCCGACGGAGAACCTGCTCCGGCAAAACTGCGTAAACCGGACTATTTCCGGGTGATAAAATAAGGCATAAAAAAACGCAAGGACGTTTCGACCAAAATGTCCTTGCGTTTGATTCAAAACGCCTTTGCGTTTTTCCTTAAACGCCCTTACGTTTTACTTGAAACGTCGAAGCGTTTAGGTTGAAACGTAAAGGCGTTTTTTTGATGCCTTGTTTTGACTGCCTAAAAGGCATTGTAAAAGGTTCATGTAGACAATAGGCGTGGCACTTAAATCTTTTTATAATAGAGGCAGATATTTATAATTTATATTGTTTCAAATCTTTATATGTGATGTTTATTTACATATAATGTATTTAGATTCTTCGGATTTTATATGAAATAGGTTCTTTATGATTGTTATTTTAAATTATCTTTTGATTTTATTCTATTATTATATATATTTGTTGCTGATAAAAAACATTCCTTTATTATTGCATGATTGCTTTGATAAAGTTCGTGAAAGTTAACCTTAATTGTTCATTAAAAACGAAGAACATGTTTAAAATTTTAAAACCAGTTGGCATGTTATTACTGGTTTCAACTGTACCGGTTGGAGTATTGCATGCTGAAAACCTTGGATTTAATACTTCTATTTTACAGCAGGATGCTGTTTGTCAAGGTGTTGTGAAAGATGTGAATGGAGAGCCTGTTATTGGAGCTTCTGTAGTCGTAAAAGGTACAACTAACGGTGTGATTACAGATTTAGACGGAAAGTTTGTCTTGTCTCATGTCACAAAAGGAGCTGTGTTAGAGATTTCATTTGTGGGGTATGTTTCTCAGCAAGTCAAGTGGAATGGCCAGGCTCTCGATCTGGTTATAAAAGAAGATACCCAGACATTGGATGAAGTGGTAGTAGTAGGGTTTGGTTCTCAGAAAAAAGCCAATCTGACCGGTGCGGTAACGACGGTTAAGATGGATGAGGTGTTGGGCGACAGACCTTTGGCAAAAGCAGCGGATGCTTTGCAAGGCGCAGTTCCAGGATTGCTGGTCAATAGTGGAGGTAACGCCGTAGGTTCAAGCAAGAGTTTCCAGATTCGTGGTGCGTATTCATTGGGTATTCAAAATAGCGATGGTTCGTATGGAGCAGCCGTAGCCCCTTTGGTATTAATTGATAATGTGGAAGGAGATATTGATATGCTGAATCCTGATGATATTGAGTCGATTACGGTATTGAAGGATGCAGCTTCGTCTGCTATCTATGGAGCTCGTGCAGCTGGAGGTGTGATTCTGGTTACCACTAAGCGTCCGAAAGGGAATACCCGTTTCCAGTTGAATTACAATAATAATTTTGCTTTCTCCAGTGCAATGAATCTTCCCAAGCAAACCTCTTTGGAAACCTACTTACGTGCTTATCAGGAGGTGGAAGGTAATCAATATTGGTCATTAGGAGCTCCTAGTGTGAGCCGGTGGTTGGAATTGCTGGAACAATATCATAAGGATCCTTCTTCTTTGGATATAAAAGGGGATGGAATATATAAGGAAGGTAGCGCTTTGTATTTCCTCAATGAGAAGGATTTGGTGAAGAATATGTTGGAAACCAGTTTCCAGCAGACCCATAACCTGTCGGTAAGTGGAGGTACTGAAAGATTGCGTTATCGTTTGTCGGCCGGAATGGTAGATAGCGATGGAGTATTGATTACCAATAAGGATTCTTATCGTCGAATGAATGTGAGCAGTTTTGTTTCTGCAGATATCACTAAGTGGTTTACACAGGAAGCAACTTTAAGTTATGCTCATAGTAAAAATGCTCTTCCGCAGTCTTCAGCTGGTGGCATCTATAGTACGCGTCTGGTTTCTTATTATCCGGAGGGAACGATGCCAGAAGGATATGGAACAGGTCCTGACGATAATTTGCCTTTCTTTACGCCTCGGAATCAGATTTTGGCGGCCAATACGGACAAGAATATCAATGATAACCCGCGTATATTCCTCAAGTCTATCCTGAAACCCTTGAAAGGATTGGAAATTGCGTTTGAATATACATTTGATAAAAATATATACGATTACCACTATTATACCGGAGTGACCAATATGACTTCCATTCAGGGTGGAAAAGATGTGTATCCGTCAAATGATTATTTGCGTAAATATAAGCAATATACAGATTATAACGCAATAAATTTGTACGGTACTTATAGCTTTGATTTGGCAAAAGACCATCATTTTAAAGTAATGATAGGATACAATCAGGAATCCAGCTATCAGGAAACAGTGGATGTATATTCTTATGGCCAGGCAGTAGTGGAGGTTCCTTCTTTGGGAGGTGGAACATCGACTTTGTCAGCTAAAGATTATTATACGGAATATGCGGTTCGTGGAGGTTTCTTCCGTGTAAACTACAACTATAAAGACAGATATCTGCTGGAAGTAAACGGACGTTATGACGGTTCTTCCCGTTTCCCGAAAGATTCTCGGTTTGGTTTCTTCCCGTCTGTTTCTGCTGGTTGGAATATCGCTCAGGAAAGATTTATGGAGTCTGCACAGGATTGGTTAGGTATGTTGAAACTGCGTGGATCATACGGTATGATTGGTAATCAGAACATTGTGGAATATGCTTTTATTCCTTCGATGTCGATTAATAATAAGTACACTGGTTGGTTATTGGACGGTAACCCTGTGACGGCTGTGACTTCTATTCCTTCATTAGTCAGTTCTTCTTTTACTTGGGAAAAAGTGGCTACGACAAATGTGGGGCTTGATTTCTCATTGTTCAATAGTCGTTTGTCTGGTTTGTTTGAGTGGTATCAGAAGGACACAAAAGGTATGTTGGCTCCTGGTATGCAATTGCCGGCCGTAGTGGGTGCGGCTGCTCCTTATCAGAATACAGCCGATATGCGTACACGTGGTTGGGAATTGAACTTGAACTGGCGTGACCAGATTGGTAAGGTGGGCTATCGAATCGGATTTAATCTTTCTGACTCGAAGAGTGAAATTACGAAGTATGATAGCAATGAGTCCAAATTGTTGAGCAGTTATTATGAAGGACAACAGTTAGGCGAGATTTGGGGATACGTATATGACGGATTCTATACCGTAGATGATTTTGAAAGCACTCAGACTTGGAAACTGAAAGAGGGAGTGGTAGCCATTAATGGATACAATCCACGTCCGGGAGATGTGAAGTTTAAGAATTTGCGTGATGATGATCAAGGTGAAAATTTGATTTATTCTGGTGATGGAACATTGGAAAATCCAGGTGACCGTAAAGTAATTGGAAATAGTTTGCCTCGTTATTTGTATGGCATCAATTTAGGGGTAAGTTATGAAGGTTTCGACTTGAGTATATTTATGCAGGGAACAGGAAAGCGTGATGCCTGGCTGGCAAATACATTGACTTTCCCGATGTATGCTGACTTCAAGTTTATTCCATTGTATGAAGGATTGGAAAATTACTGGAGACCTGTGGATGCAGCTGCCGGTGATTATACTTGTGCGAATCCGGATGCCGAATTCCCTCGTATTTATGGAAGCTATGGTAATCAAGGCTCGAACTATCGAACTTCTGACAGATATTTGTCTGATGCTTCTTATTTCCGCATCAAGAATGTAACTCTTTCTTATTCTTTCCCTAAATCATGGATAAAGAAAATGTCATTGTCTCAGTTGAAAGCCTTTGTCAGTGTGGAAAATCTGGCTACATTTTCGTCTTTGGCTAAAGGTATTGACCCGGAAACATTATCATGGAATTATCCGGCATTCCGTACAATATCTTTTGGCTTGAATCTTTCATTGTAAATATCTAAATTAAAATTGTGTATTATGAAAAAAATATTTATAGGCATAACGGCATTTCTGGGACTTGCATTTGCAGGGTGTAATGACAGTTTCCTGGATAAAACTCCCGTAACAGACTTGACCGAAGAAAATGCTTTTAATTCTTATGATAATTTCAAAAATTTCATGTGGCCTTGTTATGAGATGTTTGTGAATACAACGATTCGTACTTCTACCCGGAGCAACGGTTGGGGTAGTGGAGGTCAATATGAGGGAGATGTGGATGCCGGATATTTGAACAGACGCTCTCCTAGCGGATTTAATCAGTTTGCTTACCAAACCAAAGGTAGTACCGCTTCTGGTAACGGATGGGATTTCAGTTCCTATATCCGCCGAATTAATATTATGTTTTCGCATATTGATGGTGCGGATATGACAGATGCCGAGAAGGACCACTGGAGAGCGGTTGGAAACTTCTTCCATGCGTTCTGGTATATGGAATTGATAGACCGGTTCGGAGATGTGCCTTGGGTGAATAAAGTCTATGCGGAAGACAGTCCTGAAATTTATGGTAAGAGAATGCCTCGTGTAGAGGTGGCAGATTCTGTCTTGGTTCGGTTGCAGTGGGCTGAAACTCACATCGGTGATTTTGAATCGCAGGATGGCTCGAATACGATTGACCGTGATTGCGTGCGTGCTGCTCTGTCGCGCTTTACCCTGCGTGAAGGAACATGGCGTAAGTATCATGGGCTGGAAGGTGCTGACAAGTACCTGAACGAATGTGTGCGCGTGTCGAAGTTGCTGATGGATGCTTATCCAACGTTATATTATGGTACAGACGGACAACCTGGAGCTGGCTATGGAGAGATGTGGACCACTGAGGACTTGGGCAAGGTGCCGGGAATTATTTTATATAAGTCGTATGTAAAAGATATCAATCCAGTACAGGGTGGATGTTACTTGGAGCACACATCCAGCCAGGATGTCGAGATGAGTCAGAACACGGTGGATCTTTATCTGATGAAGAATGGAAAGCCTATTCACAATTCTTTGTCGGGATATGCAGGAGATAAGACGATGTATAATACTTTCCGGAACCGTGACCCGCGTTTGTATCACACTGTAATGCCTCCTTATAAAGTAGAAGCTGGTGGGGCCAATAAGCCGGCTGAGAATCCAAATGCTACCTGGGGATATACTTCTGACCCTGCCGACCGTGAGTATATTGATATAATGGGGGCCAATTATAGTTGTAGTAATCCGGGAGTAGGAATGAAACGTTTACCTGCACAGAACTGGTCTGCTTCATTGGTTCCGCAAATTCCGAATTTGGGTACAGGTGCATTTGTTACTTGCCGTTCGGGTTATTATGTATGGAAATTATATTGCTGCTGGGAAGAAAACTTTAATAACGGAACTTTGAATGTAGCCGATAAACCAATCTTTAAGATTGAGGAAGTGTTGCTGAATTATGCGGAAGCGAAGGCGGAATTGGGTGCTTTTGATCAAGGAGTCGCTAATGAAACGATTAATAAATTGAGAGCACGTGCCGGTGTTGATCCGATGAATGTCAGCGAAATTAATGATAATTTTGACCCGGATCGTCCGTATTATTATCCGGAAGGAAATACGGCAGGTGTTCAAGTACCGGCTTTGTTGTGGGAAGTTCGCCGTGAACGTATCGTGGAATTGATGGGTGAAGGTTTTGGCTTTTATGATATCCGTCGGTGGCGTATGGCACCTTGGTTCTTGAATCGTGCTGCAAAGGGTATTTGGGTTTCAAAGGATTATGCCGTTTCTAAAAACATGACTCTTTATAACTCTACGACTGGTGTATCTGATGGATTGGACGGGTCAATGACTGAAGGATATCTGTACTTGTTTAATGACCCTGTGGCCGAGGGAAAAGGATGGCTTGATAAATATTATTTGTATCAAGTTCCTACCGATGAAATTTTGTTGAATCCTGAACTCTCTCAGAATCCAGGTTGGTAATTGAACTAATAAGATTTGATGAAAATGGGACAATTCCGAAAGGAGTTGCCCCATTTTTATCTGGTATATATTCTTTTGAGTCAGGACAATAAAGAAAGCTGGCATGCAGAATGAAATGTCTCAATCATTCATGTATGCCAGCTTTTTGCATTTTTATCTGTTATGCAGTGTGAAGGGGAAGGATGATTTGTTGAAGTTGTGTTATTTTATCGGCACAATTTCAAAGATTTCCACCTTTCCTTCCAGACGAATCTGACAGACATTCTTGTCGGCCAGTTCGATTCTTGCATAAGGAGTTTCAATCATGGTTTCAGACAGTATCTTGCCTTTTTTGTCCAGCTGCACGCATTTTATCGGGGCAGACAACTGGTTCATCAGTAAGGTGTAGGCCTTGACATCTTTGTCTACTTCGAAAGCAATCGCTTTTGTGCTCTGGTAAGAAGTGGCCAGGTTGTTGTCGAAAGCATAGACCGCTTTACTCAGTGTATCTGCTTCAAGCGTAAAGCCAAGGTTGTCCGGGCGGAGCGGATTTACATCGAAGGAGCGGACAGAAGCATAGTTGGTGCGTTTGGAATCCAGTCGTTTCAGGCGGACGTAGCGTGCCTTTTCCGGAGTTCCCTGCCAGTGGATGATGTATTGCTGGTTCAGTTCGCCGGTAAGGGCTTTCCAGTTTTGTCCATCTGCGGAACATTCCACTACGGCATGGTCGAAATAGTCTACATCGTCTTTGGAATTTCTTCCCTGAAGGATGGAGATTTCCGTCACATCACGTACGTCGCGCAGGTCTACCCCAATCCAGTCGTTCGGTTTCTGGGCAATTCCAGAAGTATAGAAAGTTGTAGAATCATTGTCGAACATCAGTTTGGTTTGTACAGTATGCGCACTGCTGAAAGAGCCTATACCTTTATAATCGGTTGGTACTTTCCCCGACAGTTTTTTCAGGTATCCGTGTGCCATGTCGTCCATCGCATACTCATAGAACGGCTGAAGTTTCAGGGTACCCGACTTGTGGGCTTCGTAGTTTTTCCGGTCTTCCGGTGTCATGATGTTTTGTATGTATTTCGTCCAGAAAAGCGCATCGTCCTGACCGGAGCGGTATATACGAGCCAGCTCGATGGCCTGCTTGCCGCGTGTACCCAGTTTGCCGAATTCTGTCAGCCAAGGCCGGAGTTCGTTGAGCAATGCCTTGTTTTTGCAACCGTTTTCCATGCGTGCAGGAACGCTTTCTACTTTCTTGAATTCTTCTTCCAGGGCGTTGGCTGCCGCATCGTTCCAGTCGGCAATACGGAAAGTCTTTGTTTCCCAGGATTCATCCCGCCGGTATCCGTTTTCAGTATCACTGGAATGAATGGCGAAAGTGCGGTAAGCCTCTGTGGCATCGGGTACCAGTTCGGCCAGCCCCCGTTCCCAGTTGTCAATGGCATTGTAGTCGGCGATGTTCCAAGCATAGTCAGCCACTCCATACAAAGCCAGTTTGGAGGCCTCACCGTGTTCCATTGGATTGCTGATTACACCGCAGGTCTCTTGGGCCGTCAGGCTGGTATCCAGTCCGTAGACCGGTCCTTGGAGCAGGAAGTTACGGATGTAGTCAGTCACCGGATAGTTCCACCAATAGTAAGCCGGACGTTTGATGCGGGAATTGATGAAGTCGAGGGTTTCAGGGGTCAGGTCACTGCACACCACATCGCCTGTCCAGAATACCTTTATTTCAGGATTCAGTGTTTTCCCGTAAATGGCAAGGCTGCCTTTTTCGGTCGGATTGGCCCAAAGTTTGGAATAGTCGGTCGGGCAAACCGTCAGCGGAGACACATCTCCTTTTACTTTCACAAATTCTTCAGTCAGTCGGTTCAGCAGTTCCGTTTGCTTCAGCGGGTTGGTTCCCTCGCCCGAAATGTCGTCGAAGAAAATGGCAAAATGCCGTACCCCCAAGTCGTACATCCAGTTGAATTTCTGGAGCAGGTTATGATAATCTTCTTCATTCCATTTGATGTCCTGTCCCGGATGGATGGCCCACACGAAGTCCACGTAATTCCGGTTGCTGGCATCCACCAGTTCCTTGATGTGTTGTGCTTCTTTTTCCGGATAGGGCAGACGCCAGTTCGGACAGCTGTGATAAGGGTCGTCTTTAGGACCGTATAAATAGGTGTTCATCTTGAACTTTCCATAGAAATCAATCAGCGACAGGCGGACTTCGTGTGACCAGGGCGTGCCGTAGAAACCTTCTACCACACCTCGGTTAGGTAGGTCCGGATAATCGTTGATTTCCATGCAGGGCAGTGTACCGTGGGCTGAAACCGGGCTTTCTGTCAGTTGCTTCAACGTTTGTATACCATAGAATGCACCACGTGCGTCGTAGCCGATGATGGTGATTTCCTTTTTGCCAATCACCAGAGAATAGGCACCTGAGATTTGCTTTACGTTTGCTTTCCCAGCAGCTTTCGCTCCGAAGTCAATGGTGAGTTTGATTCCTTTCTTGTTCTGTGTGAGAAAGTCTAGACTGGCTGCAAATTTCTGCTGTTTATCTTTCAGGTAGATTCCTTGTGTAATGGGGCAGGTGTTATTCGCATCCAGTTTCATCTGGTGAGGGGTAGGGTTGATGATCAAACCTTTGTGGTCGATTTTTTTCCCGGGGACAGCCAGTACATCCTGCTTTTCAGAGCGTTGGGAGGAGAGGTCGAAGTCTGTTTCTTGTGCCGATAAAGTGCCATACATGAATGTGCATAGGATTCCGGTAGTCACGCATTTTGCATAATGATTCATTTTCATAAGAATGGATGTTTTAGGTAAATACAAGGTGTTTGCTTCGTATAAAACTTTGATTCAAAGATACGATTTGTTTCTGAATCGTGCAAACAGTGTGTGAGGTATTGTGGCTTATATTGACAAAATGAGGAAAAAAAAGAATAAAATGTGCGTATTTGACTGATTGTTGGTATAATTATCTAAAAACGATTATCTTTGAATCGGCAAGTCTGTTGGAATATGACCAGGATGTTAGGTAGGTTCTAGATGCGTATTCTATTTATAGAAAACAGTTTGTCATGACGATATATCCTTGTTTATTTTATTTCTAATTATATGAGAATGAATTTATGAATGCAAGTCAATTGAAAAAATGGATGTTGTTCACTTTACTGATGCCCTCATTCCTTATGGTCTGTGCTCAGAATAAGGTGATGCTTGGAAGTCTGGATATAATTCCAGTACCCAATGAAGTCGTTAAATCAGAAGACGGTTCTTCTTTTGTTATCGATGGTTCGACAAATATATGTTATCCGGAGAATAATGAGAAGATGAAAAGGAATGCGGAGTTTCTGTCTGCTTATATAAAGAAATTTACGGGCATCGATGTGGAATTGTCTGTTGAGCCAAAGGAACATGCAATTGTGTTAAGCTTGGATAATACTTTATTCCATGATGAAGGGTATGAGCTGAATGTTTCGAAGGAGCAGATAACGCTGAAGGGTAAAACTGAGGCTGGAGTATTTTATGGTATACAGACACTGCATAAGGCATTGCCTGTCACAGAGGGGAAAGCGCTAGCGGCCATTCCCTGCGGAGTTGTAAAAGACTACCCACGCTTTGGCTATAGAGGCTTTATGGTAGATGTAGGCCGGCACTTCTTCGGAGTGGATTATTTTAAAAAGATTATTGATATGCTTGCCTTGCATAATATCAATTATTTTCACTGGCATCTTACCGAGGATCAGGGTTGGCGTATTGAGATAAAAAAATATCCGAAACTTACAGAAGTAGGTTCTAAACGAAAATGTACCATCAAGGATTGGGAGACGAAAGAAATGGATAGTATTCCTGTCAGCGGATACTATACACAGGATGAGGCAAGAGAGATTGTGCGATATGCAGCTGAACGATATATTACAGTGATTCCGGAAATCGATATGCCGGGTCACATGCTGGCCGCGCTGGCTTCTTATCCTGAACTGGGATGTACAGGAGGACCTTATGAGGTGGCTACTACTTTCGGGGTATTTAGGGATGTGCTGTGTGGAGGAAATGAGAAAACGTTGCAGTTTGCCAAAGATGTGATAAATGAGATAATGGATATTTTTCCTTCTCCTTATATTCATATAGGTGGAGATGAATGTCCTAAATATCATTGGAAGACGTGTGAGAAATGTCAGCAAAAAATCAAAGAACTCGGATTGAAGGATTCGGAAAAACATACGAAAGAAAATCAGCTTCAGGCTTGGTTTATGGGAGAAGTGGAAAAAGAAATCCATAAACGTGGCCGAGAAATGATGGCTTGGGATGAGATTCTGGCCGGCAATCCTGCCAAATCTACCATCGTAATGGCATGGACCAGTCCGGAAGCTCGCCTGAAATCCATTGAAGGCGGGTATAGAACGATAGCTTGTCCGATTTCAAATCTGTATTTCAGTAATCCTAAATACAATCAGTTAAAAGGATTGAGCAGCATTGAAAGGGTGTATCTGTTTGAACCGGTTCCGGAAGAAGCTGCTTCTGAGCAGAAAGAAAATCTGATAGGGGCGCAGGGATGTATCTGGACGGAATGGACCAAGGAACGGATGAAAATGGAATGGCAAATGATGCCGCGTATTGCAGCCTTGGCGGAAATTCAATGGAGTAAGCCTGAGAATAAAGATATCCAGGATTTCTTGAGACGTTTGAAGCATCAGATAGACATTTATAAATTTTATGGGTACAATTACAAGGAAGATATACATGAAGCGTTGGATAATAAGTAGCTTATTGTAAAGATTCGTTGTATTGTTAATGCAAGTGTTATCAAGATACAGATAAGGGTGGTACTTATAATAAATCTGTTGCTTATAGGGTAATGAATGAAAAGTGGTTGACTTGTTTGTAAGTTTTTTAGGACTAGACAAGTATGTAAAAAAAGGGAAGAACAAATTGTTCTTCTTTTTTTGTTGATTTAATTTTTATTGATATATTTGTGAGTATGATGAAAATAATCTAAAAAATAATACAAAAAATGAATCGTTTTATTCTTTTGTTGGCAATATGTTTATGCGGGGGATGTATATATGGACAGGCTCCAACTAAAGAACAATTACTAAAGTTGTTTTTTCAGGCTCATAAGGCCTTGAATGAGAGTAATCAGACAGAAGCTATTCAAATCTATAAACAGATTTTAAAAGTTTCTCCAGGTTTACCTGATTCTTATCTGCAATTGGGAGATATTTATGCTTCCATGACAACGAATAAAGAAGCTTTGGAAAAGGCATGTATGTGCTATGCGAATTATTTACGCTTACGTCCGGAAGCAACGAATGCAGAGGAACTGAAAACAACCATTTCTAAGCTTACTTATCAAATTAATGGTATGTCAGGAAAACAGCCTGATATGGCATTAACTACTCCAGTGGTGACAGTTCCTGTATTGAGTGGTAATGCGGAAGTTCCTAAAGTAGATAAAACGAAGCCTGATATGATTCCTGTTGTTTTGTCTGGTGGCATAGAAACAGCTGATTCAACGGTTTTATCTTCTGCGATAAAAGAAGATATTCCAATTTCCATACAACGTGAAATTACGGGGCGCTGGGTCTCTGATAAGTTGGGAAATAATGGAAGAGAAATGTGGATTTTTGATATAGAATCTGAAAAGAATCAATTATGGATTACATTAAATGCTAACTCTTATGCGAGTGAAAATAAGGACTATGCTTCTTTGATTGGTATGAAAGTCCAGGGCTTTGCAGAAGGAGATGAGATTTGTTTTGATTTTCAGGTTCAAAAACAAAATGAAGAACGGAAGAAATTTTCTGATTTTACACAGATTGTAGATGACATATTTAATGTAGATTGGAGTAATCTGTTATCTGCTGATGAAAAAGCAGAGGAGGTCTTAGTTACTGATTCTGCAACTTTGGCTGATACATTGACCGTACAACCTGTACGTTTTTATTCCTATGAATTTCGAATAAAATTTGATGGGTTTAAATTGTCAGGTAATATGCATTCGAAACTTATAGAGAAAGCTGTGGTTGAAAAAGAATTATTTACGGCAAGTGAACCTTGCATGTTTTTTAAGGCCCCTAAGGATTATTCAGGTTTTAAATATCATAAAATAACAGAAACAGAAAAAATATCAAATCCAGCTTTACGTGAGTTGGTTAATAGAAAAACGCGTGAATCTTCGGAAAATGTGTCAGCTCTAAATGATTTGGGGTGTTTGTCTGTTTCAGGTTTAGGTATGCCTCGTAATTTGCGGATGGGAGTTGCGTATTTTATGGAAGCTTCTATGAAGAATAATCTTTTTGCAATGTTGAATATGGCTAAGATTTATCAGCAGGGATTGGGTATTGATAAAAATCTGGAAAAGGCAAGAGATTTATATAATAAGGCCTACGCTGCAGGGTATACTGATGCAATGGTTTTGTGTGGCGATTCATATTGGGAAACATTTGCGGGAAGTCAACCGGATTATAATCAGGCCTTAGCATGCTATCAAAAAGCTTTTCTTCGTCGTTGCCCTTATGCTGCCTATCGATTAGGATGGTTATATAATGAGGGGTTAGGAGTAGAACGTAATCCTCAAAAAGCATGGGAATATTATCAACAGGCAGTTTCTATGCAATATGCTGACGCAATGACTGATGTCGGTATATTTTACAGGGATGGTATTCTTGTGGAGAAAGATTATGCAAAAGCTTTGGATTATTTAAATAAAGCAGCTGCAAAAGGAAATACCCGAGCTATGTATGAATTGTATCAGATGTATCTAAAAGGAGAAGGTGTAAAACCTGATTTTATTTTAGCGAAGGATTGGTTGCGTAAATATTTTGAGTCGGAGGAAGTTGTTTTTGGATATACAACGATGAAATCTCAGATTCATTCTATTATTTATTCTAAAATTGAATAGTTAAGTAAATGATCTAAAATATCTTATGTTCGGCACAAAATAATAATATTGTATCATGTCATTGTTAAAATGTAAATCATGAAATGTATGAAAGTGCCGAAATTAACCGAGGTTGATCGCCTCAAGCAGGGGAAGAAAGGCTTCCGGCAAAAAGCTGGTGACATGACTTTCAAACGTTTTCTTGAATCATTGGTGTAGGGTATAGGCGAATAAGAAATACCGGGGGGCCCTACCTTTTGAAACAAAGAAGAATACAGTGGTTTTGCTTGACATTGCTTCTGTCCATAGTAATGGGAAGAGAAAGAAACTGAAAAGATATGGGGAGAGAGGATTATTTCTTTTTTATCTTCCATTATACTCTCATGGGTATGAGTTTATTTATAGATTAATTATATGTAGAATTAATTTTTTGAATGTTTACTTATGTGTAAATTTTTATGGATGATATGGATAGGTCTTTTGTTCTGTGCTTCTATGAGTGGAAATGAAAGAGATGATATACAGTTTGTTAGCCGTAAGTTGAAGCAAATTGCTGAACAATTGCCTGAAGGTACCTTGTCTTCTGTAGATACTATAATGGAGATACCTGTGATTATTGAAGGAAAGTCGATTGTTATGCAGCACAATGATAAAGGTCAAGTTTGTCATTTAGGTGTTTCGTTGTTTAGTGAAGCTACAAAGCAAATTTTAGATGTGGGGCTTTGTAATTTCCTGGAAAGATTTTTTTTAGAGCTTTTGCTTCAGAAAGATGCTGTATCTATTGATCGTAAGTTGCAGGAATATCATGTGGTCATGTATGTAGATGGACAGAAAGTGGTAGTAAAAAATGCAAAATCTTTTCAGAGGGTTTTAGTAAAGATGAATATGCCAGTTAATTTCTCTATGCGTCAAAAAGGGAAAGAGGCAGAGGCCGTTTGGTTGTTTTCTCCTCATGCATTATCGATAACTTTTCCATTATATCGTGAATTGATTGATGGTATGGATAAAATAGAATCTGATGATGAGCTGTTTCATCAATTACAAGTTGCAGTATTAAATGATGTTCAGATAAAGGACGATCCTATAAACGAGAAGAATTTGGTAGCAAAGGAGAATGGTCTTTATGTGGAAAAAGGAGATGCTTTTTTGATATCTTCATTGACTGCTGATAAATATTATATCCTTAATTCCGCAACACTATTACAAATATAACTTTTTAAGTACCTGAGCAACAAAAAGTTGCTCAGGATTTTGCCATGTCAGATTTTTCACCTAT
>CABIXF010000045.1 GCA_902362595.1 Bacteroidaceae bacterium | reverse complement strand
TTTTTTTGAGGAAAATCCAAACGACTTCAATCTGATATGAAACGACAGAGGCCATCTCAATTCATTTTGAGACGGCCTCTTTTTTATATCTTGCTTAAATCAATGGCACTTTGACAAAAATTACGATGCATTCTATGGACGGCATGTTGTACTGCTTCGAGGATTCTACCCTTCAGTAGGGATTGTCTGTCGTGCAAGAGCTAATCTACCAAGTGGATAACAAAGTGCGGTAAGACTTTGCGTTTTTAAAGATTATTTTCTACCTTCAACCCCACTTCAGTATTAAAGACTCTGCAAGAAAATGCAGCGTTTTTGAATACCTTTCAGCGTGATTCGAAAAGTATATACAAATAACCATAATTCTATAAGTAAAATGAAGAACATAATGTTATTACTAGTTGCATCAATGACATTGTCATCATGCTGCACTTTATTCAGTAGTTCAAAACAAACGATTACATTTACTGGACCTGAAGGAACAAAAATTTACGATGCAAGTAGCAATATGAGACTTGGAGAAATAGGTAAAGATCAGGTTACTACCATTAAGATTAAGAAGAAACGTGAAGATAAAACTTTGATTGCAAAGAAAGAAGGATACAAACCTTCACCGTTGATGCTTGAATCTACCTTCAACAATGCTTGTTTGTGGAACATTCTGTTTTGGCCAGGCTTCCTGATAGATTTCGGTACACAGAAGATGAATAAGTGGGACAATACTTCGATAAATATAGAGTTTGAGGAAAAATCTGCTACAGAATAAAGAAATACCTCTGCGTGTGCATTCGCAGAGGTATTTCTTTTTAAACACTTTATTGCGTATAAAATACGTATAAAAAGGCCAGCAGAAAAACCCACCGGCCTTTTCTCGTATAAGCAAAAACGCAAAAATTTGTCACTCGATGCTCCGGATAAACTTGGCCGGCACACCTCCTACTATCGTATTGGCCGGCACATCCTTCGTCACGACGGCTCCTGCGGCAATCACGGCACCGTCACCGATGGTGACTCCTTGCAGGATGGTACTGTTCGAGCCTACCCATACCCGTTTTCCCAAGACGATGGGAGCCGGCGTCATGGCGGCACGGCGTTCCGGGTTCAGGTCGTGGTTCAGCGTGGCGAACACCACGTTGTGCCCTATCAGGCAGCCGTCGCCCAGGGTCACTCCGCCCTGGTCCTGAAAATGGCAGCAGGCATTGATGAACACGTTCTTTCCCACGTGGAGATTCTTTCCGAAATCCGTGTAGAAAGGAGGAAATACCCGGAAGGTCTCGTCTACCGGACGTCCGAAAAGGCGGGACATCAGTGCCCGGACTTCTTCCATGGTGTGATATGAGCCGTTCAGCTCGAATGTTACCCGGCGGGCTTCATCGCTCATCCGGTCCAGAAATTCCTGTATTTCAGGGGTATCCAGCGGGCGACGCTGGGCTACATGCGTCAGAAAATCATTTAGTTCCATGTCTTTATGTTTTGTAAATCTGTTTCTATTTCACAAAAATACATCGGTTTGGGAAAATTTGCGGTAGACAGATTACGGATAATTTTACCCTGATTCCTTGTTTCCGGACAAAATATCCCTTATTTGTATCTTTTTTTCCCTCCGTTTTTGCTTTTTATCATGTACATTTGTGAAAACTTTAACCGACATATCATGAGAAAAACGTTTGCTTTGCTGCTCCTCTTCATGATGATTTGCAGCACCGGATTTTCGCAGTACCGGAAATCCGTTTCCATTTTAGGGGATTCCTATTCCACGTTCGAGCACTATCTTCAACCGGATACGAATGCCGTGTGGTATTTTCCACAGCCTTTAAATAAGAACGATGTGACTTCCGTCGGCCAGACGTGGTGGTACAAGTTCATTCAGGAAAGCGGATACCGCCTGTGTGTGAACAACTCCTTTTCGGGTTCTACCATCTGCCATACCGGCTACCAGAAAGCGGACTATTCCGACCGCTCGTTCGTGACGCGGATGGACAACCTGGGCTGCCCGGACATCATCCTGATATTCGGCGGTACGAACGACAGCTGGGCCGGAGCACCCATCGGCGAATACCAGTATGCGGACTGGACCAAGCAGGACTTGTCCAGCTTCCGTCCGGCCATGGCTTATATGCTGGAGCACATCCGCTACCGCTATCCCAATGTGGAGGTGTATTTCCTGCTGAACTGCGACCTGAAGACGGAAATCAACGAATCTGTAAAGACCATCTGCGCACATTATCAGGTGCCCTGCCTGGAGTTGAAGGGTATCGACAAGCAGGGCGGACATCCTTCGGTAAAGGGTATGCAGCAAATCGATGAACAGTTGAAAGTGTTTCTTGCCGGTCGGCAATAATGTGGCAGAAACGGCCTGACGGAATGCGTCAGTCCGTTTCCTTGAATAATTCCAGTATCAGCTTTTCTAGCCTGTCTTTCACTTCGTCCATCGGGATTTCTCGTTTTAGCTCCGCCTGTAGCGAAGTGACTCCTTTGTCGATGAATCCGCAGGGATGGATGTAGCTGAAATACCTTAAATCGGTATTCACGTTGAGGGCCAGTCCGTGCATGGTGACGAAATGGCTGCTTCTCACACCCATGGCACAGATTTTACGTTCTTTCGGTGTACCGGTGGCCAGCCATACGCCCGTGGCCCCGTTCACTCTTCCGGCCTCAATGCCGTACTGTCCGCACAGGCGGATGACAGCTTCTTCCAGCAGGTGCAGGTATTCCTTCAGTCCCAGGTGGAAGTCTTCCAGGTTCAGAATCGGATAGCACACCCATTGTCCCGGTCCGTGGTAGGTGATGTCCCCTCCCCGGTCCACCTGGAACAGTTCGGCATGAATGGTCTGTAACTGCATGGGGTTCAGCAGCATGTTGGCTGCCTTTCCATGTTTGCCCAGCGTGTACACGTGCGGATGCTGGCAGAAGATAATCCGGTTGGTATAAGGTTTCCCGTGGAGCTTCGCCTCAATCAGCTGGTCAAAAAGAGCAGTTTGTCGCTGCCAGGCTTCGGAATAAGAGATGAGTCCCCAGTTTTCTATTGTAATCATGGCATTCAATTCTTGATAGGTTACATTTTGCAAAGAAAAAGTTTTTCCGTGGGAATGGCAAAGATTTACAAAAAGAATTCCTTTTTCCATGACAATTCGGGAAGTTATGCTATATTTGTAGACATAAGAAGACCATTATCTGAATAAACGTCTAAATATGATGAAAAAAATACAGGGAGGGATATTCTCCTCCATTTTATGTGGAGCTTTTTCCACGATGATGTTTCCGGGTTGTACAGGAAATCATTCCGCCGGAAAGGGTGGAGTGTCGGTAGATTCCGTTCCAATTGATACAACCGTGTATCTGGATGCAGCCAATCCGGGATCGCCCAATTGTCAAATCAAACTTTGTTTTAAATATTTGAAATCGGACCCACACGATTCATTGACGCAGGTCATTAACCAGACGCTTGAAGAAGCTTTCTTCAGTGCCCATGCAGGTATGGTCTCTCCGCAGGCATTTGTGTCTGCCATCAAGGAAAGTCTGGTGCATGATTACCTGAAAGACGTGGAAGACAGTTATCAGGCAGATGTGAAAAACGGGATGAAGGCCGACGAGATACCCAACTGGTATAATTATGAGTTTGAAATCCGCTCACAACTGGAGGGAGGGAAAGACAATATCTGGAATTATTCGGTGACAACCTTCCAATACACGGGAGGAGCACATCCCAACACATGGGCTCGCTGGGTCAACGTGGATGCGCGCGACGGACACGGTCTGACCAAGGAAGAAGTGTTTCAGAAAGGTGCAGACGAAGAAATCTGCAAGCGGATATTCGTCCAGCTATTGGCCGACGTGAACCGGAAACTGGAGACAGACACCTTGACCTGCCTGGAAGGACTGAATGAAGTGGGTGTGCTGCTGGATACGGACCTCTACATTCCCGACAATTTCCTGCTTGGGAAAAAGGGAGTGACGTTCTTGTACAACACGTATGACATTGCTCCTTATTATATGGGCCGCTTCGAACTGACGGTTCCCTACAAAGAAATAGATATTTATTTAAACAAGAAATAATCGTACATGGATATCATTTTAAAATATTTCCCCAACCTGACCGAGACGCAGAAACAGCAGTTTGCGGCGTTGTATGACTTATACACCGACTGGAACAGCAAAATCAACGTGATTTCACGCAAGGACATCACCAATCTGTATGAGCATCATGTGCTGCATTCGCTGGGCATCGCGAAAATCATCCAGTTCCGTCCGGGAACCGAAATTATGGACTTGGGTACGGGTGGAGGGTTTCCGGGAATTCCCCTGGCCATCCTGTTTCCCGACACGCATTTCCATCTGGTGGACAGCATTGGCAAGAAGGTGAAGGTGGCTACGGAAATCGCCCAGGCCATCGGGCTGAAGAACGTGACGACCCGTCACTGCCGCGCCGAAGAAGAAAAACAGCAGTTTGATTTTGTGGTGAGCCGGGCGGTGATGCCGCTCACCGACCTGCTGAAGATTATCCGGAAGAATATCCGGAAGGAACAGCACAATGCCCTCCCCAACGGACTGATTTGCCTGAAGGGTGGAGAATTGGACAGAGAAGTCATGCCGGTGAAGCACCAGACGCTCATTTATGACTTGAAGGACTATTTTGAGGAAGAATTTTTCGAAACCAAGAAAGTGGTATATGTAACCATTAACGGATAAATCGTATGCTGAAAATAAAATCATTTGAATTCAATATGTTTCCCGTCAACTGTTACGTGGTGTGGGACGAGGAGACACTGCAGGCGGCTGTCATTGATGCCGGATGCTACTACAAGGAAGAACAACAGACGCTGAAGAAGTTCATCACGGACAACGGGCTGACGGTGTGCCATCTGCTGAACACGCACCTGCACCTGGACCATGTGTTTGGCAATGCGTTCATGCTCCGTGAGTTCGGATTGCGCACGGAGGCCAGCGAGCAGGATGCGTTTCTCCTGCCGCGCATCGGAGAGTATTGCCGGATGTTCGGTTTCCCGCTGAATGAGGAAGCGCCTGCCATGGGCAACGCCCTCCACGACGGGGATGTCGTGCCGGTAGGCAACCAGGAACTGAAGGTGATTGCCGTACCGGGTCATTCGCCGGGGGGGCTGGTATTCTATTGTGAGGCACAGCACTGCATGTTCAGCGGTGATGTCTTGTTCCGAGGCAGCATCGGACGGGCCGACCTGGAAGGGGGAAACTTCGAACAGCTGAGAGAAAGCATAGTGTCGCGTCTGCTCGTGCTTCCCGACGAAACGACGGTGTATCCGGGACATGGAAATCCCACCACTATCGGATATGAAAAGATGAACAATCCTTTCTTCCGCTGAGAATCGTTTTACCTGAAACCATAAATCTTGCTTATAATCATGAAAACAACGACATTTGCAAACCGACACATCGGTATTGGAGAGGAAGAGCTTCCGCTGATGCTGAAAAAAATTGGAGTCAACAGCCTGGATGAGCTGATAGACAAAACCATCCCGGCTAATATTCGTTTGAAGGAACCACTGAAACTGCCTCCTGCCATGACGGAACGTGAATTTGCCACGCACATCGGCCAGCTGGCAGCACAGAACAAACAATATAAGACCTACATTGGATGCGGATGGTATGACACCGTGACTCCGGCGGTTATCCAGCGCAACGTATTTGAGAATCCGGTGTGGTACACTTCCTACACGCCCTATCAGGCAGAAATCTCTCAGGGACGTCTGGAGGCGCTGCTGAACTTCCAGACGGTCATCAGTGACTTGACGGCCATGCCGCTGGCCAACTGCTCCTTGCTGGATGAGGCTACGGCTGCAGCAGAAGCAGCCACGATGATGCACGGACTCAGAAGCCGTGCCCAGCAGAAGGCCCAGGCCAACGTGCTGTTCGTCGACGAAGAGATTTTCCCGCAAGATTTGGCGGTAATCCGTACCCGTGCCCTTCCGCAGGGCATCACAGTCAAGGTGGGCAGTTACAAGGAACTGACTTTCACACCTGATATGTTCGGCTGCATCGTGCAATATCCGAACAACAGCGGAAGCATTGAAGACTACCGGGCCTTTACGGAGCAGGCGCATGCCGCCGGATGCAAGGTGGCCGTGGCTGCCGATATCCTCTCGCTGGCCATTCTGGTGCCGCCCGGAGAATGGGGAGCCGACATCGTGTTCGGAAGTGCCCAGCGTCTGGGTACGCCGATGTTCTACGGAGGTCCTTCGGCTGCGTATTTCGCTACACGGAATGAGTACAAGCGCAACATGCCGGGACGCATCATCGGCTTGTCGAAGGACAAGTATGGCCGGCTGTGCTACCGTATGGCCTTGCAGACTCGTGAACAGCACATCAAACGGGAAAAAGCTACGTCCAATATCTGTACGGCACAGGCCTTGCTGGCTACAATGTCGGGCTTCTATGCCGTGTATCATGGACCGGAAGGATTGAAAGAGATTGCCAATCATGTACATGCCGTGGCGGTCTGGCTGTCCAAACAACTTATCCGTCTAGGCTACAAGTTACGTCATGAAGCGTTTTTCGATACACTGAGAATGCAGTTGCCGGAAAATGTAACCACTCAGAAACTGCGCACCATTGCACTCAGCAAGGAAATTAACCTTCGTTATTTTGAAAATGGCGACGTAGGTATCAGTGTAGACGAAACGACTACGCGGGCTGATGCCAATCTGATTGTCAATCTTTTTGGAATTGCAGCAGAAGAAACAACACATGATACAGGTGAAATCCCGGAAACGGCTTTCTTGCCACGTGAGTTCAGACGCCGAAGCTCATTCCTGACTCATGAGGTGTTCCATAAATACCACACGGAAACGGAGATGATGCGATACATCAAGCGCCTGGAACGCAAGGATATTTCGTTGGCCCACTCCATGATTTCACTGGGCTCCTGTACCATGAAGCTGAATGCGGCGGCCGAAATGTTACCGCTGAGCAATGCGGCTTGGATGAACATGCATCCGCTGGTGCCGGAAGATCAGGCAGCAGGCTATCAGACGTTGATTCAGAACCTGTGCGAACAGTTGAAGACCATCACGGGTTTTGCGGGAGTGTCTCTCCAGCCAAATTCCGGAGCTGCGGGTGAATATACGGGATTGCGTGTCATCCGGAGCTATCTGGAAAGCATCGGACAAGGACACCGTCATCTGGTCTTGATTCCAGCATCGGCCCACGGCACCAATCCGGCTTCTGCCGTACAGGCGGGATATGAGCCGCTGACTTGCGCGTGCGACGAGCACGGAAACGTCGACCTGAACGACTTGCGGGAGAAGGCGGAAGCGCACAAGAACGAACTGGCGGCGCTGATGATTACGTATCCGTCTACCCACGGTATTTTTGAAGAGGAAATCAAGGAGATATGCCGGATTATCCATGCGTGCGGCGCACAGGTGTACATGGATGGCGCGAACATGAACGGACAGGTAGGGCTGACGAATCCGGGTACCATCGGGGCTGATTTGTGTCACCTGAACCTGCACAAGACCTTTGCCAGCCCGCACGGAGGTGGCGGTCCGGGTGTGGGCCCGATTTGTGTGTCCGAACACTTGGTGCCTTTCCTACCGGGACACGTCAGTCTGGGCAACCCGACGAATGAAGTGTCGGCGGCACCTTACGGAAGTGCGGGTATCCTGCCTATCACCTACGGGTACATCTGCATGATGGGGGCCGAGGGATTGAAGAAAGCCACGCAGGTGGCCATTCTCAACGCGAACTACCTGGCTGCCTGCTTGAAGGATGCGTATGGAGTGGTGTACCGTGGCAAGAACGGTTTCGTGGGACACGAAATGATTCTGGAGTGCCGGAAGCTGCACGAGGAAAGCGGTATCTCGGAAAACGATATCTCCAAGCGTCTGATGGACTACGGTTACCATGCGCCTACCCTCTCCTTCCCGGTACACGGCACGCTGATGATTGAGCCGACCGAAAGTGAAAGCAAGGCTGAATTGGATAATTTCATCGAGGTCATGGTACACATCCGGGAAGAGATTGCCGAGATTGAAAGCGGAAAGGCCGACAAGGAAGACAACGTACTGGTGAACTCGCCGCATCCGGAGTACGAGATTGTGGGTGACAACTGGACGCATCCTTACAGCCGGGAGAAGGCGGCCTATCCTATTCAGAGTGTGCGCGACAACAAGTTCTGGATTAATGTGGCCCGCATCGACAACACGTTGGGCGACCGGAAGCTGCTGCCTACGCGCTACGGA
Organism: Bacteroidaceae bacterium; assembly: GCA_902362595.1. GTDB lineage: Bacteria > Bacteroidota > Bacteroidia > Bacteroidales > Bacteroidaceae > Phocaeicola > Phocaeicola fibrisolvens. The sequence continues at coordinate 25,163 of CABIXF010000045.1, read as the reverse complement.
AGTTTTGAGTAAATCATTGTGAGGCGGTTCCGTTTTCCGGACCGCTTCTGTACGGAAATAAAAAGGGCCGTTGCATTTCTTCGTCCGTGAGGGAAGCAGCGGCTTTTTTCTTGTAGATTGGCTGGAAGTCGGTTGTCTTCAGAAAAGAGCCGCCGGAAGCATGGAACCGACTGTTTTCTTCTGTCAATTTTAAAGCATTTCTACTTTTTCGCAATAAAAATGAAAGTTCCTGTTTGGTTTTAGTTTATTATTTCTATATTTGTAGGCCAAATAACAGAAAACAACATGAGAAACACACAAATGTACTTGCATCCTGAAGTGGAAACGATGTCGAGACCGGACATCGAGAAACTTCAGTTGCAGCGGTTGAAAGCAACTATCAACCGTTGCATGCATTCTCCCTTTTACAAGGAACGCTTTCAGCAATGCGGAATCAAACCAGAAGATATACAGTCGTTGGAGGATTTGCAGCGCATTCCCTTCACCACCAAACAGGATTTGCGCGATCATTATCCTTTCGGACTCTCTGCCGTGCCGTTGGAGGAAGTGGTACGCCTGCATTCGTCCAGTGGCACCACGGGTACTCCGACCGTCATCCTGCACACACAGCACGATTTGGAGGAATGGGCCAATGCCGTGGCCCGCTGCCTGTATATGGTGGGACTCCGCAAGGGCGATATTTTCCAGAACTCTTCGGGCTACGGCATGTTTACCGGGGGACTGGGATTCCAGTATGGGGCTGAACGCTTGGGCATGCTGACCGTTCCCGCGGCGGCCGGCAATACCAAACGCCAGATTAAGTTCATCACCGATTTCGGTACCACGGCCCTGCATGCCATTCCGAGTTATGCCGGACGTCTGTATGAGGTGATGCAGGAAATGCACATCGACCCACGGCGGGATACGCACCTCAAGACCTTGATTATCGGGGCGGAACCTCATTCCGACGAGCAGCGCCGGCGTATAGAGAACATGTTGGGCGTCAAGGCTTACAATTCTTTCGGCATGTCGGAGATGTGTGGTCCGGGCGTGGCCTTCGAATGTCCGGAGCAGAACGGACTCCACATCTGGGAGGACTATTACATTGTGGAGATTGTAGACCCCGTGACATTGGAACCGGTGCCCGAAGGCGAAGTGGGCGAACTGGTGCTGACCACCATCAACCGGGAGGCGATGCCGTTGCTCCGCTACCGTACGCGCGATCTGACCCGTATCTTGCCGGGCGACTGTCCTTGCGGACGTCATCACAAGCGACTCGACCGGATGAAGGGACGCAGCGACGACATGATGATTCTCAAGGGTGTGAACATCTTCCCCATCCAGATTGAAAACATCCTGTTGCAGTTCAAGGAGCTGGGCAACGAGTACCTCATTACCCTGACCAACCTCGATGCCAACGACGAAATGACGGTAGAAGTGGAATTGAACGATTTTACCGACGATTATGGCTTCCTTCAGAACCTGACCAAGGAAATCACCCGCCAGCTGAAGGATGAGATTCTGATTACTCCGCGCGTCAAGCTCGTACCCAAGGGAAGCCTGCCCGTACAGGAAGGCAAGGCTGTGCGCGTGAAAGATTTACGAAAGACATTGATTTAAAAGGAAAAAGATATGACCATACACCAGTTATCTGTTTTTGTAGAAAATAAGTCGGGCACCCTTTTGCAAGTGCTCGAACTGTTGAAGGAAGCTCACATTCAGTTGATTGCTTCCACCATTTCCGATACCGTGGAATACGGTATCTACCGCATCATCTGTTCCGAGCCTCTCCGGGCCTTCCACGTGTTGAAAGACGCCGGCATCTCGGCCAACGTGTCCGAGGTGTTTGCCATCAGTCTGGACAACGAGCCAGGGCGGGCAGCCGACGCCATCCGCAGCTTCAGTGAGACGGGTATAGGTATCTCCTACCTCTACTCCTTCCTTTTGGGCGGAAAAGGTATTCTGGTGTTCCGCACCGACAATCCGGAGAAGACGCGTGAAGTCATTCTGGAGCGCGGGTTGCGTTACATTGAAGAAAAAAACTTGACAGAGATGGGTTAACGGAACGTCAGGCGGCGGTTGCAGATGAAATTGACGGCGCCATAGACAAAGAGTCCGAGGAATTGTGCCAGATACTCGTTGCAATGAAGCAGTTCCACGAGCATCAGCAGGAAAAGGAATTGTGCACTGTAGGCCAGTGCGAAAGCACCAATAAAAAATAGCATCTGATGCCAGATGCTATTTTTTTTGTCATCTGTCTCAAGCGGAAAAATCCAATACTTGCACCACATGAAGTTGTGAATCTGCGCCACGATGTACGCACATATATTTGCGATAATATAGCTTTCGCCCTCGATGTGCATCAATAGCCAGACTATCACCGCTGCAATCAAGGCATTGAGCGTACCTACTATGGCAAAGCGTATCACCCGTACAGATTCCTTCATTCAGTTCCTTTCTCTTGTTTTTCCGTTTGAAACGTGTCTTTTATTTGTTTTCGTCAAGATCTACTTTCAGATGCAGTTCATCCAGCTGTTTCTGGTCGAGGAATCCAGGTGCATCCAGCATCACGTCACGTCCGGAGTTGTTCTTCGGGAAGGCGATGCAGTCGCGGATAGAATCCAAACCGGCAAACAGGGATACCCAGCGGTCGAGTCCGTAAGCCAGACCTCCGTGAGGGGGTGCACCGAACTTGAAGGCGTTCATCAGGAAGCCGAACTGTTCCTGTGCCTTTTCCGGAGTAAAGCCGAGGATTTCGAACATCTTGGCCTGCAATGCAGAGTCGTGGATACGGATAGAACCTCCACCCACTTCCACACCGTTGACTACCATGTCGTAGGCATCGGCACGAACGGCTGCCGGATCAGTATCCAGCAAAGGAATATCCTCGTCTTTCGGATGAGTGAACGGATGGTGCATGGCCATCAGACGTCCTTCTTCTTCGCTCCATTCGAACATCGGGAAATCCACCACCCACAGGCAAGCGAATTTATTCTTGTCGCGCAGGCCCAACTGGTTACCCATCTCCAGACGCAGTTCAGAAAGCTGCTTGCGGGTCTTCATGGCATCGTCGCCACTCAGAATCAGAATCAGGTCACCCGGTTTAGCACCGAAGGCTTCTTTCATCTTCTGCAGTACTTCCTGGCTGTAGAATTTGTCGACACTTGACTTCACTGTACCGTCGGCTTCGATGCGGGCATATACCATACCTTTGGCACCAATCTGCGGACGTTTCACGAATTCAGTCAGGTGATCCAGCTGCTTGCGGGTATAGTGAGCGGCTCCTTCTGCGCAGATACCGCCGATGTAGGCTGCATTGTCGAATACAGAGAAACCGTAGCCTTTCAGCACGTCCATCAGTTCCACGAACTTCATGCCGAAACGCAAATCCGGTTTGTCGCTTCCGTAGTACTTCATGGCATCTGCCCACGGCATCCGCTGGAACGGTTCGGTCAGTTCCACGCCACGCAGTTCCTTGAACAGGTGCTTGGCCATGCCTTCAAACATATTGATAATGTCTTCCTGTTCCACGAAACTCATTTCGCAGTCAATCTGAGTGAATTCCGGTTGACGGTCGGCACGAAGGTCCTCATCGCGGAAACACTTCACAATTTGGAAATAACGGTCGAAACCGGAAACCATCAGTAACTGCTTCAGGGTCTGCGGAGACTGAGGCAGGGCGTAGAACTGTCCCGGATTCATACGAGAAGGCACTACGAAGTCGCGCGCACCTTCCGGAGTAGAACCGATCAGCATCGGAGTTTCCACTTCCAGGAAGCCTTTGCTGTCCAGATAGCGGCGTACTTCCATTGTCATGCGGTGACGGAGTTCCAGGTTCTTGCGTACGGCTGTACGGCGCAAGTCCAGATAGCGGTATTTCATACGAAGGTCATCTCCTCCGTCCGTATTGTCTTCAATGGTGAAAGGCGGAGTTTGTGCCGTGTTCAGAATATTCAGTTCCGATACGATGATTTCAATCTCTCCCGTCGGGATATTGGCATTTTTGCTGGAGCGTTCGCTCACCGTTCCCTTTACCTGAATCACGTATTCACGTCCCAGGTGGTTGGCACGCTCACAAAGTTCGGCATTCACTTCGGTGTTGAACACCAGCTGTGTGATGCCATAACGGTCGCGGAGGTCCACAAATGTCATTCCTCCCATCTTACGTGCACGCTGCACCCATCCGGCCAGTGTCACGTTCTTGCCTGCATCGGCGAGTCGCAACTCACCGCAAGTATGACTTCTAAACATATCCTATTAAATGTTAGTTTTTATCTTTTTGACAGGCAAAGGTAGCACGTATTTTTCATTTATGCAATAAAAACCCGTATCCAAAGGACAAATATAAATGAATAAAGGATGCATATTTTCGAAAAATCCACAAGCGGTTGTAAGGATTATTCCAAAAAATATATATTTTTGCTCAACAATAACTCGATAAAGATAATTTTATTTCATTATTATGGCAACAGAACATGTAAAATGCCTGATTATCGGATCAGGACCTGCAGGATACACGGCAGCCATCTATACCAGCCGTGCCAATCTTTCTCCCGTATTGTACGAAGGTATCCAACCCGGCGGACAGCTGACCATCACGACCGAAGTGGAAAATTTCCCCGGCTATCCGGAAGGGGTGACTGGCCCCGTGCTGATGGACGACCTGAAGAAGCAGGCGGAACGCTTCGGAGCCGATATCCGTAGCGGAATTGTCACAAAAGCCGACCTGAGCAAGGCACCCTACACTTTCGTGGTAGACGATGAGAAAGAAATCACCGCCGATGCCGTCATTATCTCAACCGGTGCCACGGCCAAGTATCTGGGACTGGAAGACGAAAAGAAATACGCTGGCATGGGGGTAAGCGCATGTGCCACCTGCGACGGATTCTTCTACCGCAAGAAAACCGTAGCCGTAGTGGGCGGTGGCGACACAGCCTGCGAAGAAGCGGTTTATCTGGCAGGACTGGCCAGCAAGGTATATTTGGTAGTGCGCAAGCCTTATCTTCGGGCTTCTAAAATTATGCAGGAACGCGTGATGAATCATCCGCATATTACCGTATTGTTTGAACACAATGCCGTAGGATTGTTCGGTGAAAATGGCGTGGAAGGCATGCATGTGGTAAAACGTATGGGTGAACCCGACGAAGAACGCTACGACGTAGCCATCGACGGTTTCTTCCTGGCTATTGGTCACAAACCTAATTCCGAGATCTTCAAGCCGTGGGTAACCACCGACGAAACGGGTTACATTGTGACCGAAGGCAATACTCCCTGCACGGGTATTCCGGGTGTGTTTGCTGCCGGCGACGTAGCCGACCCGCATTACCGTCAGGCTATCACAGCTGCCGGAAGCGGATGCAAGGCTGCCATCGAAGCTGAACGTTACCTGTCGGCCAACGGACTTCTCTAATCTTATTCACATTTAATAAAAAATTACGATGAAAGTTTTTAAACTGAAAAGAACTGTAGCGGCAGTTATCTTGGTGGGAGGTGCCATGACGGCCTTCGCCCAGCAGATGCCGCCTATCCCTACCGATCCCAATGTGCGTATCGGTAAGTTAGACAACGGACTGACTTATTACATTCGTCACAATGAGTTGCCTAACAAGCAGGCTGATTTCTACATTGCCCAGAAGGTAGGTTCCATCCTGGAAGAAGATGACCAGCGCGGTCTGGCTCACTTCCTGGAACACATGTGTTTCAACGGAACCACACATTTCCCCGGCAATCTGCTTCGGGAATATCTGGAAAGCATCGGTGTGAAATTCGGTGCCAACCTGAACGCCTACACTTCAGTAGATGAAACCGTGTATAACATTAATAATGTACCGGTCGTCCGCGACGGAATCATCGACTCCTGTCTGCTGATTCTGCACGACTGGGCCAACGACCTGACCCTCGACCCGAAGGAAATCGACAAGGAACGTGGGGTGATTCATGAAGAGTGGCGTACCCGTTCAGGTGCCATGATGCGTATGTACGAAAAAGTATTCCCTGTTATCTACAAGGACAGCAAGTATGCGTATCGTCTGCCGATTGGTACCATGGAAGTAGTCGACAATTTCCCTTACCAGGCTTTGAGAGACTATTATGAAAAATGGTATCGTCCCGACCAGCAAGGTATCATTGTGGTAGGTGATATTAATGTGGACAGCATTGAAAACAAAATCAAGCGGATGTTCTCACCTATCGAGATGCCGGCCAATGCCGCTGAACGCAAATACTTCCCAGTGCCCGACAACGACGAACCGATTATCGCCGTAGCAAAAGATAAGGAACAGCAGGTACCTGTTGTGTATCTGATGCACAAGCACGATGCAGTGCCCAATGACCAGAAAAACAACATGGGTTATCTGGTGATGAACTACATGATTTCTTCTATTGAGAGCATGCTCAACAGCCGTCTGAATGAATTGACCCAGCAGGCCAATCCGCCGTTCATCGAAGCAGGTGTGAGTGATGGCGACTTTATCGTGGCCAAGACCAAGGATGCGTTCATGGCGTATGCAGCTGCCAAGGAAAACGGAATCCTTCTGACTACCGAAACACTGATGCGCGAACTGGAACGCGTACGTCAGTTCGGATTTACAGCCAGCGAATATGCCCGTGCCAAGGCGGATTATCTGCGTGGACTGGAATCTGCCTACAATGAGCGTAACAAACAGCGCAACAATGCATACGTAAATGAATACGTGCGCAACTTCATTGACAACGAACCGATTCCGGGTATCGAAAATGAATATGCCATCATGAACCAGGTGGTACCGAACATTCCGGTAGACGCCATCAACCAGGTCGTAAAACAGCTCATTACAGAAAAGAATGTGGTGCTCAGCGTGTTCTGCCCTGAAAAGGAAGGTATGAAATACCCGACGGAAGCTGAACTAAAGGCTGTTTTGGATAAGGTGAAAGCTGAAAAATTGACCGCTTATGTAGATAAAGTTTCCGACGAACCGCTGATGAAAGACAAACCACAGGCCGGAAAGGTAGTCAAGACAGAACAAGGTGTGTTCGGCTCTACTATCCTGACCCTGAGCAACGGTGTACGCGTCATTCTGAAGCCGACCGATTTCAAGGCCGACGAAGTACGTATGCAGGCCTTCAGTCCGGGTGGAACTTCTCTGTTCGACGACAAGGATGTACTGCAGTTTGCATTGATTAGTCAGATTGCTTCTTTGGGCGGACTGGGCAACTTCAACGCGGTAGACTTGGATAAGGTATTGGCCGGAAAGATGGCTTCTGCCAGCGCACAAGTCAACACTCTGACGGAAGGTTTGTCTGGTAGCTGTTCTCCGAAAGACCTCGAAACCATGCTTCAGCTGACTTACCTGCGTTTCACGGCGCCGCGTATGGATCAGGAAGCTTTCACTTCTTTCATTACTCGTAACAAAGCGGCTCTGGCCAACCAGGAAGCCAACCCGATGACTGCGTTCAGCGACTCTATCACCGTGGCACTCTACAACCATCATCCGCGTGCCTTGTCCATGAAGGCCGACATGCTCGACAAGATTGACTACAACAAGGTGATGGAACTGTACAAAGACCGTTTTGCCGACGCCAGCGACTTTACCTTCATTCTGGTAGGTAACATCGATGAAAAGGCAGCTACTCCGTTGATTGAAGAGTATCTGGGCTCTCTGCCGGCTACAAAACGCAACGAACACTTCCGCGACACCAAGATGGATATCCGCAAGGGTATGTACGAAAACAACTTCGTGAAAGAACTGGAAACTCCGAAGGCCAGCGTGCTGATGGTTTATTCCGGCGACTGCAAGTATGACATGAAGAACAAGCTGCAGATGAGCATGCTCGGACAGCTGCTTAACATGGTTTACCTGCGTACCGTACGTGAAGATGCCGGAGGAACTTACGGCGTAAGCTGCAGCGGAAGCCTGAGCAAGTATCCGAGCGAAGAAGGTGCCTTCCAGGTATACTTCGATACCGATCCGAACCGTCGTGAAGAAATGGTGAAACTCATCAACGAAGGCATTGAAGGATTCATTGCCAACGGTCCGGAAAGTGATGACCTGAGCAAGGTGAAGGAATACATGCTGAAGACCTACAAGCAGAACCAGAAAGAAAACGGTTACTGGATGGGTATCCTGAACACGTACTACTGGGAAAATCTGGATATGAATACTGGATACGAAGAAGCAGTGAACGCCATCACCGGCGACGACCTGAAAGCCTTTGCCAAGGCCTTCTTCGGACAGAAAAACGAAGTGGAAGTCAGCATGAGTTCTCCGGTAGAAAAATAAGGAAACAGAACAATTACTCCGCGTATGTTATTTACTGAAATACGGAGGATTCAAAAACTTGCTGCAAGGCGGAGTCCGATGTACGATCGGAACCGCTTTGCCAAGTTTCTGATTTATCTGTTTGTCGCATTTTGGGCAGCGTACCTCGTCTTAATCGGGGTTTCGCTGCCTTTTGTTTTTGAAAAGGGGTTTCCCGGAATGGAACCCTATGATGTGCTCAATGCCTACTTGCCGGGCATCCTGTTTTTTGATTTTCTGGTACGTTTCCTTTTCCCGACTCCTACGCAGGAAATCAAACCCTATCTCTTGTTGCCGGTCAGGAAACAACAACTGATTAATGTCCTGCTCGTGCAGGTGGGACTGAAGGCGTTCAATCTGTTCTGGCTCTTTTTATTTGTACCATTTGCAGCCATGACCGTGGTCCGTTTCTTCGGTATAGGCGGTGTCGTGTGCTATGCGGCAGGCATCTGGCTGCTGATGGTGGCCAACGCCTATTGGAGCGTACTGGTGCGTACGCTGCAACGCCGTCATACGGCTTGGGTGCTTCTCACTCTCGGGTTCTATGGCCTGCAATTACTGACAGAATTCCTATTTCCGGAAGGAGGTATCAGCAGTTTCTTCATCACATTGGGCGAGGCCTTTATGCAAGGCCGCGTACTGGCTTATCTGGGCGTACTGGTCGTGATTGCACTATTGGGCATCCTGAACAGCCGGGTGCAGATAGTTTGTATCTATAGCGAACTGAACCGTCGGGAAAAAGTGCCGCAAAGCAAACATGCCGGGCGCTACCGTTTCCTCGACCGTTTCGGACTGACGGGAGAATATATGAAACTGGAACTGAAGATGATATTCCGCAACAAGGCTCCCCGGAAGAATTTCCAGATGATGACCGTGGTCATCGTATTGTTTGCACTGAGCCTGCTGGGTCTCAGCCATGTCGGTGAGAAAGAATTTTTCGGCCTGCATCTGTATGTGGTGTATTGCTTTACGGGATACGCCATCAGTATCTTGTCGCGTATCATGGCCTATGAAGGTAACTACCTCGACGGACTGCTGATGCATCGTGATTCCCTGCTTTATCTGTTCCTGGGCAAATACTACGTGTATTGCCTGCTGCTGGTCATTCCGCTGGTGTGCATGCTGCCTGCGCTTATTTGGGGAGGTACCCCCGTCCTGCTGGTTTTCAGCCAGCTGGTCTACACGACCGGTGTCACCCTTCCGGTCATCATGCTGCTGGCCCTTGTGAACCGGAAGACCGCCCCGCTGGACGCTTCCCTCATGGGAAAAGGCCAGTGGAACTCTCCCTATCAGGCCTTAAGCGTAGCCTTTGCCTTTTTTATGCCGATAGCCCTCTGCCGCATCCTGTTCTTATGGATGGACCCCTCTACGGCCTATCTGGTCTGCGCCCTGCTGGGCCTGCCGGGCATCCTGCTTCATCCCCTTTGGTGCCGGGCGCTCTACCGGCGAGTATTTCGGAAGCGACATTCACTTCTGGAGAATCTGCGCGAAACGAGGTAACTTTTTATTTTGTAACCAATCACAATGAATCCTTATGGAAATCAAGATACAGAACTTGAAAAAAACGTACGGCAGCAAGACGGCCGTCGATATTCCCGACTACACCCTGCAAGCGCCCGAGATACTGGGCCTGATGGGCAACAACGGTGCCGGAAAGACCACGCTTTTCCGCCTGATGCTCGATTTGCTGAAGGCCGACAGCGGAAGCGTATGCCTGGATGGCATCGACGTATCACAAAGTGAAGACTGGAAATTGCGTGTGGGAGCCTATATGGACGAGAGTTTTCTGATAGATTACCTCACCCCCGAAGAATATTTCCAGTTTTGCGGGCACATATATGGGTTCGATGCCGCCACCCTTCATGAGCGCATCCATCGCTATGAACGTTTTCTAGGCGATGAAATCCTGAAAGAAAAGAAATACATCCGCAACCTTTCTGCCGGGAACAAGCAGAAGATGGGTATCGTCACCGCCCTGCTTCACAATCCGGAACTCGTCATTCTGGACGAGCCGTTCAACTTCCTCGACCCTACTTCACAGTCGCTGCTCAAGCACTTGCTCCAGCATTATTACGAGGAACATAAAGCCACCATCCTTGTGTCCAGCCACAACCTGAGCCACACCGTGGACCTCAGTACCCGTATTGTGCTACTGGAACAGGGGCACCTGCTTCGCGACCTTGACAATGCCGACGGTGCCGCAGGAAAAGAGCTGGAAGACTATTTCGAGGTGAAGGAATAAAATGAAACAATCTTCAACAGGTTCTAAAATACGCTAAGTACCTATCCAGGTAACGAAGATATTATGTACATTTGTTCAAAATAACCAATATGTACAAATACCGCTTCACTCGCTTTTCGGTGTGCATGCTAATTTTGGTGTGCACACTTTTGTTTTCATCGTGTGGCACCCGTGCTCCTCGTTACGATTTCCGCGAGCTGGCGCGTGCAGCTGTACGCTTGGAAATGGACATTGACGCCAACGACAACCACCGTCTTTACGTAGAAGCAGCCGACTGGATTGGCGTGCCCTACCGCCACGGAGGAAGTACCCACCGGGGAACAGACTGTTCGGGTTTCACGGCGGCGGTCTACAAGAAAGTGTACCACAAAAAACTGCAGCGTAACTCGGAAGCCCAACGGACGAAAGACTGCCACAAGGTGAGCAAACGCAAGTTGCAGGAAGGCGACCTAGTGTTCTTCCACGACGGACGCCGCAAGAAGACCGCCAACCACGTAGGCATCTACCTGAAAGACGGAAAATTCATCCACGCCAGCAGCAGCGCAGGCGTCATCGTCAGCCGGCTGGAAGAGCCCTACTACCGCAAATGCTGGATGCAGGGCGGACGAGTGAAAGGACTATAAATACGCACACGACATGGACTACGCATCACATTTATCCTCCAAACTGACTTTATTCCTATGTGCAGCCGGTATTCTTCCGGCCATGGCTCAGCAGCAGGAAAAAGAACTGCAGCTCAACATGGATGCCGTGAAAATGATTCAATTTGATTTCAATCCGACCAGCAAGCCGGAAAACAAGCCCCTGGAGGCTCCGCTCAACAAGAAATGGATGGACTTCAAGGTCGACCTGAAAGTGCCCCGCAGCCTGATTGATACCACCAAGGTGAAGAAACCCGAAGGCTACGTCCGCATGGAACCCTACACCATCTGGACCCGTTTCGGAGAAGACCCCGTGTACGATGTGCTGGTGACCGGACGTCCCAAGAAATGGGAAATCTCCTGGACCCTGAATCCCAACCAAGTCTACAGGGATGAAAACTATGGACGCAGTCTGATGCCTTCTCCGGGAAGAATGTATGAAAGTGTGGGAGGTTCTGCCGGGGTAGGAATCGGCATCGATGGACTCGATTTTATCGGTTTCCTCTACGATAATCTGTCTCCCCGCGGACGCATGCTGGCCCACAACCGCAAGCATGCCAACGCCTGGAAGACGTATGCCGACTACGTACCTACTGCTGCCGACAGCCTGAAGGTACCCAATTTCTACCGTTACACTGCTGCCCGCAAGGCCGACACCACCCGTACCGTACTCTCCTTCCAGCCAGCCTTTTCGGGGGCTCCTCTCCTGCCCGTCTATGCCACGCCCGACTCCGTCAAGGCCACCCAGTCGGCAGCGAAGCCAGATACCCTGGAAGTACAGAAAAAGAAAAACCCGCAACCAGCCCGGGAGGAGGATGCGGGAAACTTGTATGAGTACATTCGTCGGAAAGAAGCCGAAGACTCCATCCGGCGCAAAGAGTTCTTGCGGAAAGACCGAATCAGAAATAACCAGTACGATGTGCAGCGCGAAATCCAGCGTTTGCGCGACCAGCAGAACTGACCTCGCCGCTTATTTCTTGAACACGAAATACACAGCCAGAATCAGGCAGAAAAAGGCAGCCAGGTGATTCCATTTCAATTCCATCTTGAACGCAATCATGGAGAATATCGTGAAGACCGTCAGCGTAATCACTTCCTGAATCACTTTCAGCTGCATGATGTCGAAAGGTCCACCACTATCCTTGAAACCCAGTCGGTTGGCCGGTACCTGCAAACAATATTCAAAAAAGGCAATGGCCCAGCTGAACGCAATCACTCCGATGAGCGGCAGTGCGGCAAACCAGCTGAACTCCTCACGCATCTTCAAATGCCCGTACCAGGCAAACGTCATGAAGATGTTCGAAAAAATCAGTAAAACGATAGAATAAATTCCGTGCGATAGCATATCTTTTTCCTTTATTTAAAAACCGGCTGCAAAGATACGCTTTTTAAATGAAAAAGACATGCTATCGAGGATTCTTCTTTATTTCTCCGTGCGGAGGAACTTCCACACAAGAGCACTGAAAGCCGCTCCCACAAACGGAGCCACGATGAAAAGCCAGAGCTGTTCGATAGCCTGTCCGCCTTCCATCAAGGCCGGTCCGATGCTGCGGGCCGGATTCACGGAAGTACCCGTAATCGGAATACATACAATGTGAATCAGTATCAGCGTCAGTCCGATGGCCAGTCCCGCCAAGTTGCCGGCTCCCTTCTTCTCGTCCGTAGCCCCCAAGGCCACCAGCACAAAGATAAAGGTAAACACGGCTTCCGCCAGGAACGCCTGTCCCATGGCATCGGGTGCGAAACTGTTGGAGCCCGTCGCCGTAGGTCCCCCGTGCGCACCGGTCGATACCAGTAAGGTCAGAATCAGCGAACCGAGGATGGCGCCTACCACCTGAAAGAGCATGTACATCAGCGCCCGTTTAGTTTTCATACCTCCCGAGAGCCACACTCCCAGCGTGATGGCCGGATTGATGTGGCAACCGGATATGTTTCCGATGGTGTAAGCCATGGCGATGACAGAGAGTCCGAAAGCCATAGCCACTCCGATGGTTCCTACTCCGGCACCCACTGTGTCGGCTACTCCCCCGGCGAATACGGCGCTACCGCATCCCAGCAGTACAAGAACCATTGTTCCGATTAATTCTGCTACATACTTTTTCATAGGCATTACATTTAAAATCTACGATGTCGTAATTTAGTATTTTCTGGGGAGAAAAGCAAGAATGCTAATGATTTATTAACTTAAAACTCAACGGAAAAGAATGGTTCCCGAAAACGCCTTTGCGTTTCAGATAAAACGCTTCGGCGTTTTTTTACGCCTTTGGTTCATAAGTGCGATATACAAGGTAACGGCCCTTCGCTGAAATACAAAACTCACTGTCAATCACTTCATTAAGCGTTCCCTGCCACCAGCTCTGGAAGTCATACAGCGGATACCGTAATCCTTCGCTCCGCAACTGTACCGCATCCACATTGAATACAGATACCTGCTGGCGAGGGAATCCCGCAAACTTTTCCGTATCTGCGGCAGGCACAAACGACCCGTAGTCGGTCAGCATCGCCACCTCCAGCCCCATCTGCTGGTATTCCATGAGCAGGCTGATGTTTCCCAAGGTATGGTCTTCCCGCTTGCCCGTAGCCCCCACGAGAACCATCCGCCGGATACCCTTGGCAGCCAGAAAGATGACCGCTTTCGTCTGGTCGTTCGTCTCCTGCTCGGAGATGCGGTGTATCCGGTCGTGAAAACGCACCCGGTTCGTTTCCGAGAGCGAATCGCCGTCGCCCACTATCCAACCGGGCACCCGTCCGCTGTCCACTAATGCGTCTGCCCCTCCGTCGCAGCACACCACGCACGGCGAAGCGTCCAGCACGGCCAGCGGGAACGGATGAGAAGGGAAATCGCCGTTGCCCACCACTACCGCTTCGGGCATAAAAGGCAGGACGGCCCGCATCCTTTCCTCCTTTGATAAATACATGTTATATTCGTTGTGTTCCATGTAACTTGCTTCATTATTCGTTTTCAGTTTGGGGTTCGGTCTTCATTGCTGCCCACCATCTTCTCCATCCGAAAATGGCCACTACGGCATACACGCCGTAAAGCACCGCGGTGAAATACAATCCTTTATATACGTATAGTCCGCAGCACACCCAGTCGACCACCATCCATACTCCCCACTGTTCCACGTACTTGCGGGCCAGCATCCACATCCCTACCACACTCAGGGCCGTGGTGAAGCTGTCGGTCCAAGGCACATTGCTGTCGGTCCACTCAATCAGTATCCACGTGATGGCCAGCCAGCACACCGCAAACACGACCGTCAGGGGCAGATACACCTTGCGCGGCATGGAAGTGATGGGCAGTTCCGCTACTGGCTGCGCCGGGTCTGTCTTTCTCTTGCTTCGGCTCCAGGCCATCCAGCCGTACGCCGAAGCAAGCAGGTAGTAGACATTGATTCCGAAATCGGCATACAGTCCGGCCTGATAATATACCACCAGATAGATGGCCGGCATGATGATGGACACCGGCCACAAGTAGATGCTGGCGCGATACTCCAATGCCAGATAGACTAACCCCACGAGGGTTCCAAACAGTTCCAGGTAATTCATGGCGCAAAGATAAAGGAACTCGCCCGATTTCGGATAGATTCAGAAAAAATAATGTAAACCGGATATATGCCGGTTCTGAAAATACCCAGGGGTTAGCAATCAGTAAATGTTCCCGTTGGACTTCCCTCTCGTCCGTTTTTGTATTTTCCGCATTCGGAAGAAAGCTACAAAACTGAAGAACAAGATGATAGCTTTCTGTGAATATTATACACGCGACTTATCCGTGGGTAGAACAACTACAAAAAATGATTTTTTTCATGGAATAGATGACTCGTATTGTATTGGTTAGCAATAATTTTATATCTTTGTTTGCGAGCATATATGCCGCGTTATCAATAATAACAGATGCACTTTACTTGAAAAATAACTGCGTAATTTCGTTGTCAGCGTCATATTAGCAACAATTGAAACAGAAACAATATGAAAAGAGCCTTTGTATACAAAGATGAAAAATCCAACAAATTTTGGTGGATAGATTATAGTGATTGTAGTTTTGCTGTAAATTATGGAAAATACGGTAGCATAGGAAAATTTGAATTAAAGGAATTTGACACCACAGAAGACTGCCAAAAGGAAGCCGAGAAGTTAATCCGTTCAAAGATAAAAAAAGGATATGTGGAAGACGAAAACTTTAATTTCCTGAACCGGCTGTATATTGACAGTGAGGAATATGGTCTTAATCCCAAAACATCACATCCGAGATTTTCCGAACATTTTAACGACGAAATATATTATTCGGGAGGCGATGAAGATGCTCCGTTCGGAAGTGATGAAGGACATGATACGTTGATTTGCATATTTGAAGTCGTCAGGAAAAATCCCAATTTTGATTATTCCGCTTTCCCACGAAAGTTGATAGAACAAGATTGGGGTATGGAGTATATTCCTGTCGATACACTTGATGCCAACGAAGTGATGAAAATGGCAATGGATAAGGAAATGGATATGATTCAAAGTGATATGGTTACTTATGCTACCGCCTTTGCGCAAATAAAAATAACCGGTGCTATTTCATCTGAGTTAAAGGAACGTGGCATTAAAGCGATTAAAAGGTTGGCTTTGATTTATGGCGTGCCTTGGAATGAGAATGAAATTCAAAGAAAGATGGTAGAAGATCTTCAATCATTTAACTTTATTCTCTAAGCGTATGTCACTCACAGGTATCTATGCCACTTTACGGTGGAAAGCTGCAATACTCCTCTGAGATGTATGTGTCCGGTGAGAGTGCAGCCTTTTCATTCGGCCTTTTCAGAAAGTAATGTTTCCATTTCCAATGAGATAATCAAAAAACATCTTGTTACAAAAATTATCGTGAAAAGCGGGGAAACGACCGTTTGGAGGAGGATTTTTCTTGTCGGAAGGAATATTTTTGTATCTTTGAAAGTGATTGAACATATAGATTTTGATGGATGATCATTCTTAAGTAGAACTATAATTGCCATCGGTCGGGTGCGGAACGAATGAATAGAAGAATCTAGGAATACACTTTTTTAAGCGAATTGCCTTTTTAATCCTAGTCTCAGAATGATACCTCGAATAAAAACATTATTTTTGTTGAAATATATGACCTTATATATAAATATAGGGGAAACAAAATTTTGAATCGCCTTCAAGTCGTTTTGCAGAAGAGCAAACAACGAACGGATGGCTCAAACATGCTAACATAAAATGAATAAAAAAAACAGTCCATATACAGCAGCCATAACGGGGGGAGGTTTTCTATTTGAAGAAACCGTCACACTTCTACCTTTATTGCAAGCAACCAATAGCGACGAACTGCTGAATGAGGAGAAGGTGAACAACCATCTGTTGCAAATAAATGCTGAACGTTCACGTGCAAAAGCCATTCTTGAAATCAAACGCCGCTATGAAGCGATGCCGGCCTATTTCTGGAATGACTTCCTGGAAATGAATGATTCTGACAAGGTAGCCGCCCTTTTCTATGTGATCTTGAAGACCTATAAAATATGCTTTGATTTTCATGTCAATGTGACCATGAAAAAATGGAACAGCATTTCCAGAAGTGTAAAAAAAGAGGACCTCATGATGGAGTTAAATGAAATCTCAGCGAAAGATGAGTTTGTTGATTCCTGGAGTGACAATACCAAAGATCGGGTGGCAAGTGCTTATCTGACCATTCTCCGAAAAGTCGGTATGCTGGACCGGGAGAGCCATTTGAACGCACTCGGTTGCAGCAACTTCAGCTATTATTTGGCCAAAGGTGCATCCTGGTTTCTTGAAGCCTGTCTGTTGCAACCCTACGAAATAGAAAACATAAAGAAAACCCTATTATGACCCTAAAAGAGCTTGATGACAAACTGAACAGTCCCGGTTTTCAGGACCCGGAAAATGGAGACTTGTGTTATAATTTTTTTATTTACCAATATCCGGCAGACAAGGAATACGATATCCGCAGACAGATACAGGAGTTTAAAGCGAATCTTATCCGCCCCATCAACTATGTGGATGTGCTTACGTTGAACCTGTTTGAGGAGTTTTGTCACTTCTTGGACCAGAAGAAGTTCCTGCGTCATCCGTCCATGTTGAAATATTTGATGGAGAAAGAACAGCGCGATCCGTCTACTGCAAAAAATACACAGGATACGCTTACCCGTAACGCACATTCTCCAGAGTTTGTCCGGTTTATTCATCAACGTATCATTGACCATATCACCATTAAGGACCAGTATCGTCGCCCGTACGTTTTCATGTACGGTATCGGCAGTATGTATCCCTATTTGAGAGTCAATGAGTTTCTTGCTCTTTATGAAGATTACAACGAGACGGAGAAATATAAGATTATCGTGTTTTATCCAGGTCATCGTGACCAGAACTCTTTCCGGTTGTTTGACACCCTTCCCGATAATCATACCTACCGTGCTAAAATCTTAAATATTGAATAACCCATGAAACTGAAAGAACTATATAGCAAGCCCATCGACCGTGCAGTCAATCCTGCCGTAAGTGCCACCAAGTTTGACCCGGAAACAGAACGTGTGGAAATACAGGAATACGTGTTCACCGATGAGATTATCAACGGCCTTTTCCGTATTCTCGATGCGGTAAAGAATAACCGGCCATACGACCACGTAGGTATCTGGATTGACGGTTACTACGGATCAGGAAAATCTCATTTTTTGAAATACCTTGACTATTGCATCACTCCGTCTACCCGTGACGAAGCTTTTTCCCGTTTACTGGAAGCTGTCAAGGCCATCGACCCCCTTGATGAAAAGCATAATCTGGGGTTCGACTATGAACAGCTGGCATCCATAGCCAACTGGATGAAGCGTGCCACCATCGATACTTGCATTTTCAATCTGGAAACCAGTTACGACAACTCCACCGACAAAAAGAAGGCTTTCCTTCATGTCTTCTGGAACGAGTTCAATGGCAAACGTGGCTTTAATAAGTTCAACATTACGCTAGCCCAGAATCTGGAAAAGCCCTTGGAAGAAAAAGGTGTGTTTGAGGCTTTCAAGCAACGCATTGCCGAAGAAGGTGGCGATTGGAATGATCCGGGTATGGCAGCCGATTTGATTGATAATGAACTCGATTGGGTGCTTGGCATCGCCAAAGAACTGGCCCCTACACTCTCTGTCGATAGTATCCGCGAACGTATCATCAAGCGTGACACGAACATGAGCATCGACCGTTTTGGTTTGGAACTGGCGACTTATTTGAAAGACAAAGGCGATGACTACCGCTTGATTTTCCTTGCCGATGAAGTTTCACAGTTCATCAACAAGGAACGCGACCGTTATCTCAACCTTCAGGAAATCATCACAAAACTGTCCGAAGCATGTGACAACAAAGTCTGGGTAGCTTGTACCGCACAGCAAGACCTTTCGGAGATTATGGACGATTGCCATATAGCCGAAGAGAAAGACAAAGAAGGTAAAATCAAGGGGCGTTTCGAAGTAAAAGTGTCGCTCAAGGGAACACAACCGGAAGTAATTACGCAGAAGCGTATCCTCGACAAGAAGGAAGAAGTAAAGCCTGTGCTGGCTGACTTATACAATAAATATAGAGCCGGTTTTGACCTTCAGTTCAAACTTCCTAATTCATACAGCAGTTATGATTCTCAGGAAGATTTTGTAGACTACTACCCTTTTGTGCCTTATCAGTTCAAATTGATTATGCAGGTATTCAACTCTTTCCTGAATTTAGGCTATGTAGCCAAAGAAGTAAAGGGAAATGAGCGAAGCATCATCAAGGTGATTCACTCTACAGCCAAAGCCAATGCCGAGGCTGAGTTGGGTAAGTTCATTTCTTTTGATGAACTCTATAACAACATGTTCGAGGAAGGCTTGCAGGCTCGTGGACAGAAGGCCGTGGACAATGCCCTCCGCATGGCACGCACTTACCAGACAGACAAGCCCGAAAAGACCCGTCTGGCTGTTCGTGTGGCCAACGTACTCTTCATGATTTGCAATATTTCGCAGACCGACCAGTTACTTTTCCCGGCTACCGTGGATAATGTGACTTCACTTCTGGTAAACAATATGGAAACGCCCCGTCTAACCATCAAGAATGAGGTGGAGAAAATTGTGGAGTTTCTTTGCGATAACAACATCATCCGCCGCGAGCAAGGCAAGCAGGGCGCACCAGACACGTTCACTTTCTACAGCGAGGAAGAGATGAAGGTGGCACAACTCATTCAAAGCCAGGTGGTGGACAACAATACACAGGCCGAGCAGCTGAAGGATATTTTCAATAAATATATCACAGCCCTCCGTAATAAGGAGCAATACAAAACCCGCAGCTTTTCGGTAGGGCTGACCATCAAACAACGTACTTTCCTGAGCAACAATCCGGATGTGATGGTGGAATTTGTGATGGACCCGGACTATGATACCGCCGAGCAACTTGCCTTGCAAAATAGTAATGCCAACCGGATGGTCTATTATGTAGGCCCGCAGTATCGTGAGAACAGACGTTTATACAACGCCTTCTACTGGTACTGTCAGGCGGAACGCTACATGGCTACCCCTGTTCCCAACGAGGACAATGCCAACACCCGCAAAGAATTTGCCAAACGGGCTGAGGAACTCTACGAAGGACTTATCAAAAAAGAATTTGAGAAGATTCTTGACACTTGCCCCATTGTTTCGGGACTGAGTGTGATTGACGAAACGGAACTGGGACAAAAGAAAGGAAACGACCGTTACCGTGCAGCCATCGAGAAACATCTGGCAGGAATTTACACGAAAGCAAACCTGGTGGATTCTCCAAACATTCCCCGTACTACGGAACAGTTGAAGAAGGCCATTCTGCGCAATATTGAAGCAGGGGAATATGAAGGCATGAACGCTGCTCTTACTGATGCAGAACACGAAGTGGAAATCTACCTGAACAAGCAGTTTGCAGAGGTGAACGTATCGGATGTGCTTGCCAAGTTCTCAAAAGCGCCATACGGATGGGACAATATCTGTACCCTCTATGTCATCAATGAACTGGTACGTCGTCACAACCGCGACTATTCTTATGCGAACAATCCGAACGTAGAAATAACGACTGTAGCCAACCGCATTGTGAACGAAAGCAACAAGTTTACACTCCGTCAGGCACAAGTTATTTCGCCACAGGTCATTCAGAATTTCATTGCAGCCTGGAAAGATATATTTGGCATATCTTCCGCTCCATCCACTACCGACAGCACCCAACTGTTCCGTGCTTGCCGTGACATGGAAAGTGAGCGCAGTCTTGCCAGATTAGTCAAAGGTTATAAGGATATCGAACAACAGATAATCACCTATCCTTTTTCCGGGCCAATCCGCCAGGCTGTTGAACTCTTTGAATCATGGCTTGATGAGCGTGATCCGTTGAAATTCTTCAACCTTCTCATCGCGTCAAAGGATGAAGCCAAGACTCTTACCGACAAATGCAAGGAAGTGGTGCAATTCACGCACGACCAGCTTTCTACCTACAAACAGCTCATTCAGTTTGCAGATGACAATATCTACAACTTCCCGTTTGTACCTATGGAGCAGCAGGGAGCTGTCGGTGAATTCTGTAAAGTGAAGGAGGACCCATGGCCTATCGGAAAGACATTCCGTAACTACATCAAGCTGATGAACCAGCTTTCAGAAATCTTGGATGATGTACGAAACCGTTTGCGTGAGAAAATCAAAGCGGCCTACAATGATATATTCGACTATCTCAAGCAGGTGGCAGAGCAGCAACATGTGCCTGTGAGTGTATTGTCCGACCGTGAAGCGACGATTCAACTTAAGACCTCTCCGACCAATATTCTGGTGTTGCAGAACAATGTCAATACCGATGCCTTCTATCAGGAACAGGTAGAGAGAATCATGTCGTATACTCCTCCAACATTACCGGAACAGGAAAAGAGAATCCGTCAGGCCTCACTGCAGACCAAGACCCAACTGCCTATTACGAATGCAGAAGACATCGAACGCTATCTGGACGGACTGCGTCAGCAATTGGAGCGTCTGCTTGTCGACCACGATGGAGTAATGATTATCAAATAACAGCAATCCTAAAACCTTAGAATATATGTCACTGTCAAGAATATCGGAAGTAAATATCGACCTTTGGAATAAACAGAAGGTCCAGTTCCCGGCCCATCCCGATGTCAACATTATAATGGGGGTAAATGGAAGTGGGAAAACCACGTTTCTGAAAAACCTCTACGAGTCACTGGTGGCGGATAACCATGGACAAAGTGAATACATTGTTTATCTGCCTTCCATTGATAATATTGCCATGCGAGATAAGCGGAAAACAGCTACGGCATTAGCGCAAGATTTGGAGTATTTCATCTATGACATGAAAACCGGTCCTTCACTGATGAATCTTCGTATGTCCATGATAGACAGTTCTGCTGAGAAACAGGAAGAATTAAAAGCACAGATTGCTGATTTTCAGAAAACAGTCAACGGCTTGTTCGCTTTAACCCGCAAACGGATAGAGATAGAGGGAAGCAAATTTTCTGTGATTACTGATAACGGTACGCTACCCGTGGGAGCGCTTTCTTCCGGAGAGATGCAGGTACTGCTGATTCTGCTCCGTGTATTTTTATTGGGCAAACGTGAATCTATCGTTCTGATAGACGAGCCGGAAAACTCACTGGATATAGACTGGCAGTTTGAACTCATCAACCTGTTGGTTCGTTTCAATCCCAACGCTCAGTTTTTCATTACGACTCATTCCCCTGCCCTGTTCGGAGATGGATGGGGAGATAAAGTCTGGTATATGGAACAAATCACAAAGTAACACGGCGTATGGAAGGAATCAATTGGATAGAGAAACAAGCCAAGTTTTATCGGAATCTTGCCCTGACAGGACGTTATCAAGCCGTGATACATCTGGAAGACGAGGAAGATGAGACATTTTGGGACTATCAACTTCAAACCATTAAGCCGGGACGTTACCGCTACCTGTATTTCAGCAAAAGTGATGACGGTAAAGACACCCGCGGATGTGAGCAATGTCTGAAATTCAGACCTTACCTTACTGCGCGTTTCTTTATCTGCATAGACAGTGATTTGCGTTTGTTAAGAGGTGAGACTGAATTTTCAGCAAAGAATTTCATTGCTCAGACCTATGCCTATTCGTGGGAGAATCACTTATGCGAAGCCTCTCATCTCAATGAACGCATGAAGCTGATACAACCTGAAACTGATTTTGACATGCAGGCTTTTCTTACGTCGTTTTCGAGAATCGTTTATAAGCCGTTGTTGTATCTGATTCGGTACGGGGCAGACAGCCGTCTCAATCAGTTGTGGAATGTATCGAAATTCAATGCCTGTATTCCTCTGCAACCTAAACGTGCTGATTTAGCAGATAACGGCAAAGCATATCTGAAAACCGTTCAGTCCCTGTTTGAAGCCGCAACAGGTGGACTGACAGAAGAACCGGCCAATCCAAATGGAATTTTAATTCCGGAAAATGCCTACTTGCACATTCAAGGTCACCAACTGTATAAGCTGATACTGCACATCGGGACCCTGCTGTGCAAAGGAACGGGCATTGCTTTCAGGACAGACATTCTTGATAAAGGATTGCATACCACAGGATATGATGAAATTGAAATGTTACAGAATGACTTGAAAGCTATTTGGGATAATTAGCTCAAAAAGATAACGAAAGATATATGGACACCAATAAGATTAAACGCTTCGCCACCGAAGCACGCAACATATTGAAAACCGGCATCGCTGCCAAGATTATGACCCTTGGTTTCGACCGGAAAGGGAATGTGGCCGAAGAACACCGACCGCAACTTATGCAGGGAGGTACACTTTGGAACGGAAAATTATATACAGAAGGATTCTACCATCAGTGGATGTCCCTCTTCAATCGTGTACAGCAGAAAGGTATCAATGAAGTGTACGAAGAAGCTGCCTATACCTGGTTCAACCGGCTGTGTGCCATTCGCATCTTGCAGAAGAACAATCTCTGTTCTCCTGTACTCCAGTATGCCGATGCCGCACGTACACCGGTTATTGTGGACCAAGCCCGCCAAGGCCACCTTCCTCCGATGAAAGAAGATCTTCGTCAGCGCGTCATAGAGTTACTTGACGATGACACGAAGGTAACCGAACAGTTTGCCCTGCTCATAACCGCGTGGTGTCATGACAATCCCATCATCAACCAGTGTTTCGGCTCTATGGCCGACTATACCGAGCTGCTTCTGCCGAACAATATTCTGACAGAAGGTGGCTTTGTGGACATGCTCAATCATACGGAATTCATTACTGATGAGGATTTTCAATCACCGGAACTGATAGGCTGGCTTTACCAGTTCTATATCTCAGAACGTAAGGATGAAGTATTTGCCAAGAAAGGCAAGTTCGAGGCAGACGAGATTCCTGCCGCTACGCAAATATTTACCCCTAACTGGATTGTGAAGTATATGGTGCAGAATACGGTGGGCCGTATCTACCTCGACAACAATCCATACGAAACGGCGTTACAGAAGAAATGGCAATACCTGGTAGAACCTTCTGAAAATACCCCGGCAGAAAACATTTTAAGATACGAGGAACTGACTGACTTGAAAGTAGCCGATTTAGCCTGTGGTTCAGGCCATATTCTGAATGAGTGTTTTGATTTGCTCTACGATCTTTATATTGCCGAAGGCTATGGCCGTGGAGAAGCCATAGAGAATATCTTTAAGCATAACTTGACCGGAATAGACATTGACAATCGTGCCAAGCAATTAACCACTTTTGCCCTCTTGCTGAAAGCTTGCCAGAAGGATGTTTCATTTGCCGACGCTCATTGCTTGCCTCATGTATTGGCCATGCCGAAGCCTTGGAATGAAGAAAAGAATGGGCTGGTCAGAGAATTCCTTCCTCATTTCTTTTTGGGACAGGAAGATCAGACTCACGTCAATGAACTCATCGCTTGCTTCGACTTGATGCAGCACGCGGATTCGTTAGGCTCTATCATGAAATTTGAGCTTAGCGATAGTACCCGGCTGCTGGTGAAACAGACGGTAGAATATTGGCACAATCAGGACTTTATACCGGAGGCTATTCGTACCCAACTTTCTGCATTTGAACTGATTCTGGCCTTGACGGAAAAGTATCATGCATTGGTGATGAATCCGCCTTATATGGGTGCAGGTAGTATGAATGAGGTGCTGAGCAAGTATGTAAAGAAAAACTACGAAGAGGGGAAAGCCGATTTATTCTCCACATTTATGATGTTGTCTATAGACCGACTTGTAGCTAATGGAAAATATGGCATGATTAATATGCAAAGCTGGATGTTCCTCTCTTCGTTCGAAAAACTTCGTAATACTTTGCTTAATAATTATCATATTGAAAATATGCTTCACTTGGGACCTCGAACATTTGATGAATTGAGTGGTGAAGTAGTTCAGAATACGGCATTCGTAATTGCCAAGCATAAATCTGATGAAGGTGGCGTTTATTTCCGGCTGGTTGATGGCAAGAATTGTACTGATAAGAAAGATATGTTCCTGCGAGCATTAAGGGAACATACCTCTAAGGTATATTACCAAAATGTATTTCAATCTAACTTCGAGAAAATTCCGGGATGCCCTATTGGATATTGGGCTTCACCCAATATTTTAAGAATATTTACATCAAATCTCGCATTGTCAGCAGTTTGCAGCCCAACACAGGGGCTAGCAACTGCTGACAATGCGAGATTTCTCCGCCTTTGGTTTGAGGTCAGCCGAAGCCTATGCGGCTTCGGCTTCGAAAATGCCGCGTCAGCGGCTCGATCCGGGCTAAAATGGTTCCCATGTAACAAAGGCGGAGGATTTAGAAAGTGGTATGGTAATCAGGACTATATTATTAATTGGGAAAATGATGGATATGAGATAAAAAACTTTTACGATGAAAAAGGCAAACAACGTTCAGTAATTAGAAATCCTAAATAACGTGAGTTCGAAATAGTAATAAATATATTTCAGTGATAATTAGAAACATAGCGATAAAAGTATTAAATTTATAGTGCTGAATTATAAGATTTAAA
>CABIXF010000044.1:30095-33862 GCA_902362595.1 Bacteroidaceae bacterium | reverse complement strand
GTGGAAGGATGGGTGGACGAGGTGGTGGAAACCTTGGAAGCGGGCGACACGGACACCCTGCGCACCCTCTTCACGTCTTTCCTGGCCAGCATCCCCTACACCATGCGACGCAAGGAGGACGAGACCGAACGCGAGCGGTATTTCCAGTACACCTTCTACCTGATCATGCGGATGGTCAGTGTCTACACGGTTTATGTGGAGAAGGCACAGAGTCAGGGACGGGTGGACTGCATCGTGGAGACACCGCAATATGTCTATATCTTCGAGTTCAAGCTGGACGGTACGGCCGAAGAGGCTCTTCAGCAGATAGAGGAAAAAGGCTATGCAAGGGAATATGCCTCCGACTCCCGTACGCTTTACAGGATAGGGGCCAGCTTCTCTTCCGAAACAGGAACGATTGGCGACTGGAAATGTATATAAAACTTATTTGCCGCTTCACTCGGTTTGCACTATCTTTCCAGAATATAGGCTGCACCTCAGAAGCACAAGCTGGAAAACTTCGTTTTCCGCTTGCCGCTTCACTCGGTTTGCACTATCTTTGAAAAAAGTATTCATTATCATTCTTAATTATTCATTCGCCCCATGAAGTACCCTATCGGAATACAGAGCTTTGACCGCATCATCGAAGACGGATATGTCTATGTTGACAAAACAGACCTGATTTACCAACTGGCCCAGGAAGGAAGCATCTATTTCCTGAGCCGCCCGCGACGCTTCGGGAAAAGTCTGCTGGTGTCCACCTTGGAGCACTATTTTCTGGGGCACAAGGAACTGTTCAAGGGATTGAAGATAGACCAGTTGGAAAAGGACTGGAATGTATATCCCGTATTTCATGTGGACTTCAACGGCTCCAACTTCACCCAGGCAGGTGTGCTGGAAGAACGGCTGGAGGATTACGTGTCCGATTGGGAAACCCGTTACGGACTGACTTCCGAAGCCGACCGGCTGGACGTGGGAGGACGGTTTATCAAGGTCCTCCGCGCAGCGCACGAGCAGACCGGACGACGGGCCGTGGTACTGATTGATGAATACGACAAACCGATTTTGGATGTACTCGATGTGGACACCGGTCTGGAGGACCGACACCGCAACGTGCTGAAAGCCTTCTACTCTGTGTTTAAGGGAGCCGATGCACACCTGCAGTTTGTCCTGCTGACAGGAGTGACCAAGTTCTCACAGGTGAGCGTGTTCAGCGGGTTCAACCAGCCCAAGGACATCAGCATGGACCGACGCTACGAAGCGCTCTGCGGCATCACACAGGAAGAGATAGACCGTTACTTCCCGGAACCCATCGCGGAAATGGCACACGACTACCAATGTACGCCCGAGGAAATGAGGCAGCGGCTCAAACTGCAATACGACGGCTACCATTTCAGTGAACGGCTGACGGACGTGTACAACCCCTTCAGCCTGCTCAACGCACTGGACAGTCTGCGGATATACGATTACTGGTTCCGCTCCGGCACGCCCACCTACCTCATCCGGCTCCTCACCCATTTCAACGAAAACCTCAACGAGCTCACCGGAAAATACTACCGCCCGGAAGAGTTCATCGACTACAAGGCGGATGTGGAACAACCCCTGCCCATGATTTTCCAGAGCGGATACCTCACCATCAAGGGATACAACATGCGCATGAACAAGTTCCTGCTCGACTTCCCCAACAACGAGGTGAAGAACGGCTTCCTGACCATGTTGGCCGCCTCCTACCTCAAGCCCAAACAGCGCGTGGAAGGATGGGTGGACGAGGTGGTGGAAACCTTGGAAGCGGGCGACACGGACACCCTGCGCACCCTCTTCACGTCTTTTCTGGCCAGCATCCCCTACACCATGCGACGCAAGGAGGACGAGACCGAACGCGAGCGCTATTTCCAGTACACCTTCTACCTGATTATGCGGATGGTCAGTGTCTATACGGTCTATGTGGAGAAGGCACAGAGTCAGGGACGGGTGGACTGCATCGTGGAGACGCCGCAATATGTCTATATTTTCGAGTTCAAGCTGGACGGTACGGCCGAAGAGGCTCTTCAGCAGATAGAGGAAAAAGGCTATGCAAGGGAATATGCCTCCGACTCACGCACGCTTTACAGGATAGGTGCCAGCTTCTCTTCCGAAACCGGCACGATCGGCGACTGGAAATGTATATAAATGAAACGAACTTATCGGCTAAGAAACATAAAAATATAATTTGTAGAGACATGACATTGGGTATTCATCTTTAGATACCAATAAATCAACAATATACGAATATTTTCAGGAATAGACCTGTAGAGACCACTTTTCGCATACGCGAGAATCTTCTTGTTATATTTGCAGTCCAGAAACTACTTCAAAAATAGTAGACAAACAAACTTTGTAAATAAAAGAAAACAAGTTATCGTATGCACACAATTAGAAAAGCACTCCTGCTATTATGCAACCTAGAATCTACCGGTAGTTACCTTATCAACAGACACATGAAACACAAAATAAGTCCCATTCTATATATAGCAGGCATCTTCCTGCTGTTTGCTACCTGCACAAGACACCCCCATGCAAGTGCCCTGTTACAGCAAACAGACTCCTTGTTGCATCATAACCAACCAGATTCTGTCCTGCAACTTCTATTCGCTCTCAAGGATGAAACGTCCCTCTCTGAAACGGAACGAATGAAGCTGGTCTGGAATAAAGCCATGGCACACTACCAACTGGAAATGTCGCTGTTGGAAGACTCTCTGCTCTGTCAGGCTGTCACCTACTATCGGAAACAGACAACAGATACAGCACGACTACTAGACACTTATCTGCTCGAAGGCATGTACCTGAGATGGAAGGAAGCAAACGATGAGGCCATTGCTGTATTCGACAAAGGCATCGCTTTGGCCATCTCCCGAAAAGACACTACCAACATGCTGATACTACAGCGCAAGAAACTGGAAGTGCTATACAAGCAAAGCCGTTTTCTGGAGTGTAAAACAATGATTGAAGACATGCGCATTGCCCACAAACTCCCGGTAAAGGAGCATTATCAAATGGTATATTCACTGGCTCTTGTATCGCAGTTGGGAGGAGTCCGGCAGACAAAGAAACCGTATGTAAACTACACCCTCTCTTAAATACTTCATTCGGATAAAGGACAGCCTCGCAAGAAGTTGTCCTTTATGCGATTTAAAAACTTCGTTTTCCGCTTGCTGCTTCACTCGGTTTGCACTATCTTTTCAGAAAATAGGCTGCACCTCGGAAGCACAAGCTGGAAAACTTCCTTTTCCGCTTGCTGCTTCACTCGGTTTGCACTATCTTTGAAAAAAGTATTCATTATTCATTCTTAATTATTCATTCGCCCCATGAAGTACCCTATCGGAATACAGAGCTTTGACCGTATCATCGAAGACGGATATGTCTATGTTGACAAAACAGACCTGATTTACCAACTGGCCCAGGAAGGAAGCATCTATTTCCTGAGCCGCCCGCGACGCTTCGGAAAAAGTCTGCTGGTGTCCACCTTGGAGCACTATTTCCTGGGGCACAAGGAACTGTTCAAGGGACTGAAGATAGACCAGTTGGAAAAGGACTGGAATATATATCCCGTGTTTCATGTGGACTTCAACGGATCCAACTTCACCCAGGCGGGTGTGCTGGAAGAACGGCTGGAGGATTACGTGTCCGGTTGGGAAACCCGCTACGGACTGACTTCCGAAGCCGACCGGCTGGACGTGGGAGGACGGTTTATCAAGGTGCTCCGCGCGGCGCACGAGCAGACCGGACGACGGGCCGTGGTACTGATTGAT
>CABIXF010000044.1:0-30036 GCA_902362595.1 Bacteroidaceae bacterium | reverse complement strand
GACGAATATGGTTTTACGCCGGAAGAAATGAAACAGCGGCTCAAACTGCAATACGACGGGTATCATTTCAGCAAACAGATGACGGACGTATATAATCCATTCAGCCTGCTCAACGCATTGGACAGCCAAAGTGTAGATGATTACTGGTTCCGCTCCGGCACTCCCACTTACCTCATCCGGCTCCTCACCCATTTCAACGAGAACCTCAACGAACTCACCGGAAAATACTATCGCCCGGAAGAGTTCATCGACTACAAGGCGGATGTGGAACAGCCCCTGCCCATGATTTTCCAAAGCGGATACCTCACCATCAAGGACTACGACCGGGATTTCAATACCTTCCTGCTCGACTTCCCCAACAACGAGGTGAAGAACGGCTTCCTGACCATGCTGGCCGCCTCCTACCTCAAGCCGGCCACGGAAACAGGAGGATGGATACGCAATGTGGTAGTAACCCTGCGGAAAGGCGACACGGACACCCTGCGCACCCTCTTCACGTCTTTCCTGGCCAGCATCCCCTACACCATGCGACGCAAGGAAGATGAGACCGAACGCGAGCGTTATTTTCAATATACTTTCTATCTGATTATGCGGATGGTCAGTGTCTACACGGTCTATGTGGAAAAGGCACAGAGTCAGGGACGGGTGGACTGCATCGTGGAGACACCGCAATATGTCTATATTTTCGAGTTCAAGCTGGACGGTACGGCCGAAGAGGCTCTTCAGCAGATAGAGGAAAAAGGCTATGCAAGGGAATATGCCTCCGACTCACGCACGCTTTACAGGATAGGTGCCAGCTTCTCTTCCGAAACCGGCACTATCGGTGACTGGAAATGTATATGAGAATAAACTAATCAACCTGCTATAATGATGATACAACAAACCACCTTTACCCTCCGGCCGCGCACCCGCGGCTTTCATCTGGTGACGGACGAGGTGCTGAGCCACCTGCCGGCACTGCCTAAGACAGGACTGCTCAACCTATTCATCCAGCATACCAGTGCCGGACTGTCTATCAACGAGAACTGCGACCCGGACGTACGGAGCGACATGGAAAAAATTTTCAATAACCTGGTGCGTGAACGGGAATCCTGGTACGACCATACGCTGGAAGGCTGGGACGACATGCCCGCCCATGCCAAATCGACCCTGGTGGGAGCCAGCCTGTCTATCCCGGTGACCGACGGACGACTGAACCTGGGCACATGGCAGGGAATCTACCTCTGTGAGTTCCGTAACCACGGCGGAGGGCGGCGCATCGTGGCCACCCTCATCGGAGAATAACACGGAAGGAGGAGTCCCTCGTCAGAAAGCGGGCTGCGGAGCGGAAAGGCTGAGACTGTCAGGGAAACATTTTCCGGCTTCTCCGGTCAGCACCACTCGTGACAGGTCGATTCCCTCGGCGGCTTCTTCCGAAATGACACCCTTGGCGGCCATTCTGCGGGCCACCAGACGGAAGTGTCCTTCCTGGTTCTCTTTCAACCGCCCGTTGTCATCAAACGAGCTGCGGAAATGCTTCGGCTTCGGGATGATGGAAGCCAGGTAGATGCATTCCTCCAGCGTCAGTTGCGACGGACGCTTCCCGAAATAAAATTCCGAGGCTTCCAGCAGGCCGTAGATTCTCGGTCCCCATTCCGCGATGTTGAGATACACCTCGAACATCCGTTCTTTCGAAGTCAGCCGGTTTTGCTCAATCAGCCATACAATCAAGGCTTCTTCCAGTTTCCGCGCGATGTTTTTCCGGCGGTTCAGAAATACATTCTTGACCAGCTGCATGGAAATCGTGCTTCCCCCGCGGGCAAAACGGCGGGCTTTCAGGTCGTAGGCCATGGCCTGACGGATGGCGTCGGGCAGGAAGCCCTGATGATAGAAGAAACCGCCGTCCTCACTTTGCAGCACGGCCATGCGCATCAGCTGGGGCACACTGTCGAGCGGAAGGAAGTGGTTCCACGACGGTCCTACCGGAAACGTGCGTACCGGCACTTCATCTTCGTAGGCGGTATATTCAAACTCCTCCGACATCTTGCTGAGATTGGTCGCTCCATAGCCCAGAATCCGGAAATGCTCCGGACGCAGGTCGGAATGGAACTGCAGGCTGTCGGGACAAGCCAAGTCGGCATCCAGTCCGAAATCGTAGGACAGGTTGCCTGCCACCCGAATGCCCTCCAGGTTCTCGAACAAGCCATGGGGCAAGGAGCCGAACAGCTCTTCAGCCGGGAAAGAAGGTTTGTGGATGGATGCTATCAGATGGCCGGGCGGCTCCAGGCGCAGGTAAGGATGAAACTGCAGACGGTTGAAACGCACCGTACTCGCGCTGTCCAGTTCCAGGGCATGCGGCTCCACATTCAGGTGGAAATCCAGTTCCCCTTCGTCCAGGTTGATGCGCTCCGGCGACAACCGACGGTGGAACACGGCCAGTCCGTCCACTTCCGTTTTCCCGGACAAGACCAGTTTTCCGTTCTCCCTCTGCTGGGTGAGGCTCAGGTAGAGACGATTGAAAGACACCTCCGCTCCCAGTCTGCGGCGGATGTAAGGAACCATCAATTCCGGAGCCTGAATGCCTACCGACACCCGTCGCTCGTCGGCATTGATTTCGCCCTCGGTCTGCCAGTGCTGCGTGCGTGTGCCTTCCACGAAGGTGAGCCGGCTCTTGAAACGATGATGGTCAATATTGAATTCCGGCACGAACAGGCTGACCGAATCGCTGTCCTTCCGCTCCCGAATCCGGAGATGGGTAAGGCGTCCGTCGGAAGGCAGCAGACGGAACACCCCGTCGAGCACCAGTTGCACCCGCTTGTCGTATCCCGCATGCGAACGGTCCTGCGCGGCCTCCTCCCCTCCCGTCCGGCTACGGAACAGGAAATCGTAATTAGCCGTCTGGCTCTCCTTCACGAAACTGACCGTGAGGCCGTCCATGTACACGTCGCGCACCTCTACATTGCCCTTCAGCAGTTGCCAGAAGCCCAGGTCGAACGCCGCCGAACGAAGGGTCAGCAACGTATCTCGATCTTCCGGAACAACCGACAATCCCCCCAAAGAAAGTTGTC
This sequence comes from Bacteroidaceae bacterium, assembly GCA_902362595.1. Lineage (GTDB taxonomy): Bacteria > Bacteroidota > Bacteroidia > Bacteroidales > Bacteroidaceae > Phocaeicola > Phocaeicola fibrisolvens. The sequence continues at coordinate 26,989 of CABIXF010000044.1, read as the reverse complement.
CGTTTCCCTCAAATTTCAGGTAATCGTAATGTACCTCCAGTCCGTAACGTTGTTCCACCCGGGCGATTTTCTCTTTCGCCACCCGGTTCAAGATGCGGTTGCGGAAAATCCATAATCCTCCCGCCAGCAGAAAGAGCAACAGCAGCAAGCCTGCTCCTGCCCACACAAGTTTTCGCTTCATATTTACTCTACCCTTTACCCCACAAAGGTATAACATTCAGGCGAAAAAACAAGCAACCGACCACACATCCTGTATCTCTTTTCCATGTCCGCATATTCTGTCACTCATCTCATCAAAATTCGACCACATAGTTATCAATTTTGAATAAACAGTAATCAAAAAGCATCAATCGGAAAGAGAACAGATACAACATGTTTGTTTTTGAAAACAAGAATGATTATTTTTGGAACAGTTAATCGGAATCAGTAAAGAACAGAAGGTAAACAGCGGACGTATTCTTTCTTGATGGAGGAACATTTTCCCTGCGACCGCCAGTTTTTCCACCGCGCCAAAGGGGAATAAGCGCATAAAAAAAGAGCACTATGAAAAAACTTTTTAAAGTAGCCTGCATTTTATTCTGTGCTGCTGCCATGTATGCCTGCAGCAGCGATGACGAAGTCACGAAAAGTGTCTTGCAGAATGAATTTATTGAAGTAACCAACAGCGAGTATGCCGGAGGCAGCCTTCCTGTAGGAGACAACAGTGAAATGATTCAGTCGGCCTATTTCGACAGATCGGCTCTTCCCGGAGGAACGGCCTACTTGACATTAAACTCGTACGAGGAACTATCCTATGTCAATGTCGGCGTACAAGGACAGGAAGGATACCTGAAGGTAAAGCTGGAGAATCCGGTAGTTGCCCAGGCCCAGACACGTGCCGACATCCATATTTACACCTACACCGTCATTATCCTGCTCAGCCAGAATCTGAGCAGCAGCTTTACACTGGTATTTACCACGATCAACACGGAAGGTGACATCTCATCCATGTTCACAAGCGAAACCGAGTTTGTGGAAGCCGGAACAGGCGACCTGCAGGTCAATCTTCACTTCAGCAATGAAAAAGATGTGGATTTGTACGTAGTGGAACCCAACGGCAACGTGATTTACTATGGACAAACCTTCCCATACTATTCCTTAGTCTACACAGACTACAACGAATGGTTAAGCAGCGGAGACTATGAGAACGTGCCCGATATTGAATGGGGAGAGATTGGTCTGGACATCGACTCCAACGCGGGCTGTAACATTGACGGATTGAACAGTGAAAACATTTTCTTCAACGAAGAGTGCATGCAGAAAGGAACTTATCAGGTATGGGTCAACATGTATGCCAACTGTGATCCTTCCACTGCAACCTCCTACACCGTCCGGGCTACCTACAAAGGTGTGTCAGTCACCCCGACTTCAGGAAGCAATCCGGCTTCCGGTATCTTCCCGGTCAATACACCCAGCAATTCCATCGGCGACCAACTGACCGGAGCTACCAAGGTTATGGAATTTACAATCAACGAAGGAATTGAAGCAAGCAGAAGCGCTATCAAACCCGCACATTCTCTGATAAAAGGCGAATTGAGCAGAATCGCCCGCTAATTTATGTTTGACCCGTTAAGGGTAATTACATCCATTCTAACACACGCGAAACATTCCGTAAATATCCGAAATGCCTGACTTCCTTTGCAGGTCCGACATTTCGGTATTACGGAATGTGTTTTTTCCTGTCTCCACAGAAAGGCCACAAGGAAAAGTTTAGACCACACTTTATGGATATTCCAAAAGAAATCGTATCTTTACACCATAATCTATTTTATTAACCAAAAAAATTTAAGAATTATGGCTAGCAGAAAATCATTGAAAAAAACAGTCAACTATATTACAGAATTGGCAATAGGTCTCTGTTTCATGGAATCGGCTCAGGCAAGCGCTGAAAAACGAGATGCTTATAGCCAGCTGTTTTTCCAGATTGTCAACCTGCGCAACGACATCATCAGCCGCATCAGTCACACCGAACCGGGCAGCGTGAAACTGTTCTACAAGAAACTGAGAACCGACTTCAATGCCGAAGTGGACAACGTGTTCAAGAAACTGGAAGAACTGGCCAAATAAGCACACATGAAACAAGCCATCTGCCGGTTTATCTACCACAAACTGCTGGGCTGGAAAGCGGAAGTGGATGTGCCCGACTTCAAGAAGTGCATCATCTGCGCAGCCCCGCATACCACCAACTGGGACCTGATTATCGGGAAACTGTTCATCACGGCCGTAGGCCGCCAGTCGGGTTTCCTGATGAAGAAGGAATGGTTCTTCTTCCCGCTGGGCATCCTGTTCCGGAAGATGGGAGGAATTCCTGTGCACCGCGACAAGCGTACGTCCATGGTGGACCAACTGGTAGAACGGATCAAAAAAAGCGATACGTTTCACCTGGCCATCACTCCGGAAGGTACACGCTCGGCCAACCCGGAATGGAAGAAGGGCTTCTATTACATTGCCCTGGGGGCTCAGATTCCCATCGTACTGATTGGTATAGACTATGAGAAGAAATGTATCAAGGCGGGAAAATACCTCATGCCGATGGGCGACATTGAAAAGGACATGAAGGAAATCAAGTCGTATTTCAAGGATTTCAAAGGGAAACATCCCGAGAAATTCACGGTGGGAAACATCGACTGAAACTGCCTCGAGAAAACGCTTAGGCATTCGAAACAAAACGCTTAGACGTTTGAAACAAAACGCTTAGACGTTTGAAGCAAAACGCTTAGGCGTTTGAAACAAAACGCTTAGGCGTTTGAAGAAATAGAAAGAGCTTCCTCATTTCCAACACGTTGAGGAAGCTCTTTCTCTATTTATTGTCAATGAGAATAAACCTGTCGGAATCAAGTTATAAGCCAAATTTATATCCCACGGAAAGCGTCAGCGTGTGATAGTTGGCGCCAATCACGTCGTTCTTGCCTTCTTTGCCCAAGGAGAGGTCATATTGCAGCTTGGCATACCAGTGGTGGGTTTCGACACCTATATTGGAGGATACACCCCAGTCGAAGCGGCGGGCCTCATCGTAAAGGTAGAGATTGTCATTTCCCCAGGCATCCTTCCCATACACAAAACCATCATAATACTGTTCATACATTCCCGGGAGGCTTCCCTCTAGATAGTAAGGATTGCTGTCAAATTTGTTTTTCAGGCAGAAGGCCACGTAGGGTCCCACGCCGAAAAACAGTTTGGTGTCTTTGTTCAGGTTCCATCTGAACTGGGCCATCACCGGTATCTGCAGGAAATGCCTTGTCTGCGACACGTTCTCTATCCAGGTGGAGTTTTCATTGCTGTAGGTTCCCCCGTTGGAAATGGAATACCCTCTGAAGGTGTAAAACAAGCCCGATTCAATGCCGAAATGGCGGGTCAGATTGAAGTCGGCAGCTACCCCGATTTTCGCAGAAGGTCTCCACTCCTGGCCCCATCCGTATCTCTGTACGGCAGAAATACCTGCTTCGGGAGCCAATGTCACATTTTGTGCGTACACTCCGCACACGCTTGCCATCAGCAGGCAAGCCAAAACTACTTTTTTCTTCATCACTCTCTAATTTAGAATTTAAAAGTTGCTTTCATATCCTCCTTTCTTTCGGAAAAGAAGAGAACGGCACAAATATATACAATCAATATTGTATTTACATGATGTAAGAGTGATGCTTTGTAGATTTTTGGTGTCTTTTGGAGAAGTTTACACTTAGACATTTACCCAAGACTAATAGCACAAATATAACATAAAGAACATTTCGTAATACTAAATCTCTTTGAACAGTGAAAAGCAGATTATGAATCAATAAGTTACATAATCAGAACCGTACTTTTCATTTTTCTGGGAAGAAAATATACATACAATTAAATACACAAATAAACTCACCGTAGAGGATTTTGTATCTCACACAGTTTCCCTACATTCAGAGGTTCTCACAGCTTCGATACTCCTATGAAGCATACTCCCTCTCCCTGATTTTTCAAATTTTCTCAAGTATTTGTAAAGGGATGCCTGTATATTCGGATATTTTTTCCAGTGGAACCGAATCCTTTTTCATGGCCACTGCAATCTTTATAGCGGAAGGCTGCACACAATCTTGGAACAACAAACTGGAAAGATGCTTTATGGCCTTCTGAAGTCTTTCCCGGTCCCGCTCCCGACTGAGATCCATACCACTGAACGCTGACACTCTGTGATGAAGTATCATATAATAGATTCCACCCACAAGCAATGCTGACACAGCCACAATGTCTGTATCTGAATCAGAAAATAAATCTGCGAATTTCTTGCACAAAGGAAGAGCGTGGAACTCTCTTAACTGAGCGGTACGGCGGCTCGTTTCATTATCCGTAGCAATTTCCCATCTCAACAGCTCCTGCATAATCTTGTTGTCCCACAAAGAATCGAAAAGATTGCATAAAATGTCTTCGTAATACGTTTGGTTATTCTCGCCCGAAGCAGGAACTTTCACCACGTCGCTGAACCAGTAATCAAACGTCTTGACATATTCATCGATGAACGCATCCAAGTCCTTGTATCTCCTGTAAAACTGTACAGGCTCTATTTCTGCCTTCTGCATGATTCCTGTGGTAGTCAAGTGGCTGAATCCATCTTTTTGTATTAAAGCGGTAGCTGCCTCCAAAATCGATTTCTCCACGTCTTCCGCGCTCCTTCTTTTCCTTCGCTTTTCCATTTTATTTCAAGGCATTACTTTATGTACTTCTTCGAATATATTACTTTAACTTTCAAGTTGTAAAAATATTATTTTTATTACATCTTGGCAATTTTCATCCACTTAAAATAATATTTATAGTAGGAAATGCATCAGAATGACATTTTCCAATCCAGTCGGAAACAAAACGGAGGGGCCGTCTCCACGCAATCTGAGACGGCCCCTCTGTATGCTTTATCTCCTTTTAGAATCGGCACTTACAGCAGCGAAGCGATATAAGCCTTCATTTCGGGAACTGCCTTACGGGCTTCCTGATACAGCTTGTACTGTGCCAGCGTGCGCACGTAATTATGCTCGGCATACTTCGTCTGATAGTACGTATCCCCGTTGAGGTAGTCGGCCAGGAAACGTACGGCCTGCATGTAAGGGAACAGCATCACGGCATAGGGCAGCATCTCGATTTCCAGCGGAGTGAGGAAACTCTTGGCCGATTCGATGTATCCCTTGGCAAAAGCCTGGAAGATGTCCATGTTGAAATGAATCTTGTTCAAGTCGGGTTCGTCTTCGGGTGCCGTATTGGCAGCCGAACGCAGGAAATCGCCGAAATCGGAGAACACAAAGCTCGGCATGGTAGTATCGAGGTCGATGACACACAACACGTGGCCGTCTTTGTCGAACAACATGTTCGATACCTTCGTATCGCAGTGGCAGATGCGTTTCGGAAGCTTTCCTTCGCGATACAGACGTTCAGCCGCGCACATCTCGTCGGCATCCTTTTCGATATCGTCCACCAGCGACTGTACCTTTTCCAAACGGCCTGCAGCATTCTGAGCCACAGCCTCACGCAACTGTTTCATGCGGAACTCCATGTTGTGGAAATCGGGGATGGTCTCTCCCAACTTCTCCGGAAGGTCGGCCAGCATGGCTTCAAACTCACCGAACTTCACGCCTACCAGATAAGACGATTCGGGAGTCACCGCTTCCAGGCTCTGTGAATCAGGAATAAACACACACATACGCCAATAATGTTCCCCGTCGAAATAATACGTCTTTCCCCCGACAGCCGGCACGAAACGAAGCACCTTGCGGTCAATGTCCGTCTCATGCGCTTTCTCCAGTTTCTCGCGGATATGGCGAGTCACACAGTCAATATTGTGCTGAAGCAGTTCCACATCCTTGAACACCTGATGATTGATACACTGCAAGATGTAGTCGCATGCCTGCGGGTCTGCAGTCTTGACCTTATAAGTCTGGTTAATCAATCCAGCTGTCAAAGGAATAATTTCTTCAACCTTTCCAACCTCCGGAAATTGTGAAATAATTTCATTAAGTGACTTCATGGTTAATAAATAAGTTAGGTTTTCTATATTACTTAATTAGAATCTGCATTTAATCTTAATAACTTTCAAAATATTCTGATTTATATCCTCTGCAAATATAGGGAAGTTTTTACGGATAATCGTCATCCGATTGTAATATTTTCTGCAAAATCTTTGCGATTTCATGGAAAGTTTATAGATTTGTGCCCGTTAAAAACTAAACTCTATGAAAGCCACAATGAAAACACTTGCAGCCATGCTGGTCTGCTGCCTTATTTCTGCCACACAACTCCATGCAGAAAACATTCAACGCCCGGAAAGCGAGAACTATATAAAAGGTGTAGAAGCGCTCAATGAGGGAGACCCCGAAACGGCCTATACGTACTTGAACGCAGAAATCAACGAACATCCGGACAACGGGTATGCACATTGCTACATGGCACTGATTTGCAACTTCTGCAATGACACCAAACTGGCACTGCAGGCCCTGAATTCGAGTCTGGAACTGATTCCGGAAGCCGATAAAGAATACCGCTCATTTGCTCACTACTCCAGAGGCGTGCTGCTCACAAACCTGAAAATGTGGGATCGTGCCGAAGAAGACTTGAACGAAGCCATCCGCCTGAACCCGCAGGACGTGGAAAATTACAAGTCGCGTGCCCAACTCTATCTGGAAACAACCCGCTACGAAGAGGCATTCAACGACCTGGCACAGGCCCTCAAACTCGATAGCAAGGCGGATGTGAACGACTTGATACTGCAACTGATGGCAGTAGCTCCTACCAACGACCTGATGGAACGCATCACAGCTACTTACCAGCAACTCGATCAAGTTTCAATTCATTAATAAATTAAAAAAAGAACTTTTGTGTTTATCTGCAAGCCGTCTCATCTTTCTGAGGCGGCTTTTTTCATTTGCAGATGAAAAAACTATTTACTATTTTCGCGAAAAATCAAGATTTACTAACATTTTATCAACAAAAGAAGAATGAATCAAACAAAAGGGCATCCAAAAGGACTTTATCTTCTCTTCGTAACGGAGATGTGGGAACGCTTCAGTTACTACGGCATGCGCGCACTGTTCATGCTCTACATGGTACAGGCGTTGCTTTTCGACAAGGAAACGGCTTCACAAGTATATGGCAGCTACACGGGACTGGTGTATCTTACCCCGCTCATCGGCGGCTACATTGCCGACCGCTACTGGGGCAACCGGCGGTCTATCGTGGTGGGGGCGCTGACCATGGCACTCGGACAGTTCCTGCTCTTCCTCAGTGCCTGCTATTTCCATGAGGTGGCGCTGGCCAAGTACCTGATGTTCTGCGGACTGGGCCTGCTGATTCTGGGCAACGGCTTCTTCAAGCCAAATATCTCGACCATGGTGGGACGGCTCTACGCACCCGACGACAACCGCAAGGACTCGGCCTTCACCATTTTTTATATGGGTGTGAACGTGGGTTCAACCATTGCCCCGCTGGTGTGCGGACTGGTGGGCAACACGGGGCATCCGGAAGACTTCAAATGGGGATTCCTCTCAGCCTGCATCGGCATGGTGCTGGGTGCGGGGGTGTTCCAGCTCTTCAAGAACAAATACATCTGCGACCCTGACGGAAATCCGGTGGGTACGGCACCCCAGAAAACTGTCGCCGCCACTCCTGCCGCCGAGAATGCACCGAAAAAGACAGGTACCGGACGTACGGCCCTGATGATTGGCAGCACGCTGCTGCTGACCCTGCTTTTCTCGGTCAACTGGGGTGCGGAGGGTGGTTCTCTCTTTGCCGGAGCCGACTGGATTGGCTCGCTGATTTATGCCACGGCCATCGTGATGCCTGTCATCATCATTACTGACCACTCGCTGAGCCGGAATGAGAAGGTGCGCATCGGGGTGATATACATCATCGCCTTCTTCGTCATCTTCTTTTGGGCGGCCTACGAGCAGGCAGGGGCTTCACTCACCTTCTTCGCCGACGAACAGACCGACCGCCACATCGGCAACTGGGAGATGCCGGCCGCCTATTTCCAGTCGTTCAACCCCATCATGATTGTCACGCTGGCCCCGATTTTCGCCGCTGTATGGTCGTTCCTGGGCAAGAGGGGCATCGAACCGAGTTCTCCGCGCAAGCAGGCCATCGGACTGGGATTGCTGGCCTTGGGCTATCTGTTCATCGCGTTTGGCGTGAAGGATGTGGAACCCGGCGTGAAGGTCAGCATGGTATGGCTCACCGGCCTCTACCTGATTCATACCATGGGCGAGCTTTGCCTGGCGCCTATCGGTCTGTCGCTGGTCTACAAGCTCTCACCGGCCCGCTTCTCTTCCCTGCTGATGGGCGTGTGGTACCTCAGTACCTCGGCCGCCAACAAGTTTGCCGGACTGCTGAGCGGTTACTATCCCGAGCACGGAGTGAGCAAGAGTTTCATGGGCTACCCCATCGAGAACCTGTTCGACTTCTTCATGCTTTTTGTCTTCATGAGTGGGGCTGCAGCCGTGATTCTTTTCCTGCTCTCCGGCAAGCTCAAGAAAATGATGGAAGTATAAAACCTTCCTGCACATACCGACAAAAAACGCGGGCCTCTCTACCAAGAAGGTCCGCGTTATCTTTATAATAAGTTCCTATTTGAAAAAGCCGATTACTTCATCAGCTCTGCCAGTTTGGCTTCCAGGTCTTCCCCACGCAGGTCGCGTGCCACGATAGTTCCGTCCTTTGAAACCAGCAATGTAGCCGGGATGGCACGGATGCCATAGAGTCCGGCAGCTTCACACTGCCAACCCTTCAGGTCGGACATCTGCGGCCAAGTGATGTTCAGGTCCTTGATGGCCTTCTTCCAGCTTTCGGCGTTGTTGTCCAAAGACACACCTACGATACCGAAACCTTTTGCCTTGTATTTGGCGTAGGCAGCCACTACGTTCGGCATTTCCATGCGGCAAGGTCCGCACCAGCTGGCCCAGAAATCAATCAGTGTATAGTTGTTGGCAGCCACGAAATCCGACAGTTTCACCGGATTGCCTTCCGGCGTATTCAGGGTGAAGTCGATGTATTTCTGTCCCACAGCCGTCTTGGCTACCGTTTCCACATATTCCTTCAGCGATTTCACTTTCTCGTCGTTCTGGAAAGCAACCGGAATCTTTTCCAGCAACGGTTGCACCTTTGCCACTTCGAAAGAAGAACCGAACATGGTCAGCAACTGTACGCCGGCTGCGCTGCCAATGTTTTCAGACACCAACTGATAAATACGGTCCATGCCTTCCGTTTCCTTCTTGTCGAGTACCTCCATGATGGAATCACGCTGTGCTTCCGTCAGCAAAGTATCTCCTTTTGCCTTCTGATACATGTCGTTCATTTCCTTGCCGATGCGCTGGTATTCATCCATGAACTTCTGGTAAGTATCATTGTTCGGTGTACCCGATACACGGCTTTCCATCGGGCTCAGGTTCACCTGAATGTTTCCTTTTTCCACAAATACCATGGTAGCCATACGGGTATCAGCCTTCATGTAAGTCACATAACGCGATACGGCTACTGAATCCGGATTTCCCTTGAATTCAAACGTTCCATTCTTCACTACGACAGAATCGAGGGCCTCAAAGCCTTCTGCCGTCTGTTTCTGCAAGAACACGGTGTCGCCATCGGCTGCACCTTCGGCTGTACCTTTGATGGTAAAGCCAGCCTTTTCCTGACAAGCAGCCAAAGACATCAGTCCGGCCGCTGCAAATACTACAATTTTTTTCATCTTGTTATTATTAGGTTTTATTCCGATTTGAAAATAACGGGGCAAAGATAATCGTTTCGAGTAAAATGCACCTACTTTTATAAAAGAAAAAGCAGACAGCAAAGCAGATAAGCACCGCGACACACGTCATCCGGTAATCCGGTATAATCTGTCAGCCCGCTGAATTCCAGCGAAGAGAAGAACAGGGTGATGAAGAGCAACACCACGAAATACGTAGCCCGGCACTTGTAAAGATAGGCCATGCCTTCCACTACATCACGGTCGTTCAGGTAAGAATCGGATGCAAAGCCATACACAATGGCAGGCAAGGCAATCCCCAGCGAACATACGCCCCAAAGTCCGTCGGCCAGCGGGGAATCCGACAAAGTACCGATGGAACTGCGCACCACATTCCACGGTCCGAAGGCAAGCAGGACACAGAATCCCACATAGGCGAGGAAGGTCACCACCGCCAGCCCCAGTGCTCGCTTCTCCTTGCGGGAAAACTTGCGCGCGCCACCCGCCATCCTCCGGCAGGCATTCCCCAACCCGGAATGGACAAACAGTCCCACCCCGAAGAACAGACACACCACCGCCTGAAACACCGGCGAAAGGAGGTAATCGTCGAGAAGGGTACGCAACAGCCACCGCAGCCCTTCGTCGCTCAAAAGGCTGCGTACCCCCTCCCATTCATAGATGCTGCCCGTCCACGACAGCAGGGCCGTGAGCAGAAACAGCAGCAGGAAGCAGGTGGCCGGATGCAGACTGAATTTATTCTTCATCAGGTTCCAGGTTATCAATATCGAGGATACGGAGCTCGAAAGCCCGGGTCACCAGCCGGCAGGCATTCACCCCCGTCCGTTCGTCGGGACGGAACAGGCGGTTCACCAGCTCGTTCTGCCGTTTCTCGATGGACTTCACGCCGAAAGGCATTCCTTTGAGGTTGGTAATCATCTCCTTGGTGTACCCCAATGCCAGGTGACGCAGCAGGCGCTCGTCGTATTCGTCAATGTCATAGTCGATGATGGCCTCCTGCCGACGCTGTTCCACCTCGACTGTCTGCATGAAGCGGGCCACGATTTTTTCCAGTATCGGCTCGTTGAACACCAGCTTCTTGCCGTCCATCACCGCCTGCACGTCGGTCGCCGTCAAGAGTTCACCCGTCTTCAGGATGATGCCCACGGCCCCTGCCCGGAGCGCGTCCACCCACAACTTCTCGTTCAGGATTTCTCCGGTAAAGATAAGCACTTTCAGTTCCGGCCGTTCCCGGCGCAGACGGGCACAGATTTCCACACCGATGGTAGTGGAGCCCCCCAGTCCCAGGTCGAGCAGCACCATGTCGGGTGTACACGTCTCCATCAGTTTCCAGAACTCCTCCTCGGTCATGGCCGTACCAATCACCTCGGCATTCGGTATCTCGTGACGGAAAATCTCTTCCGTCCCCTTCAATTCCAGTTTGACATCTTCTACGATGACCACCTTAAACTTCTCCATATTGTCTTGACTTTATATTTTTCTCATTCGTTATTTCTTGTTTCGTTTCGGCAGGGTAAACCACACGCTGAATCCCTTTCCTCCGTTCCACGGACAGGCATTGATGCGGCAGCCCCTCCGCCCGCCATACTCGTCGTGGTCGCGGATAATCTGCTTGCACACCAGGTATTCCGTGCCCGAGAGATGCGAACCGTCACCCGACGGACACATCCGCTTCTTGTCGGGATAGAACAAGGCATTGAGCACTTCCTGCGGGTAGGTACGGCGCGTGTCGATGAAGTCCACCCGGACAAACCCATCCTCTTCTTTCGCCTCCAGCCGCAACGTACCCGACACCTCCTCGCGCACCGCCTCGTCCATCAGGTTCTCCAGCAGGAAAAGCAACAGCACCCGGTCGCCCGTCACCCACAACGGAGGCACCTCAGCTTGCCATTCCAACGTAAAGTTCCGCTTGCGCATCACCTTCTTCAGGTATCTTCCGGCTCCTTCGGCCAGCTCCTTCACGCTCACCTCCGTACGGCGGAATGTCACTTCCTCCAGCTGACGCGAGGCACACGAGCTGAGCAGGGTAAATATATCCTTGTAGTATCCGACCAGCTCTGCCATATTGTTCAGCAGCTCCTTCCGCTGCGCCACCGTGACGTCACCATTCAGGCGGTCGGCCACCTGCTTGATGCGGCTCGGATAGTAAATCGTTTCATGCTTGATGGTAGACAGACAGTTGTCGAGCACCATGTTCTGCACGTGCAACTGGTTTTCCTCGAAGAGGGAGCGGCGGGCCTCATCCTGTGCCAGCTCGATGTCGTGGAACTTCCGGTTGACCCGTACCACCACATTATACAACACCACTGCCAGGTAGTTGCACACCATCTCCACCAGCAGACGGTCTTCCTCGCGGCTGTAGGCACGGGCCAGCTTCAAGGCCAGTGCCCCCACACAATGCTTCTCGCCTCCGGTCTCCACCCACAACGGCAAGAAACTCCATTTTGTGGTCCCGGCCCACTGCGTCTGTCCCGAATCGTAGCACCGCTGCAAGCGTTCGTGCAACTCCTCGTCACCTTCTTCTGCCGCAAAGCAAGCTGTTTTCAGGCGACAAGCCTCCTCATCGAATACCGCCAGCGCCATGTTCTCCAGGAGAAGCATTTCGTTCAATTCGTTGAACATGCTGCGGACCATCTTCTCCAGCACCTCATCGCCCAGCATCTCCGTGCCCGAAGCTGCCGAGAAAATAGTGCGGTTCACCACAAACACCTGTTCCATGTTGTAGCGGTAATGCAACCGGTGGCGCAGGTAGAGCGCGTAATACGCAATCAGACAGCCGCACACCAGCAGCACGAACAGCGACAAGGCAATCCGCTTGTTGCTGGCCGAGCGCTGCATCTGCAAGCAATACTCCTCGAGCGAGTTGTCCTTGCTCAGCCGCTTGTAGAGCGACGCATAAGCTGCATTGTTATAGCGGTACTTCCGGAAATCCTTCACGGCCAATGAAGCCACCGCCGCCTCGTTGCGCACGTCGAGCAAGATAAAATAATCCGTATCGAACGACTGAGCCAGCCAGTCGAGTTCCGCCCCGTCGCCTTCCCCTTCCAGTCGGAGCAACGGCCCGTTCTTTCCCGAATAGCGGAGATAATGGGCATTCATGTAATACAACACACTGTCGGCCAGCAGCAGCGCCGTGGCATGGTCGCCCTGCACGTTGCACTCATACACCCAGTTGGCATAGTCGTTGGCAATGGCCAGCAGACTGTCGTAAGGCGCCACCTTCCCGCTGTCGGGCACAGGCTCCACCGGTTTCTGACCGGAAGAGCAGGCCACACCTGTCAGCAGACAGAAGCCCAGCCACAACAGACCCGCCATCCGCCGCGCCCCCTTCGGCAAGCGGAACGAGAAACGGCTGCCCTTTCCCAGCGTACTCTGTATGTCGAACCGGCAGACGGCGAACACACTGTTCGTCTTCCGGTATTTCTCGATGATTCCCTTGCAGTTCATCAATCCGAAGCCATGTCCCTTCTGTCGCTGAAGTTCCGCCGCATCGGCCGCCGTCTCCATGCCGATGGCCCCCGAATCATACACCTTCTCGCCCAGGATACGCGAACGGTCCTTCTCCGAAAGCCCCGGTCCGTTGTCCTCCACCGCAATCTCCACGTAATCGGACGTTTCTTCGGCAGACAGGCTCACCCGCCCCCCTTCCTGCGTGTACTTGCGGGCATTCTCTACCAGCGTATTGATCATGAAGAGAGTCAGAGCCTTGTCGGCCTTCACGCAAGCCGTGGTCTCGCCCACCGTGAGCGTCTGTTTCTTCAGCTCAAACGAACGGCGTCCCTTGGCGAGGATGGCAAACAACTCCTCCAGGTCGAAATTCTCGATGTGAAGGCTCAGCGTGCCCTGCCGCATCTTGACCCACAAAGCCAGTATGTCGTTGTATTCATTGATTTTTGTCACCAGTTCGTCGATGTACACCAGTTTGCCGCGGCGCACCGCCTCCTCACTGTCCGATGGCAAAACCTGAAGCTTGCGCACCTCGTTCACCATTCGGTCGATATAGGGCACAATCCCCGTCACGATAGACAGGCACGCCTTCTTCACCTCGTTCTGGCGCTTGTTCTCCATGAGATGCTGTTCGTGGATATACTGTTCCTTCTCCAGCCGCTTCTGCTCCTCATCGAGCGATACCAAGTTCATGCCATGCTCCAGTGTCCAGGCCAGGTAAGGCAACAACAGCCGGATGAGAGCCTGCTCCTCCTTGCGTACAGGAGCCGACAGCCACAACCACAACCGTCCCACCGTGACCGACTTGCCCGGCGATTGGAGCTCGAATACCTGTGGAATCCCTTCACCCGAAACAGACGGAGCGTCCTCCGCCTCTCCTTCCTCACAGAAAGTGATGCACACATCGCGCACTCCAAACAGTGCCTTCAGTTCCGGTTTCATGACCTCGACCACCGCATCGGCCACTTCCTCCCGGCTTGTAGCCGATGCAGGCACCGCCCCCGTCATCTGTTGACAGAGTCCCAGCACGCGCTTCAGTTCCGTGAGATACACGGTGTTCTTTTTCCGCCACGTACGGTTCAGCCAGACAAACAAGACCACCAGCACCAAAAAGCCTGCGGCCACCAGCCACAAGAGCACATTCAGCTGGCCCGTCTCCTTTTCCAGCGCCGCATAACGGCTCTCCAGTTCCTTGTCCTGCCGTGTATAATCCAAAATATCCAGGTACACGTTGCGGTTGTAGTCCGACTCCGCCTTGCAGCCCATGGCCGAATACGTGCGGCTCAGCTGTTCCCGCAGACGGGCAATCCATTCGGGTACGGTATGAATACCCCCGTCGTTAATCCACTTCAATTCGATGGAAGCCGTTCCTCCCAGCTGATACGCCTGCAGCCGGTCGAGCGAATCCGTGCAATGATAATATTTCTCGTGATGCAAGTTGACATAGTTCAACGCCTTCTTCAGGTTGACCAGCGCCTTTTCCGGCTGTCCGCTATAATTGTAGAAAGTGGCCAGCGTGCGATACGTCCCCGAAATCTGGTACCAGTCGCCGTAACGCTTGAACAGTCCCAACGCCTCCCGGGCAAACACCAGTGGCAGACTGTCCACCGGCAGGCTCTCCGGATTGACCAGCCGCAGCAGCCCCGCCCGCTTCTCGCTCAGCAGTTCCCGGTTGCTGCGGAACACCAGCAGTTCCGCCATGGCCTGTAAGGCATTGGCCTCGAAATAAATATACCCCCGAGCCTGCGCCACCTGCAAGCACTGCACCAGGTAGCCAAACTCCCCAAGTGTCACTTCCTCGCGCGTGGGCGCCTCATACATGCCGCCCGACCCCCGCATATATACATAATACAGCCACTGAGCCGTATCCCCCTTCAAGGTTTCTTCGGGTATCGCGTTGATGGCCTCCAAGGACTCCTTGTCCTGCTGCAGATAATAATAATAAATTCCTGACACGATGTAGAACTCCGAGATGGCATAGTTCAGCCGTCCCTCCAGACCATTTTTCTCGAGCGAAGAACGGTCCTCGTCGATGCGCCGCAGACGCTGCATCGCACTGTTGTGATAATCATAGAACTCCTTGTTCATAGAAGTGCGCTGGCAGATTTTCATCATCCCCACATCCGCCACCAGACGTTCAATCTCGTTGTTGCTGGCTTCCGATGCCTTTTGGAACAGACGAGCCGCATGCTCGAAGTCCATCCGCATAAACGCACAGAAACCCATGTGGTTCAGCGCTTCTGCCCGTCCTGACGCATATCCGTCGGACAATTTCAGGGCCTCCGTTGCAGCACGGGATGAAAGAGACAAATCCTTGTAGCGGGCCTCATACGCCACCCGGTTCAGTGAATCCACCTGCGCGTCCACACGGTTGCGCAACGGCCTTCCACACGAAGTACACAGCATGCATCCCACGATCCATGCCACGATCCACCATTCTATCTTCCGAAATTCCTTCATACCCCTACGTACAAGTCCACACAAATGTACGAAGTTCCCCGTGAATAACCCCAGCGCCTTGTGATAAAAAAACAAAAGAGAGATTACAGTATTCGTTACAATTACTGCAATCTCTCTCCCTCAGACATACGAGTCCGTCTTGAAACTATTTATTTTTTTGATTCTTCCAGAGATACCTTTCTAAATTCTTTCAAAACTTTTTCCAACTCCAAGGATGCCTTGCGGGCACGAGTTCCTGCTGCTTTATTTCCTTTTTCAGCCTGCAATTCAGCATCGGCAACCAAAGCGGCATTCAATTCTTTGATTTTTGCAATTAATTCGTTCATAATTCTGACTAAAATTTTAATTAAACGTATTCAAAGTAAATACAAATACCTCAATCTGATACTCTTACAGCCTCTTTTTTTGCATCTTTTAAGAGAAAAAAACGACACTTTGTGCATTTACCTCCACTTCACTTCCAACCGAAGGATACGATGCGTGTCAGAAGTCACTCTGAAGCGGTTGTCCACCCGTTCATTTACCAACCAGACGATGCGATTTCCGTCGCACACCACCAGCTGACGGTCTTTTTCAAAGCGCGAAACCTTTTTGTCGCGCAAGTAATTACGCACAGACTTGAAACCTTTCATTCCGAAAGGAACGAAACGGTCGCCCGACTGCCACCGCCGCAAAATCAGCTGTCCTTCCACGGCATCCGCATCCACGTATGCCACCGTATTCGTGAGAGGCACCACAAACGGCGGTTCCACTTCCATCACTTCCTGAACCAGTTGCGGCGTGAGTTCCTCTTCCTTCAGCGGACGCCTGACAAGCCGGTCGCGATCCACCAGAAGGGTCCATTCCCGGCTGTGAAACATTCTTCCCGACTCACCATGCAAGGCACGAAACACATCGCCCACCTGTGCCGCATTGAATCCCAACGGATGCAAGATTTCGAACAGCAGGTTCTGCGCGCCCGGTTCCCGGCACAACGCCGGAATATCCACCGTTTCCCCGTCGGGCATCACCCGCTCCATGGCCTCCCGTATGGCAGCATGATACACCTCCGCCACATCCGACAACCTGCGTGCCGTTTCGGCAATCGTCTCACTCACCGACGGATTGATGGTCTCGAGCATCGGAATCACGTGCAGACGGAGCTTGTTGCGCACAAATTCATCCTGCAGGTTCGTACTGTCTGTCACATACGCCTGCCCCAGGGAAGCAAGATACTCCAGAATTTCCGCACGGCTCACGCACAGCAGCGGACGCACCACCTCGCCATTCACCGGACGGATGCCCTGCAGGCCGTTGATGCCCGTTCCTCTCACCAGATTCAGGAGAAATGTCTCCACGCTGTCATCGCGGTGATGTGCCACAGCCACCACCCTGGCCCCGCACTCGCGGCGCAATTGTCCAAACCAGCCATAACGCAGTTCGCGTGCCGCCATCTCCACCGATACTCCGTGCGAAGCCGCATATTCGTTTGTGTCGAAATGAATGACGTGCAAAGGCACATCCAGCCGTGCAGCCAACTCCCGCACAAACTGCTCATCGCGTAGCGATTCTTCTCCGCGAAGATGAAAATTACAATGAGCCGCCTCGCAGACATACCCCAGCCGGAGCAGCACACGCAGCAAAGCCACGGAATCGGCTCCACCGCTCAAGGCCACCAGCACCTTGTCGCCAGGCTGCAACAAGTGCTTCTCTTCTATATACTGACTGACTCTTCGGATAAACATACTGCAAACTTAGGGATAAAAAATGAAAAAAGGCCGCACAAAACGCGTAATTTAAAAACAGTCTAAATAACTTGCGGGATAGGAAGCAATGCTGTATCTTTGCAAATGAAATACAAATGATACAAACAACATGAAACTCTCGGAATTGAAAACAGGTGAGAAAGGTGTCATTATCAAGGTCCTCGGACACGGAGGATTCCGGCGCCGCATCATCGAAATGGGGTTCATCAAGGGAAAAACCGTGGAAGTGGTGCTCAACGCCCCGCTCAAGGACCCCATCAAATATAAAATCATGGGATATGAAGTCTCCCTCCGCCGGCAGGAAGCCGACATGATTGAAATTGTCAGCGAAGAGGAAGCACGGCACACGATGGAGACCGACACCTACCATGAGCCCATCTCACAAGGCATCCCCGTGAGCGACGAGGTGATGCGCAACATCGCACAAGGGAAACGACGCACCATCAACGTGGCGCTGGTGGGCAACCCCAACTGCGGAAAGACCTCGCTCTTCAACGTGGCCTCGGGCGGACACGAGCACGTGGGCAACTACAGCGGCGTGACCGTGGATGCGAAGGAAGGCTTCTTCGACTTCCAGGGCTATCATTTCCGCCTGGTGGACTTGCCGGGTACGTATTCCCTCTCGGCCTACAGCCCGGAAGAGCTCTACGTGCGCAAGCACATCATCGAGGAGACCCCGGATGTGATTATCAACGTGGTGGATGCGGGCAACCTGGAGCGTAACCTCTACCTCACCACCCAGCTCATCGACATGAACGTGCGCATGGTCATCGCCCTCAACATGTACGATGCCCTGCAGCACAGCGGCAACAAGCTGAACTACCACAAGCTGAGCGAACTGCTGGGCGTGCCCATCGTGCCGACCATCAGCCGCACGGGCGAAGGCATCGACAACCTGTTCCATGTGATTATCGGCCTGTATGAAGGTATCGACTTCATGGGACAGAAAGACGAAATCAAGAACGAAATCCTCCGCGAGTTCCGCGAATGGCACGATGCCTACGTGCCCGACCACAAATACAAAGGAGCGGAAGACAACTTCACGGCCAAAGGTTTCATCCGCCACATCCACATCAACCACGGACCGGAAATCGAACGGAGCATCGACGCCGTGAAGAAGGAAATCAGCAAGAACGAGAACATCCGCCACAAATACTCCACCCGTTTCCTGGCCATCAAGCTGCTGGAGAACGACAAGGACATCGAGACGCGCGTCATCGCCCCGCTGCCCAACGGCAAGGAGATTCTGGCAGCCCGCGACAAGGAGGCGGAACGCCTGCGCCAGCTGGGCAACGACGACACCGAACAGTGCATTGCCGATGCCAAATATGGTTTCATCTCGGGTGCCTTGAAGGAGACCTTCACGCAGACCAACCACGACACGGAGACCTTTACGCGGGTGGTGGACAGCATCGTGACCAACCGTTTCTGGGGCTACCCTATCTTCTTCATCTTCCTGTACATCATGTTCGAGGGTACCTTCGTGCTGGGTGAATACCCGCAGCGTCTCATCGAATGGATGGTCGGCCTCATCGGACAAGGAGCCGAGAAATTCCTCAGTCCGGGCCCGCTGAAAGACATGATTGTGGACGGTATCATCGGCGGTGTGGGAGGCGTCATCGTGTTCCTGCCCAACATCCTGTTGCTCTACTTCTTCATTTCGTTCATGGAAGATTCCGGCTACATGGCCCGTGCCGCCTTCATCATGGATAAAATCATGCACAAGATGGGACTCCACGGCAAGTCGTTCATCCCCCTCATCATGGGCTTCGGCTGCAACGTGCCGGCCATCATGACGTCGCGCATCATCGAAAGCCGCAAGGCCCGGCTGGTCACCATGCTGGTGAACCCGCTCATGTCGTGCAGTGCCCGCCTGCCCATCTACCTGGTACTGATTGGGGCCTTCTTCCCGGGCAAGGCCAGCCTCATCCTGCTGTCCATCTACGCCATCGGCATCCTGCTGGCCGTACTCATGGCCCGCATCTTCACCAAGTTCCTGGTGAAAGGTGAAGACACGCCCTTCGTGATGGAACTCCCGCCCTACCGCATGCCGACGGCCAAGGTCGTGCTGCGCCACACGTGGGAGAAAGGAAAACAATACCTCAAGAAGATGGGCGGCATCATCATGGTGGCTTCCATCATCATCTGGTTCCTAGGGTACTACCCGAACCACGATGCCTACGCCACACAAGCCGAACAGCAGGAGAACTCCTACATCGGGCAGCTGGGAAAGGCCATCGAACCGGTCATCGAACCGTTGGGATTCGACTGGAAGATGGGTATCGGCATCCTGTCGGGTGTAGGCGCCAAGGAACTGGTGGTCAGCACACTGGGAGTTCTCTATACAAATGACGACGACATCGACTCAGTGAACCTCTCCGAACGGATTCCCATCACGCCGCTCGTGGCCTACTGCTACATGCTGTTCGTGCTGATTTATTTCCCGTGTATCGCTACCCTGGCTGCTATCCGGCAAGAGTCGGGAAGCTGGAAATGGGCTGTCTTTGCCGCGACCTATACCACCATACTGGCTTGGATTATTGCCTTTGCGGTACACCAGATAGGAAGTTTGTTCATTTAAAACCCTTACCATTATGAGTATGCAAGATCTTTTCGTATATATCATCGTAGCCGGCTGTGTACTTTGGGCCGGCAGACGCTTTCTCCGTCAGGTCATCCGGCGGAAAGGACACGCAGGCGGATGCGGATGCAGCGGGTGTAGCGGATGCAGTGGGTGTCCTTCCCGGAGAGAGTGAAAAGTGCAGACTTGTGAAGAGATAAGTAGTGTTTCTGACGAGTTTTGTTACCTTGTAAAAAACGTCTAAGCGTTTTCTTCGAAACGCCTAAGCGTTTGAAGTAAAACGCCTTTACGTTTCAGGCAAAACGCTTCGACGTTTTGATTCGAACGCTTAGACGTTTTAGTTTGAACGCTTAGACGTTTTCTAGTTAACTTAGGCGGTGTGTCTCTGATATATCAAAAGCCTCACAAATGTTCCAGCAAGGACATACTCTGTTTTTTGCTGTATCCCTATCTTTGAATCAAAGAATGAATTTTGCCGCTATGACAAAATCGATTGCTTCATATAATCCAATGATAACGAATACGAAAAAGGGCGCACTTCATTTTGAACTGCACCCCTTATAGACAAAGTTACCTAGGATAACCGCACTGTCACCCTCAAGCAGCTATCAACTGTATGTCCTCATAAGTATATTGCGACTTAATGCTGCCATCGGAAGAATAAATAAGGATAGTCACATCATACACACCTCCGACAGTCAAATCTGGAGTAATATTAAACTGAATGATAAACGACTGTGTAATGGCTCCGGTTACAGGCAGCTCATCTAGACTAATTTCAAATGCTCCTGTAGTCTCAATTATTTGTCCACCTGTATAGGTTGAGAACAACGTCGGGTCTTCTTTGACATACCAGTTTTGCCATCCATGAGGATCTCCATACAGATTCAGTCCACTATATACTGTATAAATCACTCCCTTTGAAGAATCCCAATTATAGTCCCCAGAATCCTTGTTAACGGTTAAGACAGACCATGGTGCATTACCACCCGGCTGATTAGGTTCGTCTGTGAAATATACGTAAAAACGGTTGGCACCTTCACGGAAAGTAAAATTCTCATCGGCATAGTGCAACATAATACCTCCACATTCTCCACCTGCATTGGTATAGCCCTGAGCTTTTTGTTTCAAATCGGCCATATCTGCAGGAACGTGAGTCATACTCTCTCCATAATGCTGTGTCCGACGTACGCCTGAACTACAATTCAGATACTCCGACAGAGTAACCGCATCGGTAATGTTCAATGCTCCATTAATGTATTGATGGTCAATACCTACACAACCGAACTTCACATCCATTGTCTGCGAAAGTTTATCTGACCATCTGATAATTTCTTCAGCCACTTTGTTAGCCTCCTCACTCATACTGCCTGAATTGTCAACTAAGAAGATAATATCCGCCTTCGCTTTGGAAACCGGAGAGTTGGAACGTGAACGAGTAGCCACTTCCTCCCCATTAATCACCTTGATTCCCTTTTGTTTTCCATTGATTTCCACCCATACATTCTGCTTTTCATCGCCCGTGCCATACAATTCAAGCCATTCACCTGTATTGGTTCGAATCCCTGCCAAATTAAAACGGCCAACTCTAGAATTGTTGGGATCAATTGAAAGTGCAGAAATACTGGTAGGCATCGTAAATGTTTCTTCTCCAGCCAGAATCGTAGGAGGAGTGCCCGCCTGTACATCTGTCGGAATTCCAGTCGGTTCACCAGCCGTTAACTCAATGGTTTCTCCATTGATCACAAGGGTCAGAATACCAGAAGTTGGGTCATAGCTTACATCTCCAAACCAAGAATCTCCATCTTCTCCAAGGGCTTTTACAGGATTTCCTCCTTCATCCAGCACCTCTGTGAAAGTCAGTCCATTATCATAACTTATCATCCAATAACCAGTCGTTCCAACCTTTAATTGCGGAGTGACTGCATCGTTTCCGGTAACTGGTATTTTATTCCCGTCTGCATCAGTCAGCCAAGACTGGACTCCATCGATTGTCTGTGTCCAATAATACTTGCCATCGGTATCTTTATCAAATCCAATGACAGGAGCATCTTTTCCAGCCGCCCCATTCGTGATAGAAGCAGTCGTGCCATCACTAAATGCAATCGTATAACCATCCTCGGTTTCAGTCACACTTGTCACATACACATTACCTTCCAACGCATTAACTATCGCCCCCATTGAAGTGATATTCGTATTCATCTGCGTCAGTTGATTTTCAATGTTTGTCAAACGGTCATCCAAAGAATTTACCTTATCCCACAATTCTCCGTCATCGTACTTACAAGATACAGCCCCGATTATCACCAGCAGCCATAAGAATAATGATTTTAGCTTCATAATTATAATTTTTTCATGAGTAATATTTATCTCAAAAGTAGTAAAAGCCTCATAAAAAAACATTTGTCATAATCTCAAACTATAACTATCATCCCGTAGTTATAGATTAAAGTGTAGGATTTTGAACCTATTCTGTAAATATTTCCAAACAATGAATTCTATTTTTCCATGAATCCAAAGAATATAGGACCTATATTTTGTATCTGCCCACTCTAACCTTCAATGTATCTTCCAACAAAAATCAAATCATCATTCTCGTCGGGGCTAAATAATATGGCACAATATTCATAGCATAATTTCTCAGGTTTTTTATTCAATACAAGCTATCGTTACGTCATCAAATTCATCCATATACCCAATGAGACGCTCATTATGGTTGCCACGTTTTACCTTTATTTCCATATTTGCTTCATAAATCTCACCGTGGGAGGTATGCCGTTCACGCAGTTCGTAAGAGTAAAGTTCGATGCAGTCATCCTTTATCCGGTCTACCACCCGTTTCACACTTTCCTTTGTAGAAGCGGTGAAAGTGAGTTGTACCGTAGTTGTACCGAAAGTAGGAATAAATGAATTCATCACTTCAAGTCCGAAAAGCACCATCACCGTGACAATGAGGGCCACCACATACATCCCAGTTCCACATGCCAGTCCGATGGCAGCAGTCACCCATAATCCGGCCGCCGTAGTAAGGCCACGCACCGCATTCTTTTGAAAAATAATAGTCCCGGCTCCGAGAAAACCTATTCCGGATACCACTTGTGCCGCCACCCGTGATGAATCTTTCAAATCAACGCCAAACCCGTACTGTGACACGATGCAAAAAAGAGCAC
Organism: Bacteroidaceae bacterium; assembly: GCA_902362595.1. Lineage (GTDB taxonomy): Bacteria > Bacteroidota > Bacteroidia > Bacteroidales > Bacteroidaceae > Phocaeicola > Phocaeicola fibrisolvens. The sequence goes on along the minus strand of CABIXF010000044.1, from coordinate 3,841 downwards.
TTCCCAATGCCACAAGAAAATGTGTACGAAAGCCGGCTTCTTTTGAACGGTATTCCCGTTCTATTCCAATGACCCCTCCCAGCAAAAGAGCCACAAAGAGCCTGAGGGTTATTTCTAAAATCATATTCATTCTCAATCAGTTTTTTTATCATCTTAATTCACCTCTTTATGCCGCCTCGCAATGTCACATAGCTATCGGGCAGCCGGCTGTTCAAACTTGTGTCTTCAACCTGCTGCCGATGGCTTTCATGAAACTGAGAACCTCCACGAAGTAAGAATAGGCAATACTTATTTTATTGGGAGCAATAAATGGTGGTTATCCCTTTCGGACAATGCCCTGGGTGATACGGTCTAAGATGACAGCCAATATCACGAGGGCAATGCCCCCTTCAAAACCAAGTCCGATTTTCATTTGTGTGATGCCCTCCAATACCACCTCACCCAATCCACCAGTCGAAATCATAGCAGACACCACTACCATGGAAAGGGACATCATGACAGCCTGATTGATGCCAGTCAACATAGTGGGGAAGGCCAAAGGCAACTGCACCTTGAAAAATAATTGCCGAGGAGTGGCGCCGAACGCCCGAGCTGCCTCTACGACATGCCCGGGCACCTGCCGCATTCCCAATCCCGTAAAGCGTATCACCGGAAACATGGCAAAGACAATGGTGGCAAGGACGCCAGGAACCGTACCCAACCCGAAAAACAGCACCGCAGGAATCAGAAAAACAAAAACGGGCATAGTCCGCATACAGTCCAAAACAGGACGGAATATCCGGTTACAGCGTTCATTTTTCTCTGTCCAGATGCCGAGCGGGACCCCAATCAGCAACGCCGCAAATGTGGAGAAGAGCACCAGAGCAAGCGTTTGCATGGTTTCTTTCCAGAATCCCATGCCCCATACGAGCAATAATCCAAAAAGAGTGAAAAGCCCCATGCCTTTACCCGATTTCCACCAAGCCAATAAAGCAGTCAGTGAAATAAACACATAAAACGGGATGGCATACAATACCAGCTGGAAGCTGTCGATGACGCCTTCTACGTATACGTTCCACACATCAAAAAATCCTGCACCCTTCTCAGCCAGCCATTCAATGGCTACTTCTATATAATGTCCTATGTTTATCATTGCAACTGTTGTTTTCTGTTTATAAATCAATCTATGACCGAGGTAATACCTTTTGCCTTCGTCACACGCGACTTCACAAAATTCCGGACATAGTCATTGGCGGGTTTCGTCAAAATTTCCTCCGACGTACCAATCTGCAGAATTTCACCGTCACGCATGATGGCTATACGGTCTCCCAACCTGATGGCCTCTTCCCAATCATGGGTAACAAATACAATCGTCTTCTTCTTTTCTGATTGCAAAGCCAACAGTTCGTTCTGCATCTGAATACGACTCAATGAATCAAGAGCCGAGAAAGCCTCATCCATGAGTAAGATTTCGGGATTGTTCGCCAAAGCACGTGCCAAACCCACACGTTGCTTCATGGCTTCCGAAAGTTCATTTATCATCTGATTTTCACATCCGGCAAGTCCTACGGTCCGCATACTTTCCAACGCCTTCTGCTCACGTACCTTTTTCCTGACACCTTGCAGCTCAAGCCCGAAAGCAATGTTCTGCCACACGGTGCGGTGAGGCAACAATCCGAACTGTTGGAACACCATAGCCAGTTTTTTACGACGGACAGTACGTAATTCCTCGCCTGTCATGGTAACGATATTGCTGCCATTGACTACAATTGCTCCAAGAATAGGTTTATCAAGTCGGTTGATACAACGTAACAGACTGGACTTTCCACTTCCACTCAACCCCATAATGACAAAAATCTCACCTTCATTGATGGCAAAATTGGCACCATTTACAGCGATAATACACCCTGTTTCTTTCTTGATTTCCCATTTACTCTTCCCTTTCATCAACATCTTGAACGCTTTATTCCGTTCACGACCAAAAATAAGGTAGAGCTTGATTATTTCTATTTTCTTTTTCTCATTCATAAAATAAACCTCCCTTTCATTTGTTCATATTTTTCTCCAGTTAAACACAAAAGCGATTTGAATGCCTGTCTGCCAAACACACAGGCACGTAACAATTTTATTGTCATTCTCTAGGAACAACAATCATTTATTTTTTTATTGTTTCAGGAAACAACTGCAATAGGGGGAATGACAATAAGTCTGAATCTCATGAAATAAATGGTCAACAAAGAATTATCCAGACGATTCTGCCCTCTAAAGACTTTTTTCGCGATGTTCTGCAAAGATAATACAAAAAAGTGAGATACTGAGCAAATCACGGAAAAATGATTGAAAGTTAATGATTTATGGGGTTTTGACGATTTTGGCGAGTGCCAAATAAAACCGCCAGAAAGCCAACTTGAGCCGAAATTGCGTTACCATCCCGTTACCGAAGAACGGGACGGATAACGGTATGGAAAAGGACGGCAAAATGGGGTAAAAACGCCACTCGCACAGGCGTTTGGAGGCTTTGGGGATGAAAAAGTCCTGCGGCAGGTTCGATTGCGCCGGTCTGCTGTGGTTTACATACAGCCAAACAGCTCTACACAAGGTAATTTTGCAACCATAAAAAAGTAGGAACTATGAGTAGAGCGACATTCAAGATTTTATTTTACCTGAAGCGCAATGCGCCGAAGAAGAACGGACTGATACCAGTCATGTGCCGTATCACGGTGAACGGGAAAATCGCACAGTTCAGCTGCAGGCTGGACGTGGAGGAAAAGATGTGGAGCGTGGAGACCGGGCGGCTGACCGGAAGGAGCAACGTGGCTCTGGAAGGCAACCGTATGCTGGACAAAATCCGCGTGGGCGTGAACAAGGCGTATCAGGACGTGTTCGACCGCGACACCTACGTCACGGCGGAGAAAGTGCGCAACGAGTACCTCGGCATGGGTATGAACCACAAGACGCTGCTCGCCGTGTTCCGGCAGCACAACGAGGACTATGCCAAATTAGTGGGCAAGATGAAGAGCCAACGCAGCTATTGGAAATACTGCGTGGTTTACAAGCACCTGTCGGAGTTCATCAAAACCCGGTACAAGGTGGAGGACATCGCCCTGAAAGAGCTTGCGCCCGCCTTCATCACGGACTTCGAGCTGTTCCTGCGCGTGGAGAAAGGGCATTGCACCAACACCGTGTGGTCGTACATGATGCCTTTCCGGAGCATCATCTTCACCGCCATCAACAACGGCTGGTTGCAGCGCGACCCGTTCTATGCCTACCACATCACGAAGGAGGAAACGAAACGCGGCTACCTGACGAAAGAGGAAATCACGCAGATGATAAACGGCACGTTCAAGAAAAAACGGTTTGAACTGATACGTGACCTTTTCATCTTCTGCACGTTCACGGGCCTTAGTTGGCGCGACATGGCGAACCTCACGGAAGAGAACCTGCAAATTTCCTTCGACGGGCATCTGTGGATAAAGACGAGCCGCCAGAAGACGGGAGTGGCGACGAACATCCGCCTGCTGGACGTGGCGAAGCACATCATCGACAAATACAAAGGCGTCTCCAAAGACGGCAAGCTGCTGCCTGTCCCATGCTATAACATCTGTAAATACGGCATCAAACAGGTAGCCAGACAATGCGGGATAAACAAAAACGTGACCTGGCACCAAAGTAGGCATTCGTATGCCACGACGATATGTCTTTCCAACGGCGTACCCATTGAAACGCTGTCGAAACTGATGGGGCATACAAGCATCCGTTCGACCCAGATATACGCGAGTGCGCCCAGATTGGTCGCTTGATAAATACTTCTGTAGTAAGAAGTTAGGATTGGGTTCAATATAATCCTATCGTCAATCAGCTT
>CABIXF010000043.1 GCA_902362595.1 Bacteroidaceae bacterium | reverse complement strand
TCAAAGATCTAAATGATCCCCTGATTCCGGGGCTTTTTGATTAATTGTTTAACTCGTCCCATTTTAACGGGACACTAATGATCTCAGTTATACAAAGATTCTAGAGGGTACAAAGAGTATATGGACAAAATAAAAGAAATTCTGCTTTACAACAAAGCTGTACCGAATCATTTACATACGAGTATATTGTCGCTTAATCCATGTCATATAATAACAACAAACTATGATGATCTTATAGAACAAGAGCTTAACAATCAATTTTTACAATATGATATTGTAAGAGAAGATAAGGATATACCACAAATTGTATATCCAAATGTTCTTGTTAAAATGCATGGAGATTATATTACTAATAATATCGTTCTTACCGAAACGGATTATTATAATTATCCCCATAAATTTCCCCTTATACGTGCATTTGTACAATCTGTATTTGCAAGTAAACTTGTGCTATTTGTAGGTTTTTCATTTGCAGATTTAAATCTTAAAATGATATTAAATGAGTTACAAAATATCTTGTCAGAGAATATGCAAAGAGCCTACCTGTTATCATGCGAGGAACCGGATTTTGTGACAAAACAATATTTTGAGAAAAAAGGAATCAATATACTTTATTTTAATGAAAAAGAAATTGATGAAATTAAAGGAGAGGGATATAAATCGAATAATTTAAGTGGGATAGGTCTCTTAACAGACAAAATACTCTTTGCAATTAACCATTATAGTGCAATTCCTAAAAAAGAACTGGCAGAATACCTTTATTCTCGAATTACGCCCTATAGTCAAGAACTACGTTCTTTGGGGGAGGGATTGATTTATTTTTTCCCTAATTATAGAAATATCAATTGGTACACAAATTCAAAAGGATTACAAACAAGTCTTTCATATTTCAGAAATTTAGCAAAAGAACTTGATTCTAACTCAAAGAAACGACATTTTTTGGCTAATCATCGTTCCATAGATTTAAAAACTTTATTACAAGCTGCATGGTATAATTGCTTGAACGAAATTGATGGTTTGCAAATTCTTGATAGTAAATTCTATTCTAATATAAATTATTACATTCCAGAAACAACAATAGATTTTATCTATAAATTTGATTATCCAAAAACATGTGACAGAATAAAATTGTTACGTGGAAAAACTATTCAATATACTGTAGATGATTTAGAATTACCATTTACATTATATTTATTAGGAGACTATTGGGAGGCATATCAAATATATTTAAAACTATTACCACTATACTGGAATCGCCAAAAATATATTTTATACTTCATCTGCAGATATAATATTTGGGCTATTCAAAACGGTATTAAATCAGAGAAAGCATTTGATCGAAGTTTTAATGCTGAAAAAGAACTTGAGTTAGCATATATATATGAGTTAGAAGATATATTGAATAAATTACCCTTAGATAGAGAAATAAAAAAAATTTTCCAGGATTTAATATCCTACAAATATATTGGCAATCATCTTATAAAAACAGAAGATTTAAAACAAAAAATATTCAAACAAAGAAAGTCTGCAGAAAAAGGAGGATGGTCAATAAATAGCAACATTATAATACTAATGTCTTTATATCAACGTGAGAGCATCTTTTCATTAGCAAACTATATCATTTGCGATAATAGTATGTATTATAAATCCATTTGTTATAATACTGCATTTGGAGTATTAAATAGTTTTGCTACCCATCCAAATAATATATTTGGTGAAGACATTGAAGGGACAAAAATTAAATTTCTAGATAGCTTTATGTTAAGATTGTTAATCTTTAATATAGAGACTCATCAACTTATTTCGATTCTTAATGATTACGATATAATAACTTTATCATACAACAATTCTGGCATCAAATATATTAACACCTGCTTAGAAAATATTAGTAAATACCACTACTTGTTTAATGACGATGCATTATTTTATAATCCCTTAAGTAATTTTTTAATGCTAATTTCTAAATCTCAAATTGAGGAGATTAATATTAATGATCTCTATAATGTAGTGTTAAAGTATTGGAGATTCTCGTATCAAATAGGATATCAAACAATAAATCTACTTATTAAGCAATATCCTCCACATGAAAAAGAAGCCAAAGAACTTATTAGTTGTATATTATACAACTCTTATGCTCCTAATTCTTACATTGAAGGCTTACTATTATTAATTGAAACACTAAAAACAAGAGCAATAGAATTTACAGATATACGTATTAATGAAATAAATCAAAAAGAAAAAGCCACTGCATTATCATTGCTTTATCCAATCATACCAACATCTCTAAAAAATATAGTACAAAAGATTTGCCTAGATAATATTGATGATTTTTTTAACTATATACATTTTATTTTTTACAATAATATTCATAATTATTCTACAGAACGATTTAATAAGTTACTAAAACAAGAAGGTAATAATATCAATCAACATCATTGCTTTATTTTAGCAGAAATAAGAGGAAATGAGGATTTCTATAAATTGCATAAAATTATAGATGATTTATCAAAAGACAATGATTGCATGAGATTCTTTCTCTCACCAAACAACTATTCATCACCCGAAAAAGTCGAAATTGACTGGATTTTAAAATTTAATCATAATGAAAGAGAATGTTTTTTTAAGAATGAAATATATAGAAGAAAACTAAAAGAATACCTTCAAACTAAGACATTAAGTAAAGATTCTCGCAATCACCTTATTGAATTCCTTTGATGATATAAAAACGATAAGTTCTATTAAAGATGTTTATGATACAAGACAGAATATACAGTTACTTTGAGCGCAATCCTCAACTACATGTGCTCTTTATCTTCGACAAGATGGGCATTATCCAGACAGAGCTTGAAGACGTAAAAGATTGGTCAGAAGGATATGTCTATAAAGTGTTCGATGGCGCTTGGTTCAATACAAAATATGCCATAGAGAATACTTGGAAGGACAAACGCGTCGTGCTGCTCTTTCCTGTGGGAACCTATCCTCATTCAGAAGAACAGCAGCTACAGTTTCCATTGCTCGATATGCTTAAAGCCAACATGGAATATAAGGAAGACGACTATGCTTCATATATGCAGCAGTATAATCTGCCGGAGCGTTTCCGTGGTTTTATCAAGAAAAACATTGCGGAAATCATGTCCTCCAAAATCCAGAATATCCTCAATGGGCATATCGATTCCGCTACTTTCAGCGAAGACCTTGTTTGCCGGGCTTTCATCTCCAATTACCTTGGCGACAAGAAACTTCTGGACTGGGAAACAATCATTGTAAAGATGATTATCCTTGATGCTACCTGGGAGGAGAAAAAGCGTACGGACTTCTGGCACAGACTTTCAAGAAACTTGGATGCAAGCAAGACAGCTAATGACAAATTGATGAAACTCTTCGGGGTAAGCTATAACCTGAATGCTTCTCAAAAGATGAAAAGCGTTGCCGAATGTTTGAAATACAATTGCATTACACAACTGTTGGATGTAGTGCCGGGGGATTCATACAAACAATATAAAATCAGCAGCTCTGCAGTGCTTGACCAGATAAACAAGATTTATGAATGGGGCACGCACGACCGTCTGCTTAGTGAGAAGTTCATCCAATCCATGAGAATTTTGGCTTCAGATATTAAAGAAGAGGAAATCATTAATATCTATGGCATTGATGCAAACTACTTTTATTATACAGAAGCTCTTTGCTGGCCGATTCTGCAGGAAATAGTTGAAAAGGAATTGATGGCTGATCCGGAAGATGTGAACGACCGTATGCGTGAATTATCCCTGAAACTGCCTGCTGACAGTCATATTCAAATCATTATCCGGTTTATTGAACAGTCGGCCCTGTTTTATATGCAGGTGCGTGGACTGGGGACACTTAAACTTAACAATACGAAGGAATACGTAACTAAATATATTACAGAGTTCTATCTGGTAGATATGTCCTACAGAAAGACACTCGAAGCTTATCATGAACTGATAACCAAAGAGAATCCTATCGAGCTTGTATTGAATGTGGCCAAAAGACAATTAGACCAGGAATATGCGAAGATTGCCAACCTTCTTAATTTGGAATGGCTGACCTGTGTGGAAGAAAAAGGGGCTTGGTTTACGGAAACGGGATTGAAGCATCAGGAGGATTTTTATGCTAACGAGTCTGATTTGAATGTGAAACAGGTAATCATTATCAGTGATGCTCTGAGATACGAAGTGGCTATGGAGTTGATGCAGAGACTGGCCAAGGAAAAAAATATGGCTTCAATCGAAGCCTATCAGGCTATGTTGCCCACGGAAACAAAGTTCTGCAAGCTCTCCCTTCTACCGCATCACTCTTTGGAACTGATTGGTACGGATATGGCGGTGGACGGAGCCGTATTAGCAACTACAGAACAACGGACAGCTCATTTGGATAAATATCGTGAAAGAGGAGTGTGTGTACGTTATGAAGATGTGATGAATGGTGACCAGATTTCAATGCGGGAACTGTTCAAAAGGCCTTTAGTATATATCTTCCATGATACGATTGATGAAGCAAGCCATTCTCAAAGCCCATTTGAGGTAATCAGTGCTTGCCGCAAGGCCATAGACCAGTTGTCTGTATTAATCAAACGTCTGCATGCTACTTGGAATGTGACCAATGTAGTGTTGACTGCCGATCATGGCTTTCTGTACAATGACATGAAATTTGAAGATAAGGACAAGCATAATATTACTGATGCATCAGTAGAGAAAAAAACGAGGTATTATCTCACAGACAGCGATGAATATGTGGAAGGAATCGTCAAATTCCCTCTTGAAAGAGTATCTGCCATAAAATGTCAGATGCCGCTTTGGATAGGCGTACCAGTCGGCACCAACCGACTGGCGGCTTCGGGAGGCTACAACTTTACACATGGCGGTGCATCCCTTCAGGAGATGATTATACCGGTAATCAGGAGTCAGCAGAAACGGACAAACAAGACTGAAAAGGTGGGTATCTCTTTAATGAATCATAACCTGAATATGGTCAGCAGTCGGTTGAAATTCCAACTTATACAATCGGAAGCCGTGAGTATGACCGTGATGGAACGCAAGGTGGTATGCTGCATTTATAACGGTGACGATCCTGTGACTCAGGAAAAGGAACTGACCTTAACAGTACGGATGCAACGAACCTGAATAACCGGGTGTATGAAGTTACGCTCAATTTGCAAAAATCGGTCAGCGCAAGTATGTTGCAGCTTCGTATTTATGATGCAGATGACCGGTTAAATCCGCTTATCCGTGAGACAGTGAAGAATAATACAATGATTGAACAAGATTTTTAGGAGCATAATATATGGATTCACAGCAGAAAGTATTAAATGCCTTTATTGGCAAGGTGGTAAGAAAAGATCTGGCGTTTTTGGTTAAGGGGGGACTTCCTGTACCGACTTACGTACTGGAATACTTGCTTGGCCAGTATTGTGCCAGTGATGACGAAGAAATCATTAACGAGGGCCTCGAAAAAGTAAAGGAGGTTATCCAGCATAATTATGTACATCGCGCAGAAGCAGAGTCGGTAAAAGGACTTATCCGTGAGCATGGCAAACATCGTATCATTGATAAAGTGACGGTGGTGCTTAACGAAAAGAATGATGAGTATCAGGCTACTTTTGCCAACCTTGGATTGACGGGAGTACCTATCGGAACAGACTATGTGCGCAAGAATCCGAAACTTCTGAGTGGCAACGGAGTATGGTGCATCGTCACCATTGGTTATATCAGTGGAGAAGATGTAAAAGTGAGATGGGAGATTCAGACTCTGAAGCCTATACAGATTTCAAATATCGATTTGCAAGAGTATATTGACCTGCGCAAGAATTTCACTACGGAGGAATGGATGGATTTGCTCATGCATACGGTAGGGTTAAATCCGGACTCCATGAACCGACGGGAAAAATTTATCACGCTTGCTCGCCTCCTCCCCCATGTGGAGAATAACTTCAACTTTGTGGAGCTTGGTCCTAAAGGAACTGGTAAGTCGCATGTATTTCAGGAACTATCACCTTATGGTGTACTCGTATCGGGCGGAGATGTGACTAGTGCACGTCTCTTTGTCAAAATGCAGGGAAACAAAGAAATTCTGGGTCTTGTGGGCTATTGGGATGTAGTGGCATGGGATGAATTTGAGCAGCAGAAAGGACGTAACGTGGATGCCGTGCTCATTGATACCATGCAGAATTATCTGGCCAATAAATCGTTTAATCGTGGCAAGGGAACGCATGAAGCCAGTGCCTCGATGGTGTTTGTAGGAAATACAAAGCATACTGTCCCTTTTATGTTGAAGAATACGCATCTGTTTGAATCCATACCTGCCTCTTTCATCAAAGGTGCTTTTCTTGACCGAATCCATCTGTATAATCCCGGATGGGAGATTAGAATGTTGAAAAAAGACAGCTTCTCCAAAGGTTACGGACTTATTACTGATTACATTGCTGCGGTGCTCCATGCCCTGCGCAATGATGACCGTACGGCAGTTTTGAAAGACTATGCCAAATTCGACGGCTCTCTTTCAGAGCGTGACCATCTGGCCATCCGCAAGACATTTTCTGGAATGATGAAGTTGCTTTATCCTGATGGAAAGATGACTGACGAGGAAGCGTACGAATTGGTTGATTTTGCTGCTGAAGGTCGTAAACGTGTAAAGGATCAATTATATGTAATTGACGAAACTTTCAATGCCGAACCAGCCAAATTCAAATATATCAATCTAAAAACAGGTATAGAAATGAATGTTGAGACATTGGAAAAAGTAAGCAATCCTCTTATAATTCCAATAAACTCAACGATAAGTACAGCGACTGGGAAGCTAACCGATGCAGAGGCTCAGCCTTTGAATGAAGAAAATACAGAAACATGCTCCGTAGAGGAAGAAAGAAACTCGAGCTGTCAAATTGCAAAGCGCCCCCGTATCCATATTCTGCAAGAAAAGAGCATGACCTTTAGAATGGGACAAACCGGTGTGAGTTACGAGAAATTATTTGCTCCTTATATGGCAGGAGCAAATAGTATCACAGTGGAAGATCCCTATATACGCACTTCATGGCAAATCAAGAATTTTATGGAATTTGCTTTAATGCTCATCAATACTCGCCCAGTAGATGACTTGAAACTCAATCTTATTACTAATGAAGAGGAAGAAAAAATTCCTGAGTTGATAGACAAATTTGACGATATCAAAGATGACCTGGCATCGTACGGCATTGAGTTTGAATATAAATTCAGAGATTTCCATGATAGATGCATCAAGACTGACACAGGGTGGACAATCATGCTTGGACGCGGATTGGATATTTTTGAGAAATACAATACTTACTCTATCGCTTCGTCCAGACAAGACATGCGTAAGTGCAAGGAGTTCACAGCCACATTTATAAAAACAAAAGCTATTTCGAATTAAAAGAATCAGTTCAAAATAGAAGTTGAAACAGCTTGTATTTCATCTTCCGCCATTCGGGTATAAATATCCGTAAAACGTATACACATGCCATAATATAAAACGGTTAATTTTGCCACAGGAAATCAGAAAAATACAAACCGTTAAACTCATTGCATGATGAAAATACAAATGCTCCTTGCGCTTGCCGCATGGGTAATAAACAGTACAACGATTATGGCACAGGAAACTATCAAACAGACGGCTGGACGCGACCAGCTGGGAGAATTTGCTCCTAAATTCGCGGAATTGAACGACGACGTACTTTTCGGGGAGGTGTGGAGCCGGACCGACAAACTCGGGCTGCGCGACCGTAGCTTGGTGACCCTCACTTCACTCATCAGTCAGGGCATCACCGACAGTTCGCTGACTTACCACTTGCAGACGGCGAAGCAGAACGGCATCACCCGTACGGAAATCGCCGAAATCATTACGCATATCTCCTTCTATGCCGGATGGCCAAAGGCATGGGCTGCTTTCCGTCTGGCCAAGGAAGTGTGGGCGGAAGACACTACTGGAGACGATGCCAAGGCAGCCTTCCAGCGCGAGATGATTTTCCCTATCGGAGAACCTAACACCGCGTACGCGAAGTATTTCATCGGAAACAGTTACCTGGCTCCGGTATCCAAGGAACAGGTGCCTGTATCCAATGTGACTTTCGAACCGGGATGTCGCAACAACTGGCACATCCACCGGGCTACCAAGGGTGGCGGACAGATGCTGATTGGCGTGGCCGGACGCGGCTGGTATCAGGAAGAAGGCAAACCGGCCGTACAGATTCTGCCGGGTACGGTAATCCACATTCCGGCAGGTGTCAAGCACTGGCACGGAGCGGCTGCCGACAGCTGGTTCGCACACCTGGCCTTTGAGGTGCCGGGCGAAAACACGTCGAATGAATGGCTGGAGCCGGTTTCCGACGAAGAATATGGTAAATTGCAATAATCTATCCAGCATCACCGGTTGCCTGCCGTTGGCGGGAAGCCGGTGGGCTTTCACTCTCCTACCTTTGTTCTTTTTATATACATATAGACTTATGAAAAGAGTGTTGTTATTCCCTTTTTTGTTTTTTGCTTGCATAGCCTTGTCGGCTTGTAACCCTTCAGACGATACGCCGTCTGCCCCTGAAACGAACATTCCTGGACAATCGGAAAACACTGGAGATGCCGGAGAGTCTGGAAATAATGAAGAGAATGAAAATCCTGAAAACCCTGATAATGATGACGCACTTATGGAAAACAATACATTGACGCTGACAGTCAACGACCGCTCTTTTACCGCTACGCTTGCCGATAATTCGGCTACAGAGGCTCTCAAGGAGAGACTGGTACAAGGGGCCTTGGAGGTTCGCTTGGATGATTACGGAAACATGGAGAAAGTCGGTTCACTGGGCTTCTCACTGCCACGGACAGACCGGCAGACCACCACGGTGCCGGGCGATATCATGCTCTACCAAGGAAGTTCCATTGTCATATTTTATGGCTCGAACTCGTGGGCATATACTCCTTTGGCCAAAGTAGACGGAGTCTCTACCCGTGAAGAGATGCTGGACCTGCTGGGCGGAATGGGGAGCATCACGCTCACTCTTTCTTTGGCTGAATAACAATCTTATACACTACGGTATTCTGCAGCACCAGCGACTTGTTATGGGCAAAAAAGACAATTCCGTTGGTCGGAGCCTGAATTTCCATCAGGACATGACCGTAGTAAGGGTCGATGACAGAAGCCATCACCTCTCCTTTCTTCACCACATCGCAAGCGTGTTTCATCTTGTACAGGATGCCTGAAACGGGGGTTCTGACCGGTACCAGCTCTTCTTCATTCAGTTGGCGTGAATTGTAGTCCGGACTGCTGTAGTCGGTATAATTTATCAGTCCCGTGCGGTGCATAAAGCGGAAAATCGTATGCACACAGTCGGCCACGTTTTTTCCTTCCACGGTATCGTTTCCTCCACTGTAAAGGGAGAATGCTTTGGTGTTCCAGATTTGCCAGTTGTAATTGAGCAAGGTGGTATCGAACGGCAGCGGTTTGTAGAGGCAGACAAACGGGAGGCCGAAGAGAGCCGCCGTGGCCGTGTCTTCATAACCGGTCTGGGTAATCCGCACATGCGGTACAAAATCGCCCGGAACGTAAAAACTGGCCAACTGGATGCCGTAGGTGTAGCCTTGGATGGCCTCGAAAAGAGCGGCTGCGATACGCTGGGTGGTTTCTCCCTGGTCATAGCCCGGGAACATCCGGTTGATATCGGTATTGTCCATGGCCCAGAAACGCTTCTCGATGTTCATGGAGAAAGGGTTGGCCGAAGGAACGACCAGAATTTCATGCCCGGGCACCAGCCGGCCTTCTTTCTCCAGTGCGGCCAACCGGTTTATGACCTGTGAGCAGATGTATTGTTGCTGTATCTCGTTGCCACGCATGGCCCCTACCAGCGCCAGGCTCTTCTCTCCTTCTCCGAAACGAAATCCTTGGATGCGGAACGTGTCGCGGAAAGGAGATTCCATGCGGAAGATTATTTCATTTTTCATATCGGTTGCTTAAAATTGATGAATACGTGCCAGGAGGGATCCTTGATAGACGATGGGGTACGCGCGGAGGGTAAAAAGCAGTCCCCGGGTAGGCGCTTCCACAGTCTGGAAAACCTCTCCAGTGAGCGGGCTGACAATCTCGCCTATCTTCTCTCCTTTTTCTACAATCATATTGTTCTTGATTTCGGTGAGGAAGACACCGGAAGCATCCGCATTGAGGAAGCTCACCCGGTTGCCTACGGAGACGACCGGAGTGGGTACGGATATGGTTTCGGGAGCTTCGGCCCAGATGCCCAGGCTATGCATCAGGTTCAGGATGCCGTTTACCAACCGGTTGCCATATCCGTGGTTGATGCGCATGCCCACTCCCATCTCTACCACCAAGGTGGGGGTATCCAAACTGTTCAGTGAATGGGCCAAGGTAGCTTCCAGCACCGTAGCGGCTTCATGCACCCAGATGAAATCCACGTCGAGCAGCTTGGCATAAGGCACCAGCTTCTCCGCCGTATGTTCGTTGATGCGTACCTGCGGTATTTCCCGCAAGAAAATGTTGCTGGAATGGATATCGATTACCATATCCGCTCCCTGCAAGTCGCGCAGGAGGGTATAGGCCACCTGTTCGGTCATGGTTCCGTCCGGATTGCCGGGGAAGATGCGATTCATGTCCAGGTCGAAGCCCGGGATGCCCCGGGTGATGGAGTCGATGCCCAACGGATTCAATGCGGGATAAATCTCCACGGTACCGTTCAGTTTCTCCAGATTTTGTTGTACGATTTGATTGAGCCGGAAACAGACATACTGGCCTTCCAGTTCGTCGCCGTGCGTACCCGTCACGATGCAGATACGTTTGTTTGAGTTTCCATGGCGGATGACATTTTTCTTTATTAATAGCCGCTCATCCACAGGAAGGGCGGTAGATACCACTGTTTTTATCATAATTCTTCTACAATTACTCGGATTTCAGTCTGTTCCGTGGGGTGACCGGTATACACGCCACGGTTGACCCGGCAGTCCAGGGCATCGCGCCCATGCGCCAGTTTAATGTATCCGTATTCTATCAATTGGTTGTTTGTCGGGTCTATTCCTCTCCACTCATTGTTTACGAGCACTTCCCCCCAGGCATGGGTCACTCCCGTGCCCTGCATGAAGCCATTCACATAGCGGGCGGGTATGCCACAGGCGCGGCACAGTGCAATCAGGATGTGGGCATAATCCTGACACACTCCTTTCTGTTGCTGGAAGGCCTCCATGGCAGTAGTATTGATTTGCGTAGTGCCCGGAGCATAGCACATGTAGTCGTGAATCTTTTCCGAAAGGCGCAGGGCATAATCCAGCGCGTCGTCTTTCTTCGGTCCCGCGTCTGCCAGGAAGGCTTTCAGGGAGTCGGATACTCCGGTCAGGGCAGATTCCACCCGGAACACATCCCCATGTGTGAGCTCTGGAATGCGATACGGGCTAAGCTTCGCTTCCCCGCTGCTGACAAAGATAAACGCATCGTGCGCCTCGGCCCGGCTACCGTATTGCAGCGGATTTCCCCAGGCATCGGCTCCATAAATCAGGTAATCAGACGGATGGAGAAACATGTCGCGTTTCACCACCTGCTGATACGCATTGACACAAGGCATACACCTCAGGCTGAAGAAATGGTTGGTGACCGGCGAGCTGAAGTGGATGATGGTCTGATAATTATATAGATATTTCTTTACAATCATGGTTTCCTTACATTATATTCTTACAACAAGACAAGATGGTTGATGTATTTAAGTACGATTGACTTGTATCCCAGGTTGGAACAGTCGTACACATCTTCCCTTAGCAGTTCGTCCAGGTGCTCCAGAATCATCGGGTCGAAAATGCCTTCCTCGGTTTCCGCACACAGTTTCAAGGACTCGTATGCCTCTTCTATGCGATAGAAAGGATAGTCAAATCGGATGTGCATGTCCATGTTCTCCACGAGCTTGCCAATCCGCAGGAAATTGCGCACCCGCTCATCGAACACCCGTTCGTCAATCGAGCCCCAGAAGGCAAGCAAGTAGTCGGTAATCGGCTGAAGGTCGGTGATGTTGTCATCCTTTTTTTCGGCCGACTTCTGGATATACGACAACGAAAGTTCAATGTACGAAAGAGTTTCACTCATAATCTCCTCGCGAAGGACAATGGCGTTGTCATTGGCGGCAGTCAGTCCCGAAATCAGGGAACAGGGATTCTTATCATCGTACATATAGCCTATCCGGAAACTTTCCTTGTCCGGATAAGGATTACTGGTATCCAGTTTCTGATAATATTCCTCGTATTCCTTCGGCTTGCCGTCAATCATCTTGTCGTAGTAACGGCGCAGCAGGTGAAGGCTGATGTAGACTCTCTCTGTATATCGTCCAAGCCAGTACAGGCGGTTGGCCTTAATGGCTGAAATTGCATTGCATGTAATCATATTGTATTTGTTGTATTTGTTTTTTGAATCTGTTTATTCTTCCATTACCCACGTATCCTTGAATCCTCCTCCTTGGGAAGAGTTGACTACAAAGGAGTTCGGGTTGCGTGAAAAACGGGTCAGTCCGCTTTTCCATACCCGGGTCTGCTCGCCCGAAATGACGAAAGCCCGCAGGTCGGCTTTCCGTTCCACCCGCTCGTCGCCTTCCTGAATTTCCAGGTCCTTGAAGTCGATTACTTCCTGTGCAATCCAGCGGCGAGGCTCATCGATAATCAGCTGCTTCAGTTCCGCCAGTTTCTCGGGAGAAAGATCGCGGCCAAATACCACTCCGTATCCTCCGGCTTCGCTCACATCCTTGATGACCAGCTTCGCGATATTGTCCAGGATATACTGGTAATCCTCCTTGTAATATGGAAGATAAGTCGGCGCATTCTGTAGAATTGGCTGCTCGTTCAGGTAATACGTAATCATCTTAGGCACGAAATAGTAGATGCCTTTGTCATCGGCCACTCCATTGCCCAAGGCATTGACCACCGCCACATTACCTTTCCGGTAGGCCTGCATGAGATGAGGAATGCCTATCAGGGAGTCCGAATTGAAGGTCAGCGGGTCAAGGTATTCGTCGCTGATACGGCGATAGATGCATCCCACCTGCTGTCTTTCTTTGTACAGCCCCATATAGTAGACGATGTCGTTCTCAACCACCAAATCTCCCGGGAAAGCCAAGGTAGCTCCTGTCTTCTCGGCCAGATACGAATGCTCAAAGAAGGCCGAATTATAGCGTCCGGGAGTCAGGATGACCGAAATGCCCCATATAGTCCATCATCTCCTTCAGCAGACTGCTGTAGTCGCGGTTGTCGGCCACCGCATTTTCCTGAAAAGTGAGTGGCGATACTTTCCGCGTAATGGTACGGGCTATCATCGGATAAGACGCGCCAGAAGGAATGCGGAGGTTGTCTTCCAACACAAACTAGCGGTTGTCTTTTGCCTGCACCAGGTCGATACCCGATATGTGCGAATAAATGTTGTGGATGGGCGACACACCTTCGCACTCCGGAAGGTATCCCTTGGACGAATAAATGAATTCGGCCGGTATGATACCGTCTTTGATGATTTCTTTTTCGTGATAGATGTCGTTTAGAAACAAATTTAATGCATCTACCCGCTGTATAAGTCCCCTTTCCAGATAATCCCAATCTTCCTTGGATATTACCCTCGGTATGGCATCAAAAGGGAACAACTGTTCTTTAAAAACCCCGTTTTTGTACACTCCGAAACGCACGCCAAAGCGTTCCATCCATTTGTTGACTGCACCTCGGTTTTCAATCATTTTATCCATATCCTTACCTTTTTTAAATTATACCTTATCTCCATCTTTTTCACTTGCGCTACGTTTGATTTCCCCTTTGCAAACGAGCGATTCTTTTTGTCCATGTTCCTGGGAGAAAGACATCCCAAGCTTATCAATTTAATGCTTGTGTTATCATTTTATTTTCATATTTTGCATAATTGTAGCATTATAAATATTGTTTTCGCGAAATTATAAATAAAAAGATATTTAAACAAGCATTTTTGAAACAAAATGAAATTTAATTCCTTGTTGACCACAGGTGCCGCCCAAGGTGGAATATTCGTTGACTCCCCGCGGAAAATCCTTGCTCCCCTATCTGAACGGACTGATACAATGGGCTAAGGAGCAGATGGACAACATCCTGCAGGATCGCCGGAATGAATCGGACGGTTCAAGTATATGACACTGTCGGCCGTTACTTGCGGTGATGCGGGTGGACAAAAAAAATCTCCGTCGTGAAATGCGGGATTTCTTCTCAAAGAATGAAAGCCCTTGTTCCGCGACGGAGATGCAAATCTGAAAAACGGATTAGAATTTTTCAGCCAATGCGGCAGCTTGCTGACAGCCGTCGGTTTTCTCAATGTCCCCTTCGTTCAATACACCGGGCACCAGTACCTCTCCTACCATGTTCCACTTCAACAGTGCCGCCGACCGTTCCAAAGGAATACGTATACCATCCATGACGATAGGATCTTCTTCCTCACAGCAGGTAATCAAGGCACATTTCTTTCCGGCAATGTCCTTTCCGCCCACTACGAGCGAGAACAGACGGTCGATGACACCTTTTATCTGTGCCGGAATGGAATATCAGTAGACCGGCATGGAGAAAACCACGGCATCCGACTCCAAGATGGCCGGGGCAATGAAGTTGAAATCGTCGTCGAAAGAACAGGCTTTTCCTGTCTTGTAACACGTCATGCAGGCATGGCATCCGCCAATCTTCAGAAAAGCGGCATCAAAACGTTGGATGGTATGACCGCGCTGTTCGGCGGCTTTCACAAACGCCTTGGTCATGGCAAAACTGTTGCCCTTCTTGCGAGGGCTTCCGGTAATTACGGTAATTTTCAGGGCCGCTTTTTCCACGGCTTTATACTCTTCGATACTTGCTCTCATATTCCACAATTTAAGGAGGTTATACTGCTGCAAATGTAGGCGATGGGAACGGTTCATACAAGTACCGAAAAATTATTCGGTATGCAGGGGATTCGGGAGTTCTCCTTATCTTTGCGATTGTGTAATTGTTTACTCTTTAGAAACCATGTACGAAAGAAAGATACCTGTGGATTTGGACTGCCCGCTCCGGCTGACCATGAGCCTGATAGACTCCAAATGGAAATCGTGTATGCTGGATGAACTCCGGCATCGGGCGTTGCGTCCCAGCGAACTGCACAAACTCTTCCCGGAAGCGACTCCCCGTGTACTCGACATCCAGTTGAAGGAACTGGCAGAAGACGGACTCGTTTCCAAAACCACCTACCATGAAGTGCCTTTGCGGACAGAATATGCCTTGACCGAGTTGGGACGCAGTCTGCTGCCGATTATTGACTCGATGATTGAATGGGGCAACCGGAATACGGAAGTGTTTGAACGGAAATACGGCGCTGCAAAGGAATGAGAATCCCTGCCACGCCGTAGTCGATTTTCTAATTTATCGGTTCAGCCTGATTTTCTCGTGATAGAAATAGTTGACAAGCACAGGTTTTCCTTTTTCGGAACGTCCGTAGGGCAAGTCATTCACTCGATAAGGAAAGCCTTGTTGTGCGGCATAGGATGAAATTTCCTCCTCCAAGGCTTTCCAGTAATCCAGTCTTTTCTGGTTGTATATTTCCTCGTACAGCGGAAAGAGTGCGGGATGCTTCTCACGAATATACGCCATGATTTCTCCTTTGAATTGCCCGCGCAGATTCAGGTTTTCCAGCCAAATTAAATCAGCATATCCTTTTACTTCTTCGATAATAGCCTTCACATCGGTGATTCCCGGGAATATGGGCGACACGAAACATACGGTACGGATGCCTGCCTCATAGACCTGCTGCATCGCACGCAAGCGGCGTTCGATGCTGACTGCCCGGTCCATGTCCGCACGAAACTCCTCATCCAGTGTGTTGACCGACCAGGAAACCGTGACCTTGGGGAATTGCTTCAACAGGTCCAGGTCGCGCAGCACGAGGTCGGACTTCGTACAAATCATCAGTTCGGCCTGTGTACCGCGAAGTTCTTCTAGCAAACGGCGGGTGTTTCGGAACTCTGCTTCGTAGGGGTTGTATCCGTCTGTCACGGAACCTATCACAATACGTTCACCATCGTATTTATGCGGGTTCGCTATCGGTTTCCAGTGCTTCACATCCAGAAACGTGCCCCACGGTTCAGTATGTCCGGTGAAGCGTTTCATGAATGAGGCATAACAATATTTGCAGGCGTGCGGGCAACCCACGTATGGGTTCACCGAATAACCTCCGACGGGCAGAGAGGATTTGGTCATGACGCTCTGCACTTCAATCTCTTGAATGATTTCTGTATCCATCGCTTATAATGCTATACATTCCCCATCTTCGGGAATAATCAAACGATTCATATCTATGTGATTATGCTGGGCTTCGTTACGCAGGATTTCACGTGTAGTCTGACAATGGTCAATGGCATCCATGTGTACAGCAATCAGTCTTACATTCTTTGGCACTTCATCCAGTATCTGCATTACTTCATGCTCATCGGGCAAAATCGGTCCGAAATCTTTGGAAAATTCCGGAAACACAGCTCCCCCACAGTTGACAACTATATAATCCGGATGATATCGATCGATGTTCTCACGAATGGTATTCTCCCACCTACAGTCTCCCATCACATAAATGGTAGGCAGCCCTTTAGACTCCAAGACAAAGCCAGATACAGGTCCCATCATTTCTGCAAGTTTACCGAAACCGTGATGCCCGTTTGTCCGGAAAATACTCACTTCTCCTAGCTGTTTCATCTCTTCTATGGCTTCTACATTCATAAATCCGTCGTGTACGATTGTTTCTTTATCTGCCGGTTGGGTGAAAAATGGGATGGTATAAGGCAAATAATGTCTTACACTCGGTTCGTAATGATCGATATGGTTATGAGTCAACAAAACCATGTCTACATCTTTTACAAGGTCGGCTGCCGACATGTTCAGATGTACTCTTGGATTCTTATTCACTCCAAGCGCCGACCTTAACGTTTCTTTTTCAGCCAACACCGGATCGACCAATATACACTTGCCTGCGTAATAAATCTTCAATGTCGCATTGCGCACCAATTGAATAACTGCTGTCTTGTTCTTATCCATAGCCTTCTGTTTTTTGTTCATCGCAAAGGTCGGTATATTTTGTTTCACTCTTCATGCCCAAAAAGAAGGGAAACAGGCCATTTTGATAATTACATTCTTTATCTTTGCGTGTGAAACAATTTGGAAAAGTCATGAAAAAGAAAAATCTCAATCCGGAAAGACTTGTCAACATCCCGTTCAACAAGACGCAATGCGGCGTGGATTTCTATATCAATACCGGACATAGTAGTGAGATTTGTGGAGTACTGACTGAGAATCCGACCTTCAAGACGGATTTCTTCGAATTTTTCTTTTTCCGGAAAGCCAACGGTTTTCTGGTGCTGAACAACAAACGAATAGCACTGCATGATGACATGGCGCTGCTTCTCTCTCCGCACCAGCAACAGGAATGGCACGTAGAGGAAGAAGCTTTGGACTATACCTTTCTTATCTTCCGAGAGGATTTCATGCGCACTTTCATTGCCGACAAGTTCTTTGCCTACCGTCTGCTGTATTGTTACCAGACGGATACTCCTCCTTACCTGTCACCCGTTTCCCAACCGTTGTTTAGGGAATGTATGCAGTTGCTCGAGAAAATCAAGCAGGAACTGCAACATCCCACTGCCGACAGCTATAACCTGATTGTAGCTGTATTGTATTACTTGCTACTGGTAATTAACCGTGAATATGCTGCGACCTACCATCTTCCCATGGATGTTCCTAAAAACAACTATGCCTATCAGTTCAAGGAGCTGCTTGAAAAGCATATTCGCGACGTACAGCGTGTTCAGGAATATGCCGATATGCTCCATATCAGTCGGATTACCCTGAACCATGCCGTAATGGCTCAGTTCGGAGTATCTGCCAACCATTTGTTGAAGCAGCGACTGGTAGAGGCCTTGAAAAACGATCTGTTGTTTTGCAACCGTACCATCAGCCAGCTGGCCGATGATTTCCATTTTTCCGACCCCAGCCATCTGATGCGTTTTTTCAAGCAGCAGACTGGCAAGACTTGTTTGCAATATCAGTCGGATTATCAGAACGGCATCTACGAATAATCTTAATACGCTCACTTCTATAGGTAAAGTTCGTTCCCTTTCCGCTGAGAACAGGCTTTCTTGAGCAGGGCATTGACCAGAAACAACAGGAAGCGATTGATTTTGCGGGCAGAATGAGGGCAGACCGCTACACAACGCATGCAGGAGATGCAGGCTTTCTTGTCCACTTTCCGGGAATCCGTCGGATTGATGGCTCCTACGGGACATTTGCGGGCACACACTCCACAGTTTATGCAAGCTTTTGTGGGTTTCGGTACAATCCCCGTCGCTCCTGCCTTCCGGTAAGGACGGTGACCGGGAATCTTCGGTTCGCAAGTATCTCCAGAAGCGATTTTCTGCGCTATCTGACGGGCAAATTCCGCAAGCTGTGTCCGGTCTTCTTCGTCCGGACGTCCGGCGGCATAACGGCGGGCAATGGAGTGTTCGGCTACGGCCGCTACGGCTGCCACCACTTTAAATCCGGCCTGATGGGCGATGTCCTGTAACTCGACTAAGGTATCCTCGTAGGCACGGTTTCCATACACGCAAATGAGAATGGCGCTGGCACCGTGGCCTTGCAAACGGGCAATACGTGCGGCGGCAGTCTCGGGTACCCGTCCACTATAAGAGGGTACGGCAATTAAGACCACATCTTCCTTCGTCAATGAAATGCCGTCAAAGTTTCCTTTGGCATCGGTCAAATCTATCTTGACAGCACTTTGGGCCAAGCCCTTCGTTACGGCATCTGCCACTTTCTGTGTACCTCCCGTGGGACTGAAACAAATCTCGTAATATTTCATTTTTCTTCTATTTTTTTAGATGGAATGATTTCCGGTTACACTACAAACGAATCACGACCTTTCCGTCGGGATGCCCCTGCGACAGGAAGCGGATGGCTTCACTCGTCTGCTCAAGATGGAACACCTGTGGAGCGATTCTGGGACGGATATGCCTTTCTTCCACCATACGAGTCACTTTTTCCAACTGCTCTCCATCGGCACGTACAAACATGAACCGATATTCTTTTCCTTGCTTCCGGGCTTTGCGGTCGTAAGGAGCACCTACGGCGGCAAACAACCATTTCTTGAAGAAAGAAAAGCCGTTTCGTTCGGCATATTGCTTGTTGGGGGCAGTCCGCAGACTCAACAAACGTCCTCCTTTTTTCAGTACCGACAGCTCATGAGCAAATTCCTTGGCTCCGATGGCATCAATCACATGATCCACTTCCGGCAGCACTTCCCAATAATTCTCTTTCCGGTAATCGATGTAACGGTCGGCTCCTATACTCAGCAAATGTGCCTTGGCCCGTTCGTTGCCCGTCACAATCACCCGCAATCCCAGGGCTTTGGCAATGGGCACAGCCATCTCGCCAAAACTTCCGGAGCCTCCTGTAATCAAAACCGTTTGTCCGGGTTGCGCTTCCAGTTCTTCCGTGAAAGCCTGATAAGCCGTCAGTCCTGTCAGCGGAATGGCAGAAGCCGTCAGAAAGTCACAATCTTCCGGCATGAAAGCCAAGGCGTGCTGGTCTACGGCCACATATTCGGCAAAAGCCCCGATTTTGGCCAAGGGCAAACCAGGCATACACTTTGTCGCCGGCTTTAAAGCGAGTCACATCGGCACCTGTCCGTTCCACGATACCAGCACATTCGTTGCCCAAGGTCAACGGCATGGGATAGTCTTGAATCACCCGGATACTTCCGGTCAGAATAAGCTGGTCTAACGGATTGACTACGGCTGCCTGAACCCTTACTAATACGTCCGACGGACCAATCTCCGGTATCGGAAGTGAATTGAGGTGGATTTGAACTTCTTTCGAATATCTTTTAATTTGAGCTGCTTTCATTTGAGGTGTCATATTTTATACAAATATCAAGAATTTTCTTCTTTTTAGATGCAAAAGTATGGAGAATAAAAAAATAGAAAGAGGTAAAAAAGTCTCAGAAAATAGTTACTTTTTCGCGATTTCTCCCAATGAAAGCAACTCCATCGGCCTAAAAAAGCATCTCTATCCGGGATGAAGGGAAGATTATCTGTCATTCAGGTAAGGCAAAACGGAAGAATATTTACTACTTTTGTCACACTTAGTTATGTAAAAAGACACGAACAAACTTGTAATTAACGAATCGAATGAAAAAAGTATATCTTTTTATTATAGGAATCAGTTTGGCCTGCCAAGCGGGTATGGCTCAAATGTCATCACACGATACACTTTCACTTACAAACCAAATTCACCAGATAGACGAGGTGGTGGTGACTGGTGCCCGTCAAGAGACGGATGTGCGCCACCTGTCGCAGACCGTATCGGTGGTGGGGCGCGCCGAGATTGAACATTCCCTACAACCGTCCTTATTGCCGGTGCTGACCGAACAGGTTCCCGGACTCTTTGTCACCTCACGCGGGGTGATGGGATACGGCGTGTCCAATGGGGCGGCGGGAAGCATCTCCCTGCGCGGGCTGAGCGGAGGAACGGCCCGGCTGATGGTCTTGATTGACGGCCATCCGCAATATGCTGGCATTTTCGGTCATCCGATAGCCGATGCCTACCAGTCGTTCCTAGCCGAACGGGTGGAAGTGTTGCGGGGGCCAGCCTCGGAGTTGTACGGCTCGAACGCCATGGGCGGCGTAATCAACATCGTGACGCGGAAGATGCAGAAAGACGGGGTGAACACCCATCTGCATGCGGGTTGCGGTTCGTATAATACCTTGGAAACGGAACTGACCAACCGTGTCCGCAAGGGACGGTTTTCGAGCGTGGTATCCGGTTCGTATAACCGTACCAACGGACATCGGGCCGACATGGGCTTTGAACAATATGGTGGCTATGCCAAGCTGGGATACGAAATGACCGACCATTGGAACGTGCGAGGCGACGTGAACGTGACGCATTTCAATGCTTCCTATCCGGGGCCGGTCAGTGCACCGTTGTTCGACGGCGACCAGCGAATCACGCGAGGCATGACTTCGCTTGCGCTGGAGAACCGCTACGAAAAGACTTCCGGGGGATTGAGTTTCTTCTACAACTGGGGAGACCATTGGATTAACGACGGATATACGCCTTCTGCCGGGGAAAGTCCTCAGGAGGCCCGTTTCAATTCTCATGATTACATGACGGGGATATCCCTTTATCAAAGTACACAGTTCTTCCCGGGAAACCGTATCACGCTGGGCTTCGACTGGTTCCGTTACGGAGGCCGTGCCTGGAATGAGTATGTGAGTGGAGAAAAGGTGGGCACTACCTCTGATTTGGTGGACAAGGAGGAAGACGAACTGGCCGGTTACATCGACTTACGGCAGGATTTTTGCTCTTGGCTGACCTTCAATGCGGGGTTGCGGGTGGACCATCATTCACGGGTGGGTACGGAATGGGTGCCGCAGGCCGGACTGGCTTTCCATTTGCCGCAAGCTATGGAACTGAAGGCGTCGGTTTCGAAAGGATTCCGCTACCCTATCCTGCGGGAGATGTATATGTTTCCGCCGCAGAATCCCAATCTGCAACCGGAATCGATGTGGAACTACGAACTAGCCTTCTCGCAACGGTTAATAGAGGGATGGCTGTACTATGGCGTGAATTTATTTTACATCAATGCCAAGAACCTGATACAGACGTTGCCCAATCCGCACGGGAGCGGGATGCTGAACCAGAACACTGGAAAAATAGAAAATACAGGCGTCGAATTGCAGGCAGCTTACCGCATCAACCGCGCCTGGTCGATAGACGGGAACTACAGTTACCTGCACATGGCGCATCCGGTCATCGCCGCTCCGGAACACAAACTTTACGCCGGAGCCAATTTCTCCCAAGGCCGCTGGAACGTGTCGACGGGGCTGCAATACATCGCGGGGCTCTATAACCAGACTGACCCCGCAGTGACAGAGGACTTCGTGCTATGGAACGTGCGGGCTTCCTTCCGGGCTACCCGCTGGCTGGACATCTGGGCACGTGGCGAGAACCTACTGGCCCAGCGATACGAAATCAATGCCGGATATCCTATGCCGCGCGCCACGGTGATGGCCGGAGTAAACTTCAATTTTTAGGAAATCAGGCTCTTGTTACGTGAAGAAACTGGAAGAATAAGTTTGGGAGATTCGCAAGTTCTCCCTATTTTTGCTCTCATTATGAAAAAGACTGTAACCTCTCTGTTACTGGCATGGACCATCGGTTCATGCGGTACCTCTCTCCTGCAGGCACAAACTGCTGTGGAAAAAGGCCTGCAAAGTATTAACCGACCTTCGGCCGAAGCCATCGTAGGCTTTCTGGCAGACGATGCCCTGCAAGGACGCGAAGCCGGTATGAACGGGTCGCGCGTGGCTGCTCGCTACCTGGTTTCCTGCCTTCAGGAAGCTGGGATTTCTCCTCTTTACGGAGATTCCTATTATCAACCCTTCGAGGCGTGTGCCAAGGAAAGACAGCAAAAAGGCCGCTGGCAGGTACATCCCGATTCCATCGCCCAATTGAAGCAGCTGACACACCGTTCTCTTCAGATGGCCAACGTGCTGGGAATGATTCCCGGAGAACGGACCGACGAGTATGTAGTAGTCGGTGCCCATTTCGATCATCTTGGTATTGACGAGACATTGGCGGATGACAAGATTTACAACGGAGCCGATGACAACGCGTCAGGAGTGTCGGCAGTGATGCAAATTGCCCGTGCCTTTCAGGCCAGTGGCAAAAAACCGCTGCGCAATGTGATCATCGCCTTCTGGGATGGAGAAGAAAAAGGTTTGCTCGGCTCCCAGTATTTCATGCAGCATTGTGATTTCGTGAAGGAGATTAAAGGTTATCTGAATTTTGACATGATCGGGCGGAACCATTTCCCGGAACAGCCCGAACATGTAGTATATTTCTATACGGAGGCGCATCCGGCCTTGGGACAGTGGCTAAAGGACGACATCGTCCGTTACAAGCTGAAACTGAAGCCCGACTACCGTCCTTGGGACCGTCCGGTGGGAGGTAGCGACAATGCCTCGTTTGCCGTGCACGACATTCCCATCATCTGGTATCACACGGATGGGCATCCGGACTACCACCAGCCTTCCGACCATGCAGACAAGCTGAACTGGGAGAAGGTGGTGGAAATCACAAAAGCTTCTTTCCTCAATGCCTGGAATCTGGCCAACGAGAAATCCTATTAAGTCGTCATCAGATGCCGAACAGTTGCATGTCCGCTTCGGGGGTAGTAATACCTCCGATGCCGAACTGTTCGACCAGTACCTTGGCTACGTTCGGTGAGAGGAAGGCCGGCAATGTGGGTCCCAGGTGAATGTGTTTCACGCCCAGACTCAATAGGGCCAGCAGGACGATGACCGCCTTCTGTTCGTACCAGGCAATGTTGTACACGATGGGCAGTTCGTTGATGTCGTTCAACTGGAAGACTTCCTTCAGCTTCAGGGCAATCACAGCCAGTGAGTAACTGTCGTTGCATTGTCCGGCATCGAGTACCCGAGGGATTCCCTGAATGTCGCCCAACGGCAGTTTGTTGTAACGGTACTTGGCACAACCTGCAGTGAGGATGACCGTATCTTTCGGAAGGGCCTGTGCAAAATCGGCATAGTAATCGCGGCTCTTCATGCGTCCGTCACATCCCGCCATGACCACAAACTTGCGGATGGCTCCACTCTTCACCGCTTCTACCACCTTATCGGCCAGCTGCATCACCTGATTATGAGCAAATCCACCGACAATCTCTCCCTGCTCCAGTTCCACCGGTGGCTGGCATTGCTTGGCCAGTGCGATGACCTCCGAGAAATCCTTGTGTCCCTCGGCATCCGTAGCGATGTGCTTGCAGCCGGGATAACCTGTCGAGTTGGCCATAAACATCCGCTCCTTGTACGTTGCATTCTCCAGTGGCGGCACGATACAGTTGGTGGTGAACACAATCGGACCGTTAAAGGCCGTGAATTCTTCGCGCTGCTTCCACCAGGCGTTTCCGTAGTTGCCCACAAAATGCTTGTATTGTTTGAACGCCGGATAATAGTGTCCTGGGAGCATCTCACTATGCGTATACACATCCACCCCCGTACCTTCGGTCTGGCGCAGCAAGTCTTCCAAATCGTGCAAGTCGTGTCCGCTGATCAGAATACCCGGATTCTTGCCTACTCCGATGTTCACCTTTGTCAGTTCCGGATGACCGTAGCGGGTGGTGTTTGCCTGATCCAACAACGCCATTACCTGTACCCCGTGCTGTCCGGCTTCGAGAACCAGCGCCACCAGTTCATCGGCTCCCATTGCCTGTACGGTGATGCGGGCCAGCGCCGATTGCATGAACGCATGGATAGCTTCATCGGCAAAGCCCAGTCGCATGGCATGTTCGTGGTAAGCGGCCATACCCTTCAGTCCGTACATCAGCAGTTCCTTCAACGAGCGAAGGTCTTCGTTCGGCTCTCTCAGCACCCCTACGGAAGCCGATTTAGTCAGATAGTCCGCTTCCCCACCGTTCCAGGTCAGTTCGTCCACCTCCGGCAAGGCGATGCCGGCATCGGCGGCACGTGCCTTCAAGCGGTCGCGCAGTTCCAGGCCTTTACGTACACGGGCCAGGATGCTTTCGTCATCAAAATTGGCATTGGTAATCGTTGAGAAAAGCGCGTCGGTGACAAAACCATTCACATCGGCTTCCACCTCATGGCCTTTCGTACGCAAGGCATCGGCAGCTACGGATACTCCGCGCACTACAAACAGCAGTAAATCCATGTAACGTGCGGTGGTATCTTTCTTTCCGCATACACCTTTCAACACACATCCTGTGCCCTTGGCAGCTTCCTGGCACTGGTAGCAAAACATGTTTCCTTCCATATTCTTTCTTGGGTTATTGTTGATTTTTCATTAAGTTTGCACAAAGATGAGGAATCCCCCGCGGGATTTCTGTCACCTATGTGACACGGAACCCAAAGAAAAGTTAAAAGAAAGATGCATACCGAAGTTTTGACACGAATGAGCCTCTTTGAAGGATGCGAGGCAGAAGCCCTTCACCAACTGCTGCGTGAGGCCCCGAACAGTTTGCGCATATATAAGGAAGGAGAATACATCGCCCGTCAGGGAGACGCATGCCGTTCCTTGTTTATTCTGATGAAAGGGAACGTGAAGACACAAATGGAAAATGCCGAAGGCAAACAGCTCACCATCGACTGGATCAAGGCGCCTGACATTCTGGCTCCGGCCTTTATCTATGCCTCGGAGAACCGTTTCCCGGTGAATGTGGAAGCCACGGAACTCTGCGAGGTGCTTGTCATGGACCGTACCCGTTTTGAGGCGTTCATGCATGCCCAGCCGGCCGTGATGCGGAACTTCATCGCCATCATTTCCGACCGGAGCCTGTTTCTGAGCCGCAAGCTGAATGAATTTGCCTTACAGAGTCTGAAATCACGCCTGCTGAACTACCTGCAGATGCACGGAGGCATCCACAACCAGCAGGAAGTGGCCTTTATTTTGGGAGTAGCCCGTCCGTCACTGGCCCGCGCTCTGTCGGAACTGATTGCCGAAGGAAAAATCACCATGACGGGTAAGCAGGTGGTACTGAATGCCCCCGAATGAGACTTAACCGAGCGAATCCTCTTCACTCTCCATCGGAAGAAGGTCGCGCTGGATGTTGTTCATGCTCCCCCACAGACTGTAACGTGCTTCCGGATTCATGGCTTCTAATCGGGCCAGCACCTCTTTCATGTCCGAGCGATGGGAGTCTTTTTCATACGGACAATTCTTCACCTGCTTGCGGAATCCCCGGAGAGCAGCCATTTCCTTCAAGTCGGCTTCGTGTACCAGACACATGGGACGGATAATCGTCATGTCGAACTTGCGCATTACGAGCCGCGGCGGCATGGTGCTGAAAGCCCCTTGGAAGGTCATGTTCATGAGCAAAGTCTCTAGAATGTCGTCCATGTGGTGTCCCAACGCGATTTTGTTGCATCCGTGCTCCTTGGCCACGGTAAAGAGCGCCTTTCGCCGATTCCACGAACACAGGAAACACGGAGATTTCCGGTTGTCGGTCGACGGGTCGAACTCCGTTTCATAGCACACATACGGTACCCCCAGGTTCTCGGCATACTCGCGCAGATAGGTCTGGTCGGACTCGTAGGCGATGTTCTTCATCACCACATGAGCTGCCACCACTGAAAATTTAGGCTTGTAGATGCGTGAACGCAAAGCCAGCAACTCCAGCAAGGCCAGTGAGTCTTTCCCACCCGAAAGGCCCACCAGGATTCGGTCGCCTTCTTCTATCAGATTGTATTTCATCACCCCTTTCATGAACCGCTGGTTGATACGGCGCATCAGGCGGTCTTCTTCCGTCATTTTTCCCATATATTTGTTTTTAAACGGCGGCGAAATTACGAAAAACACCCGAATAACAGGAAACGGTTACAGTTTTTTATGAAGCATATTGTTTTGAATTATTGCATTATTTGTTATATTCGCAAAACTAAAATGCTCAAAGTTCCACGTAAAAAAGAAAAATAGGGAACAGAAAATGGCATAATTCCCAGAATATTCCTACATTTGAGAAACTTTTAGACACAGAAACGATGAAAAAAAAATACATACTTCCCCTTTTAGCTCTTTGTTGCATCGGAGGAGTTTCCGCACAGACTCTGAGCCAGGCACAAAAATGGTTCAACGACAAGCAGTTCGACAAAGCAAAACCTGTATTCAAACGGTTGGTCAAACAGGCTCCTTCAAATGCAAACTATAACTTCTGGTATGGCGCATGCTGCTACGAAACCGGTGAACTGCAGGAATCGGTTCCTTATTTGGAGAAAAGTGCTGAACGCAAGGTCATCAATGCGTTTCTTTATTTGAGTAAAGCCTATTTCGATCTTTACCGTTTTGACGAAGCCATCGAAAACCTGGAAGACCATATCTATTGGATGGAACGGAAAAATCAGGACACATCGAATCTAGATGAACTGATGAACCGGTACCGGATGGGAGCCCGCATGATGCGAGGCGTGGAGAAGGTAGCCGTGATTGACAGTTTTGTCGTCGACAAAAATGATTTTCTTCAGGCATACAAAATCAATGAAGAATCCGGGAAAATAGCCCTTACCGGTGAGAATGACTGTACGGAATTTACCAATGGAATAAAAGATAAAAAAATCCTTTCCCGCTATCTCTCAGGAGGAGAACATAAAGCCCTTTATATCAGTGCGACATTGGGAAACAACTGGAGTACTCCTGAGAAAGTCAAAGGACTGGAGGATGCGGGTACGGATTTGAATTATCCTTTCATCAATTCCGACGGTATCACCCTTTATTTTGCGGCCAAAGGTGAAGAAAGTCTGGGAGGCTACGACATTTTTATCACACGCTACGATACAGAAGACGGGAGCTACCTGAAGCCAGACAATATAGGATTCCCTTTTAATTCTCCTTTCAATGACTACATGTATGCCATCGACGACTTTAACGATTTAGGATGGTTCGCCTCCGATCGTTACCAGCCCGAGGGTAAGATCTGCGTCTATGTGTTTGCCCCCAACAGTTCCAAACAAGTATACGATTATGATTCTACAGATCCGGGACTACTGACCAATATTGCCATGCTGAACGGTATCCGCCATACCTGGAACGATGCAGACAAAGTCCGACTAGCCAAACAACAACTGGCACAGGTGATGTACGGAGAAAATGAAAGCCGGAAGAAAGGTGATTTTCGTTTTGTCGTGAACGATAATGCCATTTACCATAATCTGGACGATTTCCGTTCGGCTGAAGCACGCCAAAAATACCAACAATTTCAGCAAAAGGAAAAAGACCTGGAAGCCATCAGTGAATTGCTCGTGCAAAGCCGAAGCAAATATGCCTCCGGAAGCCTTGGGATGAAGAAAGAACTGACTCCGGGCATTCTCGACCGCGAAAAACGAGTGAAAGAGTTGCACAAGGAAATCGAAGTTCTTACCCTTGACATCCGGAACACAGAAATCAAGACATTGAAGAACCTTTAATACACACATACCATGGAAACACTGATTATCATCGCACTCATCATTGGAGGCCTGATACTCTTTGCCATCGAAGTCTTCCTGATTCCCGGCATCAGCGTGGCGGGAATCGGAGCCGCGGTGTGCATCCTCTATGCCATTTATTCCGCCTTTACCTCACTCGGTTCACAGGCCGGATTCCTCACCATCGGTGTCTCTTTACTAGGCATCATTGGCGTAACATGGTGGTTCATGCGCTCCAAGACCGTCGACCGCCTGTCGCTGAAGAAAACCCTCGACTACCGCCCCTCTCCTCTTGAGGGAATGGATCTGAAACCCGGTGACCGGGGTATGAGCGTCACCCGCCTGACCCTGATTGGCAACGCCGACTTCAACGGACACATCATCGAAGTGCAGTCGGCCGACGGATTCATCGACGAGAAGACGCCGGTAGAGATTGTCCGCATCAACGAGACCACGGTGTACGTGAAACATGCGTAAACTTTACGTTCACCCTTCTTTCTGTATTCACTTTTAAATCTAACGTATATGATTAATCCCGCTTATCTCCCCTTTATTTTGGCCGGAGGTGTCATCATCTTCCTGGTCATTTTTTTCCACTACGTGCCTTTCTTTCTCTGGCTCTCGGCCAAGGTATCGGGCGTCAAGATTTCGCTTATCCAGCTGTTCTTGATGCGCATCCGTAACGTGCCGCCCTACGTCATCGTACCTGCCATGATTGAGGCCCATAAAGCTGGACTGAGTACCATTACCCGCGATGAACTGGAGGCTCACTACATGGCCGGCGGACACGTGGAGAAGGTGGTACACGCCCTCGTGTCGGCTTCAAAGGCCAATATCGAACTGTCTTTCCAGATGGCGACGGGGATTGACCTGGCCGGACGTGACGTGTTCGAAGCCGTACAGATGTCGGTCAACCCGAAAGTGATTGATACTCCTCCTGTCACCGCCGTGGCCAAGGACGGTATCCAGCTCATTGCCAAGGCCCGTGTGACCGTACGCGCCAACATCCGCCAACTGGTGGGTGGAGCCGGTGAAGACACCGTACTGGCCCGTGTAGGCGAAGGCATTGTCTCTTCCATCGGTTCCTCCGAAAACCATAAGTCGGTACTCGAAAACCCCGATTCCATCTCCAAGCTCGTGCTGCGCAAGGGACTGGATGCCGGTACTGCCTTCGAGATTCTTTCCATTGATATTGCCGACATCGACATTGGCCGTAACATCGGAGCTTCCCTGCAGATTGACCAGGCCAATGCCGACAAGAACATCGCCCAGGCCAAGGCCGAGGAACGCCGCGCCATGGCCGTAGCCCTGGAACAGGAAATGAAAGCCAAAGCCGAAGAAGCCCGTGCCAACGTGATTCAAGCCGAAGCCGAAGTGCCCAAAGCCATGGCCGAAGCCTTCCGTACGGGTAACTTGGGTATCATGGACTACTACCGGATGAAGAACATCCAAGCTGATACCGACATGCGAAGCAGCATTGCCCGACCGGATTCCCATCCTGCCGGACACGAACCCATCGGCAAATAAGAAGACATAAACTTTACTTGACTAAAAACGTAACACACATGAAAAAGTATTTTCCTCCTTCAGAACTGATCATCAACGAAGACGGTTCTGTATTCCATCTCCACGTGAAACCGGAGCACCTGGCCGACAAAATTATTCTGGTGGGTGACCCCGGACGTGTGGCCCTCGTAGCTTCCCACTTCGACACCCGCGAATGTGAAGTGGAAAGCCGTGAGTTTCGTACCGTCACCGGTACCTACAAAGGCAAACGCATCATGGTGACCTCTACCGGCATCGGGTGCGATAACATCGACATCGTGATGAATGAAATCGATGCGCTGGCCAACATCAACTTCCAGACCCGCGAAGAAAACGACACCTTCCGACAGCTGGAAATCGTGCGCATCGGTACCTGCGGCGGCCTGCAATCCTACACGCCCGTAGGCACCTTCATCTGTTCCGAAGTCTCTGTGGGATTCGACGGCCTCCTGAACTTTTACGAAGGACGCAACGCCGTGTGCGACCTGCCCATGGAACGCGCTCTGCTTAACCACCTGGGCTGGACAGGTAACCTCTGCGCCCCGGCTCCCTACGTAATTCATGCCGACAAGGAACTGGTGGACCGCATCGCCGGCACCGACATGGTACGCGGCGTAACCGTGGCATGTGGTGGTTTCTTCGGTCCGCAAGGACGTCAGCTCCGTATCCCCTTGGCTGATCCGCACCAGAACGAGAAAATCGAAAGCTTCGAGTACCAGGGACACCGCATCACCAACTTCGAAATGGAAAGCTCTGCCCTGGCCGGACTGGCCCGTCTGCAAGGCCATAAAGCCACCACCGTGTGCATGGTCATTGCCAACCGCGTAGCCAAGGAAGCCAACACCGGATACAAGAGCAAAATCGACGACCTGATTAAAGTCGTCCTCGAAAGAATCTAGTAAATTAATTATCAATCAACAGGTTCCCTTCTCCGGAAGAGAGCCTGTTTTTCTGTCTGAAAAATTATCTACATGGAAGCAAGTTTTAAATCCACCCTTACCGACAAGCGTCAGCGCTATGTCCAGTTCCTTGAACAATTCGCTCCCCTGATTGAAGGCGAGAAAAACGAAATCAGTATATTGGCCAACACCAGTGCCGCCCTGAAAGAAGCCTTCGGATTCTTCTGGGTAGGCTTCTATCTGGTACACGAAGGCGAGCTTCACCTCGGCCCGTTCCAAGGCAGCGTGGCCTGCTACCGCATCAAGAAAGGCCGCGGTGTATGCGGTACCGCCTGGGCCGAAGCCCGTACCCAAGTCGTACCCGATGTGGACCAGTTTCCCGGCCATATCGCCTGCAGTTCCCTCTCCCGCTCCGAAATCGTCGTGCCGATGACGGCCAACGGAGAAGTCCGGGGCGTGCTTGACATCGACAGCGACCAGTTGGCTACCTTCGATGAAACCGATCGCAAATACCTCGAAAAAGTGGTCGACCTGCTGGTGAAAACCCTCTACCTGCCCGCATAAATCTGTCGGCTCCCCTTCCGGATGTAACCCGAAAACCGTATCTTTGCAAGGATTTTAAAAGCAATACACACGTGAACATACTACAAACCCAAGATACCATCTGTGCCATCGCTACCGCCCAAGGTGGAGCCATCGGCACCATCCGCGTGTCGGGTCCGGAAGCCATCACCCTCACCGACCGCATTTTCAAGCCCGTTTCCGGTAAACCGCTGGCTGAACGCGAACCCTATACCCTCACCTTCGGCCACATCCTTAGTCCTGAAGGAGAGATTATCGACGAAGTGCTGGTCAGCCTTTTCCGAGGCCCTCATTCCTACACGGGAGAAGACTCCACGGAAATCTCCTGCCACGGTTCGAGCTACATTCTCCAACAGGTGATGCAACTCCTTATCCGGCAAGGATGCCGTGCCGCCGGACCGGGGGAATACACCCAGCGTGCTTTCCTGAACGGCAAGATGGATTTGAGCCAGGCCGAAGCGGTGGCCGACCTCATCGCCTCTACCTCTGCTGCCACCCATCGCATGGCCATGAACCAGATGCGCGGCGGATTCAGTCGGGAACTGGCCACCCTGCGCGACAAGTTGCTCCTCCTCACCTCCCTCATGGAACTGGAGCTTGATTTCAGCGACCATGAGGAACTGGAATTTGCCGACCGTTCGGAACTGGAAGACATCGCCCGTCAGATTGAGCACGTCATCCATCACCTGGTGAATACGTTCAGCGTAGGAAATGCCCTCAAAAACGGGGTTCCCGTGGCCATCGTAGGCGAAACCAATGCCGGGAAGTCTACCCTGCTGAATGCCCTCCTGAACGAAGAACGCGCCATCGTGAGCGACATTCACGGTACCACGCGCGACGTCATCGAGGATACGATGAACCTGGGCGGCATCACCTTCCGCTTTATCGATACGGCAGGTATCCGTGAAACGACCGACACCATCGAAAGTCTGGGTATCGAGCGGAGTTTCCAGAAACTGGATCAAGCCGATATCGTGCTTTGGGTCATCGACGCCACTTGTGCCGAGAAGCAATACCGTGAACTGGCCGGAAAGATTCTACCCCGCTGCAAAGGCAAACACCTGGTGATTGTGCTCAACAAGGCGGATTTGCTTTCATCGGCAGAACCTTTTACGGATAATACTGCTTCTTCGACGGATGCACAACTTGCTCGCCTGAAAGCGGCTCTCCCCGATTTGCCGGAGGGCGTATGTGTGCTTTTTCTTTCGGCCAAGCAGAAAGAGGGACTTTCTCAGCTTCAGAAGCAGTTGGTGGACTTCGCCGCCCTGCCCGACCTCTCACAGAACGATGTGGTGGTGAGCAACATCCGTCACTACGAGGCCTTGAGTCACGCGTTGGAGGCTATTCACCGCGTACAGGACGGACTGACCCTACATCTTTCCGGTGACTTGGTTTCACAAGACCTCCGTGAGTGTCTCTTCCACCTGGCAGAGATTGTGGGCGGGGAAATCACGACCGATGAGGTGCTGGGGAATATTTTCAAGCATTTTTGCATCGGCAAGTGAAGCGGCTTTTTTGTTGCTCAATTCAAATACAAAACGGATATTATCAAAGCGAAATAATCTGCAATAACACAGTTATTTACAATTGCTATAATCAAAGTAGTAATTTTGCATTGATAATATTCGTTTTGTCGTTTTTTTGTTGTTATTTTGTTGCTCAAACCAAATTCAGCAACAAAAGCAACAAAAATGAGTAATTCCAAAGAACCTATCCGGTTGCGGAAGCGGAAGACTTCCACCGGGCGAACATCGCTTTATCTTGATATATACCTTAACGGTAAACGCTCTTACGAGTATCTAAAATTATACCTTATTGAAGAAAAGACAAAAGCCGACAGGGAAAAGAACCGACAGACCATGCAGCTTGCAGAAGCAATACGGGGAAAACGGTTGGTAGAACTGCAGAACGGAGAATATGGCTTCAATGCAGCCTACAAACTTGACACAAATTTCCTCGACTATTATAAGGCGATGTGCGAAAAGAGGAAAGGGAATCCCGAAAGTTTGGGGAATTGGGGTAACTGGTACAGTTGCCTTAAACATCTTGAAAGATACTGTAAACCGGGTATGACATTCAAAGACGTAACCCCGGAATGGATTGAGGGCTTCAAAAAGTATCTTGATAAAACAGCCCGTTGCCGGGATAAAAGAAAACACATCAAGACAGACGAAGTAATGAAGCCTTTGTCACAAAACAGTAAGGTTAGCTATTTTAATAAATTGCGTGCCTGTATCAATCAGGCTTTCGAGGACAGAATTATGCCACATAACCCTTTGCGTGGCATAGAGGGCTTCAAACAAGGGGAAACGGAACGTAGTTACCTTACTATTGATGAAGTGCGGGCTATGGCTGCAACGCACTGTAAATACCCGGCTTTGAAAAACGCCTTTTTATTCTCGTGTCTGACAGGGCTTAGAAAGAGCGATATTGAAAAGATGCGCTGGCGTGAAGTTCAGCAACAGGGAGATTTTACCCGTATTGTGTTCAAACAGAAAAAGACCGGAGGACAGGAATACCTCGACATAAATCCACAGGCTGTACAATACATGGGTGAAAGAAGAAAAGCGGATGATCGTGTTTTTGTCGGATTCAAATACAGTTCATACATGATAACTGAATTGAGAATGTGGGCTATGAGAGCAGGGATAACAAAGGACATAACATTTCACTCCGGACGGCATACCTTTGCCGTGCTTATGCTTGACCTTGGAGCTGACATTTACACGGTACAGAAACTACTCGGACATAAAGAGATAGGCACGACACAGATATACGCCAGTGCGCCCAGATTGGTCGCTTGATAAATACTTCTGTAGTAAGAAGTTAGGATTGGGTTCAATATAATCCTATCGTCAATCAGCTTATCCGA
>CABIXF010000042.1 GCA_902362595.1 Bacteroidaceae bacterium | reverse complement strand
CAGTTCAGGGGAGTAAAGGACAAGGCCTTCTTTTTGTTCAGACTGGCTAAAATTTATGCTTAATCAACGAATCCCTCAGATTTTTACGTTGAGCCATATTTTGCCGTTTTTTGCGTGCTTGGAGAAAACAAAAAATCCCGATTTCGCTTGGAAATCAGGATTTTACTGTCTTTTGCTTTTCTTCAAAGTGGTGCCACCAGGAATCGAACCGGGGACACAAGGATTTTCAGTCCTTTGCTCTACCAACTGAGCTATGGCACCTTGGCTTTGCGGTGCAAAGATAGACTAAAAACTTTAATCTTCAAAACAAATAGGATGAAAATAAGAAAAATAATTTTTTTGTGAAAAAAAAGCGTTTTTCTTTTGCAGGTATTAAAATTATGTCTACCTTTGCAATCGCAAACGAAAAACAAACGTTGCAATCGGAATGTAGCGCAGTTGGTAGCGCACTACGTTCGGGACGTAGGGGTCGGGCGTTCGAGTCGCCTCATTCCGACGAAAAGCGGCAGATGATTTCTATCATTTGCCGCTTTTTCATACCACTCTCCTATATAAATAATTTAGTTATTATTTTGTGTGACATGAGATTATTTATATCTTTGCAAGTGATTGGATGAAAAAGGTGGAGGGGCGATTAAGCTCCTTTTTTTGTTCTTAATAGTTAATACATGATAGATAAAAACGTTGTAGCTCGGATTGTAGAGGAATGGCTGAAAGATAAGAGCTATTTCTTGGTTGATGTAAATGTAAGTCCGGATGACAAAATTGTAGTGGAAATAGACCATGCAGAGGGCGTATGGATTGACGACTGTGTGGAGTTAAGTCGTTACATTGAGTCTAAATTAAGCCGTGAAGAAGAGGATTATGAATTGGAAGTCGGTTCCGCGGGAATCGGTCAGCCATTTAAGGTTTTGCAGCAATATCTGGCACATGTAGGCTGTGATGTGGAGGTGATGGATAAGACCGGGAAAAAATGGACCGGGGTTCTGGCTGATGCGAATGAAGAAAACTTCACAATTACAATAGAAGTTAAGATAAAGCCTGAAGGAGCCAAGCGTCCGAAGCTGGTGGAACAGAATGTAACCTTTACGTATGATGAGATAAAATACACCAAATACTTAATTAGCTTTAAATAATTATGGCCAAAAAAGAAGAAACAGTCAGCTTGATTGACACATTCTCGGAGTTTAAGGAGTTGAAGAATATTGATCGCACCACAATGGTAAGCGTGTTGGAAGAGTCATTCCGCAGTGTGATTGCGAAAATGTTCGGTACAGATGAGAATTATGATGTGATTGTAAATCCAGATAAGGGGGACTTTGAAATCTGGCGTAACCGTGAAGTTGTAGCGGATGAGGAGCTGACTAATCCGAACCTGCAGATTGCATTGTCGGAGGCTCGTAAAATAGATGCATCGTATGAAGTGGGAGAGGAAGTGACTGACGAAGTGATTTTTGAGAAATTCGGTCGTCGTGCGATTCTTAACCTCCGTCAGACATTGGCTTCGAAAATCCTGGAACTGGAAAAAGACAGTTTGTACAACAAATATATTGATAAAGTAGGTACTGTGGTTAGTGCTGAAGTTTATCAGATTTGGAAGAAAGAAATTTTACTTCTGGATGATGAAGGCAACGAACTGCTGCTGCCGAAGACAGAGCAGATTCCAAGCGACTTCTATCGGAAGGGAGAGACTGCTCGTGCGGTAGTGGCTCGCGTGGATAATAAAAATAATAACCCTAAGATTATTTTGAGCCGTACTTCACCAGTTTTCTTACAGCGCTTGTTTGAACAGGAAGTTCCTGAAATTAATGATGGGCTGATTACTATTAAGAAGATTGCTCGTATCCCGGGAGAACGTGCTAAGATTGCGGTGGAATCGTATGATGAGCGTATTGATCCGGTTGGTGCCTGTGTGGGCGTGAAGGGTTCTCGTATCCATGGAATTGTACGCGAATTGCGTAATGAGAATATTGATGTGATTAATTATACGTCTAATATCCAGCTGTTTATTCAGCGTGCTTTGAGCCCTGCAAAAGTTTCATCTATTGTTATGCATGAAGATGAAAAGAGGGCTGAGGTATATTTGAAACCGGAAGAGGTATCATTAGCCATCGGTAAAGGCGGATTAAATATTAAGCTGGCCAGTATGTTAACTGAATATACGATTGATGTGTATCGTGAACTTGGAGAGGATGCTGCAGCTGATGAGGATATTTATTTGGATGAGTTTAAAGATGAAATAGATGAATGGGTCATCAATGCTATCAAGGGAATTGGAATTGATACCGCAAAAGGCGTATTGAATGCTCCTCGTGAAATGCTGATTGAAAAGGCAGACCTGGAAGAAAATACGGTGGACGATGTCCTGAGAATTTTAAAAGCGGAGTTTGAGGAATAATTTGCTTGCGTGAAAACAGATGGGAATGGTTTCCATTCTCGTCTGCTTATTTATGTGTGACTGATGTATTTTCCTGAACTCTATAAAATGTGATGAATTATGACTATAAGATTGAATAAAGTAACAAGAGATTTGAATGTCGGAATAACCACGGTGGTAGACTTTTTGCAGAAAAAAGGATATACGGTCGAGGCTAATCCAAATACCAAAATTACTGAAGAGCAGTATGCTGTACTGGTAAAGGAGTTCAGCAAAGACAAAGATTTGAAGATAGAGTCCGAGAAAATTATTCAGGAACGACAAAATAAGGAGCGCAACAAGGCATCTGTTTCTATTGAGGATATACATCCGGAGTTAAAAAAAACGGAGGTAATAGAAACAGTGGTTCCGGAAGATGTGCGACCTAAATTCAAGCCTGTAGGAAAAATAGACTTGGATAGTCTGAAGAGAAGGAAAAAACCGGCTGTGGTTGAGCCTGCTGAAGTTCCTGTAGTACAGGAAGGGCCAGCTAAGCCAGAATCTGAGAATAAGAAGCCTGAAGTGGAGAAGGTGGAAACGAAGACAGAAGAACCTGCTCTGCAGCAGCTTCAGATAGTAGAGAAAGAAGAAACGAAACAGCCGGAGATGAAGGCAGAAGAATTGAAACCAGAGCCGATGGAAGAAGGAAAAAAGCAACAGTCCGTTCAGGAGAATAAAGAAGACGAAGTGTTTAAGATTCGTCCAACAGAATTTAAGTCAAAAATAAATGTAGTAGGTCAAATTGATTTGGCTGCATTGAATCAGTCAACTCGTCCGAAAAAGAAATCAAAAGAAGAAAAGAAAAAGGAGAGAGAAGAGAAGGATAAGCAGCGTCAGGAACAGCGCAAGCAGATGAAAGATGCCATTATTAAGGAAATCCGGAAAAGTGATGACAAATCAGATAAAGGGGCATTGAATGATGAGGCTTCTAAAAAGAAAAAACGCAATAGAATAAATAAGGAGCGGGTTGATATTAGCAATGCTGCGACTAATACAGGTAATGTTTCTCGGAATGAAAAGTCCGGAAAGGGCAATCAAGCCCAAAATCAAGGTGGAAAACATAATAAGGACCGTTTTAAGAAACCTGTAGTGAAACAGGAGGTAAGTGATGAGGATGTAGCAAAACAGGTGAAGGAAACGCTTGCCCGACTGACTAATAAAGGAAAGAACAAGGCTGCCAAGTATCGTAAGGAGAAACGTGAGAATATCCAGAACCGCCAGCTGGAACAGGAAGAACTGGAACAGGAAGAAAGCAAGGTTTTGAAACTGACGGAATTCGTGACGGCCAACGAACTGGCTAACATGATGGACGTACCCGTTACGCAAGTTATCTCTACTTGTATGAGCGTGGGTATCATGGTGTCTATCAACCAGCGTTTGGATGCGGAAACTATCAACCTGGTAGCTGAAGAGTTTGGATTTAAAACAGAATATGTGAGTGCCGAAGTGGCACAGGCTGTAGAAGAAGAGGCCGATGCAGAAGAAGATTTGCAGCCGCGTGCACCGATTGTGACGGTGATGGGACATGTAGACCACGGTAAGACTTCTTTGCTGGACTACATCCGTAAGGCGAATGTGATTGCCGGTGAAGCCGGTGGTATTACCCAGCATATTGGTGCCTATAATGTGAAACTGGAAGACGGACGTCGTATCACCTTCTTGGATACGCCGGGACACGAAGCCTTTACAGCCATGCGTGCCCGTGGTGCGAAAGTGACTGACGTGGTGATCATTATCGTAGCTGCCGATGACAACGTGATGCCGCAGACTAAAGAGGCCATCAACCATGCCATGGCAGCAGGTGTACCTATCGTGTTTGCCATCAATAAGATTGATAAACC
Organism: Bacteroidaceae bacterium; assembly: GCA_902362595.1. GTDB lineage: Bacteria > Bacteroidota > Bacteroidia > Bacteroidales > Bacteroidaceae > Phocaeicola > Phocaeicola fibrisolvens. The sequence continues at coordinate 29,969 of CABIXF010000042.1, read as the reverse complement.
GAATGCCAATCCGGACCGAATCAAGGAAGAATTGGCTGCCATGAACTTCCTGGTGGAAGAATGGGGCGGAAAATACCAGTCACAGGATATCTCGGCAAAGAAGGGTACGGGTGTACACGAATTGCTGGAAAAAGTGTTACTGGAAGCCGAAATGCTGGATTTGAAAGCTAATCCGAACCGGAAGGCTACAGGTTCCATTATTGAATCTTCTTTGGATAAAGGACGTGGCTATGTGGCTACAGTTCTGGTTTCCAACGGAACATTGCATGTAGGTGACATTGTGCTGGCCGGAACTTCATACGGCAAGGTCAAGGCGATGTTCAACGAACGTAACCAGCGAATGAAAGAAGCCGGTCCTTCTGAACCGGTACTGATTCTGGGATTGAACGGTGCGCCGGCTGCGGGTGATACATTCCATGTACTGGATACAGAACAGGAAGCTCGTGAAATTGCCAACAAGCGTGAACAGCTGCAGCGTGAACAGGGCTTGCGTACCCAGAAGATGCTGACCCTTGACGAAGTGGGCCGCCGTCTGGCACTGGGTGACTTCCACGAACTGAATGTCATCGTGAAAGGTGACGTGGACGGTTCTGTAGAAGCCTTGAGCGATTCGTTGATTAAGTTGTCCACTGAACAGATTCAAGTAAATGTCATCCATAAGGGAGTGGGACAGATTTCCGAGTCGGATGTGTCACTGGCTGCCGCTTCCAATGCCATTATCGTAGGTTTCCAGGTTCGTCCGTCAGGAAACGCCGCGAAACTGGCTGAACAGGAAGGTGTGGATATCCGCAAGTATTCTATTATTTACGATGCGATTGAAGAAGTGAAATCGGCCATGGAAGGTATGCTGGCGCCGACTTTGAAGGAACAGGTGACTGCTACCATCGAAGTACGCGAAGTGTTCAACATCAGCAAGGTGGGTATGGTAGCCGGTGCGGTAGTAAAGACCGGAAAGGTGAAACGTACCGACAAGGCTCGTCTGATTCGCGACGGTATCGTCATCTTTACGGGTTCAATCAATGCCTTGAAACGTTTCAAGGACGATGTGAAGGAAGTGGGTACTAACTTTGAATGTGGTATCAGCCTGACGAACTGCAACGACCTGAAGGTTGGTGATGTGATTGAAACATACGAAGAAATAGAAGTAAAGCAGACATTGTAAGGACGTAGAGTCTGACCATTGTTTGGGTGCAAATAAATACATTTGTCATTCAGAGCAAAGCGAAGAATCTTGTATTCACCCATCAGATATGGGAACAAGTTCTTCGCTTTGTCTTTTTTTAATTTATAAATAATGGATGGAAACACTTGACTGGATAATTGTGGTTGTGTTGGCTTTAGGGGCTATCTCTGGTTTTCTGAAGGGTTTTTTAAAACAGTTGGCTTCTATTATAGGCTTGGTAGCTGGTTTGCTGGTTGCGCGTGCTTTATTTGCTGCAGTAGGAGAGCAGCTGGCGGTGAAGGTAGGAACATCCGTGACTTTTGGGCAGATATTGGCTTTTCTATTAATCGGTTTAGTAGTACCATTAGGTTTGTCTATTTTAGCTTCGGCTTTGACAAAAATCGTGGATATGGTCAGCTTAGGTTTTATCAACCGTTGGTTAGGAGCGGGATTGGGAACCATCAAATATGCCTTGATGATTAGTGTTGTAATTCATTTTATTGATTTTGTAGACTCTAAAGATAACTTAATATATTCAACCACTAAAAGTGATTCTTTGTTATATTATCCGATGAAGAAATTCTCTGGAGTTTTTTATCCGGCAGTAAAGACTGTAACAGAAGAAATTATAGAAACAGATAATAATCAGATTTAATATGCAATTAGAACCCAACAAATATGTGAAGGAACTGACGCAGGAGAAGTATAAATATGGCTTCACCACGGATGTTCATACAGATATCATAGAGAAGGGACTGAATGAGGAGGTCGTACGGTTGATTTCTTCCAAGAAGGGAGAGCCCGACTGGTTGCTTGAGTTCCGCTTGAAGGCGTTCCGTTATTGGCAGACATTGGAGATGCCTACATGGGCGCATTTGAATATTCCAGAAATAGATTATCAGGCTATTTCATATTATGCAGATCCAACGAAGAAGAAAGATGGACCGAAGAGTTTGGATGAGGTGGATCCGGAATTGTTGAAAACATTTGACAAGCTGGGTATTCCTTTGGAAGAACGTATGGCGTTGAGCGGCATGGCGGTGGATGCTGTCATGGACTCAGTGTCTGTAAAGACAACCTTCAAGGAGACATTGATGGAGAAAGGTATTATCTTCTGTTCCATCAGTGAGGCAGTACGCGAACATCCGGATTTGGTGAAGAAATATCTGGGCTCAGTGGTGGGTTACCGGGATAATTTCTTTGCGGCATTGAATTCGGCGGTGTTCAGCGACGGATCATTTGTGTACATCCCGAAAGGGGTACGTTGTCCGATGGAGCTGTCCACTTATTTCCGTATCAATGCAGCCAATACGGGGCAGTTTGAACGCACCCTGATTGTGGCCGACGATGACAGTTACGTGTCCTATCTGGAAGGCTGTACGGCGCCAATGCGTGACGAGAACCAGCTCCATGCCGCTATCGTGGAGATTGTGGTACTCGACCGTGCGGAAGTAAAATATTCTACGGTGCAGAACTGGTATCCGGGTGATGCGGAAGGCAAGGGAGGCGTGTACAACTTTGTGACCAAACGAGGTAATTGCAAAGGGGTAGACAGCAAGCTGTCTTGGACGCAGGTGGAAACGGGTTCTGCCATTACGTGGAAATATCCGAGCTGTATCTTGAGCGGGGATAATTCTACGGCAGAATTTTATTCCGTGGCCGTAACCAACAACTATCAGCAGGCCGATACGGGTACCAAGATGATTCACTTGGGCAAGAATACCCGTTCTACCATTGTGAGCAAGGGTATCAGTGCAGGAAAGAGTCAGAACTCTTACCGTGGTCTGGTGCGTGTGGCCGAAAAGGCAGACAATGCCCGAAACTACAGTCAGTGTGATTCTTTGCTGCTGGGAAGTCAGTGCGGGGCGCATACTTTCCCTTATATGGATATTCATAATGAGACGGCAGTAGTGGAGCATGAGGCTACCACTTCCAAAATTTCGGAAGACCAGATTTTCTATTGTAATCAGCGAGGAATCTCTACCGAAGATGCCGTAGGACTGATTGTGAACGGTTATGCGAAGGAAGTGCTTAACAAATTGCCGATGGAGTTTGCCGTAGAGGCGCAGAAATTGCTGTCTGTATCGTTGGAAGGCAGCGTGGGATAAATATAAAATTAAAGTATTATGTTAGAGATAAAGAATTTACATGCCAGCATCAATGGCAAAGAGATATTGAAAGGAATTAACCTGACCGTAAAGTCGGGTGAGGTTCATGCGATTATGGGACCGAACGGTTCAGGAAAGAGTACGTTGAGCAATGTCTTGGTGGGACATCCAGCTTATGAAGTGACAAAAGGTTCGGTAACCTTCGACGGTAAGGATTTGTTGGCTTTGAGCCCGGCCGACCGTAGCCACGAGGGATTGTTTCTGTCCTTCCAGTATCCGGTGGAAATTCCGGGCGTAAGCATGGTAAATTTCATGCGTGCGGCTGTCAACGAACAGCGGAAATATAAAGGACTGCCGGCACTGACTGCCAGTGAGTTCTTGAAGTTGATGCGTCAGAAAAGAGAAATCGTGGAACTGGACAGCAAGCTGGCCAACCGTTCCGTGAATGAAGGTTTCTCAGGTGGAGAAAAGAAACGGAATGAGATTTTCCAAATGGCTATGCTGGAACCGAAATTGAGCATTTTGGATGAGACAGACTCTGGATTGGACATCGATGCCTTACGAATTGTGGCCGAAGGAGTGAACAAGTTGAAAACACCAGAAACCAGCTGCATCGTGATTACACATTATCAGCGTCTGCTCGACTACATCAAGCCGGATATTGTACACGTGCTTTACAAAGGCCGTATCGTGAAAACAGCTGGTCCTGAGTTGGCACTGGAACTGGAAGAAAAAGGTTACGATTGGATTAAGAAAGAACTGGGAGAATAAGCATGAAAGCAGAACAGCAATACATAGACCTTTTCACGCAGTGCGAGGCGATGATTTGTCGGCAGAGTGCGGAGGTGCTGAATGCGCCTCGTGCCAAAGCTTTCGCTGACTTTGAACAGCTGGGCTTTCCCACTCGCAAGCAGGAAAAGTATAAATACACGGAGGTGGGCAAGTATTTTGCCCCGAATTATGGACTGAACCTGAACCGGTTGGAGATTCCGGTCAATCCGTATGAAGTGTTCAAGTGTGATGTGCCCAACATGAGCACGTCGCTCTATTTTGTGGTGAACGATGCGTTTGACAAGCATGTGCATCCTTCGGCTCAGTTGCCGGAAGGGGTGTATTTCGGCAGCTTGAAAGACATGGCCGAACAGCATCCGGAGCTGGTAAAGAAATATTACGGAAAGCTGGCAGATACCTCGAAAGATGCGTTGGCAGCCTTCAATACGATGTTTGCCCAAGATGGGGTGTGCATGTATGTGCCGAAGAACGTTGTAATGGAACGTCCGATACAGTTAGTGAATATTCTGCGGGCAGACGTGGACTTTATGGTGAACCGCCGGGTGTTGATTATCCTGGAGGAAGGGGCACAGGCCAAGTTGCTGGTATGCGACCATGCCATGGATAACGTGAACTTCCTTTCTACCCAAGTGGTGGAGGTTTTTGCAGGAGAAAATTCGGTGTTCGACCTGTATGAACTGGAAGAAACCCATAACAGTACGGTACGCTTCAGCAACCTGTATGTACATCAGGAGGCCGGCAGCAATGTGCTGTTGAACGGGATGACGCTGCACAACGGAACAACCCGCAATACGACGGAAGTTACGTTGGCCGGAAAGGGAGCGGAAATCAACTTGTGCGGAATGGCCATTGCCGATGCGAATGAGCAGGTGGATAACAATACCTTCATCGACCACAAGGTGTCTGACTGTACCAGCAATGAGTTGTTTAAATATGTGCTTGATGACCAGGCTGTAGGCGCATTTGCTGGTAAAGTGCTGGTGCGTGAAGGTGCGCAGCATACATCTTCCCAGCAGACCAACCGGAACTTGTGTGCTACCCGTGAAGCACGGATGTACACTCAACCGCAGTTGGAGATTTATGCCGATGATGTGAAATGTTCGCACGGAGCTACGGTGGGCCAGTTGGATGAGAATGCCCTGTTCTACATGCAGCAGCGAGGCATCAGTCTGAAGGAAGCCCGCCTGTTGCTGATGTTTGCATTTGTGAATGAGGTGATTGACCATATCCGCATGGATGCATTGAAAGACCGCCTGCATCTGTTGGTAGAGAAACGCTTCCGTGGTGAACTGAACAAATGTCAGGGCTGTGCCATCTGTAAATAAAGGGACAGACGAATATAATTATATTTAAGCGAGAATTTATGCAGTACGATGTCAACAAGATAAGGGAAGATTTTCCCATCCTTTCACGGACCGTGTATGGAAAGCCGCTGATTTATCTGGACAACGGAGCCACGACCCAGAAACCTCGTTGTGTGGTGGAATCCATTACAGACGAGTATTATTCGGTGAATGCCAACGTACATCGTGGGGTGCATTTCCTTTCCCAGCAGGCTACGAACCTGCATGAGGCTTCGCGCGAGACCGTGCGTAAGTTCATTCATGCGCGTAGCACCTCGGAGATTGTCTTTACGCGTGGAACGACCGAGAGCATCAATCTGGTGGCTTCTTCCTTTGTGGACAGCCAGATGAAAGAAGGCGACGAGGTGATTGTTTCAGTCATGGAGCATCACAGCAACATCGTTTCATGGCAGCTTCAGGCAGCCCGGAAGGGGATTGTGCTGAAAGTGATTCCGATGAACGATCGTGGTGAACTGCTGTTGGATGAATACAAGAAACTTTTTTCGGAAAAGACGAAGCTGGTTTCTGTGGCGCACGTGTCGAATGTGCTGGGTACTATTAATCCGGTGAAGGAAATCATTGAGTTTGCCCATTCACAGGGAGTTCCTGTGCTAGTGGACGGTGCACAGAGTATTCCCCACATGACAGTGGATGTGCAGGCATTGGATGCTGATTTTTATGTGTTCAGCGGACATAAGGTGTATGGTCCTACGGGCATTGGGGTGCTCTATGGAAAGGAAGCGTGGTTGGAGAAACTGCCTCCTTATCAGGGAGGAGGGGAGATGATCAAGAATGTGTCGTTTGAAAAGACGACCTTTAATGAACTTCCGTTCAAGTTTGAGGCAGGTACACCAGACTATATAGGTTCTACGGCATTGGCAAAAGCATTGGATTACGTGTCGGCCATCGGCATGGACCGTATTGCGGCCTATGAGCACGAACTGACCCAGTATGCGATGAAACGCTTGAAGGAAATCCCGGGCATGCGGATTTTTGGGGAAGCGGAGCAGAAAGGTGGCGTCATTTCATTCTTGGTGGGCGATATCCATCATTTTGATATGGGCACGTTGCTCGACCGTTTGGGAATTGCCGTACGTACCGGACATCACTGTGCGGAACCGTTGATGCATAGATTAGGCATTGAAGGTACCGTACGTGCTTCTTTCGGTCTGTATAATACAAAAGAAGAAGTAGATGTCTTGGTGGCAGGCATTCAGCGTGTGAGCCAGATGTTTGCTTGAGTGAAGAACTCTTGAATGAAAAAATAAAATCTCCCGGCTGGTTTTCTTAGAAAGGAAAATCGGTCGGGAGATTTTTTTATGTGGGTCGGTTAGCGGACAGCCATCGTAGCTTTTGCCAGCCATTCTTTTTGTTCCTGAGCCAGGAATGGAGACAATGATGCGTACACTTGCTGGTGATAGCTGTTCAACCATTCCTTCTCTTCCGGGCTGAGTAATTCCGGCAAGAGCGGCTTGAGGTCAATTGGACATAAGGTGAGCGGTTCGAATTTGTAGAATTCACCAAATTCAGTAGTCTGGTCTTTGACTATCAGCATGGTATTTTCTGTACGAACTCCGTAACGTTCGGCTTTGTATATACCCGGTTCGTTGGTTACTGTCATTCCCGGAAGGAGCAGGGCCGGCATGTAGTTCATGCGGAATTGATGAGGCCCTTCGTGTACGTTGAGGAAATGCCCTACTCCATGCCCCGTTCCGTGTCCGTAGTTCATACCTGCCTTCCAGATGAACTGACGAGCCAGCACGTCTAATTGCGTGCCGCAAGTACCGTATGGGAAGTGTGCCATGGAAAGCTGGATGAATCCTTTTAAAATCAAGGTATAGTCTTTCTTTTGGTCTTCGGTTACAGGGCCCAGGGAGATGGTGCGGGTGATATCCGTGGTTCCGTCTAAGTATTGCGCTCCGCTGTCGAGCAACAAGAATCCTTCCGGTTGCAGCGTGGTGGCTGTTTCTTCTGTCGCTTCATAATGTACGATGGCTCCGTGTGCCTGATAGCCGGCAATCGTATCGAAACTGATGCCCTTGAAATCTTTCTGGGCTGCGCGGAAAGTATATAGTTTCCGGTCGATGGTGATTTCGGTTTCTTTTCCGCTCTTCACCGCCTCTTCCAGCCAGCAAAGGAAATTCACCATGGCCACACCGTCGCGGAGCATAGCTTGGTGGAAACCGGCAATTTCGGTCTCGTTCTTGATGGCTTTCATGTATAAAACCGGGGAATCATGGAGCAGAACTTTGCTGTGACGGCTGGCTGCCTGATATAGTGCATAATTGGTAGAACCGGACAGCTGCAGGTTTTCTTCTTTATATTCTTCCAGGTCTTTGGCCACGTGGAAGTAGTCTTTGACCTGAATTTGATTTTCAGTCAGGTAGCGACGCGTCTCTGCTGTCAGCTTATCAGGATGAATATAGAGGGTGGCGGAAACAGACGTAATCAGGAGATAGCTGACGAAAACCGGGTTGCAGTGTACGTCCGTACCTCTCATGTTCAAGACCCAGGCAATTTCATCCAAGGCTGAAATCAACAGACCTTTTGCTCCATTTCCTTTCAGTACTTGTCTTATTCGTTCGATTTTATGCCCGCATGGTTCACCGCTGTATTCCAGAGGAAGAATAAAAGGAGGGTCGAGGGGTAGGGAAGGACGGTCTTTCCATAACGTATGGAACGGGTCGTCCACGGTTACCAGTTCCAGCCCATATGATTGAAGAGCCTGCTTTAGCTGCATGGCTTCGGAAATGCTGTTGACCCATCCGTCAATACCGACTTTGTCGCCTGCTTTCAATACACTTCCCAGCCATTCGGCGATGGAAGGTGTTTCCGGCAGCCGGTCTTTAAATAAGGTAAGACCGCTTCCTTGAAGTTGGTCGGCCGCTTGTAGAAAATAACGGGAATCAGTCCACAATCCGCCGCCAGAGAGGGTGATGACTGCAGTACCGGCGGAACCTGTGAATCCGGATATCCATTTTCGGCTTTCCCAATGCGCCGGCACATACTCGCCCGAATGAGGGTCAGTGCTGGGGACAATAAAGGCAGAGATTCCTTTCGTAACCATTTGTTTGCGTAAAGCATCAATTCTTTCAGCTATAAGATTCATGGTGTAAATGAATTAAATAAAAAGTATAAACCTATCAAGCAAAAATAATAAATCTGTCAGAAAGGGCCGCTTCAGTGCGTTCTTATCTTTGATTTTTGAATAAAATATACTGGAAAGTTTTGTAAATAAAGAAAGTATGTGTAATTTTGCGCCGCAAATTGACTGCGGAATAATTTAATAACAACATACTTAATTTTAAAAACATGATTGTAGTACCAGTAAAAGAAGGCGAAAACATTGAAAAAGCGCTGAAGAAATTCAAAAGAAAATTTGAAAAAACAGGTGTTGTAAAAGAACTGAGAAGCAGACAGCAGTATGACAAACCGTCTGTTTTGAAGAGACTTAAAATGGAACGTGCGATTTACGTTCAGAAAATGCATCAGAACGAAGATTAATAATTTCACGAAACACTTGAATTATTGAATTCTTTTTCATAAATTCGTTGCTGAGAATAAAAGCGATGTTTCTATGTGGAAAGATTCTTTTCTGAAGTGTCTTCTTTTCGAAAGGAACTATTCGGAGAAAACGATTATAAGTTACGGAACCGATTTGGATGAATTTGAGGAATATTTCAAAGGGGTGGATGAGGAACTTGATTTTACGAAAGTGGATGCCGATTTAATCCGTGGATGGGTACTCTCATTAATGGAAGAAGGTTGTGCAGAAACAACGGTGAATCGGAAGCTGAGTTCGCTCCGGTCATTTTATCGCTATTTGTTGCGCCAAAAGGCGGTAGCAGTGGACCCGGCTGCAAAAGTGGTAGGTCCGAAGAAAAAGAAACCATTGCCGGTTTTCTTGAGGGATGAAGATATGGATTCGTTGCTTGAAGACAACGGCTTTGCGCAGACCTTTGAAGGGGTTCGTGACAGGACGATGTTGGAGGTGTTTTATTCAACAGGTATTCGTCGGGCGGAGTTGATTGCTTTAAAGGATGCGGATATAGATTTTTCTTCCTCGGTGATAAAGGTGACGGGGAAAAGAAATAAACAACGGCTGATTCCTTTTGGAACTAGGCTGAAAGAGGTGCTGGAGTCTTATTTGGCAGAAAGAAATCGTTTTTATGCAGGGGAATGTGAGGCGTTTTTTATCCGAAAGCAAGGGATACCTTTGTCTCCATCGTCTGTAAACTATATTGTGAAGCGATACCTGTCGAAGGTGGTGACCCTAAAGAAGAAAAGCCCACATGTGCTGAGGCATACTTTCGCAACCACGATGCTAAATCATCATGCAGAACTGGAAGCTGTGAAAGAGTTGCTGGGACATGAAAGCTTGACTACTACAGAGGTGTACACGCATACCACCTTTGAGGAGTTAAAACAAGTTTATGAACAAGCTCATCCTAGAGCGTAAAGAAAAGGAGGTTTTTATGGAAGTAAGAATTCAATCCATTCATTTCGATGCATCTGAAAAATTGGAGGCCTTTATTCAGAAAAAGGCTGAGAAGCTCGAGAAGTTTTGTGACAATATAAAGAAAGTAGAGGTGTCTTTGAAAGTAGTGAAACCTGAGACGGCGATGAATAAGGAAGCTGGTGTGCGTATTTTAGCACTTAATTCAGAGTTTTATGCAGAAAAAGTAAGTGATACATTCGAAGAATCAATAGACGTGTGCATGGATGCACTGTCTAAGCAACTGCTGAAAGCCAAAGAAAAACTTCAGGGAAAGTAAAAAAGTTGCGTAAAAGTTTTGTGATTAAAAAATAATATCTAACTTTGCAGCCGCTAAGTCGTGGAAAATAAAGCGGCTGCAAAGTTTTTTAAATCTCGCCTCTTTAGCTCAGTTGGCCAGAGCACGTGATTTGTAATCTCGGGGTCGTTGGTTCGAATCCGACAAGAGGCTCGAAGAAAAAGAGGTGGTGTTAACCATCTAATTTGAGAGTGGGGCAAATACCAGAGTGGCCAAATGGGGCAGACTGTAAATCTGCTGGCTTACGCCTTCGGTGGTTCGAATCCATCTTTGCCCACTTGATTTGCGGAAGTAGCTCAGTTGATAGAGCATTAGCCTTCCAAGCTGAGGGTCGCGGGTTTGAGTCCCGTCTTCCGCTCTCTTTTCTTCTTTTGCTGTTATAGCTCAGCGGTAGAGCACTTCCTTGGTAAGGAAGAGGTCCCGGGTTCAAGTCCCGGTAACAGCTCGTGAAATTGTAAAGCTGATTATTAATCAAAATAAATAAGTAAAGCTATGGCTAAAGAGAAATTTGAACGCACCAAACCGCATGTGAACATTGGTACGATTGGTCATGTTGACCACGGTAAAACAACTTTGACTGCTGCTATTACTAAAGTATTGGCAGAAAGAGGTTTCACTAAAGCTGACGAAATCAAGTCTTTCGATCAGATTGATAACGCTCCGGAAGAAAAGGAACGTGGTATTACCATCAATACTTCTCACGTAGAGTATGAAACTGCAAATCGTCACTATGCTCACGTTGACTGTCCGGGACACGCTGACTATGTAAAGAACATGGTTACTGGTGCTGCTCAGATGGATGGTGCGATCATCGTAGTTGCTGCAACTGATGGTCCGATGCCTCAGACTCGTGAACACATCCTGTTGGCTCGTCAGGTAAACGTACCGCGCTTGGTTGTATTCTTGAACAAGTGTGATATGGTTGACGATGAAGAAATGTTGGAACTGGTTGAAATGGAAATGCGTGAATTGCTGTCATTCTATGATTTCGACGGTGACAATACTCCTATCATCCGTGGTTCTGCACTGGGTGCATTGAACGGTGTGAAAGAATGGGAAGATAAGATTATCGAACTGATGGATGCAGTTGACAACTGGATTCCTCTGCCTCCGCGTGATGTAGATAAACCTTTCTTGATGCCGGTTGAAGACGTATTCTCAATCACAGGTCGTGGTACTGTAGCAACAGGACGTATCGAAGCTGGTCGCGTAAAAGTTGGTGATGAAGTTGAAATCCTGGGTCTTGGTGAAGATAAGAAATCAGTTGTAACTGGTGTTGAAATGTTCCGTAAGATTTTGGATGAAGGTGAAGCTGGTGATAACGTAGGTTTGCTGCTTCGTGGTATCGACAAGAACGAAATCAAACGTGGTATGATTCTGTGTCACCCGGGTCAGGTTAAAGCTCACTCTAAATTCAAAGCTGAGGTTTATATCTTGAAGAAAGAAGAAGGTGGTCGTCACACTCCGTTCCACAACAAATATCGTCCTCAGTTCTATCTGCGTACTATGGACTGTACAGGTGAAATTACTTTGCCGGAAGGTACAGATATGGTAATGCCGGGTGATAACGTAACAATCACTGTAGAATTGATTTACCCGGTTGCATTGAACGTAGGTCTGCGCTTCGCTATTCGTGAAGGTGGTCGTACAGTAGGTGCTGGTCAGATTACTGAACTTCTCGACTAATACAATCTCTGAATAAATATTTAATAGTTCCCGGAGTTATTCGGGAACTATTTTTACGGGAATAGCTCAGTTGGTAGAGCATCGGTCTCCAAAACCGAGTGTCGGGAGTTCGAGTCTCTCTTCCCGTGCCAAAATTAAAGGAATATGTTTAAGAAGATAACGAATTATTGTAAGGAATCTTACGACGAACTAGTCCATAAAGTATCGTGGCCTACTCGTTCAGAACTTTCTAGCAGTGCAGTGGTTGTTTTAACTGCTTCCCTCCTCATTGCACTCGTCGTTTTTCTAATGGATTCTGCCTTCCAGTTCATCATGGAAGATGTTATCTATCCGCACTAATAAACAGTAAAAAGAATGTCTGAGATTGAAAAGAAATGGTACGTATTGCGTGCCGTAAGTGGAAAAGAAAGCAAGGTAAAAGAATATCTTGATGCGGACATCAAGCACGGTAACCTTGGCGATTATGTGTCTCAGGTGTTGATTCCTACCGAAAAAACATATCAGGTGCGCAATGGTAAGAAAATCGTAAAAGAGAGAACTTACCTTCCTGGTTATGTGCTGGTGGAAGCTGCTTTGGTCGGTGAGGTGGCTCATCATTTGAGAAATACCCCGAACGTAATCGGTTTCCTAGGAGGAATGGATCATCCAGTTCCTCTAAGACAGTCGGAAGTGAATCGTATTCTGGGTACGGTGGATGAACTTCAAGAGTGTGGTGAGGATTTGAATATCCCTTACACCGTTGGAGAAACAGTGAAAGTTAGCGTGGGACCGTTCAGCGGATTCAGTGGACTCATTGAAGAAGTGAATGCGGAAAAACGTAAACTGAAAGTAATGGTCAAAATATTCGGACGGAAGACCCCGTTGGAATTAGGCTTTACGGATGTGGAAAAGGAATAATGCATTTTGTTACGTGCAGTTATTCTATTCGTTAAATACTTATATAAAAATTACAAAAGAAAATGGCTAAAGAAGTTGCTGGACTAATCAAATTACAGATTAAAGGAGGCGCTGCAAATCCATCACCTCCCGTTGGACCTGCTCTGGGTTCTAAGGGTATTAATATCATGGAATTTTGCAAGCAATTCAACGCCAGAACCCAGGACAAGGCAGGTAAGGTATTACCTGTAATCATTACCTACTACACAGACAAGTCTTTTGATTTCGTAATCAAAACTCCTCCTGTAGCTATTCAGTTGCTTGAGGCTGCCAAAATCAAGAGTGGATCTGCTGAACCGAACCGTAAGAAAGTGGCTGAACTGACTTGGGATCAGATTCGTGCAATCGCTCAGGATAAAATGGTTGACTTGAACTGCTTTACTATCGAATCTGCTATGTCAATGGTAGCAGGAACAGCTAGAAGTATGGGTATCGCTGTAAAAGGTGACTTCCCGGGTAATAACTAATTAACTTCAATTGATAATGGGTAAACTGACAAAAAATCAAAAGTTGGCTGCAGAAAAGATTGAAGCAGGGAAAGCATACTCACTGAAGGAAGCTTCTGAACTGGTAAAAGAAATTACTTTCACTAAGTTTGATGCTTCATTAGATATTGACGTACGTTTAGGTGTAGACCCTCGTAAGGCTAACCAGATGGTAAGAGGTGTGGTATCTCTTCCTCATGGTACAGGTAAGCAGGTACGTGTGCTTGTTCTGTGTACACCGGATGCTGAAGCTGCTGCAAAAGAAGCTGGTGCTGACTATGTTGGTCTTGATGAATATATTGAAAAGATCAAAGGTGGATGGACTGATATTGATGTAATCATCACTATGCCGTCTATCATGGGTAAGATTGGTGCGCTGGGTCGTGTGCTCGGTCCTCGTGGATTGATGCCGAACCCAAAGAGCGGTACTGTAACTATGGATGTAGCTAAAGCTGTTAAGGAAGTTAAGCAAGGTAAGATTGACTTTAAGGTTGATAAGAGCGGTATCGTTCATACTTCAATCGGTAAGGTGTCTTTCACTGCTGACCAGATCCGTGAAAATGCGAAAGAATTTATCGCTACTATCATCAAACTGAAACCGACCACAGCTAAAGGTACTTATATTAAGAGTATTTATCTTTCAAGTACTATGAGTAAGGGTATCAAGATTGACCCGAAATCAGTAGACGAAATCTAATAATTAAGGAGGAATCATGAGAAAGGAAGATAAAGGCGTAATTATTGGTCAGTTGGCTGATACCGTAAAGCAATACGGACATTTTTACTTGGTAGACACAACTGCAATGGATGCAGCTGCTACTAGCGATCTTCGTAAGAAATGTTTCAAGGCTGGTATCAAACTGATGGTTGTGAAGAATTCTTTGCTTCACAAAGCTTTGATGAGCTTGGATGTAGACTACTCACCCTTGTTTGATTCTTTGAAGGGTACTACTTCAGTAATGTTTTGCGAAACAGCTAATGTGCCGGCAAAACTGTTGAAGGAATATAAGGACAGTGTTCCGACCCTGAAAGCTGCTTATGCAGAAGAAGGATTCTATGTGGGTGCAGATCAGTTGGAAGCTCTCGCAACAATCAAGAGCAAGAACGAAGTCATTGCAGACATTGTGGCTTTGCTACAGTCTCCTGCAAAGAACGTTATCTCAGCTCTTCAATCAGGTGGCAACACCATTCACGGTGTTCTTCAGACTTTGGCAGAACGTGCAGAATAATGTCACGTTGCGCATAAGTCAAGAAACCAAAACAACTTTAATATTTAAATAGTACAAACAATTAAATTTCATACAAAAATGGCAGATTTGAAAGCTTTTGCAGAACAATTAGTTAACTTGACAGTAAAAGAAGTTAATGAACTTGCAACTATCCTTAAAGAAGAATATGGTATTGAACCTGCTGCTGCAGCTGTAGCTGTTGCTGCTGGTCCTGCTGCTGCTGGTGCAGCTGCTGCTGAAGAAAAAACTTCATTCGATGTAGTTTTGAAGAGCGCAGGTGCTGCTAAATTGCAGGTTGTTAAGGCAGTGAAAGAAGCTTGTGGTCTTGGCTTGAAAGAAGCAAAAGACTTGGTTGACGGTGCTCCTAGCACAGTAAAAGAAGGTTTGGCTAAAGACGAAGCTGAATCTTTGAAGAAAACTTTGGAAGAAGCTGGAGCTGAAGTTGAACTTAAATAAGATTATCCTGTAAATCAGGTAGTTCGGTTAAGAGTCCTCTGTAAAGAGGATTCTTAACCTTTTTGCGTCTATATTAAGTTCACTAGGTTTCAATTGTCGGAACTGTGAGAGTTCCCCGACTGTAATTATCCTAGTTTTTACATTTTAAACTCCATACAGATGTCTTCAGAAACTCAAAATCAACGAATTAATTTTGCTTCTATCAAGAATCCGATGCAGTATCCGGATTTTCTGGAAGTACAGTTGAAGTCATTTCAGGACTTCTTACAATTAGATACCCCACCCGAAAAGCGAAAGAACGACGGCTTGTATAAGGTATTTGCGGAAAATTTCCCGATTGCAGATACACGTAACAACTTCGTGCTCGAGTTCCTTGACTACTATATCGATCCGCCTCACTATACCATCGACGACTGTCTGGAACGTGGATTGACTTATAGTGTTCCCTTGAAAGCCAAACTGAAGCTTTATTGTACTGACCCCGATCACGAAGATTTTGATACAGTGATTCAGGATGTGTATTTGGGTCCTATCCCTTATATGACTCCGAAAGGTACTTTCGTCATTAACGGTGCAGAGCGTGTAGTAGTGTCTCAGCTCCATCGTTCACCGGGTGTATTCTTTGGACAAAGCATCCATGCGAATGGAACAAAACTGTATTCTGCCCGAATCATCCCATTCAAAGGATCTTGGATTGAGTTCGCTACGGATATCAACAATGTGATGTATGCGTATATCGATCGTAAGAAAAAGCTTCCGGTAACTACGTTGTTGAGAGCTGTAGGATTTGAAAATGATAAGGACATCCTTGAAATTTTCAATTTGGCTGAGGATGTAAAGGTCAATAAGACGAACCTGAAGAAAATCATCGGACGTAAACTGGCTGCCCGTGTATTGAAGACATGGACAGAGGATTTTGTAGATGAAGATACTGGTGAAGTAGTTTCTATTGAACGTAACGAGGTAGTTATCGACCGTGAAACGGTTATTGAACCGGAACACATTGACTTGATTCTTGAATCAGGTGTACAGAATATCCTCGTTCACAATGAAGAGGCTAATGCTTCTGACTATTCAATTATTTTCAACACTTTGCAGAAAGACCCAAGTAACTCAGAAAAAGAAGCAGTGTTGTACATCTATCGTCAGTTGCGTAATGCAGATCCTGCAGATGATGCAAGCGCGCGTGAGGTAATCAACAATCTGTTCTTCTCTGAAAAACGTTACGACTTGGGTGATGTGGGTCGTTACCGGATCAACAAGAAGTTGAACCTGGATACTCCGATGGATGTCAGAGTGTTGACAAAACAAGATATTATCGAGATTATCAAATATCTCATTGAGTTGATTAACTCAAAGGCAGACGTGGATGATATTGACCACTTGAGCAACCGTCGTGTTCGTACGGTAGGTGAGCAGTTGTCAAATCAGTTCGCTATTGGTCTGGCTCGTATGTCTCGTACGATTCGTGAACGTATGAATGTACGTGACAACGAAGTGTTCACTCCGATTGACTTGATCAATGCGAAGACAATTTCGTCTGTCATCAACTCATTCTTCGGTACCAACGCCTTGTCACAGTTCATGGACCAGACGAACCCGCTGGCTGAAATTACACACAAACGCCGTTTGTCTGCCCTGGGTCCTGGTGGTTTGTCACGTGATCGTGCCGGTTTCGAGGTGCGAGACGTACACTACACTCACTATGGTCGTCTGTGTCCGATTGAAACTCCTGAAGGTCCGAACATCGGTTTGATTTCTTCTTTGTGTGTCTATGCAAAGATCAATGAACTGGGATTCATTGTGACTCCTTACCGTAAGGTGCAGAACGGAGTGGTAGATTTGTCAAATGAAGGTATTGAATATCTTTCTGCAGAGGAAGAAGAAGATAAGATTATTGCACAGGGTAATGCGCCGTTGAATGATGACGGTACATTCATCCGTGATAAAGTAAAAGCTCGCCGCGACGCCGATTATCCGGTAGTTACACCTGATCAGGTAGAGTTGATGGACGTAGCTCCTCAGCAGATTGCTTCTATCGCCGCTTCTTTGATTCCGTTCTTGGAACACGATGACGCGAACCGTGCATTGATGGGTTCTAACATGATGCGCCAGGCAGTTCCTTTGTTGAAGACAGAAGCTCCGATTGTTGGTACAGGTATTGAAAAACAGTTGTGTGAAGATTCACGTACGCAGATTGCCGCAGAAGGTGACGGTGTGGTTGACTTCGTAGATGCAACGACTATTCGTATTCTGTATGACCGTACGGAAGATGAAGAATTCGTAAGCTTCGAACCTGCATTGAAGGAATATCGTATTCCGAAATTCCGCAAGACCAACCAGAGCATGACCATCGATTTGCGTCCGATTTGTAACAAGGGACAGCGCGTGAAGAAGGGAGATATCCTGACTGAAGGTTACTCTACTGCCAACGGTGAATTGGCTTTGGGTAAGAACTTGCTGGTGGCTTACATGCCGTGGAAGGGTTACAATTACGAGGATGCCATCGTATTGAACGAACGTGTGGTACGTGAGGATATCCTGACTTCTGTACATGTGGATGAATATATCCTGGAAGTACGTGAAACTAAACGTGGTATGGAAGAACTGACTTCTGATATTCCGAATGTCAGTGAAGAAGCTACCAAGGATTTGGATGAAAACGGTATCGTACGTGTTGGTGCTCGTATCGAACCGGGTGACATCCTGATTGGTAAGATTACTCCGAAGGGTGAATCAGATCCTTCTCCGGAAGAAAAACTGTTGCGCGCCATCTTTGGTGACAAGGCTGGTGACGTGAAGGATGCTTCTCTGAAGGCTTCTCCATCACTGCGTGGTGTAGTTATCGGTAAGAAATTGTATTCACGTGTGATTAAGACACGTAGTGAAAAGAATGCAGACAAGGCAATCTTGCCGAAACTGAATGAAGAATTTGAAGAAAAAGCTGCGGCTCTAAAGGCAATCCTGATTGACAAGTTGTTGGTTTTGACAGCTGACAAGGTTTCTCAGGGCGTAAAAGATTATCTGGGAACAGAAGTCATTGCCAAGGGAGCCAAGTTTACTAAATATGATTTGGAGTCATTGGATTACACTATCATCCAGTTGAGTAAATGGACTGCAGATGCTCACAAGAATGATATGATCCGTGACCTTATCATGAATTATTTGAAGAAATACAAGGAGCTGGATGCTGAACTGAAGCGTAAGAAGTTTGCATTGACAATCGGTGACGAACTGCCTTCAGGTATTATTCAGATGGCTAAAGTTTACATTGCCAAGAAGCGTAAGATTGGTGTCGGTGATAAGATGGCTGGTCGTCACGGTAACAAGGGTATCGTTTCACGCGTAGTACGTCAGGAAGACATGCCGTTCTTGGCTGATGGTACTCCGGTAGATATCGTATTGAATCCGTTGGGTGTGCCTTCTCGTATGAACATCGGTCAGATTTTTGAAGCTGTATTGGGACGTGCCGGAAAAGAATTGGGCGTGAAGTTTGCTACTCCGATTTTTGATGGTGCTACATTGGACGATTTGGATAAATGGACTGACAAAGCCGGATTGCCACGTTATTGCAAGACTTATTTGTATGATGGTGGTACAGGTGAACAGTTCGACCAGCCTGCAACTGTCGGTGTGACTTACATGTTGAAATTGGGTCACATGGTTGAAGACAAGATGCATGCTCGTTCTATCGGTCCGTACTCTCTGATTACTCAGCAGCCACTTGGTGGTAAGGCACAGTTCGGTGGTCAGCGTTTCGGAGAAATGGAGGTTTGGGCTATCGAAGCCTTCGGTGCAGCTCATGTGCTTCAGGAAATTTTGACAATCAAGTCAGATGACGTGGTTGGACGTTCTAAAGCATACGAAGCAATTGTGAAGGGTGAACCGATGCCTACGCCGGGTATTCCTGAATCTCTCAACGTATTGTTACACGAACTTAGAGGTTTGTGCTTGAGCATTACGCTGGAATAACTTTTTCAACTGAAGAATGGGGTATCGACTCCCATTCTTCCTGATTAAATTCTTCATTATCATAAAATAGAAAGTATGGCTTTTAGAAAAGATACTAAGATAAAAAGTAATTTCTCAAAGATTACGATCGGTCTTGCATCACCCGAAGAGATTCTGGAAAATTCTTATGGTGAGGTATTGAAACCGGAAACCATCAACTACCGTACTTATAAACCGGAACGTGACGGTTTGTTCTGTGAACGTATCTTCGGTCCGGTTAAGGACTATGAGTGCCATTGTGGTAAGTACAAACGTATTCGCTACAAAGGTATTGTCTGCGACCGATGCGGTGTGGAAGTAACGGAAAAGAAAGTACGTCGTGAACGTAGCGGACATATCCAATTGGTAGTGCCGGTGGCTCACATCTGGTATTTCCGTTCTTTACCGAACAAGATTGGTTATCTGTTGGGCTTGCCGACCAAGAAACTGGATGCAATTATTTACTACGAACGCTACGTCGTTATCCAGCCGGGTGTGAAGGCTGAAGACGGAGTGAGCAAATACGACTTGTTGTCTGAAGAAGAATATTTGGATATCATGGATACACTTCCAAAGGACAACCAGTATTTGGAAGACAGCGACCCGAACAAGTTCATTGCCAAGATGGGTGCGGAAGCTATCTACGACTTGTTGGTAGGACTGGACTTGGATGCATTGTCATACGAATTGCGTCACAAGGCAAACAGCGATTCTTCTCAGCAGCGTAAGAACGAGGCTTTGAAACGTTTGCAGGTAGTGGAATCTTTCCGTGCTTCACGTGGTCGCAACAAACCGGAATGGATGATTGTACGTATCGTGCCGGTTATCCCGCCCGAACTTCGTCCGTTGGTTCCGCTGGATGGTGGACGTTTCGCCACTTCCGACTTGAACGATTTGTATCGTCGTGTGATTATCCGTAACAACCGTTTGAAACGACTGATTGAAATCAAGGCTCCGGAAGTAATCTTGCGTAATGAAAAACGTATGCTTCAGGAAGCTGTCGATTCATTGTTCGATAACTCTCGTAAGTCGAGTGCAGTGAAGACCGATGCCAACCGTCCGTTGAAATCTTTGTCAGACAGCTTGAAAGGTAAGCAAGGACGTTTCCGTCAGAACTTGTTGGGTAAACGTGTCGACTATTCAGCCCGTTCCGTAATCGTCGTAGGTCCGGAACTGAAGATGGGTGAATGCGGTATTCCGAAACTGATGGCTGCCGAATTGTACAAGCCGTTCATCATCCGCAAGCTGATTGAACGTGGTATCGTGAAGACCGTAAAATCTGCAAAGAAGATTGTAGACCGTAAGGAATCCGTTATCTGGGATATTCTGGAACATGTAATGAAAGGTCATCCGGTATTGTTGAACCGTGCCCCGACATTGCACCGTCTGGGTATTCAGGCCTTCCAGCCGAAGATGATCGAAGGAAAAGCTATCCAGTTGCACCCGTTGGCTTGTACCGCGTTCAACGCCGACTTCGATGGTGACCAGATGGCCGTACACTTGCCGCTGAGCAATGAGGCTGTATTGGAAGCTCAGATGCTGATGTTGCAGTCACACAATATTCTGAACCCGGCTAACGGTGCGCCTATCACCGTGCCTGCACAGGATATGGTTCTGGGATTGTATTACATTACCAAACTGCGTAAGGGTGCCAAGGGTGAAGGTTTGATTTTCTACGGACCGGAAGAGGCTATGATTGCTTACAACGAAGGAAAAGTGGATATTCACGCCATCATCAGTGTGGTTGCCAATGACTTGGATGAGAACGGCAACATCGTAAAGAAGATGATCAAGGAAACCTCTGTAGGTCGTGTGATTGTCAACGAACTGGTTCCAGATGAATGTGGTTATTTGAATACCATTATTTCCAAGAAGTCTTTGCGCGACATCATCAGCAACGTAATCAAGGCTGTGGGTGTGGCTCGTGCTTGCGAATTCCTGGATGGAATCAAGAACTTGGGTTACAAGAAAGCATTCGAAGGTGGTCTGTCATTCAACTTGGGCGATATCATTATCCCGAAGGAGAAAGAGGAACTGGTAAAACGTGGTAACGAAGAAATCGAACAGATCATGATGAACTATAACATGGGATTCATCACCGATAATGAACGTTACAACCAGGTAATTGATACTTGGACACACGTAAACAGTGACTTGTCAGACATTCTATATAAAACAATTAAGAACGACGACCAGGGATTCAACTCTGTATTCATGATGCTGGATTCCGGAGCCCGTGGTTCTAAGGAACAGATTCGTCAGTTGTCTGGTATGCGTGGTTTGATGGCCAAGCCGCAGAAAGCCGGTGCCGAAGGTGCTCAGATTATTGAAAACCCGATTCTTTCTAACTTTAAGGAAGGTCTTTCGGTGTTGGAGTACTTTATCTCAACCCACGGTGCTCGTAAGGGTCTTGCCGATACCGCGTTGAAGACAGCCGATGCAGGATACCTGACTCGTCGTTTGGTAGACGTTTCTCATGACGTCATCATCAACGAAGAAGATTGTGGTACATTGCGTGGTTTGGTTTGTACCGCGTTGAAGAACAACGATGAAGTAATCGCTACGTTGTACGAGCGTATCTTGGGCCGTGTATCCGTACACGATATCATCCACCCGACTACTGGCAAGCTGATTGTAGCTGCCGGTGAAGAAATCACGGAGGACATTGCTGAAGAAATCGAAAACTCTCCGATTGAAAGCGTAGAAATCCGTTCCGTATTGACTTGTGAGTCTAAGAAGGGTGTATGTGCGAAATGTTACGGACGTAACTTGGCTACCAGCCGTATGGTTCAGAAAGGTGAGGCTGTCGGCGTAATCGCTGCACAGTCAATCGGTGAACCGGGTACTCAGTTGACTCTGCGTACATTCCACGCCGGAGGTATCGCCGGTAACATGGCAGCCAATGCAAGTATCGTAGCAAAGAACGATGCACGTCTGGAATTCGAAGAATTGCGTACAGTAGATGCTGTAGAAGAAACTGGTGAACCAGTGAAGATTGTCGTAGGCCGTTTGGCAGAAGTGCGTTTCGTGGATGTCAATACCGGCATCATACTGTCTACACACAACGTACCTTACGGTTCTAAGTTGTATGCTTCAGACGGTGAAGTCGTAGAAAAGGGCAAGCTGATTGCGAAGTGGGACCCGTTCAACGCCGTTATCGTAACAGAAGCTGCCGGTAAGATTGACTTTGAATCAGTGATTGAAAATGTGACTTACAAGGTAGAATCTGATGAGGCTACAGGCTTGCGTGAAATCATCATTACAGAGTCTAAGGATAAGACTAAGATTCCGTCATTACATATTTTGGATGAAAATGGTGGAATCATCCGTACATACAACTTGCCGGTAGGTGGTCACGTAGTGGTCGAAGATAAACAGACCGTGAAGTCGGGTGATATTTTGGTGAAGATTCCGCGTGCCGTTGGTAAAGCAGGTGATATCACCGGTGGTCTTCCGCGAGTAACTGAGCTGTTCGAAGCCCGTAACCCGTCTAACCCTGCAGTCGTATCTGAAATCGACGGTGAGGTAACAATGGGTAAGATCAAACGTGGTAACCGTGAAATCATCGTGACTTCCAAGACAGGCGATGTACGTAAGTACTTGGTTGCATTGTCCAAGCAGATTCTGGTTCAGGAAAACGACTACGTACGTGCCGGAACCCCGTTGTCGGATGGTGCCATCACTCCTGCCGATATCCTGGCCATCAAAGGTCCTACAGCCGTTCAGGAATATATCGTAAATGAAATTCAGGACGTGTACCGTCTGCAGGGTGTGAAGATCAACGATAAGCACTTCGAAATCATCGTTCGTCAGATGATGCGTAAGGTACAGATTGACGAGCCGGGTGATACCCGCTTCCTGGAACAGCAGGTAGTTGACCGCATTGAATTCAATGAAGAAAACGACCGTATCTGGGGCAAGAAAGTGGTAGTAGATGCTGGTGACTCTCAGAACCTGCAACCGGGACAGATTGTCACAGCCCGCAAGCTCCGCGATGAAAACAGTATGTTGAAGCGTCGTGACCTGAAGCTGGTGGAAGTACGTGATGCAGTGCCTGCTACTTCTACTCAGATTCTGCAGGGTATCACACGTGCCGCATTGCAGACTTCAAGCTTCATGTCGGCTGCTTCCTTCCAGGAAACAACGAAGGTATTGAACGAAGCTGCTATCAACGGTAAGGTGGACAAGCTGGAAGGTATGAAGGAGAACGTAATTTGCGGTCACCTGATTCCGGCTGGTACTGGTCAGCGTGAGTTTGAAAAGATTGTGGTAGGTTCTAAAGAAGAATACGATCGCATCTTGGCCAACAAGAAGAACGTGTTGGACTATAGCGAAGTTGAATAACTCAACCGAATATAAAAAGAAAAGCCGTCTCGTTTGAGGCGGCTTTTTTTATGCTTGTCATGCTGCGTCAGCAGTTTCGTTTCCTTTTCCAGAAGAGCCGGATAAAACGCCCTCCGGTGGCAATGAGTGCCAGAGAGAGTCCGGTATAGAATACGGCGATGAAACTTTCCGGCAACAAATGTGCCTTGCGGATGGTGACGCCCATCCCAATCATGAATGCCATGACAATCCACCCCTTCACATCAAAGAAAGAGAAGGGACAATGCCTTTCCCGCTTTCCCGAAGTGATACGCTGCGTATGCTTGCGGTAGAGCTTGTGGAAAACCATGCAGAAGAACAGTAGGAACACCAGACTGGCCTCACAGACCTTCAGGAGCCAGTAGTGCGTATCCGTAATCCAGCAGGAGACGCCAATTTGCAGAATATTGAGGCCCGCCACCAGCCACACCACGCCAGCCGTCAGCAACAGGGTATTGGAAGAAACTCCGTACTTCATCTTAGCTTAGAACCATTTGATTTTCCGGAAAATGACGAATGCGGCTGCCGACAAGAGAATCGAGAAGCAGACAATCAGGGCAAACGCATGGGGCAAGCCTTCGATGTGAATATCCACGTTCATACCGTAGAAACTGGCAATCAGCGTAGGCACCATCAGGATGATGGAGAGACTGGTCATGCGTTTCATGATGGTGTTCACGTTGTTGGAGATAATGGACGCGAAGGCATCCATCGTACCCGTAAGGATGTCACTGTAGATGTTCACCTGGTTGTGAGCCTGTTTCAGTTCGATGAGCACGTCATCGGTCAGTTCCGCGTTCTGGTAATCCTGTTCATTGAAAATGTTCTGCAGCTTGCCTATCATGACCTCATTGCCACGGATGGACGTGTTGAAGTACACCAGACTCTTCTGCAGGTTCATCAACCGGAGCAAGTCCTCGTTACGGATACTCCGCTCCAGTTCCTTTTCCGCACAGTTCACCTCATTGTTAATCTGTTTCAGGTATTTCAGGAACCACACGGCCGAAGAGTAAATAAGCCGCAGAATCAGTTCGTATTTGTTGGGCACGTTGATGCCCTTGCGCTGCGTATGTTCAATGAAGTCGGGCAGCATCTCCGTAGAGTAGTAGCACACCGAAATCACCAGTTCATTGTTCGTGATGATGCCGATGGGCACCGTGACATACGGCACCTTCGAATCGGGCGTCTGCATGGGGATACGCAAGATGGTCAGCAGCCAGTTGCCTTCCGTATCCGTACGCGGCCTTTCGTCCGTATCGGCGATATCGTTCAAGAAAGATCGGGGAACTTTCAATTCATCTTGCAGGAAGCGGAAATCCGACTCATCGGGACACTCCACATTAATCCAGCAGTTGGGCTGCCAGTTCGTTTTTTCTACGAAACCTGCTTCACAAAAAAGATACTTTCTCATGTTTCTGCTCCTTTCCTTCGTTTTAAGCCCGGAGGAGCATCTTCAGAGTAAGGTACAATCTACTCACGGCACTCCTTCAGGAAGTGGTTAAAATAATGATAATACGTTCGCGAGTAAGAATCGTCCATATCGTTTCGTTTTAGGGTATAAAAAAAGTTCGTTTTTAGCAAACGAACTCTCAAGCTCTTCAGGTTGGACTTGAACCAACGACCCTCTGATTAACAGTCAGATGCTCTAACCGACTGAGCTACTGAAGAAAGTTTAAACATGTTTTCCTAAAAAGGAGCTCTTCAGGTTGGACTTGAACCAACGACCCTCTGATTAACAGTCAGATGCTCTAACCGACTGAGCTACTGAAGAAGGTTCAAACATGTTTTTTCAAAAAAGGAGCTCTTCAGGTTGGACTTGAACCAACGACCCTCTGATTAACAGTCAGATGCTCTAACCGACTGAGCTACTGAAGAAGGTTTTTTCCTTAATTGCGCTGCAAAGGTAGTAGGATATTTTGAATTATGCAATATCTTTGCAAAAAAAATAAAGCAAAATGGATAAAATATTAGGAATGGGCAATGCATTGGTAGATGTATTGGTGAAAATTGATGACGATTCTTTATTGGAGAAGTTGCATCTGCCCAAAGGAAGCATGCAGTTGATACAGGAAGATACGCTGGCCGAGATACGTAAATCCACTGCCGGCATGAAGATACACCGGGCCACGGGCGGTTCGGCCAGCAACACGGTAAGTGCC
This sequence comes from Bacteroidaceae bacterium, assembly GCA_902362595.1. Taxonomy (GTDB): domain Bacteria; phylum Bacteroidota; class Bacteroidia; order Bacteroidales; family Bacteroidaceae; genus Phocaeicola; species Phocaeicola fibrisolvens. The sequence goes on along the minus strand of CABIXF010000042.1, from coordinate 4,468 downwards.
TTGGCTGCCCTGGGGGCCACTCCCGGATTTATCGGGAAAATCGGAAAGGACGAGACCGGGCAGTTCTTCGACGACACTCTCCGGCAGCGGGGAGTGAAAACCGCGCTGAAAACCTGTGACCTGCCTTCCGGCATTGCCTCCACGTTCATCTCGCCCGACGGAGAACGCACGTTCGGCACCTGTCTGGGAGCGGCTGCCACCTTGCATGCCGACGACCTGTCGCGCGATATGTTTACCGGTTATGATTATCTCTATATCGAAGGCTATCTGCTGCAAGACCACGACCTGATGCTGCGGGCCATGCAGCTGGCTAAGGAAGAAGGTCTTCAGGTATGTCTCGACATGGCCAGCTACAATGTGGTGGAAGCCGAGCGCGATTTCTTCGACCATCTGATTGTGAAATACGTAGACATCGTGTTTGCCAATGAGAGCGAGGCACGGGCCTATACAGGCAAGGAACCCCACGAAGCCTTGGAAGAAATCGCCTCCAAGTGCAGCATTGCCGTGGTGAAGACCGGAAAAGAAGGCTCTCTCGTGAAGAAAGGTACCGAAGTCATCCAGCTGCTGTCGTGTCCGATTGAGGGCGTGGTGGATACCACCGGAGCCGGCGATTTCTATGCCGCCGGTTTCATGTACGGCCTGACCTGCGGCTATTCGCTGGAAAAATGCGTGCAAATCAGTACCATCCTGGCCACGGCCGTGATTCAGGAGGTAGGCACCACCCTGCCCGGAAAGAAATGGGACGAAATTAAGTTAAATATTGACGCACTTCTGCAAGTCTGACCGGAATAATGTGTTTATTTGCAGGAAGAAATAAATTGAAAACAAACGACGTATGAATGCAAGAAAAATGCTGGCCGGAGCCTTCATTGTGATGCTGGGCATGGGGATGACCAGTTTCAAGGAAGACGACCGCAATTTTCAGATATCGAAAAATCTGGACATTTTCAACTCCATTTTCAAGGAACTGGACATGTTCTATGTCGATACCGTGAATGCCGAGAAAATGATTCAGACCGGGGTGGAAGGCATGCTTTCGCTGACCGACCCCTATACGGAATACTATCCTGAAGAAGAGGTGAGCAGCCTCAAGGAGATGACGACCGGGAAATACGGGGGCATCGGAGCAGCCATCCGCTACTATGAAGCCAAAGACCGCATCGCGGTGGTAGAGCCTACCGAGGGCATGCCGGCAGCTGAGGCTGGCGTGAAGGCGGGCGACATCATCCTCTCGGTGGGAGGGAAGGAGATGGTGCGCGGCAACATGAAGCCCCAGGAGTTTTCTTCAAAAGTGAGCGAAGCCCTGCGTGGAGAGCCGGGCACTTCGTTTGTGCTGAAAGTGCTGCGCCCGTTGAAGAACGACAGCACGGTGATGGAATTCAAGCTCACCCGTAAGAACATCCGTACCAATCCTGTGCCCTATTACGGCATGGTGAAAGACAGCATCGGCTATCTGGCCCTGTCCAGCTTCACCGAAAATTCTGCCAAGGACTTCAAGAAAGCCTTCATCGAACTGAAACAGAAAGGCGCCAAGTCGCTGATTATCGATCTGCGCGACAACGGAGGAGGTTCCTTGTCGGAAGCGGTAGACATCGTCAATCTTTACGTGCCGAAGGGACAGGAGATTGTGGTGACCAAAGGCAAGCTGCGTCAGGCGCAGGGTTCCTACAAGACCCAGAACGAGCCGGTCGACACCCAGATTCCGCTGGCCATCCTGGTGAACGGTTCCACGGCTTCTGCTTCTGAAATCGTGAGCGGTTCGTTGCAGGATTTGGACCGTGCGGTGATTATCGGTACGCGCACCTTCGGAAAAGGACTGGTACAGACCATCCGTCCGTTGCCCTACAACGGTACGCTGAAAGTGACTACCTCCAAATATTATATTCCCAGCGGACGTTGCATCCAGGCCATCGACTATGCCAAGAAGAACGCCGACGGTTCCGTAGCCCGTACGCCCGACAGTCTGACCACCGTATTCCACACTGCCGCCGGACGTGAGGTACGCGACGGGGGAGGTATCCGTCCCGACATCGAAGTGAAAGGCGACAAGATTCCGAACATCGTGTTCTATCTGATGAACGACGACCTGATTTTCGATTACGCCACTCAATATTGCTGGGATCATCCCACACTGGCTTCGGTAGACGAGTTCAAGTTGACCGATGCCGACTATGAAGCGTTCAAGAAACTGGTGAAGTCGCGTAATTTCACCTACGACCGCCAGAGCGAAAAGCTGTTGAAGAGCCTGAAGGAAGTGGCCGAGTTCGAGGGCTACATGACCGAAGCATCCGAAGAGTTCAAGGCCCTGGAGAAGAAACTCAACCACAACCTGGATCGCGATCTGGACTATTTCGCCAAACCGATTAAGGAATATCTTTCACAGGAAATCGTGACCCGCTATTTCTACCAGCGTGGAGCCGTGATGGAACGGTTGAAAGACGATACCGACTTGGAGAAAGCCATCGAAGTATTGCAGAATCCCGTCCGTTACCGGGAGATTCTTTCGGCACCGGTAAAGACAGACGAACCGGCCAAGAAGGAAGAACCGAAGAAATAAGGCCTTAGAAGGGCTTCTGGAGGGCCTTCAGACAAGGCCCGGAAAACGCTTCGACGTTTTATTTCAAACGCTTCGACGTTTGGAGTAAAACGCAAAGGCGTTTTAGTTGAAACGCTTCGGCGTTTTGGAGAAAACGTAAAGGCGTTTTAGTTGAAACGCTTCGGCGTTTTGAAAGCAATCGGATAAACTCAGTTATTGACCATAAGTATAAGCCCTGTACCTCTTTTGGTGACAATCTCTATATGAGGGTCTTCCGCAAACAGCTTTCTTAATTTGGTGATGAACACATCGAGGCTGCGTGAGGCAAAATAATCCTTGTCAGTATTCCAGAAACGGCCCAAAATGGTCTCTCTTGTTACCACATCACCTTTATTTTGCGCGAGCAACTGTAAAATCTGAGCTTCTCTTACGGTAAGATCCGTTTTATCGCCCGATTCGTGATTATAGAGTGTGGCATGTTCGGCATCCAGCGTATAATGGCCGAACTTGCACAATCCTTCTTCGTTGCGGGTCTTACTTCCTTCCTTCATTTTCAGGATGGCGTGCAGATGTGCATCCAGTTCATCGGGGATGAACGGTTTCTTCACGTAATTATTGACGCCGATATCATATCCTTTCCTGACATCCTTGGGAGAGGTAAGTGCGGAAGCGAAAAGAATGGGGGTATCCACGTCGGTTGCCCGTATGCGCCGCACCATTTCAAAGCCATCCATCACCGGCATATCAATGTCGGAGATGATGATGTCGGGGCGATGTGCCTTCCAGGCTTCCAATCCCTCTTCCCCATTACAAGCGGTAATCACCTCATATCCCCCGATGATGTCCTGGAGGCCGGACTGTACGATGTATGACAGATTCTTGTCGTCTTCTACCAATAACAGTTTTATCATTGTTTTTGCAATTATGAAACAAATGTATGGAAATATGTGGAATATACGGCATCTCAGAAACAGATTTTGTGTATATCGTCAGTCTTTACTTGTGAAACGCTTTGTCAGCCATTTTGCATCGGGTTCTTATCTTCAGCCAGCGGCAGATAGATTGTGAATTCCGTGAACTCACCTTCTATGCTGGATACAAATATTTTTCCGTGATGTGCTTCAACCACCTGATCAACGAAATTCAGTCCGAGTCCGAAACCGGAAGTACCTTTCCGGCGGTTACGCTTAACGGCTGATGCACGTTCATACTTTCGGAAAATAAGATGAATATCTTTATCGGATATCCCAAAACCATTGTCATGAACTTTAAGAACGGTATATCTGTCATCCCGCGCTGTGCTTATTCTTATCTCTACGCTCTCACCCGAATATTTTATGGAATTGTCTATGAGGTTACTTAGTACCTCTTCCAGATATTCAGCATCGGCATAGGCAGTTTCGGCTTTTATATCTGTAATGAAATTCACTGTCTTTTGCGATTTTGCCTTGAACTTCTCGGTCAGTTTCTCTATTATAGGAGTAAGCTCAACTTCTGTTCTGTTCATCTCCAGTTTATGGTTCTCCAGTTTGGATATGGTCAGCACTTTATTTGTAAGGGTAAGCAGGTGGTCTGCTTCGTTTTCGGCAATGTCGAAGTATTTGTCCTTCATTTCCTGCCTGTTGTCAAGCTTTCCGCTTCTGAGGAACTTCAGCGCCATGATGATGGATGTGAGCGGTGTTTTCATGTCGTGTATCATAGCGTATGAGAAGTCCTCGCGAATTTGGAAAATCTTCTCGAAGCGTGAAATGAATCTTACCTGATAGCTGATGCATACGATTACAATCAGCATGATGATGAATGTGCCGGCAAGCATCAGGCCCATACACTTGAAAATATAAATCATTGCTGTCCGGAGAAAATTCGCCAAAACAGCTATTATTAATTAATAATCAGTTAGTTACCAAGCTAATAAAATTTTTCGATTAGAAA
>CABIXF010000041.1 GCA_902362595.1 Bacteroidaceae bacterium | reverse complement strand
ATCTTGTCGTAATACATCAATTGAACCTTTTAGACCACAAAGATAAGTCAAAGAACGCTTTAATCAATTATTCGATATAAACTCTATTGATGGAGTAATTTTTGATTTGCCAATTCCCATGATTCTTGTCTTTTGATTGTTAATTTATCTGTGAAGTCCTTTCCTGCGCTTGCACATGCTGTTTGCCATTCTTGCACAGCGGCGTGCCCATTCAAGATCATCCTCATCTTTATCCCGTCCCCAGCTACTTGTGTCAGAACTACCACCGCCACTTGACGCCGCCATACTTGTGGCAGCATCCAAATACCCAGCAAAGAGCAAAAGGGCCGTGTGCTGTATTTCTTCAATCTTAGCCAACGGATGTGCTTCCTCCAAAGAACAATTCTGCCGAATGATAGTATCAGCGGCTTCGGATATCTCGATATGGAAACTGTGATATTCGTCTGTCGTTATATCGTAATGTTTCATAACAGGATGCGAAGCAGTCGAAGGTTGTATAAGAGGAGTCGTGTCTGCTGTCCATGTTTGTTGGGGAACAGGCTTTGCCGGCTTAGATATCCTTTCCTGCGGATGTAGTTTTGCCCAAGTAGCCTCAATTTTTGATGGGGTCAGGTTTCGCCCGATACCCAACATGGATGATTTATAAATGGAGTTGCCACGCTTGATAGAATAGCCATAAACTCCGCCACCGTCTTTTTCTTGCAGGTGCACTTTATATCCCCGTTTCACCAGTTCCATTTCATACCTCTGCCAACTGAATTCGTCCATCGTACGGAGTATTTCTATGCAACTGTCTGAGATTTCTTGTCTATGACGTATGCCTATTTCTTCAGATTGTACCCAGCCTCGTCTCTCGTTGATGATATTCGCAGCCATGACAGCCCTCTCACCAATCTTATGGCTATCATTGACTTTACCGTTCATGTCCACACGGTTAGCGTCAATGTGCAAGTGGAGAATGCCACTTTTGGAATCACGATGCAGGGCGACTATGTATTGCGAGCCTTTGAGGTTGACCTGCTTTGAAGAAGCCCGTTTGGTTTTGCCAGAGAGGTCAATGGAATCAAACACGCGGATGAACTCGTTTGATAAACGTTCCCAATCATCCATCGTCCAATCCCGACTTTCTTCTTCGGATGGGGAAATCTCAATTCTTATCACATTTCTACTAAGAGGCCTGCCTTTGTTGATATTCTCAGCAAACTTTTTCTGTACGAGCATCATCCGTCCATACATTGCTTCCGGCGAAATATCATCGGGCAAGAAGTTGGCTTTGACTATATCCGCTTTCTCCTTGTTGACGGAATATCTTATGGCATTTGCGCCATGCGATATGGTGGAGGCTTTTGCTATCATAATAGGTGAGGGAATTTATTCAGTAAGGTAATTTTCTATCTGGCTCCAACGATTGATAAGCTGAGTAGCGGCCCTCATCCATTGTTCCACAAATCGGGTATCGCTGAAATACATAGCCCGTTTGTCCGCTTGGATGGATTTCACGGCTGCCGCGATGCGAATAAGGTCACCCCTTGCATCCGTCAGACTACACAGGGCTTCCACTTCATGGTCAGACAACCGTTGCCGTGGATGTTGCCCCAAGGCGGTACGCCGCACATACTCGCTCATGGATAAGCCGCAGGTTTTGGCAAGTTCTGCCGCTTGAGCATATTCCTGTTCTGTCACCCTGGCTTCAAGCCGCAGGGTGCGTCTTGTGACTTTTTTCTCGTTTTCTTCATCAATTTCTTTGTCGGTATTCTTTTTCTTCTTCATACTCTGTTATGCTATGGGTAAAACATCAATTCAAAAAGGGTCAGCACGGTGGGAGCTTGCGACTGCCGGAATATGCCTATGTAGTACGAATAAGCGAAGCGAATTTGTGCGACATAGGAACTTCTTGCAATACTGCATACAACAGCTTCGGACACACCAACTTTCTGGTACAGCTATATCTGGTTATCAACCGGAATATCTCTTCCGAAATCTTCCGTTGCCGCAGTCTGTGGGGAAACTGAAACAGAAGGGAAAGAAGAGGGAGAAGGCTGTTTGCCTTCATCTGATATAGCAGACATACTCTCCTTATCATCTTGCCGGTCTTTCAGTCGGACATAGAAAGGATTGTCTATGCGGTTTCCGTTCTGCATCCATGCCGATATACATTTCAGCGTATGGATGCTTGTCCGATTACTCTGTGTAGATGCGACAATTTCCAACTGGTTCATCTTGTCAAGCACACGGGATATGGTCTTTTTGTCATAGCCCAACTTGTTGGCCAAATCCACTTCTGAAAGAACGGCTTGCCCCACTTGCAAGGTTGTGGAGAAACCTTTTATGGTGTACTCGGTTTCTTTTAATACGGCTGCTTCAATCAGTTGGTGTAGAATCTTCATGCGGTCAATGCCGTATTTGCTCCCTGCCAGATACATAAGCTGCTCCGCCGAAAGCACTATACAATAATTCAAGTCTGTTTTCATCATCTGTCTGTTTGAAGATATTTTATAAATGGTGCAGCCAAAAGAGAAAGTCAGCGGTGTATTCCACATCCTCTCTCCGGCATATAATACTCCCTGTCGTACGCAATATGGTCAAGTACGTCTTGCAGCCTGGCAAGTTGGCGACTATCCAATACACGGATGGCGGTAATAGTGATGTTCTGCGAAGCGATACGTCGATGTTCGCGGTTCCTCTCTGACATGCTGCCGTCCCCATCTGCATAGACGCTCCGCAGATAATCGTTCACAGCTTCGGTCTGTGCTTTGCTTGGATATGCCGCAGGGTAACGGCCTTGAATATACTCCACCATGTGGCAGACCGCGTTTGCCAGTAACGGTTCATGCTCTTGCAGTTGTTTGATAAGTTCTTCCTTTTTCATGTTTTCAATTATTTTGTCCCATGTCCCAGGTGTTTCTTATAACTTTCTCTTTTATCTGTCTTTGGTTTTCATCCTTTTTTAGGGGGAAAAGAGGGACAAAGGGACAGATATTCTTCTTTTCCCTTAGTTTGAGATTTAAAATGGTAGCTCCTGTTCACTTGGTAATGAAGTACAGACTTCTTCGTTTGGTGCGTCCACTCTCACCCACGGATGCTTTGCTCGTCCGGTCTTGTCACAATAGGCAGGATGCAACCCTTTGACTTTTTCCTGATCACTCCGTTTCCAATTAGGAATCATGGACATCAGGCGATTGATATATTGTGATGTGTATTTGGCAGGATTGCGTCTGACCAAGTCATTAGGCATTTCCTCTATAATCTGCCGGGCACAAACCATGTTGAGTGTGGTCATTGTTGAGTTTGGTTCTGAGTATGCTCCCTTTTGATAAGCCTGTCGGATCGGAATGGTCCAACTTGCATATTGGACGGGAATCTCACGCTCCAAATACATTTCCAGATCTTCTATGATGGGGTCAACAAGGATGTTGGAATGTTGTACCTGCACTTCATTGGCTTGAATTTCCATATCGGGTGTCAAATAAAGTTTCATTCCTTGCCGATAATAGGCGTATGCTTCTGCCCAAAGCTGAGGAACAACACGTTGTAGCGCATCCAGCCATTCTGAAACATGACCGTTTCCTTTAACCGGAATTATCCACCAACGGCGGTTCCCGTTGTCCCCTTGCAGGAAGTTTGTCTCATTGGTAGTAGCCGCAAAGACATTGTGCCGCATAAACTCCACAACCTTATGTCCGTATGCAGGGCGCATATAGTCGCTGCAACGGCTCAGGAAAGCTTTGGCTGCCTCTGCATCATTCGCCCGTTTCAAACCGTTCAATTCACTGATTTCAATAATCCAACCATTGGTTATGGTTTCTACCTTCTCCTTGTCACCGCTTGCAAAAGAGAACGAGTCGTTAAACCATTTCCCGCTGATGGTCTTGAAAAAGGTGCTTTTCCCGATACCTTGCGGACCAGGCAGAGTCAATACGTTGTCAAACTTGCAACCGGGGGTGAAAACCCGGGCAACAGCCGCCACGAACCATAGTTTTGTCTGTTCCCTGACAAGCGGCGTGTCCTCTGCTCCCAAATAATCAATGAGGGTTGTGGCTATGCGGGGCTGTCCGTCCCATGTTTCTTGGGTGATAAAATCCTGTACTGGGTTAAAACTCCGTTCCGAAGAGGTCGTTTTTAGTATTTCAAATACCTTATTCTGCGTCAGATGCAATCTGTATGTCCTTTCCAAATAGTCTTGTATCTTTCCTGCCGATTCCTCATCAATCTTGTTGCCATTGACATTGCGAAACAAAGGGCTGAAACATACATCGTCCTGACAAAAGGTGTCATATCTTATCTGACTAAGATTCTCATCCAAAGTGAAAATAAGTCGGAGGTTGCTGATGGATCGGACTGGATTCCCATAGCTGTCTGTTACCAAATCTTTTTTCCAATTATCTTCCATATTACTGCTCCTTAATATGGATTCCACCTGACTCTTTTGCCAAAGACAGTGCAAGGTCTGCATCCACCACAATCTTTCGCCCTATCTGTGTGATAGCCTTGTCTATGATGCCGCTCTTCTTAATGCGGTTAGCCGTGGGTACGCTGCATCCGAACACACGGGCAATCCCCTCTATACCATAATAGTTGCCTTTGGAAGCCATTGGGGATGTGGACTTCTCGGTGGATTCTACACTTTTTGTAATGAGAAAGCAAAGCTCCTCGCCAGTCATCATGGCGATAGGCTTTTGAAGTAATTGGTTAAAATTGAATTTTTCTTCCATACCTTTACTTGTTTAGTTATTAGATACTTTAAGTCTCGGCTCAACTCTGTAAAACCGATTTCACGAGCAAAGGTAGTTTATGAGACTCTGCATATCGGTCGGTTTATTTGTAGCTTAATATAACCAACCGATTTACAACAGATGTTTGCAGAAAAAGTTGCGGATAACCGAGTTTCCCAATTACACGTTCTTGATAAAATAGTCCGTCCATCGGTCTATTATCCGTTTTGCTTTGATATAACTGTTTCCTCTTTGAGGTGAAGTCAATGTTATGTCTCTGATTTCACCATATCTTTTCTGTGGAATGTCATGCCCGTAATGTCGCTGGTAGAATTGTTCAATGGCACGATGAAATGTCATGTATCTTATGGAGGCCTTTATTCTGCCTGCTTTTACCAATGATTTCAACAGATAGGCAAGGCTTATATCCTCGGTATTCTCTTCAAGAAACGAGCGGATGCCCTGCTTGATGCGCTCCTTGTCCCCGACGAGAATATCATCCAATGATTGCATAACCTTTTTGTTCCCACGTCTGCCTTTGGCTTTTCGCAAGGCAAACATCACTTCCTTCCAGATTTCCGGATTACAGGCTTCTGCTGTATCTTCCCATCCGGCTTTGCTTTCAGTTCCCATTTCTATGCTTTGATGAACAAGCAAGGCAACACATGATTTTATCAGAATCATATCGCCATTGTCAACTTCTCCACTGTTTAGCAGGTGGTCAAGTAATTGGGCCATACGTGAAAGACCGTGGTCAAATATTACGAAATAGTACATGCAATAAGCCAAAATCTCCTTCTTCTCCACTACATAATCATACAGGTTGGCCATAACCTCACCAACAAACACGGCATGGGACAGGAAAATGATTCGGGAGATGTACGTCAGGGATTGATACACCATTTTCCTTTCCAGTTTGCTCAACAGATAGCATCCTTTGCTGTTTTTCATAAGTACATCCAGTTGCCCTGTCAAATAGGATCTTGTTTCCTGCGGTAAACGGTTCCAAACCTCAATAGGTGTTTTGGAATGAACCATCAATAATTCCGACTTTGGGGATGTGAGCAACTCTACCGTACCCGTTTTTACGTTGACACCTATCCACAACCGTTTGTTGGTGATACATTGGGCTATAATATTTGTATACTTGCCAGCCCATTGCTGATTGGCTATATTCTGTATATCTTTACCGTTCATGAAATCGGAAAGCCAGTTATACAACAGCAAAGCTTCTGGCGGTGTACATTCCCGTATCATCTGATATATATCCATCAGAATAGACAAGTCCCCCTTGCCTATGGCATCCATGCGTTTACAGAAATCGGCATACACCTCTTCGTTGGCTGACTTCCAAGTACAGATAGCCATATCAGCGCAATCCTTTCTTGTGAAGTAGTCTTTTATTCTCTCTATGAAATTTCTCATCTTCAAAGTCGTATTAGGCTTGTGTAAACAATTTGGCTAATTCCTCAGTAGGCATACTCGCCAGTTTTGCCAATAACAGGTCTCTTTCAGAGGTCTTTGTCAGATTCAACAGCTTCAAGTTATTCTCCATCTGAATTTCAAGAGGATAATGCTCAATATATATTTGGGTGATTGCATGATCAGAAGATGCATGCCCCATACTTTCAGAAATATAGTCCATGTCTACTCCGGCATTATGCAGGTTGGTCGCAAATGAATGTCGGCACCACGTACCAGACGGACAGATGGATTTATCCCAATTTAGTGCTTCGTGACATATTTTGATGATACGGTCTTTCACATTAGAGTTTTCCTGCATGGTATATTTGCGGCGCAACTCTTCTGTTTCCGCGCCTTTTAATATATGAGGAAAAACAAGACCATCCCGAGTCGGAGGTGCTGCCACTTCATCTAACACATATTGTAAAGGAGGGATGATAGGAACGATTACTTCGGAACCGTCAGCACTTCTTCGGGAAGTTTTCTTTCGGTTGAAGCGGAAAGCCTTTCCGTTTGTCTGATAATAATAACTATCGTAAGTCAATCGTCCTGCATCTGCCATATTGAATCCATTGCATAGGTACTGGGCAAGAAACAATCCCAATGAGTAGTGGGCACGTTTGGTATATTCTTCCGACCAATGTTCGGGATATTTCTTTGAGACAAAAAGGTTATATAGCTCCGTCATCTGACAGACATTCAGAAAGCTCTGCTTGCGCTTCGCACTCTTGGGGATGCTCACAAGTCCTTTCTCCTTCTTATTAGAAAAAGGATAAGGAACATCTTTGAGGTAGCCTTCATGTACACACCTGTTCCATACGGCACGGCAACAACGGAGATAAATCCCGGCGGTAGTATCGCTGATTTTCCCGACTATCGCCCCATTCTCATCTTTTACTCCATTATGCATTCCGTCTTTCCACTTCTGAATTTCCGAAGCACTGATGCAGAATCCTCTAATCATATTGGTTCCGAGAATTTTTCTGAATGATTTGAGTGCGCACTCGTAGCTCTCTGCTGTGGTAAAACGTGCACCACCATCGTCTGTCCGTAATTCGTGGATGATTTGTTCCCATACACCAACAAAAGTTTGTGATTTGGTCGTATCTTCTTTGGATGGCATCACTCCATCGCCCATGATACATTGGCGTACCATCTCAAATGTCAGGATGCCACCCTTGTTCAGACTCATCAGCATTTCTTTGTATTTGGGAACAAAGGTGTCTTTCCACTCTTTTTGAAGTTTGTAGTTCTCGCTCTTGCATTTAGTCGCATTACAGATGTCTGAGAACTTTCTTTCAGTGAAAGAACTTCCAACGGTAAGATAAAAGCACTTGCGGTCTATCGTGAAACGGAGAGATAATGGAAACTCACACGCGTTTTTCCTGCGAGTACGTGAGTCTAACACGACAGAAACAGAACAGTTCCGTTCCTTAAAAAGCGACAGAGACTTTGTCAGTTTTTCCATTGCATTCATTGTTTATGTTCAACATAACCTCTGAATACAGACGCTTTGCAATGTGAGGCATACATATACAAAACACTGCATATAACCACAGAGTCCCTATCCTCAGGCGGATAAAAACATCGTTGTTATATGCAGCGGTGCAATCTCGTTGGCTTCTGTCGCTGACTGGTAACCGGGCTTATGCTAATCGGTCTCAACCCCTGAAGCAACTCTCGCGTTTCGTTTGTCATAGAGTACCCTCCGACTGGCACTCCCTCTACGCATTGATCCATCGGAATGGGATAACCCTCCCACGATTGGTTAGGCAAACTCACTTTTCTTTTTCAAGAAAGAGCACCACCAAGGTCATGGCTTGCCACAAATGCATTACGCAATGCAAAAGTACAATATTATTCTATAAATCAGGATGCAATAGAATGTTTTTGAGTTTATTTAACCGTCAAGTATGGTCATATTAGCAGTATATCTTAACGGGTATGTCTTAGAATTGCACAGAGTTTCACGGAAATTCTATGCGTAAACAGAGCCAACTCAAACCGTTTGTTTACGCATTGTTTACGCAGACAAAGAAAAAAGCACTTGCGATTGCTCGTAAGTGCCTGATTTTTAATGTGGACCAGCCTGGGCTTGAACCAGGGACCTCCAGATTATGAGTCTGTTGCTCTAACCAACTGAGCTACAAGTCCGAAATCCAAATAAAGGTTTGGAAATGCGGTACAAAAGTAATGGTTTGACCTGAAATCTGCAACATTTGCCGGGAAAAAAATGATAAAAAAAACTAATGGGTAAGATGCTTTCAATATATATTGTATTTTTGTGAACATTAATATTTAATTATCAGACGTATGTCACAGAATATGCATGATTCTCATTTTAAAGGATTGACCGATCAGGAGGTCCTCCAAAACCGACAAAAATACGGAGTAAATTTATTGACGCCTCCCAAACGTCCTTCCATTTGGAGGCTTTATCTGGAAAAATTTCAAGATCCTGTCATTAAAATCTTATTGGTAGCTGCTGTTTTTTCTCTTATAATTTCAATTATTGAGAATGAATATGCGGAAACGATAGGGATATTCTTTGCCATCTTTCTAGCAACAGGGATAGGATTTTATTTTGAGTATGATGCCAATAAGAAATTCGACTTATTGAATGCTGTAGGAGAAGAAACTCCGGTCATGGTGATACGTAACGGTAAGGTACATGAGATACCAAAGAAAGACATTGTAGTGGGAGATGTGGTCATTCTGAATACGGGTGATGAAATTCCTGCCGATGGAGTATTGCTTGAAGCCGTTTCTCTACAGGTGAATGAATCTACTTTGACCGGAGAACTGATGGTAAATAAAACGACGGATGAAGCACATTTTGACGAGGAAGCTACTTATCCGTCTAATTCCGTGATGCGTGGAACGACGGTAACAGACGGTCATGGAGTGATGCGTGTGGAAAAGGTGGGTGATGCGACAGAAATTGGTAAAGTGGCCCGACAGGCTACGGAGCAAAGTCAGGAGCAGACTCCTTTGAATTTGCAATTGAGTAAACTGGCTAATTTGATTGGAAAGGCGGGATTTACCATTGCTACATTGACTTTCATTATTTTTACCGCTAAAGATTTGTATGCTTATCTGCACGTTACTTCGGTGAACGACTGGCATCAGTGGCTTGAGATTGCACAGATTGTATTGAAGTATTTTATGATGGCGGTTACTTTGATTGTAGTAGCGGTACCCGAAGGATTGCCAATGAGTGTAACACTGAGCCTGGCTTTGAATATGCGTCGTATGCTGAAAACCAATAATCTGGTTCGTAAGATGCATGCGTGTGAAACGATGGGAGCCATTACGGTGATTTGTACAGACAAGACCGGTACGTTGACACAAAACCTGATGCAGGTACATGATGCTCAGTTGGATGAAAGCCGAAAGGACGTGATAGCAGAAGGGATAGCAGTCAATTCTACGGCCTTCTTGGAAGAAAAAGAGGCTGGAAAGCCTTCGGGAGTGGGAAATCCTACAGAAGTCGCTTTGTTGTTGTGGCTGAACGGCAAAGGAGAAGATTACATTGCCTTGCGAAACCAGGCAAGGGTGGTAAATCAGTTGACTTTCTCGACAGAAAGAAAATATATGGCTACACTGGTGGAATCTCCCGTATTGCATGCACGTGTATTGTATGTAAAAGGTGCTCCGGAAATCGTGATGGGAAAATGTAAACTGGATGAAGAGCGGATAAAGCATTATAACGAACAGCTTTTGGCCTACCAAAATCAGGCGATGCGTACTTTAGGTTTGGCTTATAAGATTATTCCGGAAACAGAAAGTGCGGATTGTGCAGAACTCGTACAAGCTGGGGAATTGACATTCTTGGGTATATTTGCCATCAGTGACCCGATTCGTCCAGATGTACCGGAAGCTGTACGGAAGTGTCAGTCTGCGGGTATACGGGTGAAGATTGTGACTGGAGATACTCCGGGAACAGCTACAGAGATTGCACGTCAGATAGGCTTGTGGACTCCTGAAGATACAGAGCGTAATCGTATTACGGGGGTGGAATTTGCGGCATTGACTGATGAAGAGGCATTGGAGCGGGTGGTTGACTTGAAAGTGATGAGTCGTGCCCGTCCGATGGACAAGCAGCGTTTGGTACAGTTGCTTCAGCAAAAAGGTGAAGTGGTAGCTGTGACGGGTGACGGAACCAATGATGCGCCGGCATTGAACCATGCTCAAGTGGGACTGTCCATGGGTACAGGAACATCTGTAGCCAAGGAGGCCAGTGATATTACTTTGCTGGATGATTCTTTCCACAGCATTGCTACGGCTGTGATGTGGGGACGTTCGTTGTATAAGAATATTCAGCGTTTTATCGTGTTCCAGCTGACCATTAATGTGGTTGCATTGCTGAGTGTGTTGCTGGGTGCTTTCTTGGGTACAGCCTTGCCTTTGACGGTCACTCAAATGCTGTGGGTAAACTTGATAATGGACACTTTTGCCGCTATGGCTTTGGCTTCTATTTCGCCGAGTATGGATGTGATGAATGAAAAACCTCGTAAGCGGAGTGACTTTATTATTACGCCTGCCATGCAAAAGAATATTTTTGG
Source organism: Bacteroidaceae bacterium (assembly GCA_902362595.1). Taxonomy (GTDB): domain Bacteria; phylum Bacteroidota; class Bacteroidia; order Bacteroidales; family Bacteroidaceae; genus Phocaeicola; species Phocaeicola fibrisolvens. The sequence goes on along the minus strand of CABIXF010000041.1, from coordinate 23,839 downwards.
AGTGGGAGCAGCTTTTCTCGTTATTCTGATGGGGTTGTTGTCTATCTTTAAAAATATGCCAGGAGGAATGGATGTGCATCATCTGACTGTTTTCTTTACGATTTTTGTGATGTTGCAGTTCTGGAACTTGTTTAATGCAAGTGTCTTTGGTACAAATCATTCGATTTTCAAGGATGCAAGTCATGCCATGGGAATGTTGGGAGTAGCCTTGATTATTCTGGTGGGACAGTTTATAATAGTTACTTTTGGCGGTAAGGTTTTCCGTACGGAACCTTTACCATTGGTAGAGTGGGCTTACATTATTGGCGGAACTTCTTGTGTGCTGTGGGTTGGTGAAATTTGGAGAGGCATTAAGCGGATGACACAAAAAATAAATAGATGAGGTATTTAAAGAATATTATATTTGACTTGGGTGGCGTACTTCTGGATTTGGATATAAACCGTTGTATGACAGAATTTGAGAAGGTTGGATTGCATGACATCCGTCGGTGGATGACGGGAACCAATGAACTAGGCTTTTTAAAAGAATATGAACGTGGAGATCTGACGACTCCGCAATTTCGTGAAAAGATTCGTGAAGAGGCTGGGAGAGCCCTCTCTGATAAAGAAACTGACCGGGTATGGAACAGCATGTTGAAGGAAATACCGGAATATAAACTGGAGCTGTTACTTACTTTGCGTAAGAAATATCGTTTGTATTTGTTGAGTAATACAAATGATTTGCATTGGAATGTATGCATTCCCAAGTTTGAATACAGAGGGCTCCGGGTAGGGGACTTTTTTACTCATGTATTTCTTTCTTATCAGATGCATCAGGCAAAGCCGGATATTGTAATTTTTCAAACTGTGCTGAAAGAGGCAAAACTATTGCCGGAGGAAACTCTTTTTATTGATGATTCTTTGGAGAACTGCCGTGCGGCTGCTTCTTTAGGGATAAATGTATTTCATTATGTACCAGGTGATGACCTGGAAATGCAACTTTTAAATTTCATAGACTGATTAAATGGAGATAATAACGAATTGTACGGCCTCAAATCTTCCAGCATGTGTAGCAACGATTGGTTGTTTTGATGGAGTCCATAGAGGGCATCAATATTTGCTTCAGCAGGTTCACAATATAGCCAAGGCAGAAGGGCTTGCTTCATGTCTGATTACTTTTGGCACTCATCCTCGTCAGGTGTTGGACGCAAATTATCATCCTAAATTGTTGACGTGTCTGGCGCAGAAGTTTGAACGTTTTGAGCAGACTTCAATAGATTATTGCGTCTTGATGCCTTTTACCAAGGAGTTGTCTTTACTTTCGGCTCGGGAATTTATGGAGATTCTCCATGGAGTGTATCATGTACAGACGCTTTTTATCGGTTATGATCATCATTTCGGACATCATACAAAAGAAGAAGGATTTCTGGAGTACCAGCAATATGGAAGGGAATTAGGCATGAGAGTCATGCAGTCGAAGGCTTTGGTGGAAGATGGAGTTTCCGTCAGTTCTACCTTGATTCGCTCTTTACTGCAGGAAGGAAAAATTAGGGAGGCTAATTCTTATTTGGGCTATAATTATTATTTGAATGGGCGAGTGATAGATGGACGTAAGGTAGGACGTACAATAGGTTTTCCTACGGCAAATATCGAACCGTCGTGTGCTGAAAAACTTTTGCCAGCATGCGGGGTATATGCGGTTTATGTTTATTTGAATAATTCACGGTATGCTGGAATGTTGAATATCGGAAGTTGTCCTACGGTAAATGAGGATGGCCGGGATATTAGCATAGAGGTACATATTTTTAGATTCTCTGGAGACATTTATGAGCAGGCTTTGCGTGTGGAATTTGTCGATTATGTGCGCCCGGAAATAAAATTTGCCGACCTGAATGAACTGACTTCTCAGTTGCAGCAAGATAAAGATACAATAAAAAATCTTTTGAATCTGAGAGGATAAAGTGTTGGGTGGCATTTGAAATGTCCGTATCTTTGCTGCAAATTAGATATTTGAATTGAATGAAGACATTTGAAGAACTTGGCGTTTCACCTGAAATACGCAAAGCGATTGAGGAAATGGGGTATGAAAATCCTATGCCTGTGCAAGAAGAAGTAATCCCGTATTTGTTGGGAAACGGCAATGATGTAGTGGCTCTGGCGCAAACCGGAACCGGAAAAACAGCCGCATTTGGTCTGCCGCTGATTCAGAAAATTGATGTAGAGAAACGTGTGCCACAGGCTTTGGTGCTCTGTCCTACACGTGAATTGTGCCTGCAGATAGCAGGTGACCTCACTGATTATTCAAAGTATATTACGGATTTAAAGATTCTGCCTGTATATGGAGGCTCTTCAATAGACAGTCAGATTCGTAGTTTGAAGAGAGGGGTGCATATTATTGTGGCTACTCCGGGGCGTTTGATTGACTTGATGGAGCGTAAGGTTGCTCATTTGGAGACTATTCGTGATGTGGTGATGGACGAAGCAGATGAGATGTTGAATATGGGTTTCACGGATAGTATTAATGCAATATTGGAGAATGTGCCTCAGGACCGGAATACATTGATGTTTTCTGCTACAATGAGTCCGGAAATAAGCCGTATCGCCAAATCCTATCTTCATGAACCTAAGGAAATTACGATTGGTACCAAGAATGAGGGCAGCAAAAATGTCAATCATGTGGCGTATATTGTTCATGCAAAAGATAAGTATTTGGCTTTGAAACGAGTGGTGGACTTTTATCCTCAGATTTATGGTATTATCTTTTGCCGGACGCGTAAAGAAACACAGGAGATTGCAGATAAATTGATTCAAGACGGATATAATGCGGATTCTTTGCATGGTGAATTGAGCCAGGCACAGCGTGATCTGGTAATGCAGAAGTTCCGTCAAAGACATTTGCAGTTGCTGGTTGCAACGGATGTGGCAGCTCGTGGACTGGATGTGAATGATTTGACCCATGTGATAAATTATGGTTTACCGGATGACACAGAAAGTTACACTCACCGGAGTGGAAGAACAGGGCGTGCGGGTAAGACCGGTATCTCAATTGCTATTATCAATTTGCGCGAAAAAGGACGTATGCGTGATATTGAGCATATTATCAAGAAGAAGTTTGAGGTAAGTGTGCTTCCGTCAGGCAAAGAAATCTGCGAACAGCAGTTGATAAAAGTGATTGATGATATTGAAAAAGTGAAAGTTGATGAAGAGGAAATAGCAACTTTTCTGCCTGCTATTTATCGGAAACTGGATTGGCTGGATAAAGATGATTTGATTAAGCGTGTGGTTTCTTTGGAGTTTAATCGTTTTTTGGATTATTATAAGAACGCCCCTGAAATTGAACAGCCGAAGGCCAGTGACAAAAAAACGGAGTCAAAGGACGTTTCCCGGAAAGGGGATAAGGAGAAAGTAGGTCGCAAAGCGGAGAAAGGATATACACGCTTGTTCCTGAATTTAGGTAAAACGGATGGCTTTTATACGAATCAGATTATAGATTTGGTAAACCGGAATTTGAGGAAAGAACGTATTCAGATTGGCCGTATTGATTTGATGCAAAATTTTTCATTCTTTGAAGTGATACAAGAACAGGCTCCCCAGGTTATGAAAGCCTTGAATAAAGTTGTGTTGAGTGGGGGACGTAAGGTCTGTGTGGAAATTGCAGGTGAGAATACTGGTAAAAGTGACAAGAGTGGAAAGAAAAAGAAGATGGCGGTCGAAAGGAAAACCGATAAGGCCTCAAAGGTAGAGAAATCGAAAAAGCCTAGTCGGGAAGAAAGAGGATATGTCAATCCTCGTGGCCCAAAGAAGAAAGACGACTGGAAACAGTTCTTTCAGCAAGACAATCAATTGCTTCGTGGAGAAGAACCAGATTTCGCAGAAGAAGGCTGGGCAAAACGTAGCAAACGGAAAAAATGAAAAAACCGGACGGATAAAATTTCCGTCCGGTTTTTTCATTTAAAGATTCCTTCAGTAGTCATTTGTATGCGTTTTATGCTTCCATCCTTTTGATAGAAAAGCTGGTCGATGCAGACTGACCTTCTGAAACCGCATCCGTTGGGATTGATGCTTCCATTGTGGTAGATGAAATAAGATTTTCCTTTAAAGTCTATGATGGCTTGATGGTTTGTATTGGAATTACCGGCTATTTCGTTGAGAATGCCTTTGTATATCCATGGACCGTTAATGTTTTGGCTCATGGCGTAGCAGATTTTTTCTGGAAATTCAGACGCGAATGACAGGTAATACCAGTTCCCGTGTTTATGAATCCAAGGGGCTTCTGTATACCTTGGAAGAGAGATGGGAAGAATGGGACCGTCCAATTCTGTCATGTTGTCTTTTAGTTTTGCATAATAACATTGAGTGTTTCCCCAAAAAAGATAAGCTTGACCGTCGTCATCGATAAAGACCGTAGGGTCTATGTCATCCCATGCAATGGACGTGTATTCTGTGGTCATGTCGTTGGTGATTAATGCGCTCCCTCGTGCGTCCTTGAAAGGTCCCAAGGGGGAGTCGGCTACAGCTACTCCGATTGATTTTCCGGGGATTGTGGCATGCTCAACGGTGACATACCAATAGAACTTCCCGTCTCGCTCAATTACCTGGCTTGCCCAGGCTTCTCCTTTTGCCCATTTGAAGTCTGTTGCTCTAAGGGTGTAAGCATGTTCGGTAAATGTTTTCATATCTTGTGTGGATAGTATACACCATTCGTTCATTAGGTAGTATTGATGAGGTGCAGGGCATTCGTCGTGTCCCGCATAGATATATACGGTTCCGTCATGGACTAAAGCGGCAGGGTCGCCAAGGTATTTGTAAGAAACGATAGGGTTTTGGTTAACTACAAAGGTTGTATCTCGTTGGGCCGCTTGTAAAATAGCTGTGTGCGTGAAAAATGAGAAAAAGGCTGGCAGCCCTAGTTTTAGTAAGAAGTCTTTCATGGTGTGACAGTTAAATTTTGATTTGTATACAAAGCTAGGCAGTTTGACTGAGAGAGGGGTGGACAAAAAGCTTTTTGGGGTGGATTGTAGTCCGGTTGATTAGAAAAAGAATGCGATTTGTTAGTTTACTCCGACTTTTTTTCTACATTTGCCGTATAAATTATTAAAACAATTAGATCATTATGGAAAACGAAAACAAAAATCAGCTTCAGATAGAATTGAAAGAAGAAGTTGCACAGGGCACTTATGCGAATCTTGCGATTATCACTCATTCAAGTTCTGAATTCATACTTGACTTTGTGCGTGTGATGCCCGGTTTGCCGAAAGCAGGCGTTCAATCTCGTATTGTAATGACTCCGGAACATGCAAAGCGTCTGATGTTTGCGTTGCAGGACAATGTGGCGAAGTATGAGCAGAATTTCGGACAGATCCGGATGCCGGAACAGCAGGCACAAGGAGGAAAAACCTTTGTTCCACCGTTGAGTGATTTTAAAGGAGAAGCTTAAAAAAATATAAAAAACAGCTTTGGAAGGCTCATTTCCCGTTTTTTTCGGGGAATGAGCCCTTTTCTTTTGAAAAACAGTTTGTCTATTAAAAAGTTATTTGTAATTTTGCAGCCCGAAATGTAGTATTTCGTCAAGGATTGTAGAAACAATAGAAAATAAATATATAACAATTAAAAATCAAACAAAATGCCTACTATTCAACAGTTAGTAAGAAAAGGAAGAACGGTTTTGGTTGATAAGAGTAAATCACCGGCACTGGATTCATGTCCTCAGAGACGTGGCGTTTGTGTACGTGTTTACACTACAACTCCGAAAAAACCGAACTCAGCAATGCGTAAAGTTGCTCGTGTGCGTCTGACAAACTCTAAGGAAGTGAACTCTTACATTCCGGGAGAAGGACATAACTTGCAGGAACACTCAATCGTTTTGGTTCGTGGTGGTCGTGTAAAGGACCTTCCGGGTGTACGTTATCACATCGTACGTGGTACACTGGATACAGCAGGTGTAGCAGGCCGTACACAGAGACGCTCTAAGTATGGTGCTAAGCGCCCGAAACCAGGACAGGCAGCTCCAGCAGGAAAAGGTAAGAAGTAAATTCTGACTGAGTACAATCCTTAAGTTAAGAAAAACTTTTATTAATTCGTTTTGGTTTGTTGGAAGAGCTTTAAGGTTGAGTAAATGCTTCGGAGGAAGCGTTGAAGTAGACAAGATGCAGCCCCAAACTAAACATTATTATCAAACAAAATGAGAAAAGCAAAACCAAAAAAACGTGTGATCCTTCCGGATCCGGTATTTAACGACCAGAAGGTTTCAAAATTCGTGAACCATCTGATGTATGATGGAAAGAAGAATACCTCTTATGAAATCTTCTACAATGCACTGAAAACAGTTGAAACCAAGCTCCCGGCTGAAGAAACTTCTGCACTGGAGGTTTGGAAAAAGGCTCTTGATAACGTAACTCCGCAGCTGGAAGTGAAGTCTCGCCGTATCGGTGGTGCTACATTCCAGGTTCCTACAGAAATCCGTCCGGATCGTAAAGAATCAATTTCTATGAAGAATCTGATCGCTTTTGCTCGTAAGCGTGGAGGTAAGTCAATGGCTGACAAATTGGCTGCAGAAATCCTTGATGCATACAACGAACAAGGTGGCGCATTCAAACGTAAAGAGGATATGCATCGTATGGCTGAAGCTAACCGTGCATTTGCTCACTTCAGATTCTAATCGAGTTATTAATTAATTAAGACGGAATTAAAATGGCTAAACATGATTTGCATTTAACCCGTAACATCGGGATCATGGCGCACATCGATGCTGGTAAGACAACGACTTCTGAGCGTATCTTGTTCTATACAGGTTTGACTCACAAAATCGGTGAAGTACACGACGGTGCTGCTACCATGGACTGGATGGAACAGGAACAGGAACGTGGTATTACTATTACATCTGCTGCCACGACTACTTATTGGAAGTATGCAGGTAATAAATATAAAATCAACTTGATTGATACTCCGGGACACGTGGACTTCACTGCGGAAGTAGAACGCTCTCTTCGTGTATTGGATGGTGCAGTTGCTACATATTGTGCTGTAGGTGGTGTGGAGCCTCAGTCAGAAACTGTATGGCGTCAGGCTGATAAATACAATGTTCCTCGTATCGGTTATGTAAATAAAATGGACCGTTCTGGTGCTGACTTCTTCGAAGTAGTTCGCCAGATGAAGGATGTGTTGGGCGCAAATCCTTGTCCGGTAGTGATTCCTATCGGTGCGGAAGAATCTTTCAAGGGAGTTGTCGACCTGATTAAGATGAAGGCTATCCTGTGGCACGATGAAACAATGGGTGCCGACTATGATGTAGAAGAAATCCCTGCAAACTTGGTTGATGAAGCCAACGAGTGGAGAGACAAAATGTTGGAAAAGGTGGCTGAATTCGATGAAGCCTTGATGGAAAAATATTTTGACGATCCTTCTACAATCACAGAAGACGAAATCTTGCGTGCTCTGCGTGCTGGAACTTTGAAGATGGAAATCGTTCCGATGTTGTGTGGTTCTTCATTTAAGAATAAAGGTGTACAGACATTGTTGGACTATGTATGTGCATTCTTGCCTTCTCCGCTGGATACTCCGAATATCGTGGGTACAAATCCGAATACGGGTGCTGAAGAAGACCGTAAGCCGGATGAAGATGAAAAGACTGCAGCTTTGGCATTCAAGATTGCTACTGACCCGTATGTAGGTCGTCTGACTTTCTTCCGTGTTTACTCTGGTAAGGTTGAAGCTGGTTCTTATATCTACAACTCTCGTTCAGGTAAGAAAGAACGTGTTTCTCGTCTGTTCCAGATGCACTCAAACAAGCAGAATCCGGTAGAAGTAATCAGTGCGGGTGATATTGGTGCTGGTGTAGGATTCAAGGATATTCGTACAGGTGATACACTGTGTGACGAAACAGCTCCGATTGTATTGGAATCTATGGACTTCCCGGAACCGGTTATCGGTATTGCAGTAGAGCCGAAGACTCAGAAAGATTTGGACAAGCTGTCTAACGGTTTGGCTAAGTTGGCTGAAGAAGACCCGACATTTACTGTACGTACAGACGAACAGACTGGCCAGACTATCATCTCTGGTATGGGTGAGCTTCACTTGGATATCATCATCGACCGTTTGAAACGTGAGTTCAAGGTTGAATGTAACCAGGGTCGTCCGCAGGTTAACTACAAGGAAGCTATCACAAAGACTGTTGAATTGCGTGAAGTTTACAAGAAACAGTCAGGTGGTCGTGGTAAGTTTGCCGATATCATCGTATCTGTAGGCCCGGTTGATGAAGACTGGAAACAGGGTGGTCTGCAGTTCATCGACGAAGTGAAAGGTGGTAACGTACCTAAGGAATTTATTCCTTCTGTACAGAAAGGTTTCCAGACAGCCATGAAGAACGGTGTGTTGGCTGGCTTCCCGCTCGATTCACTGAAGGTTGTGTTGAAGGATGGTTCTTTCCACCCGGTTGACTCTGACCAGTTGTCATTCGAAATCTGTGCTATCCAGGCATACAAGAACGCTTGCGTGAAAGCAGGTCCGGTGCTGATGGAGCCGATTATGAAACTGGAAGTGGTTACTCCGGAAGAGAACATGGGTGATGTAATCGGTGACTTGAACAAACGTCGTGGTCAGGTTGAAGGTATGGAAACAAGCCGTTCTGGCGCCCGTATCGTAAAAGCTATGGTTCCGTTGGCTGAAATGTTCGGTTATGTAACAGCTTTGCGTACTATTACTTCTGGTCGTGCAACTTCTTCAATGAGTTACGATCACCATGCACAGGTTTCTAGCTCAATCGCTAAGACTGTATTGGAAGAAGTGAAAGGTCGCGTTGATTTGGTATAATAAACAATAGGACGGAAGTCGATGAGGGCTAGCGAATGACTCTTAGCCCTCAAGCTTCCTCCAGTTATTCATTTAATAATTTAATAAATAAACATGAGTCAGAAAATCAGAATTAAACTGAAATCTTACGATCACAACTTGGTAGACAAGTCAGCTGAGAAGATTGTAAGAACTGTGAAGGCTACAGGTGCCATTGTAAGTGGTCCGATTCCATTGCCTACACACAAGCGTATCTTCACTGTAAACCGTTCGACTTTCGTTAACAAGAAGTCACGTGAACAGTTCGAATTGTCTTCTTACAAGAGACTGATTGACATCTATAGCTCAACTGCAAAGACAGTAGACGCTTTGATGAAATTGGAATTGCCGAGTGGGGTAGAAGTAGAAATTAAAGTTTAATCAATTAAAAATTAACTGAAATGCCAGGATTATTAGGAAAGAAAATCGGAATGACATCCGTTTTCAGTGCTGATGGTAAGAATGTACCATGCACTGTTATCGAAGCTGGTCCTTGTGTAGTTACTCAGATTAAGAGTGTAGAAAAAGATGGCTATGCAGCTGTTCAGGTAGGTTTCCAGGACAAGAAGGAAAAGCATACTACAAAACCGTTGATGGGTCACTTTAAGAAAGCTGGAGTAACTCCAAAGAGACACTTGGCCGAGTTCAAAGATTTCTCAGAAGAATTGAATTTAGGTGACACTATCACTGTGGAATTGTTCAATGACACTGCTTATGTGGATGTAATTGGAACTTCTAAAGGAAAAGGTTTCCAGGGTGTTGTAAAACGTCATGGATTTGGTGGTGTAGGTCAGACTACTCACGGTCAGCACAACCGTGCTCGTAAGCCGGGTTCTATCGGTGCTTGTTCTTACCCTGCAAAAGTATTCAAAGGAATGCGCATGGGTGGCCAAATGGGTGGTGACAGAGTGACTACTCACAACTTACAGGTATTAAAAGTGATTCCTGAACACAACCTGCTGTTGATTAAGGGTTCTGTTCCGGGTTGCAAAGGTTCAATCGTAATAATTGAGAAATAATGGAAGTTAACGTTTTAAATATCAAGGGTGAAGACACCGGAAGAAAGGTGGCTTTGAACGAAGCTATCTTCGGAATCACTCCAAATGATCACGCTATCTATCTGGATGTAAAACAGTATATGGCTAATCAGCGCCAGGGTACTCACAAGTCTAAGGAAAGAAGCGAAATCAGTGGTTCTACTCGTAAATTAGGCCGTCAGAAAGGTGGTGGCGGTGCACGTCGTGGTGACATCAACTCTCCAGTATTGGTGGGTGGTGCTCGTGTGTTCGGTCCGAAACCTCGTGACTATTGGTTCAAACTGAACAAGAAAGTGAAAGCTCTGGCTCGTAAGTCTGCTTTGGCATACAAAGCTCAGGCTAACAGCATCGTAGTGGTTGAAGACTTCACTTTTGAAGCCCCTAAGACTAAAGAATTCGTAAACGTTGTGAATAATCTTAAAGTGGCTGGTAAAAAGCTACTTATGGTTTTGCCGGAAGCAAATAAAAACGTATATTTGTCTGCTCGTAACTTAGAGCGTACAAATCTTGCAATTGCTTCTGCGCTGAATACATATTCTGTATTGAACGCAGAAACTCTTGTTGTGACAGAAAGTGCATTGAAAGCTATCGAGGAAACCTTAGTGAAATAATTAAAGGAGGCTGAAGTAATATGGGAATGATTATTAAACCGTTGGTTACAGAAAAGATGACGGCAATATCTGAAAAGTTCAACCGCTTTGGATTTATTGTCCGTCCTGAAGCTAACAAATTAGAAATTAAGCGTGAAATCGAAGCTATGTATAACGTGACTGTAGTGGATGTGAATACAATCCGCTATGCAGGTAAAAACAAGAGCCGTTATACTAAGTCAGGTCTTATCAATGGTCGTACGAATGCATACAAGAAAGCAATCGTTACATTGAAAGAAGGTGATACTATTGATTTTTATAGCAATATTTAAATAAAAGATGGCAGTACGTAAATTTAAGCCCACAACACCGGGGCAGAGACACAAAATTATTGGTACTTTTGAAGAAATTACTGCATCGGTACCAGAGAAATCTCTTGTATATGGAAAGCGTTCTACGGGTGGTCGTAACCACGTAGGTAAAATGACAATGCGCTATATCGGTGGCGGTCATAAGAGAAAATTCCGTATTATCGATTTCAAGAGAAATAAAGACGGTGTTCCAGCAGTCGTTAAAACAATTGAATATGATCCGAATCGTTCGGCTCGTATTGCTTTGTTGTTTTATGCTGATGGTGAAAAAAGATATATCATTGCTCCTAATGGATTGCAAGTAGGTAGCACTTTGATGTCTGGAGCGAATGCGGCGCCTGAGATTGGTAACGCACTTCCTCTCGAGAACATCCCCGTAGGTACAGTGATTCATAATATTGAATTGCGTCCGGGTCAGGGTGCTGCTTTGGTAAGATCGGCTGGTAACTTTGCTCAGTTGACTTCTCGTGAAGGTAAATATTGTGTCATCAAATTGCCTTCAGGTGAAGTAAGACAGATTTTAAGTGCTTGTAAAGCTACTATCGGTAGTGTGGGTAATTCTGACCACGCTTTGGAAGCTTCTGGTAAAGCAGGTCGTTCTCGCTGGTTAGGCCGTCGTCCTCATAACCGTGGTGTTGTTATGAACCCTGTGGATCACCCGATGGGTGGTGGTGAAGGACGTCAGTCAGGAGGTCACCCGAGATCACGTACAGGCTTGTATGCTAAGGGCTTGAAGACAAGAGCACCTAAGAAACAGTCTTCTAAGTATATTATAGAAAGAAGAAAGTAATAACAACTGATTAATTGAGTAATTTATGAGTCGTTCATTAAAAAAAGGTCCATATATTAATGTAAAACTGGAAAACAAGGTGCTCGCTATGAATGAGAGCGGCAAGAAGTCAGTTGTTAAGACATGGGCTAGAGCTTCAATGATTTCGCCTGATTTTGTTGGGCATACAATTGCAGTTCATAACGGAAACAAATTTATTCCTGTTTACGTTACTGAAAACATGGTTGGTCATAAGTTGGGAGAATTTGCTCCTACACGTACTTTCCGTGGTCATGCAGGTAACAAGAAAAAATAATAACAGGACGCATATTTGAAATAATAAAGTAATAAATAATGGGAGCAAGAAAAAAAATATCGGCTGATAAGAGAAAAGAAGCCCTTAAAACCATGTATTTTGCAAAATTGCAAAATGTGCCTACTTCTCCGCGTAAGATGCGTCTCGTGGCTGACATGATTCGCGGTATGGAGGTGAACAGAGCACTTGGTGTTTTGAAGTTTTCTTCTAAAGAAGCTTCTGCTAGAGTGGAAAAACTGTTACGCTCTGCTATTGCTAACTGGGAACAGAAAAACGAACGCAAAGCTGAAGACGGCGAATTGTTTGTAACTAAGATTTATGTTGACGGGGGAGCAACCTTGAAAAGAATGAGACCGGCTCCGCAGGGTAGAGGTTACAGAATTCGTAAACGCTCAAATCATGTGACTTTGTTCGTTGATGCTAAGAATACTAATGATAAAAATTAAGAGTAGATGGGACAGAAAGTTAATCCGATAAGCAACCGTTTAGGAATTATCAGAGGATGGGATTCTAATTGGTACGGTGGCAAGAATTATGGTGACGCTTTGCTGGAAGACAGCAAAATTCGTAAATATCTGAATGCCAGACTTGCAAAAGCCAGCGTTTCAAGAATCGTTATTGAACGTACTCTGAAATTGGTGACAATTACTGTATGTACTGCTCGTCCGGGTATTATCATTGGTAAAGGTGGTCAGGAAGTTGATAAGTTGAAAGAGGAGTTGAAGAAGATCACTGACAAGGATATCCAGATTAATATCTTTGAAGTAAAAAGACCGGAACTTGACGCTGTGATTGTAGCAAACAACATCGCTCGTCAGGTTGAAGGCAAGATCGCTTACCGTCGCGCTATCAAGATGGCAATTGCCAATACGATGCGTATGGGAGCTGAAGGTATCAAGGTGCTGATTTCTGGTCGTTTGAACGGAGCTGAAATGGCTCGTTCTGAAATGTATAAGGAAGGTCGTACTCCGTTGCACACGTTCCGTGCAGACATTGACTACTGTCATGCTGAAGCCTTGACTAAGGTTGGTCTGCTGGGTATCAAGGTGTGGATTTGCCGTGGAGAAGTTTATGGAAAACGTGAGTTGGCTCCAAACTTTACTCAGAGCAAGGAAAACAACCGTGGTGGAAACGGAAACAATGGTGGAAAGAACTTCCGCAGAAAGAAAAACAACAATCGCTAACGATTTGAATTTTAGGAATTATGTTACAACCGAAAAAAACAAAATTCAGAAGACAGCAGAAAGGTAGCGCTAAAGGTAACGCCCAGAGAGGTCATCAGTTGGCTTTTGGTACTTTTGGTATCAAGTCTCTTCAGACTAAGTGGATTACTGGTCGTCAGATTGAAGCAGCTCGTATTGCTGTAACAAGATATATGCAGCGTCAGGGTCAGATTTGGATCCGTATTTTCCCGGATAAACCTATTACTCGTAAGCCTGCTGATGTGCGTATGGGTAAAGGTAAAGGTAATCCGGAAGGTTTCGTAGCTCCTGTAACTCCGGGTCGTATTTTGATCGAAGTTGAAGGTGTTTCTTTTGAAGTAGCTAAAGAAGCTTTGCGCCTCGCCGCACAGAAACTTCCTGTTACTACTAAGTTTATTGTTAGACGTGATTACGACGCAAGTCAAAATGCTTAATTGATATGAAGATTGCAGAAATTAGAGAAATAGCTACCAACGAATTGGCAGAAAGAATTCAAACTGAAGTTGCCAATTACAATCAAATGGTTTTGAATCATTCGATCTCTCCGCTGGAAAATCCTGCACAGATTAAGAAATTACGCAGAACAATTGCGCGTATGAAAGCAGAATTGCGTCAGAGAGAACTTAACAAATAATAATGGTCCTCATGGAAGCTAGAAATTTAAGAAAAGAAAGAACTGGTGTTGTAGTTAGCAATAAAATGGACAAGACCATTACTGTTGCTGCTAAGTTTAAGGAAAAACACCCTATTTATGGTAAATTCGTGTCTAAAACGAAAAAATACCATGCTCATGACGAAAAGAATGAATGCCAGGTTGGCGATACTGTTCGCATCATGGAAACTCGTCCTTTGAGTAAAACTAAGAGATGGAGATTGATTGAAATTATTGAAAGAGCTAAGTAATTATGATACAAGCAGAATCCAGACTTACAGTATGTGACAACAGTGGCGCAAAAGAAGCTCTTTGTATCCGCGTATTAGGCGGTACAAAGAGACGTTATGCCTCTGTTGGGGATGTTATTGTAGTTTCAATAAAAAGTGTTATCCCCTCAAGTGATATTAAAAAAGGTGCAGTATCAAAGGCCTTGATTGTACGTACAAAGAAAGAAATCCGTCGTGCTGACGGCTCTTACATTCGTTTTGATGACAATGCTTGCGTGTTGTTGAACAACGCAGGTGAAATTAGAGGAAGTCGTATCTTTGGCCCGGTTGCAAGAGAGTTGCGTAATGCGAATATGAAAGTGGTTTCACTTGCACCTGAAGTACTTTAATTTTGTAAAAGATTTAAGTAATGAGTAAATTACATATTAAAAAAGGCGATACAGTTTACGTAAACTCTGGTGAAGACAAGGGTAAAACTGGCCGCGTGTTGAAGGTTCTTGTTAAAGAAGGACGTGCAGTGGTAGAAGGTATCAATATGGTATCTAAGAGTACCAAACCTAACGCTAAGAATCCTCAGGGTGGTATTGTGAAGCAGGAAGCTCCTATTCACATCTCTAACCTGAATCCGGTAGACCCGAAAACAGGAAAACCGACTCGTGTAGGTAGAAGAGAAAGTTCTGATGGAAGAACATTTGTTCGTTATGCTAAAAAATCAGGAGAGGAGATTAAATAATGAGTAATACTGCTAGCCTTAAGAAAGAATATGCAGAGCGCATTGCTCCTGCTTTGAAGAATCAATTCCAGTATTCTTCATCTATGCAAATCCCTGTACTTAAGAAGATTGTTATCAATCAAGGTTTGGGTATGGCGGTTGCTGACAAGAAAATCATTGATGTAGCAATCAATGAATTGACTGCTATTACAGGACAGAAAGCTGTAGCAACTGTTTCTCGTAAAGATATCGCAAACTTTAAATTGCGTAAGAAAATGCCAATCGGTGTGATGGTAACATTGCGTCGTGAAAGAATGTATGAGTTCCTTGAAAAGTTGGTTCGTGTGGCTTTGCCGCGTATCCGTGACTTTAAGGGTATCGAAAGCAAGTTCGATGGAAGAGGAAACTATACACTGGGTATTCAGGAACAGATTATTTTCCCTGAAATCAACATTGATAGCATCACTAAGATTTTGGGTATGAACATTACTTTCGTAACTTCTGCCCAGACTGACGAAGAAGGTTATGCTTTGTTGAAGGAATTCGGATTACCGTTTAAAAACGCTAAAAAAGATTGATAAGTTATGGCAAAAGAATCAATGAAGGCTCGTGAAGTAAGAAGAGCTAAACTTGTTGCTAAATATGCTGAGAAGCGTGCTGCGTTGAAGAAGATTGTAAACTCTGGTGATCCTGCTGAAGCTTTTGAGGCTGCTCAGAAGTTGCAGGCTCTGCCTAAGAACGCTAATCCTATTCGTTTACACAACCGTTGTAAGTTGACTGGACGTCCAAAAGGATATATCCGTCAGTTCGGTATTTCACGTATTCAGTTCCGTGAAATGGCTTCAAACGGTTTGATTCCTGGCGTTAAGAAAGCAAGCTGGTAAATAATTTTTTTATTAAATATTGTCAGGGTAGTCCTGATTAATTTAACAATTAGTTTTTATGACAGATCCTATCGCAGATTATCTCACTAGATTGAGAAATGCAATTAGTGCTAAGCACAGAGTGGTGGAAGTGCCTGCTTCAAACTTGAAAAAGGAGATTACAAAGATCCTTTTCGACAAAGGGTACATCCTGAACTACAAGTTTGTTGAAGATGGTCCTCAGGGTACTATCAAGGTGGCTTTGAAGTATGATGCAGTTAACAAGGTTAACGCAATCAAGAAGCTTGAAAGAGTATCTACTCCGGGTATGCGTAAGTATACCGGTTACAAAGACATGCCGAGAGTTATTAATGGATTAGGTATTGCTATTATATCTACTTCCAAAGGTGTTATGACAGACAAGGAAGCTGCTGAGCTGAAGATTGGCGGTGAAGTTCTTTGCTATGTATATTAATGTTAGGAGGATAAGCAATGTCAAGAATTGGTAAATTACCCATTAGTATCCCTGCTGGAGTAACAGTTACTCTGAAGGATAATGTAGTAAATGTAAAAGGACCTAAAGGTGAGTTGAGTCAGTTTGTAAATCCTGCTATCAGCGTAGAAATTGCAGACGGACACGTGGTGTTGAAAGAAAATGAAGATGCGATGCTTGATAACCTGAAACAGCGTCATGCATTCCATGGTTTGTATCGTGCATTGATCCACAACATGGTTGTAGGTGTTTCTGAAGGTTATAAGAAAGAATTAGAGCTGGTCGGTGTAGGTTACCGTGCTTCTAATAACGGTAATATCATTGATTTCGCTTTAGGTTATACGCATAATATTTTTATGCAGTTGCCTCCTGAAATCAAGGTAGAAACTAAATCTGAAAGAAATAAGAACCCTCTTATCATATTGGAATCTTGTGACAAACAGCTGCTTGGTCAGGTTTGTTCAAAAATACGTTCTTTCCGTAAGCCTGAACCTTATAAAGGAAAAGGTATTAAGTTTGTTGGTGAAGAAATTCGTAGAAAGTCTGGTAAGTCAGCTGGCGCTAAATAATTCACATAAAATCGTACAATTATGACAACAAAAATAGAAAGACGCATTAAGATTAAATATAGAGTACGCAACAAGATTTCAGGTACTGCTGAACGTCCGCGTATGAGTGTGTTTAGAAGTAACAAGCAGATTTATGTTCAGGTTATCGACGATTTAAGTGGTAAGACATTGGTAGCTGCTTCTTCTTTGGGCATGGAAGCTATGCCGAAGAAAGAACAGGCTGCAAAAGTTGGTGAGCTGATTGCAAAGAAAGCTCAGGAAGCTGGTATTACGACTGTCGTATTCGACCGTAATGGTTACTTGTATCATGGGAGAGTAAAAGAAGTAGCTGATGCTGCTCGTAACGGTGGACTTAAATTTTAATGAATTATGGCAGTTAATAATAGAGTTAAGATTACTAACGATATAGAATTAAAAGATAGACTGGTTGCAATCAACCGTGTTACTAAGGTTACAAAAGGTGGTAGAACTTTCAGTTTCTCTGCCATTGTGGTAGTTGGTAATGAAGACGGTATTATTGGTTGGGGCCTTGGTAAAGCAGGTGAAGTAACAGCTGCAATCGCGAAGGGCGTAGAAGCTGCAAAGAAAAACCTGACTCGTGTCCCGGTATTGAAAGGTACTGTTCCTCACGAACAGTCTGCTAAGTTTGGCGGTGCTGAAGTATTCATTAAGCCTGCTTCAACTGGTACAGGTGTAGTAGCTGGTGGTGCAATGCGTGCCGTATTGGAAAGTGTAGGTGTTACTGATGTCTTGGCTAAGTCTAAGGGTTCATCAAATCCTCACAATCTGGTAAAAGCTACTATCTTGGCTTTGGGTGAAATGAGAGATGCTCGCATGGTAGCTCAGAACAGAGGTGTAAGTTTGGATAAAGTATTTAGAGGATAAGGAGGATAATTTATGGCAACTATAAAAATTAAACAAGTAAAGAGTAGAATTGGTGCTCCGGCTGATCAGAAGAGAACTTTGGATGCACTTGGTCTCCATAAATTGAATCGTGTGGTTGAACACGAAGAGACTCCTTCAATTCTGGGTATGATTGAAAAGGTGAAACACCTGGTTGCAATCGTTAAGTAATATATTGTTAACAATAAAGGATCTTACAATATGAAGTTAAATAATTTGCGTCCTGCAGAAGGTTCTGTCAAAACTAGAAAAAGAGTTGGTCGTGGTGCTGGTTCAGGTTTAGGCGGTACTTCTACAAGAGGACATAAAGGAGCAAAGTCAAGATCTGGCTATTCAAAGAAGATTGGTTTTGAAGGAGGTCAGATGCCGCTTCAACGTCGTGTTCCGAAATTTGGTTTTAAGAATATCAACCGTGTAGAATACAAAGCAATTAATCTTGATACTATTCAGAAATTGGCTGAAGCTAAGAATCTGTCTAAGGTCGGCATTGATGATTTGATTGAAGCAGGTTTCGTTTCTTCTAATCAATTAGTGAAAGTTCTTGGTAACGGTAGTTTAACTACTAAGCTTGATGTAGAAGCTAATGCTTTTTCTAAGAGCGCGGTAGCTGCAATCGAAGCCGTTGGTGGTAATGCAGTAAAACTCTGATTCAATGATAAAATCTATTGAAACATTAAAGAATATATGGAATATTGAGGATCTGAGAAAACGGATCCTCATTACTATATTGTTTGTTGCAATTTATCGATTCGGTTCTTATATCGTATTGCCGGGTATTAATCCTGACATGTTGTCTAAATTGCATGAACAGACGAGTGAAGGTCTTCTTGCCTTGTTGAATATGTTTTCTGGTGGTGCCTTTTCAAATGCATCTATTTTTGCGCTTGGAATAATGCCATATATTTCTGCGTCCATCGTGATTCAGTTGTTGGCTATTGCGGTGCCTTATTTCCAGAAATTGCAGCGTGAGGGTGAAAGCGGGCGTCGAAAGATTAATCAGTATACTCGTATTCTGACAATCATTATTTTGATTTTCCAAGCTCCTTCTTATCTGATCAACTTGAAAATGCAGGCAGGGCCCGCCCTTAATGCTTCATTAGATTGGACTTTCTTTATTATTACTTCAACTATCATTCTGGCAGCAGGTAGTATGTTTATCTTGTGGCTTGGTGAAAGAATCACTGATAAAGGAATTGGTAATGGTATCTCTTTGATTATTATGGTGGGTATTATTGCTCGTCTTCCTCAGTCTTTCTCTGGTGAGTTTGTTTCTCGACTGGCTTCTCCGGGCGCAGGTGGTATTATCATGTTCTTGATAGAACTGGTATGTTTGCTGGCAGTGATAGCTGCTGCCATCTTGTTGGTTCAAGGTGTACGTAAAGTTCCTGTACAATATGCAAAACGTATTGTGGGAAACAAACAATATGGAGGTGCTAGACAGTATATACCTTTGAAGGTAAATGCTGCAAATGTGATGCCGATTATCTTTGCTCAGGCAATTATGTTTATTCCGATTACTATCGTGGGATATTCAAATATTGACAATGCGAGTGGTATTGCGCGCGCCCTGATTGACCATACAGGTTTTTGGTATAACCTTATTTTTGCAGTATTGATTATTCTTTTCACTTACTTCTATACTGCAATTACTATTAATACCACGCAGATGGCGGAAGATATGAAGAGAAATAACGGTTTTATTCCGGGAATAAAGCCGGGTAAGAATACAGCAGAATATTTGGATGTGATTATGTCACGTATTACTCTGCCTGGTTCTGTATTCTTGGCTATTATTGCTATTCTGCCTGCATTTGCCGGTCTTTTTGGAGTTCAAGCTGAATTTGCACAGTTCTTTGGTGGAACATCTTTGCTGATTCTTGTGGGGGTAGTTTTGGATACTCTACAGCAAGTTGAAAGCCATTTGTTGATGCGTCACTATGATGGATTGTTGAGTTCAGGAAGAATTAAGGGACGTTCTGGTAATGTAGCTGCTTATTAAAAAATACTCGTCTCGAATGATATTTCTAAAGACAGATGATGAGATAGAGTTGCTTCGTCAGAGTAATCTCTTGGTAGGGAGGACTCTGGCTGAAGTAGCTAAAATGATAAAGCCGGGAGTTACTACGAAACAATTGGATAAGGTAGCGGAAGAATTTATCCGTGATCATGGGGCGATTCCAACTTTTAAAGGTTTCCCCAATCCATATGGTTCTCCTTTTCCTGGTACATTGTGTACGTCAGTGAATGAACAGGTGGTGCATGGAATTCCCAATGATATCCCTTTGAAAGAGGGTGATATTGTTTCGGTTGACTGTGGAACTTTTATGAACGGTTTTTGTGGAGATTCTGCTTATACATTTTGTGTAGGTGAGGTAGATCCGGAGATTGTGAAATTATTGAAGGTTACGAAGGAATCTCTTTATAAAGGTATTGAAAATGCTGTTCATGGGAAAAGACTGGGAGATATAGGTTATGCGATTCAGCAACATTGCGAGGCTCAATCTTACGGTGTCGTTCGTGAGTTTGTAGGTCATGGTATTGGAAAAGAAATGCATGAAGATCCTCCTGTTCCAAACTATGGTCGTCGTGGTACGGGCACTTTGTTGAAAAAGGGTATGTGTATTGCGATAGAACCGATGATTACGATGGGAAACCGACAAGTTGTTATGGAGGAAGACAGATGGACAATCCGTACAAGAGATTGGAAATGTGCTGCTCATTTTGAACATACAGTCGCAGTCGGACTGGGAAAGGCTGATATATTATCATCATTTGAATTTATAGAACAAGTTTTAGGAGATAAAGCAATTTAATATGGCAAAGCAATCCGCAATAGAACAAGATGGAGTTATCGTTGAAGCATTGTCGAATGCAATGTTTCGTGTAGAGCTAGAAAACGGACATGAGATTACAGCTCATATTTCTGGCAAAATGAGAATGCATTACATTAAAATATTACCCGGAGATAAGGTAAGAGTCGAGATGTCTCCTTATGACTTATCTAAAGGAAGAATCGTTTTTAGATACAAATAAAAGAAAATATAAGATATGAAAGTAAGAGCATCATTAAAGAAACGTACGCCGGAATGCAAAATCGTTAGACGTAATGGCCGTTTGTATGTTATTAACAAGAAAAATCCTAAGTATAAACAACGTCAAGGATAATTTATTATTTTTGCAAAAAAAATAATTTAGTATATGGCTATAAGAATAGTTGGTGTAGATTTGCCTCAGAATAAAAGAGGTGAGATTGCGTTGACATACGTATATGGTATCGGACGCAGTAGTTCAGCAAAAATTTTGGATAAAGCAGGCGTAGATCGTGACCTGAAAGTAAAGGATTGGACTGATGATCAGGCTGCTAAGATTCGTGAAATCATTGGTGCTGAATACAAGGTTGAAGGTGATCTTCGTTCTGAAATCCAGTTGAACATTAAGCGATTAATGGATATTGGTTGCTACCGTGGTGTTCGTCACCGCTTGGGTCTGCCCGTAAGAGGTCAGAGCACAAAGAACAATGCTCGTACACGTAAGGGAAGAAAGAAAACAGTTGCAAATAAGAAAAAAGCTACTAAATAATTGTTAATATGGCAAAAAAAACAGTCGCAGCTAAAAAAAGAAATGTCAAGGTGGATGCTAATGGACAGTTGCATGTTCATTCTTCATTCAATAACATTATCGTTTCTTTGGCAAACAGCGAAGGCCAAATCATCGCATGGTCTTCTGCAGGTAAGATGGGATTTAGAGGTTCTAAAAAGAACACTCCTTATGCAGCTCAGATGGCTGCCCAAGATTGCGCAAAGGTGGCATACGATCTTGGCCTGAGAAAGGTAAAAGCTTATGTGAAAGGTCCTGGAAACGGACGTGAGTCTGCAATCAGAACAGTGCACGGAGCTGGAATTGAAGTTACTGAAATTATCGATGTAACTCCATTGCCTCATAACGGTTGTCGTCCTCCGAAAAGAAGAAGAGTATAATAAAGATAACCAATTTAGATG
This sequence comes from Bacteroidaceae bacterium, assembly GCA_902362595.1. Taxonomy (GTDB): domain Bacteria; phylum Bacteroidota; class Bacteroidia; order Bacteroidales; family Bacteroidaceae; genus Phocaeicola; species Phocaeicola fibrisolvens. The sequence continues at coordinate 2,329 of CABIXF010000041.1, read as the reverse complement.
TAACTTGATTTTGTTAAATAATGGATTGCAATTCCTTTCTGTAATCGCGGCTGCAACAAATTGAGTTCATGAATAACAATTAAATTAAGAAAGAAAATGGCTAGATATACTGGACCAAAAACTAGAATTGCACGTAAATTCGGTGAAGCAATCTTTGGAGCAGATAAAGTTTTGTCAAAGAAAAACTATCCTCCTGGACAACATGGTAACAACCGTCGCAGAAAAACTTCTGAATACGGTGTCATGTTGGCTGAAAAACAGAAAGCAAAATATACTTACGGTGTGTTGGAGAAACAGTTCCGTAATATGTTTGAAAAGGCAGCGGGTATGAACGGTATTACCGGTGAAATTTTGCTGCAGAGCCTTGAATGTCGTCTGGACAACGTAGTGTTCCGTTTGGGTATAGCACCGACTCGTGCTGCTGCTCGTCAGCTTGTAGGTCACAAGCATATTACAGTAGATGGTAAGGTTGTTAATATTCCTTCTTTCTCTGTAAAACCGGGTCAGTTGGTAGGTGTTCGTGAAAAATCTAAGTCTTTGGAAGTTATTTCAAACTCTTTGGCTGGATTTAATCACAGCAAATATCCTTGGTTGGAATGGGATGAAAACTCAAAAACTGGTAAATTGTTGCATATTCCGGAAAGAGCAGACATTCCTGAAAACATTAAAGAACACTTGATCGTTGAATTGTACTCTAAATAATAATTAATTTCATGGCGATATTAGCATTTCAAAAACCTGATAAAGTATTAATGTTGGAAGCGGATTCCAAATTCGGGAAATTCGAATTCCGTCCGCTTGAACCCGGTTTCGGTATTACCGTAGGTAATGCTTTACGCCGTATTCTTCTTTCTTCGTTGGAAGGTTATGCTATCAATACCATTCGTATTGAAGGTGTTGAACATGAGTTTGCTACCATTCCGGGAGTAAAAGAGGATGTCACTAACATTATCTTGAATCTGAAACAAGTTCGATTCAAGCGAGTAGTTGAGGAATTCGAAAATGAGAAGGTAAGCATTACCGTTGAGAATTCTACTGAATTTAAGGCAGGTGATATTGGTAAGTATTTGACCGGATTTGAAGTGTTAAATCCTGAATTGGTTATTTGCCATTTAGATTCAAAAGCAACTATGCAGATAGATATTACAATCAATAAAGGGCGTGGATATGTTCCGGCTGACGAAAACCGTGAATTTTGCACCGATGTGAATGTAATTCCTATCGATTCTATTTACACTCCGATTCGTAATGTGAAATATGCGGTAGAAAACTATCGTGTAGAACAGAAGACTGACTATGAAAAGTTGGTATTGGAAATTACGACGGATGGTTCCATTCACCCGAAGGAAGCGCTGAAGGAAGCTGCAAAGATTTTGATTCATCACTTCATGTTGTTCTCTGATGAAAAGATTACTCTTGAAACATCAGATGCAGAAGGTAATGAAGAATTTGATGAAGAAGTATTGCACATGCGTCAGTTGCTTAAGACCAAACTGGTTGATATGGACTTGTCAGTTCGTGCCTTGAACTGTTTGAAAGCTGCCGATGTAGAAACACTGGGTGACTTGGTACAGTTTAATAAGACCGACCTGCTGAAGTTCCGTAACTTCGGTAAGAAATCGCTCACTGAGCTTGATGATTTGCTCGAGAGTCTGAATCTTTCGTTTGGAACAGATATTTCTAAGTATAAATTAGACAAAGAATAAACAATGAGACATAATAAAAAATTCAACCATTTAGGTCGTACTGCTTCTCACAGAAATGCAATGCTGTCAAACATGGCATGTTCTTTGATCAAGCACAAAAGAATCACTACGACTGTTGCGAAGGCTAAAGCTTTGAAGAAGTTCGTTGAGCCGCTGATTACGAGATCTAAAGAAGATACAACAAACTCTCGTCGTGTTGTGTTTAGTAACTTGCAAGACAAGTATGCTGTAACTGAACTGTTCAAAGAAATCTCTGTAAAGGTTGCAGATCGTCCGGGTGGTTACACTCGTATTATCAAGACTGGTCATCGTTTAGGTGATAACGCAGAAATGTGTTTCATCGAATTGGTAGACTACAACGAGAACATGGCTAAGACAGCTGCTAAGAAAACTACTCGTACACGTCGTTCTAAGAAATCAGCTGCAACTACTACTGAAGCACCGGCTGCTGAAGCTCCTGCAACTGAAGCTACTACAGAGGAAGCCCCTAAAGCTGAATAATTCTGTAACATGCTATATATTGAAAAGAGGGTGTGTCAAAAAGCATACCCTCTTTTTTTATGACAACGCCCCGACTTTCCCAAGCCGAGGCGTTGTTATTACCTAAAGATTTTGTATCTTTA
>CABIXF010000040.1 GCA_902362595.1 Bacteroidaceae bacterium | reverse complement strand
CTAATCGAAAAATTTTATTAGCTTGGTAACTAACTGATTATTAATTAATAATAGCTGTTTTGGCGAATTTTCTCCGGACAGCAATGAAATGCAATAGCTAATGTCTTTGTATCTTGTGACAGTGAGATTCTCTTAGCCAAACAAAAGCTGAATCGCTTTCAACAACAGAAGAAAGGCTTGATGCAAGTATTATTAACTGGTAAAAAACGAGTAACACAATAATTATGACAAAGAAAAGACCTACTGTAGCGCTTATATACGATTTTGATGGGACGCTATCTCCCGGAAACATGCAGGAGTTTGGTTTTATACAAGCTATAGGTAAAGATAAAGCTGAATTTTGGGCAAAAAATAAAAAGTTATCTGAAGATAACGATGCTAATGGTATCCTGACTTATATGTATCTGATGATACAGGCCGCAAAGAACAATGGTATTTCTTTGCGTAGAGAGTCGTTTAAAAGATTTGGAGAGAACGTAGAACTGTTTGATGGTGTTAAAGAATGGTTCGCGTTAGTTAACGAGTATGGAAAAAGTATTGGATTGGATATCAAGCATTACATCAATTCTTCAGGGTTGAAAGAGATGATTGAGGGAACTCCTATTGCGAAAGAATTTGAGAATATCTATGCTTGTTCGTTTCTTTACGATGTGGATGGTATTGCCTATTGGCCGGCTGTAGCTATTGATTACACGGCTAAAACTCAGTTTCTGTTTAAAATTAACAAGGGCATTAAAGAAGTAAGTGATAACAAAAAGATTAATCAATATATACCGGAGAAAGAACGTCCTATTCCCTTTAAACGTATGATTTATTTCGGAGATGGAGATACAGATATTCCTTGTATGAAGATGATTAAGGAACATGGGGGACATTCCATTGCGGTATATACTAATGGCAACAGTGCAAAGAAAGCAACTGCGCTTCAACTGATAAAGGATAATCGTGTGAACTTTGTATGTCCGGCAGATTACCGTGCAGGAAAAGAAATCAATATGGTGGTTAAAAGAATCTTGGACAAGATAAAAGCAGATTATGAATTTCAACGTCTGTTGGACTGGCATCACAATAAAGCCCAAAAATAATCAAGCAAACAACATGTGTTATGGAACAATCTTCAAACTATTATTTGTATCTGGATGAGTGTGGAGACCAGAATCTGGCCAATTTTGATCCCTCATTTCCTATTTTTACATTGTGCGGTGTAATTGTTTCCGAAGAGAAACTGCACGAGCTTGAAAAACAGATTAATGACCTTAAGCAAAGAATCTGGAATAGCACTCATATTATTTTGCATTCAAGGGATATCAGGAAGTGTCAAAATGGATTTGAAAAGTTATTTGATCTTTCTGTGAAAGAAGATTTTTATGTGTCTGTTAATCAAATTCTTGGTCAGGATATGTATGTTATTATCTGTTGTGGTATTTTGAAAGAACCTTATATCAGACAGTATGGAAAAATGAATGATGTTTATGGTTTGTCTCTATCGTTCATAATGGAGCGGACAATTTTTTATTTGGATGATTTGAAGGATAATAATATCTTTTTGACTACAATTATTGAGCGAAGAGGAAAGAAAGAGGATAAAGCCTTGTTCGATTATTATAACAGAATACTTGATACGGGAACTTATTGGGTGAAATCAGAGAGGATAAAGAAGTATTTCAAACGATTTGAAATGAAATGGAAAAAAGAAAATATAGTAGGTCTTCAGATTGCTGACCTTATAGCTTATCCAATGACAAGACATATATTGAACAATGAAGGGGTAAATTATGCGTATGATGTGATAAAAGGCAATATCTATCAGAAGGATGGTAAACTCTATGGATTAAAGGTCTTTCCTTTAAAATAAAAAAGAGTTATCCGTACGAATAACCCTTTTCCGACCGGGGACACCCCAATCCCAATCTGAACATGTCAGATTTCATTGCAAAGATAATAATTTGTGAGGAAAAGAAAAAGAATAAAGTTATAATAAGAAAATAATTAACATTTTTATTTAGGAAAATGAATTCCTTTGGAGTTATAGTTTAAAAGTGAATCATGTATATGCAAGGAATATCATTCAAAGAAGACCATATCAGCCAGGTACCCGCTTTGCAGCTATTGCAGAAGTTGGGATATACATATTTGACACCTGACGAAGCATTGACCATGCGTGGCGGGAAGACATCGAATGTACTGCTGGAAGATGTGCTTCGCAGCCAGTTACGTCGCATCAATTCCATTCGGGTGAACCGCAACAAGGAGGAACTGTTTTCAGAACAAAATATTGAAAACGGTGTATTGGCTATGCGCAATATCCCGATGGAAGGTGGGTACTTGAGCGGAAATGAAGCCGTTTACAATCTATTAACGCTGGGTAAGGCGTTTGAACAGAGTATCGATGGTGACAAGAAAAGCTATACCATGCGTTTTATTGACTGGGAGCATCCGGAAAGAAATGTGTTTCATGTGACGGAAGAATTTGCAGTAACGCGCACCGGAATGGCCGATACGTACCGTCCAGATATAGTTTTATTTGTCAATGGTATTCCGCTGGTAGTGATAGAATGTAAGCGTCCCGATATCAAAGGGGCACTCGACCAGGCTATTTCCCAACATCTGCGTAATCAAAAAGATGATGGTATTCGCGGCCTTTACTTGTATAGTGCTTTGCTGCTTAGCATAGGAAACAGTTATGGGGCGTATGCTACTACAGGTACACCGGCTAAATTTTGGACGAAGTGGAAAGAGATGTTTCTCACAGAGAAAGAGGAGGCAGAATATATACAGCAGTTGGACTGTCTGGTCAATACGCCGCTGGATGAAAAGCGGAAGGCACACCTGTTCAGTGATCGTTTCCGCTATGTGCGGGCGTATTTCGATACCATGGAACAAGAAAGGGTGCTACCTACGGAACAGGACCAGTATCTGTTCGGCTTATGCCGCCCGGAGAGATTGCTTGACCTTATTCATAATTTTACTATCTACGATGGGGGGATTAAAAAACTGGCCCGCTATCAACAGTATTTCACGGTAAAGGAGATTACGGAACGGGTCAAGACATTGGACCATGGGAAACGTCGAGGTGGGGTAGTGTGGCATACGCAAGGCAGTGGAAAATCGCTTACGATGGTTTTGTTGGCGCAAGCAATCGCCCAAGCCAAAGAAATACAGAATCCAAGAATTGTGATGGTAACTGACCGTACGGATTTGGATAGTCAGATTACCAATACATTCAAGAAGTGTGGACGGGAAGTGATGAATGCTACAACAGGAACTCATTTGGTGGAGTTATTGGAGAGTAAGACGGATGCCATTATCACAACTGTCATTAATAAGTTTGAAACGGCTGTCAAGCGTATGAAGCATCCACTGACGGATCCGAATATCTTTATCTTGATTGACGAGGCTCACCGCAGCCAGTACAAGGAAATGGCTATCAAGATGGATAAGGTATTACCTAATGCTTGTAAGATAGCTTTTACTGGTACTCCGTTGATGAAGAAGGAAAAGAATACGGCTAATACGTTCGGCGGTATCATCCGTCCGGTATACACCGTGCGTCAGGCTGTAGAAGATGGCGCAGTGGTTCCTTTGCTCTACGAAGGGCGTATTGTGCCTCAGCATGTACACGAAGGACCCATAGACGATTTCTTTACCAAGGTTTGCGAAGGACTGAATGAATATCAGACGGCCGATTTAAAGAAAAAATATTCGCGTACTGATTTTGTGAATCAGACAGACCAGCGGGTGTATTCTATAGCTTGGAATATCTCTGAACATTTCCGTGATAACTGGCAGGGAACGAAGTTCAAGGGTATGCTGGTTACACCGAGGAAAGCCATTGCTGTATCGTACAAAAAATATTTGGATGAGATAGGCTTGGTATCTTCCGAAGTGCTTATTACAGCTCCTGATACGCGTGAAGGTGAAGAGTCATCATACGGCGATACTTCGGAAGAAGTAAAGGCCTATTGGAAAAAAATGATGGATGAGCATGGCACCCCTAAGAAATATCAGGAAAATCTGATTTCTCGCTTCAAGAATCAGGAGCAGCCGGAGATTATGATTGTGGTGGACAAATTGCTGACCGGATTTGATGAGCCGAAGGTGGTAGTTATGTATCTGGACCGCAAGCTGAACGGGCATACGTTGTTGCAGGCTGTGGCACGTGTCAATCGGGTTTGTGACGACAAAGAGTTTGGCTATATCATTGATTATTATGGAATATTGAAAGAATTGGACGAAGCCCTGGAATTATACTCTAATTATGATGAAGAAGAGCAGGAGGCTTTCCGGGAAACCTTGGAACCTGTGGATACAGAAATTGCTAAACTTCCACAGAAATATTCGGACTTATGGGATTTGTTCAAATCTATCCCGAACAAACGAGATTTGGAGGCATACGCCCAGTCGTTACGTGAGGAAGACAGACGGCAGGAATTTTATGAGAGATTGACAGCTTATGCATCTTGCTTGAAGATTGCCCTTTCTACACGGAATTTCCATGCGCAAACCCCAGACGAAGAAATCAAGCGTTACAAAGATGACTTGAATATGTTCGTCAAGTTGAGATCGGCAGTTCAATTACGCTATTCAGACACAATAGATTATAAGCAATATGAAGGTCAGATACAGAAACTGATTAACCGTCATGTAGAGAGTGGAGCGGTAAAACCAATTACGGAGTTGGTGAACATCTTTGATACTGAAGCTTTTGAACAGGAGGTAGAGAAGATTGTAGGAACAGCAGCAAAGGCGGATACGATTGCTTCCAGAACCAGTAAATTTATTACAGAAAATATGGATACAGATCCGGCGTTTTATAAGAAATTTTCTCAGTTGCTGAAAGAAACAATTGCCGCTTATGAACAAGGCCGAATCGATGAGTTGGAGTATTTAAAACGGGTCCTGAAATGCAAGGACGATATATTGTCTCATACGGATAATGAATTGCCGGAAGAGTTGCAGCAAAATAATGCAGCAAAAGCTTATTACGGATTAGCATTGGAAACCTATCAACGTATATTTGGTGACGCACAGGTTGACTTAAAGAAATTGGCGTTAGAAACTGCTATGACTTTTGAAGGAATCATAAACCGTACATTGATTGTGGACGGGAGTGTCTTGGTCGACTGGCAACAGAAATCGGATATCATTGGTCGTATGAAAATAGAACTGGAAGATTATCTGATAGATGACGTGAAACGGAAGTATGGCCTTGATTTCTCTTTTGATGATATGGATACGATTATTGACGGCTGTGTAGATGTAGCAAAGTTATGGATCAAATAAAAGACTGCATAGAATATGGCTCTGTGGTTATGGAGTATGCCGTAGAATATAGAGCCAGAAAGACTTTGGGTATCTGTGTGCATCCAGATGGTAGTGTGGAAGTGAAGGCTCCTATGGAAGCACCACTGGAACAAATCAGAAAACACGTTCATCGTCGTGCTCCATGGATTTACAAGCAGCAACGCTATTTTTCTTCTTTCGGCATACATACACCGGAACGAAAATATGTAAGCGGAGAGTCTCATTTATATTTAGGCAGACAATATATGCTGCGTGTGGTTGACAGTGAACGTAATGAAGTACATTACAAAGGAAATATACTTGAAGTGGAGTGTAGACATCGTAAAGATGTACGTCCTTTACTTATGGCATGGTATAGAAAACGTGCTGAAATAAAGTTCAAAGAATATGCGGCCCCATTAATATCACGTTTCAGCCGTCATCAGGTAAAACCGTCGGGACTTAAACTGAAAGAAATGGAAACCCGTTGGGGGAGTTGCTCTGCTTCTGGACAGATTTTCCTGAATCCACGATTGATAGGCGCTCCACGTATTTGCATTGAATATGTGATTATGCATGAACTTTGTCATCTTGTTCATCGTAACCATACCAAAGCTTTTTATGAGTTATTGACTCAGGAGATGCCGGATTGGGAAAAATGGAAAATGAGATTGGAGAGGTTGATGATTTGATATTCCAAAACGTAAGAATTATAAATATGTCAGTTTGATAATGGCATGTAAAAGCATGAATGATGGAACAGCGACTGAATGAGCTTATAATAGATATATTGAGAAAAAATGAAGTGCTTGTAGCTATCGCAATAAAACAGCGTGCAAAGTTTGAAGGATGGTTAAAATTTGAATTGACATATAGATTATTAGACTATGATTGTGAGTTAAAAATAGAGTATCCATATCCAAATAATGCAAATCTGCGTGCAGATATCTTTGCTAATGGGGCTCTTATCGAATTAAAGACTGCAAATACAAATTATAAGATAGCTCAATGCCAAACCCGTACAAGGCCTATCAAAAAAAATATATCGTCCATTATTGATGATATTAAAAAATTAAGAAATGCAGGGGGTAGTTACAAAAAGAATATTGCATTTGTTCTATTTCCTATTGATAGTGGCGGGAAATATAAAGTCAATATTAAACGAATTGAAGAAGAGGGACATATACACCTTATATGTAAATCTATTGAAATAAATGAGGTGCCAATATTGGTTTGTTCTGCTGAAGTATCCAAACAAATAACATGATACATCCTGAGATTAGTTTGATACTTTGATTCAAAATACAGAATAACCAGTTCCCTACCCATAGATTATACTTCTCTTTCTTTATGAGACTGTCGAAATTTTTTATATCTTTCGCAAGAAAGTTGATAACAGAAAGTATATGAATATTTATGTGGATTTTTCTTTAAGGTTGTTCGTGGCAGGCCTGATGGGGGTACTCATCGGTTTGGAACGGGAATACCGGGCCAAGGAAGCCGGCTACCGGACCCACTTCCTGGTAGCTCTGGGCAGTGCGTTGATGATGATTGTGTCGCAATATGGTTTCATGGATGTGTTGGAGAAAGATTTGGTGCGGTTAGACCCAAGTCGTTTGGCGGCCCAGGTGGTCAGCGGCATCGGCTTTATCGGAGCCGGAACCATTATCCTCTTGCAGAAGCAGGTGGTCCGCGGACTGACTACGGCGGCAGGGGTGTGGGCCACTGCGGGCATCGGACTGGCCATCGGAGCGGGTATGTATCTGATTGGTATTCTGGCCACCTTGCTGGCGCTGGCCGGACTGGAGGTGCTCAGCTATTGCTTCAAGAGTGTGGGCATGCGAAATATGATTATTGAATTTACGGCAGGGAATCCCGGCGTGCTGAAAGACGTGTCGGCCCGGTTCAGTTTAGACGGCTTCCAGATTGCTTCGTATGAGATGAACAAGGTGTATGAAGACGGACGGGAGATGTACCGCATCTCGATGGTGATACGGGCCAAACGGGCGAATGAAGAAGGGTTGCTTCTGATGATGCTGCATGATTTTCCCGATATTACGGTAAACCGGATTGTGTGACCTTATAAAAAGGGGCGCAAAAGGCCATTGAATGTACATGCAGTGGTATTCAATGGCCTTTTGGGTCAGCCGATATAGACGTTGACATGTAAGAATAAGCGGTCTTCTTTTTCGTCGATGTCGAAATCTATTTTGTCTTCGCGTGCCAGCCACCCGATTGCGGCATTCAAATCTCTATCAGACAATCCGGATTCTTTTTTCAGTTTTTCGTATTCCCAATGTGCGTTGTCGGAAAGGAGTTTCCAGACAATCCCGGCGTTTGTCCCAATTTGAGTCTTGTCCATCATAGTTTTTGAATTTAAATTATTTTATTTGTTTACTGTCAGGGCGAAGATATAAATATTTTGTTGTTGAAGCAAGTTTCTGGCTGTCAAATTTATGTCCCGTGTGGTATTTTGCGAGCATTTTTGGGACTTTTAGAACAGTGTTACAGAAATGTGACAAGTCTTTCTCGGATGGGGAGGTATTTTTATTCTTCATACCGTATCCTATTCCATTTTTTTCTTATAACTTTGCGTCAAGTAAAAAACGAAAATTATGAGAAGACATAAAATAAACTGGAAGGTTCCTAAAGGAGCGGAGTTGACCGAACTGGACAAGAAGGTGCTGTATTATCAGGACAGAGGCCATCTGGTTCCCACTCGCCAGTTGATCAAGACTCCGGAGCAGATTGAAGGCATCCGTCGAAGCGGGGTCATCAATACAGGGGTGCTTGATTTGGTAGAAAAAGAAATCCATGCCGGAATGAGTACGGCGGAGATAGACAAGCTGGTGTATGAATACACAAAAGACCACGGGGCTATCCCGGCTTGCTTGGGTTATGAAGGTTTCCCGAAAAGCTGTTGCACGTCAATCAATGAGGTGGTGTGCCACGGCATTCCGAACGAAGAAGAAATCCTGGAAGAAGGCGATATCATCAACGTGGACTGTACGACGATTCTGGACGGGTATTATGCGGATGCTTCCCGTATGTTTATCATCGGGAAAACTACTCCTCAGAAAGAGAAGCTGGTCCGCGTAGCTAAAGAGTGCCTGGAAATCGGAATGGAGGCAGCCAAACCGTTCAGTTTCGTGGGCGATATCGGCCATGCCATCGAAAAACATGCCAAGAAGAACGGTTTTTCAGTGGTACGCGACTTGTGTGGCCACGGGGTGGGACTGGAGTTCCACGAGGAACCGGATGTGGAGCACTTCGGAAAGAAGGGTACGGGCATGCTGCTCGTGCCGGGCATGGTGTTCACCATCGAGCCGATGATCAACATGGGGACCTGGGAAGTGTTTATAGATGAAGAAGACGGCTGGACCGTAGTGACGGAAGATGAGCTTCCTTCTGCGCAGTGGGAACATACGTTCGTGATGACGGAACAGGGTCTTGAAATATTGACGCATTAATATATTAAGGTATAAAGACATTTTATGAGTACAATAATATTAGGAATAGAATCTTCTTGTGACGATACTTCGGCTGCGGTAATCAAAGACGGAGTGCTGCTTTCCAGTGTGATTGCCAGTCAGGCAGTGCATGAAGCATACGGGGGAGTGGTGCCGGAACTGGCTTCGCGTGCGCACCAGCAGAACATTGTGCCGGTGGTGCACGAGGCATTGAAGCGTGCAGGAGTAACAAAGGAAGAATTGAGCGCAGTGGCCTTTACCCGTGGACCGGGTCTGATGGGTTCCTTGCTGGTAGGGGTATCGTTCGCCAAAGGGTTTGCCCGTGCATTAGGTATTCCGATGGTAGAGGTAAACCATTTGCAGGGACATGTGATGGCGCATTTTATCAAGGAACCGGACGGTGAGAACGTGCAGCCCAGTCTGCCTTTTATCTGTCTGCTGGTATCGGGTGGAAATTCGCAGATTATCCGTGTGAATGCCTACAACGACATGGAGGTGCTGGGACAGACCATCGACGATGCAGCAGGAGAGGCTATCGACAAATGTTCCAAGGTGATGGGATTGGGCTATCCCGGCGGACCGATTATTGACAAGCTGGCACGTCAGGGAAATCCGAATGCCTTTACATTCAGTAAACCACATATCCCGGGGTATAACTACAGTTTCAGTGGTTTGAAAACTTCTTTCTTGTATTCGCTCAAGGAATGGGTGAAGGAAGATCCGGATTTCGTGGAACACCACAAGACCGACTTGGCTGCTTCGCTGGAGAAAACCATCGTAGACATCCTGATGGACAAGCTTCGCAAGGTAGTGAAGGATACAGGCATCAAGGAAGTGGCAGTGGCAGGAGGTGTTTCGGCCAACAACGGACTCCGCAACGCTTTCCGTGAACACGCCAAGAAATATGGCTGGAACATCTTCATTCCGAAATTCGGCTATACCACCGACAATGCGGCCATGATTGCCATTACGGGATATTACAAATTTTTGGACAAGGATTTTTGCACTATAGACAAACCCGCTTATTCACGGGTAACCATTAAGTAATAATTTAGAAAAAAGAGATTATGTCAGTAGAAACCAAAACACTAAGTAAGGAGATAAGTGAAATCTTCTGGAGAGAAGGTTTTACATTGGCTACCGCAGAAAGCTGCACGGCTGGTAACGTGGCTGCCATTATAACTGCTATCCCAGGTAGTTCTCGTTTCTATAAAGGTGGAATCATCGCCTATTCAAATGAGGTGAAAGTGAATCACCTGCATGTGAATGCAGAAACATTGGAAAAATATGGGGCTGTAAGTGAAGAGACCGTGGTGGAAATGGTAAAAGGAGCCATGGAGGCGTTGGATACGGATTATGCAGTAGCTACATCGGGTATTGCCGGACCTGCGGGCGGCACTCCGGAAAAGCCTGTAGGCACCATCTGGGTGGCTGCCGGTTCGAAGGAAAAGGTGCTCACGGCCATGCTGAGTGAAGATGAAGGTCGCGAGAAAAATATCCAGGCTGCTACGGCTAAAACCCTGCAATTATTGCTGGAATTATGCCAAAATCAAGAAAATGAGGGGTAAAAGTGCAATTTGTTGGTGAAAGATTTGTTTATATAAAATAAAATCGCTTACTTTGCACTCCGTTTGAAAGAACCATGGAATAAAACTATAAAAACTAGATAGAAATGTCGAAAATTTGTCAAATTACCGGAAAGAAAGCCTTGATAGGCAACAACGTTTCACACTCTAAGAGAAGAACAAAAAGAACTTTTGATGTGAACTTGTTTACAAAGAAATTCTACTATGTAGAACAGGATTGCTGGATTAGCCTGAATATCTGTGCTAACGGCTTGCGAGTTATTAACAAAAAAGGCCTGGATGCAGCGCTGAATGAAGCAGTGGCAAAAGGCTATTGTGATTGGAAAACTATCAAAATTATTGGTTAATTAAAAGGAGAGAAAGACTATGGCTAAGAAAGCTAAAGGAAACAGAGTACAGGTAATCCTTGAATGCACAGAAATGAAGGATAGTGGTATGCCGGGAACTTCTCGTTATATTACAACAAAGAACAGAAAAAATACCACTGAAAGATTGGAACTGAAGAAGTACAATCCGATTTTGAAAAGAGTAACAGTTCATAAAGAAATTAAATAATAACAGACCATGGCAAAGAAAACAGTCGCAACCCTTCAGACAGGTAAAGAAGGACGTTCTTATACTAAGGTTATCAAAATGGTTAAGTCTCCGAAAACAGGTGCTTACGTTTTTGACGAACAAATGGTTCCTAACGATAAAGTTCAGGACTTCTTCAAGAAATAATTTAGCTATTCAGATATAAAATGCTAAATAAAAGTTCCTTTCATTGAAAATATGAAAGGAACTTTTTTTGTGTGTAAACTAGAATAGTTATATCTTTGTGTCAGAAACTGATAAAAGTAAGTTGTATGGGATTTTTTAGTTTTTTCTCAAAGGAAAAAAAAGAGACATTAGACAAAGGATTGTCTAAAACCAAAGAAAGTGTATTCGGCAAGATTGCACGTGCGGTAGCCGGAAAATCGAAGGTAGATGATGAGGTCCTGGACAATCTGGAGGAAGTGCTCATTACGTCTGATGTAGGAGTAGAAACTACGCTGAATATTATCAAGCGCATAGAGGCCAGAGTGGCAAAAGATAAGTATGTGAATACGCAAGAGCTGAATAATATTCTTCGCGAAGAAATTGCGGCATTGCTGATGGAAAACAATACGGTGGATGCAGCAGATTTTGATATTCCACAAACCAAGACTCCTTACGTCATCATGGTAGTAGGGGTGAATGGAGTGGGGAAAACCACTACCATTGGCAAACTGGCTTATCAGTTCAAGAAGGCAGGAAAGAAAGTTTATCTGGGAGCAGCTGATACGTTCCGTGCAGCCGCCGTGGAGCAGCTGGACATTTGGGGTGAACGGGTAGGCGTACCTGTTATCAAGCAGAAGATGGGGGCAGACCCGGCTTCAGTGGCTTTCGACACCCTGAGTTCGGCTACGGCCAACCATGCGGATGTGGTCATCATCGATACAGCAGGCCGTCTGCATAACAAAATCGGCTTGATGAACGAGCTGACCAAAATCAAGAATGTGATGAAAAAGGTGGTTCCCGATGCACCGCATGAGGTGTTGCTGGTGCTCGATGGTTCTACCGGACAGAATGCATTTGAACAAGCCAAACAGTTTACGCTGGCTACGGAGGTGACGGCAATGGCCATTACCAAACTCGACGGCACTGCCAAGGGGGGTGTGGTAATCGGTATTTCCGATCAGTTCAAGATTCCGGTGAAGTACATCGGACTGGGAGAAGGCATGGAGGACCTGCAGATATTCCGTCGCCGGGAATTCGTAGATTCGTTGTTTGGCCCAACCACAGAGAAATAAATGAGAAAGAATACAATTGATATTATTACATTAGGGTGCTCAAAGAATCTGGTGGACTCTGAAAAACTGATGAAGCAGCTGGAGGCCAACGGATACAAAGTGACGCACGACAGTGCACACCCTCAGGGAGAAATAGCCGTCATCAATACGTGCGGTTTTATTGGCGATGCCAAGGAAGAGTCTATCAACATGATATTGGAGTTTTGTCAGGCCAAGGAAGAAGGCCGGCTGAAGAAACTCTATGTGATGGGCTGTCTGTCAGAACGTTATCTGAAGGACTTGCAGAAGGAAATTCCGCAAGTGGACAAGTTCTATGGAAAGTTCAACTGGAACGAGCTGCTGGCCGATTTAGGCAAGGCATATCATTCGGAGTTTTCCATCGAGCGTCACCTGACGACTCCCAAGCATTATGCCTATCTGAAGATTTCGGAAGGATGCGACCGCAAATGCTCATATTGTGCCATTCCTATTATCACCGGAAAGCATGTGTCCCGTCCGATGGAAGAGATTCTGGACGAGGTGCGTCTGCTGGTGTCGGAAGGCGTGAAGGAATTTCAGGTCATTGCGCAGGAACTGACGTATTATGGCGTGGACTTGTACAAGAAACAGATGCTGCCGGAACTGATTGAGCAGATGGCACACATTCCGGGAGTGGAATGGATTCGCCTGCATTATGCCTATCCGGCTCACTTTCCGGAAGATTTGTTCCGTGTGATGCGGGAGAACGACAACGTGTGCAAGTATATGGACATCGCCCTGCAGCACATCAGCGACAATATGCTGGAAAAAATGCGCCGTCATGTGACAAAAGAGGAAACCTATCAGTTGATTGAGAAATTCCGTAAGGAGGTGCCAGGCATTCACTTGCGCACTACGCTGATGGTAGGCCATCCGGGAGAGACGGAACAGGACTTCGAGGAACTGAAGAAGTTTGTGCGGAAGGCCCGCTTTGAACGCATGGGAGCCTTTGCCTATTCGGAAGAAGAAGGCACTTATTCGGCCAAGCACTACAAGGATGAGATTCCGCATGAAGTGAAGCAGCAGCGCCTGGATGAACTGATGGCCTTGCAGCAGGAAATTTCGGCCGAACTGGCGCACCAGAAAATCGGACAGGAGTTCAAGGTTATCATCGACCGGAAAGAAGGAGACTATTATATCGGTCGTACGCAGTTCGACTCACCGGAGGTAGACCCGGAAGTGCTGATTGATGCGGCAGACCATCGGCTGAAGACGGGTACTTTCCATCGGGTGAAGGTGTATGATGCCGACGATTTTGATTTGTATGCCACAATCGTAAAATAGAATGACAAATAAGGAATTCATAGAGGAACTTTCCCGTCGGGTGGATAAGCCAGGAAAGGATACGGCTGCATTGGTATCTTCTTTGACCGACAGCCTGTCGCAGACATTGCAGGAAGGAAAAACTGTAAGTCTGCAGGGGTTTGGTGTGTTTGAAGTGAAGAAGAAAATGGAACGTATCTCTGTGAATCCTGTCACCAAGCAGCGTTTTCTGGTTCCCCCGAAACTGGTGCTTGGTTTCAAGCCCAGTGTATCTCTGAAAGATAAGTTTAAAAACACTTCGCCGGATGAATGAAAAAATAACCTTGCAGGAGCTGGCGGACTTGTTTGCCCGGAAAAGTCAGCTGGAACAGGCTGATGCCGAACAGTTTGTCAAGGCATTCCTTTCTTTGATTGAGGAAGCTTTGGCAAGGGATAAGTATGTGAAGGTGAAAGGGCTGGGAGTCTTTAAGCTGATTAATGTGGAGGCACGGAAAAGTGTGGATGTCAATACCGGAGAGGCCATTGAGATTCAGGGACATGCACGTGTATCCTTTATCCCGGAAGCGGGGTTGAGAGACCTTGTCAATAAGCCGTTTGCCCATTTCCAGTCGGTCTTGCTGAAAGAGGATGTACATTTCGAGGATATTCCAGAAGGGGAGACTCAGTCGGAAGGGGAAGGACTGGACCTGAACGAAACGGATCTTCCGGAGGAGGTTGATGCAGTCCGGCCTGAACCGCAGCAGGACAACGCTGCAAAACCGGAAGAGGAAATACAGAAGAAGACAGAAGTCGGGGAGCATGTGCTGCCGGAGAAAACGGAATTGCAGGTGGCTCCATCGGCTCCTGAAGATTCAGAACCTCAGAAACAAGCTCCGGCTCCGGCAGAAGCAACGGAAGAAGCACCGGTTCCGCCGGTGACAGCGGGTAAGGAAAGCAGAATACCGTGGTGTTTGATTGCTTCTCTGCTGCTGGCTGGAATCTTGATTGGAGGGGCTGTGACGTGGACGCTGACTTCTGGAAGGCGTTATATCCCGGAACAGCTGGTGCAATACCTCATGGAACGCGAATCTCAACAGAGTGTTCCTTCCGTATCTCAGGAGAAAGAAAAGACCGATACGGTGAAAGCGGTTCCTGACTCTGCCCGTGTGATACAAGTGCAGAAAAAGGATACAGTGGCAGCCGCTGTTCCTCAAGAGACAGCCCGGCAAACATCTTCGGCAACTCCGGCCAAGCGCGAAACCCTGGCCGATACGGTGGAATACCAGATTACGGGTACGCAGACTTCGTATACGATTCGTCCCGGGGAGAGTCTGGTACGGGTGGCCCTGAAGTTCTATGGCAACAAGAAATTGTGGCCTTATCTGGTGAAGCATAATAAATCCATCATTAAGAATCCGGACAATGTGCCGGTGGGGACGACTATCCAGATTCCGCAGCTTACTCCTAAAAAATAAACTAAGGCCTTGTTTGCGTGTAAACAGGGCCTTTTTAATTTTCTTTAGTTCAATAAGCCTTAAAAGGGGAAAGCCGTCTATATTTTTTTATCAAAATTTATTGTGCCTGTTAATGGAATGCCTTAATTTTGGGGTGCCTTTTTAGACATCGGTTTTGAAAGGCCGTTTTTTAATGAAAAAAATAGGAACTAAAATAGAAGAAAATTATGGCTGAAGCTATTGACATTCGTGAATTAAACGAACGTATCGAACGCCAGAGCGCATTCGTAACCAACCTGATGGAAGGAATGAATCAGGTAATCGTAGGTCAAAAACACCTCATCGAATCTTTGTTGATCGGATTGCTTTCCGACGGACATATCCTGCTGGAAGGTGTGCCGGGTTTGGCAAAAACATTGGCCATCAAGACCCTGGCTTCATTGATCGACTCCAAATACAGTCGTGTGCAGTTTACTCCTGATTTGCTGCCGGCCGATATCATCGGTACGATGATTTACAGCCAGAAGGACGAACAGTTCATCGCCAACAAGGGACCTATTTTCGCCAATTTCGTATTGGCCGATGAAATCAACCGTGCCCCGGCGAAAGTGCAGAGTGCCTTGCTCGAGGCCATGCAGGAACGTCAGGTGACACTGGGCAAGCAGACGTTCGCTTTGCCGAAGCCTTTCTTGGTAATGGCTACACAGAACCCGATTGAGCAGGAAGGTACCTATCCGCTGCCGGAAGCTCAGGTGGACCGTTTCATGCTGAAGGTCATCATCGACTATCCGAAGCTGGAAGAGGAAAAGAAGATTGTCCGTCAGAACATCTCCGGCGAACGTGTGGAAGTCCGTCCGATTCTGAAGGCGGAAGATATCATTGCAGCTCGCGAAGTGGTTCGTCAGGTGTATCTGGACGAAAAAATCGAGCAGTATATCGCCGACATCGTGTTCGCTACCCGTTATCCGGAAAAATACGATTTGAAGGACCTGAAGAGCCTGATTGGCTTCGGCGGTTCTCCGCGTGCGTCTATCAACCTGGCACTCGCTGCCCGCAGCTATGCCTTCATCAAACGCCGTGGGTATGTGATTCCGGAAGATGTGCGTGCCGTGGCACACGACGTGCTCCGTCACCGTATCGGACTGACTTACGAGGCAGAAGCGACCAACGTGACTTCCGACGAAATCGTCAGCAAGATTCTGAACAAGGTGGAAGTGCCCTGATAAGCGGGCGTCTGAAACCGTGGACGGGGAGGAGAGTGCTCCCGTCCGCTTTTATCCGCAGCGGGAAAGCTGCATAGATTATAAACGATTCAACCGTGTTCCTCGGCCGATTCCGCAGGGGCACGGTCAAATACTAAAGGAATGGAGACAAGTGAACTTTTAAAGCGTGTCCGTCAGATTGAAATCAAGACGAGGGGACTTTCGAGCAATATTTTTGCCGGCCAGTATCATTCGGCCTTCAAGGGTCGGGGTATGGCGTTCTCCGAAGTCCGCGAATATCAGTTTGGGGACGACGTGCGCGATATAGACTGGAATGTGACCGCTCGCTTCGACAAACCATTCGTGAAAGTCTTTGAGGAGGAACGTGAACTGACGGTCATGTTGCTGGTGGACGTGTCCAACAGCCTGGATTTCGGTACCATCAAACAGCTGAAGAAGGATATGGTGACGGAGATTGCCGCCACGCTTGCTTTTTCTGCCATCCAGAACAACGATAAGATTGGCGTGATTTTCTTTTCCGACCGGATTGAGAAATTCATCCCTCCCAAGAAAGGACGCAAGCACATTTTGTATATTATCCGTGAACTGCTTGATTTCAAGCCCGAAAGCCAGCGGACCAATCTGCAGTGTGCCATCGAGTACCTGACGAATGTGTTGAAGAAACGTTGTACGGCGTTCATCCTCAGCGATTTTATTGACGACCGGGACTTCCAGAATGCGTTGACCATTGCCAACCGGAAGCACGATGTGGTGGCAGTACAGGTGTATGACCGCCGGCTGGAAGAGCTTCCCGATGTGGGCCTGATGCTGGTACGCGATGCGGAAACGGGTCATGAACAGTGGATTGACACTTCTTCCAAGGCGCTGCGGAATGCACACCATGCCTGGTGGAAGGAAAGGCAGCAGAAGCTGAACGAAACCTTCACCCACAGCAATGTGGACTCTGTGTCTGTCCGTACGGACCAGGATTATGTGAAGGCGTTGTTGAATTTATTTGCTAAACGAAACTGACAGTTGACATGAGACATTTCATATTATATTACACGAAAATGATAAAGGCATGTTGCTGCGCGGTACTGATTTTGTGCGGAGTGTCCGGACTGAAAGCCCAGTCGGTAACAGTGGAAGCGACTATCGACTCTCTTCAATTGCTGATTGGCGAGCAGGCCAAAATCAAGTTGCAGGTCAGCATGGATGCCAACCAGAAACTGAGGTTGCCGCAGCTTCGTGACACGCTGGTCAGGGGAGTGGAGATTCTGGATGTGGCCAAGCCGGATACCCAGTTGCTCAACGACAACAAGCGCTGGCTGATTTCACAGGAATATACGGTGACTTCTTTCGACTCGGCACTGTATTACCTGCCGCCGTTCGAAGTGTTGGTCAACGACAAGGCTTACCGTTCCAAGGCGCTGGCCCTGAAGGTGTATTCCATCCCGGTGGATACGCTGCATCCCGACCAGTTCTTTGGTCCGAAAACCATTCAGGAGGTACCTCTCACATGGGATGACCTGGCTCCGCTGGTGTATTCCATCCTGTTGTTCATCGCATTGGGAGTGGTGACCGTCTTCTTTGTCATCCGCTATCGCGACAACAAGCCGATTATCAAGATTATCAAGATAGAACCGAAGTTGCCTCCTCATCTGGCTGCCATGAAGAAGATTGAGACCATCAAGGCCGACAAGGCTGCCAAGCGGGAGGACCCGAAAGCATATTACACGGAACTGACCGATGTGATTCGTGTATATATAAAGGAGCGTTTCGGCTTCAATGCCATGGAGATGACTTCTTCGGAAATCATTGAACGCTTGCTGGAGGAAAAGGACAAGGATTCCATCCGCGACCTGAAGGCGATGTTCGAAACGGCCGACCTGGTGAAGTTTGCCAAATATGCGCCGCTGATGAACGAGAACGACATGAACCTGGTGAATGCCGTGGATTTCATCAACCAGACCAAGATAGAGGAAGATCCGAACGCCAAGAAGGAGCCTACGGAAATCAAGGTGGAGGAAAAACGTTCCAAACAGGGACGGATTGTACTGCTCTGCAGCATTGCCATCACGGGTGTAGCCGCACTGATTGCCTTGTATCTGTCTGTGCGTCACCTCATCGACCTCTTTTTTTAATTTTAAAATGAGTTGAGACTATGATTTTTGCGAATATAGAATATCTGTTCCTGCTGTTGCTGCTGATTCCGTATATCGTGTGGTACGTGATGCGCCGCAAGAAAACGGAACCGACCATGCAGGTATCCACCACACGGATGTACATGCAGGCTCCGCGCAGTTGGAAGGTGTATTTGCTGCACGCGCCGTTCGTGCTCCGTATCTTGACGTTTGTGATGATTGTGCTGGTGCTGGCACGCCCGCAGACTACGGATAACTGGCAGAATACGGAAATTGAAGGTATCGACATCATGCTGGCGGTCGACGTATCGACCAGTATGCTGGCAGAGGACTTGAAGCCGAACCGTATCGAGGCGGCCAAGCAGGTGGCGGCGGAGTTCATCAACGGACGTCCGAACGACAACATCGGTCTGACCATCTTTGCGGGAGAGGCTTTCACGCAGTGTCCGCTGACGGTCGATCACGGGGTGTTGCTGAACTTGTTCCAGAGTGTGGGCTGCGACATGGTACAGCGTGGAATGATTGAGGACGGTACGGCATTGGGTATGGGACTGGCCAACGCGGTGAGCCGTCTGAAAGACAGCAAGGCCAAGTCGAAGGTGATTATCCTGTTGACGGATGGTGTGAACAACCGGGGAGACATCTCTCCGCTGACGGCAGCCGAAATTGCCAAGCAGTTTGGCATCCGCGTGTACACCATCGGTGTAGGAACCAACGGAACGGCACCTTATCCGATGCTGACATACGCGGGTGTGCAGTATGTGCAGATGCCGGTGGAAATCGACGAACAGACCATGAGTCAGATTGCTGGTACTACCAACGGAAACTATTTCCGGGCTACCAGCAATACTAAGCTGAAAGAAGTATACCGCGAGATTGACAAACTGGAGAAGACGAAACTGAACGTGAAGGAATTCAGCAAGCGCGAAGAGGCTTATCAGGTGTTTGCCCTGATTGCGTTCCTGAGCATCCTGCTTGAAATCCTGTTGCGGAATACAGTATTAAAGAAAATACCTTAAAAGAAGAAGCCATGTTTCGATTTGGAGAACCTCAATATTTATATTTACTGATTGTGCTGCCCTTGCTGGCTGTGTTCTATTTTTATACGAACTACCGCCGCCGCAAGCGCTTGCGCGAATACGGTAGTCCGGAACTGCTGGCACACTTGATGCCGGATGTGTCCAAATACCGTCCCGATGTCAAGTTCTGGCTGACTTTTGCTGCACTGGCCATGGTGATTTTCATGCTGGCCCGTCCGCAGTTCGGTTCCAAGATGGAGACGGTGAAACGGCAAGGTGTGGAAACCGTGGTGGCACTGGATATTTCCAACTCTATGTTGGCACAGGATGTCACTCCCAGCCGTCTGGAGAAGTCGAAGAAACTGATTTCCCGTCTGGTGGAAACGTTCAACAACGACAAAGTGGCCATGATTGTGTTTGCAGGTCAGGCCTTTACACAGCTCCCGATTACGAGCGACTATGTATCGGCCAAGATGTTCCTGGAAACCATTTCTCCATCGTTGATTACCACGCAGGGTACGGATATCGGCGGGGCTATCGACCTGGCCATGAAAAGTTTCACGCCGAATGAAGGCGTAGGAAGAGCCATCGTGCTGATTACGGATGGAGAAAACCACGAAGGAGGAGCGATAGAAGCTGCACAGGCAGCCGCCAAGAAAGGAATCCGCGTGTTTGTGCTGGGTGTTGGTTCGCCCGACGGTTCACCCATTCCGGTGGAAGGCAGCAACGAGTTCCGCCGCGATAAGGACGGTAATGTGATTGTGACCCGTCTGAACGAACAGATGTGTCAGGAAATCGCCAAGGCGGGAAACGGCATTTATGTGCGGGTGGACAACACCAACAATGCGGAGAGAGCCTTGAACGCGGAAATCAACAAACTGGCAAAGGCGGACGTGGAGACTCAGGTCTTTACGGAATTCGACGAGCAGTTCCAGGTACTGGCCTGGCTGGCCCTCTTGTTGCTGGCTGCCGACCTGATGATTCTGAACCGCAAGAATCCGCTTTTCAAGAATGTGAAACTCTTTAAATGAAATTGGAGATGAAAGTGAAAGGATATATGCTGTGTATGTGCCTGGCCATGACTGCTGTGGCGGGTTACGCACAGAAAACAGACCGTGATTTTCTGCGGAGCGGCAACAAACTCTACAAGGACAGTTTGTTTGTCAAGGCAGAAGTGGACTACCGGAAGGCACTGGAACTGAATCCCAAGTCGACCGATGCCATGTACAACCTGGGCAATGCGTTGCTGATGCAGCAGAAGGGGAAGGAGGCCATGGAACAGTTTACCGCTGCTTCAAAGATTGAAAAGGACAAGATGAAGCTGGCGCAGATTTACCATAACATGGGTGTTATCCTGCAGTCGTCCAAACAGTTGCCACAGTGTATCGAAGCCTATAAGGAATCCCTGCGCAACAATCCGAAGGACAATGAAACCCGCTACAACCTGGCACTGGCGCAGAAGCAGCTGAAAGACCAGCAGCAGAACCAGCAGAATCAGGACCAGAAACAGAACAAGCAGGACCAGAAGCAGGACGGCAAACAGCAGAACAAGGACCAGCAAGACCAGAACAAGAAAGACCAGCAGAATCCGCAGCAACCGCAGCAGAATCAGAACCAGATGTCGAAAGAGAATGCCGAACAGTTGCTTAACGCTGCCATGCAGGACGAAAAGAACGTGCAGGACAAGGTGAAGAAGCAGATTCAGGTGCAGGGCCGTAAACTGGAGAAGGACTGGTAAACCAACAAAGATGAAGAACAAACGAATAATTATAAATCAAAGAATAATGCGAAAGATAATATTCTTACTTTTTATGATACTTGCCGTAGGACAGGTGAAGGCTGACAACGTACGGTTTGTGGCGGAAGCTGCCGACGTGGTGGTCAGTGGTGACCAGGTGCGTCTCGTCTTCACGGTCAATTCGCAAGATATCAAGGACTTCCGGGCACCTTCTATCAAGGGCTTCGATGTGCTGATGGGACCGAGCCGTTCTCAGCAGAGCAGCATCCAGATTATCAACGGAAAGCGTACGTCGAGCAGCTCGACGGCTTTTACGTATATCCTGTTGGCGGGTAATCCGGGTACTTACACCATTCCCGCAGCCAGTGTGGAAGTGGATGGAAAGAAAGTGTTTTCGAATGCCATTTCCATCAAGGTGCTTCCGCAGGATCAGGCATCGAAGAGCGGAGGAAACGGTGGGGGAAGCGGTTCTTCCTCCCGGAGTCAGGTGGCAGGCAGCCGGATTACGTCTAATGATTTGTTTATCACGGCTACGGCCAGCAAGACGACTGTACACGAACAGGAAGCCATTCTGTTGACTTACAAGGTGTATACCGTGGTGAATCTGCGCCAACTTCGTGGGGATATGCCCGACTTGAAAGGCTTTCATACGCAGGAAGTGGAATTGCCGCAGCAGAAGACTTTCACGCTGGAGCATTATAAGGGACGGAATTACAATACGACGGTGTGGAGCCAGTATGTACTGTTCCCGCAGCAGACCGGCAAACTGGAGATTCCTTCCATCACGTTCGATGGGGTGATTGCCCAGCAGACAGCTTCCGAAGATCCGTTTGACGCGTTCTTCAATGGCGGGGGATACGTGGAGGTGAAAAAGAAAATCACTACTCCCAAGCTGGTCATCAACGTACAGCCGCTTCCGGCTAAACCTGCCGGATTCTCGGGCGCGGTGGGTGACTTCAAGCTGGCTTCGTCTATCAACGCTACCGACGTGAAGACCAACGATGCCGTAACCATCAAGCTGACCCTGACGGGTACGGGTAACATGAAACTGATCAGTACGCCCGACATCAAGTTCCCGCAGGATTTTGAGGTGTATGATCCGAAAGTGACCGACAACTACAAGCTGACCAGCAGCGGACTGACGGGTACAAAGACCTTCGAATATCTGGCTATTCCGCGCCATGCCGGTAACTTTACCGTTCCGGCAGTGGAATTCACGTATTTCGACCTGAAGAGCAACAGTTACAAGACGCTCAAGACAGAGGCTTATAACTTGAAAGTGGCAAAGGGACAGGGCAATGCCGATCAGGTGATTGCGGATTTCACCAACAAGGAGAACGTGAAGATGCTGGGCAAGGATGTCCGCTTCATCAAGCTGGGCAATACGACCCTCCGTCCGAAAGGTGAATTCTTCTTCGGCAGCGTAGGCTATTACTTGTGGTATCTGATTCCATTGCTGCTGTTCATCGTCTTTGCGGTGATTTATCGGCAGAAGGCTCTTGATAATGCCAACGTGGCCAAGATGAAGACCAAGAAGGCCAACAAGGTGGCTACCCGCCGTATGAAACTGGCTGGCAAGCTGTTGGCCGAAAACAAGAAGAACGAGTTCTACGATGAGGTGCTGAAGGCCTTGTGGGGATACATCAGCGACAAGCTCAGTATTCCGGTGTCACAGCTTTCAAAGGACAACATCGAAGCCGAACTGGCCAACTACGGCGTAGAGGAGGCCCTGATTGCCGAGTTCATTGGGGTGCTCAACGAATGTGAATACGCACGTTATGCGCCGGGCGATGAGAACGAGGCCATGGACAAGGTTTATTCCGCTTCCGTGGAAGTGATCAGTAAAATGGAAAACAGTATCAAACATTAAAAACGGATAGGAGAGCAACTAGATATGAAGAAATTGTCTTTACTATTGATTGGGCTGATTGGGTGCATCCAGTTTGCGATGGCGGCCCCCACCAAGGCGGAGGCTGACGAAGCATACCAGAAGAACCAGTTCAGTGAGGCGGCTGCCATGTACGAGCAAATCTTGCAAACGCAGGGCGAGTCGGCCGATATCTATTATAATCTGGGTAATGCCTACTTCAAGATGAAGAACACGCCTAAGGCAGTGCTCAACTATGAACGGGCACTTTTGCTGAGCCCGGGAGATGCCGATATCCGCTTCAACCTGGATATGGCCCGGAGCAAGACGGTGGACAACATCACGCCGACAGCCGAGGTGTTTATCGTCACCTGGTATAAGTCGCTGGTCAACCTGATGAGCGAGAAAAGCTGGGGATATGTAGGAATTTTCTCCTTCATTCTTTTGCTGATTGGGGTTTCTTTCTATATCTTCGGCAACCGTCTTTGGATTAAGAAGACGGGATTCATCGTAGGTGTAGTATTTCTGGTGGTGACGGTATGTACCAATCTTTTTGCCAGCGAACAGAAGTCAGAACTTGTAGACCGTACAGGTGCCATTGTGATGGAACCGACCATTAACGTCAAGAGCACGCCGAACGAAAGCGGTACCGACCTGTTCGTGCTTCACGAAGGAACGAAGGTCTTCATCGAGGACAATTCCATGAAGGGCTGGAAAGAAATCCGCCTGGAAGACGGCAACAAAGGCTGGGTGAAGACAGAAGCAATAGAACTCATTTAATTCAGACATAGAAATGGCAGACATACAGCAACTCATAGAGGCCGACAAGGCATTGCTGCTTTCGTTGAACGGAAGTGACTCCTTGTTTTGGGATGGATTCATGTGGACGGTGACCGATACACGTACATGGATTCCAGCTTTGGTGGTGTTGCTGTATGTCATTTTCAAGAACAACCGTATACCGCAAGGGCTTGTCATTGTATTGATGTTTGCCCTTTCCGTGACACTGGCCGACCAGATTGCGTCGGGTATTTGCAAGCCTTATTTTGCCCGTTTCCGCCCTGCACAGGATCCGGAGCTGATGTACATGGTACAGACGGTCAACGGTTATCGTGGCGGTTTGTACGGATTTATTTCCAGCCATGCGGCCAACACCTTTGCGGTGGCCATGTTTGCTTCATTGCTGGTACGCTATTTACCGTTCACGTGCATGATGTTTCTTTGGGCGTTGATACCTTCGTATTCACGCATTTATCTGGGAGTGCATTATCCCGGTGATATTCTGTGTGGAGCAGTGGAAGGGATGCTGGTGGGCACATTGGTGTATTTCCTGTATGCTTATCTTTGCAAGCGCTTCTTTGATGACAGTCCACAGTATATCTCCACCCAGTATACGGCAAGCGGATATACAAAGGACGACATCTTTCTCTTGCATGCGACTTTGCTGCTGACCTATTTTTATGCCGTTATCAAGGGAATGGCAGTGGCAAAATTTCTGAATTTCTAGTCGGTCTGTCAAGTAAATTTGAAAAAAAACGTGATAGGTTTTGTCTACTCATAATCTTTTACTATATTTAAATCGAGAATTAAAAAAGAAACAATTAACATATTTGTCTAACGCTTAATTTTGATTACTATGAACAGAACGATAACATTTAACGAACTTCGTAAAATCAAAGACTCATTGCCCTCGGGCAGCATGCATCGTATTGCCGACGAATTGAATCTCAGTGTGGAAACGGTGCGAAATTTCTTTGGAGGACATAATTTTAAGGACGGAAAAAGCGTGGGTATCCACTTGGAACCAGGGCCTGACGGCGGGTTGGTTATGCTGGATGATACCACGGTGCTCGACAAGGCAATAGCCATTCTGAAAGAAGTACAACGTGCTTGATAAAACAGGGCTGTAACAGGGAGAAGGAGAGTATCCGTTCTTGTTGCAGCCCTTCTTGTTTAATGATATTAACCCTTTAAAAGCAGAAGCCATGGAAGAAAAACTTGTTACACTGGCCATTCTTACTTATTCTAAGGCTCAGATTCTGAAGAATGTGCTTGAAAATGAAGGAATTGAGGCATGCATCCATAATGTCAATCTGATTCAGCCCGTCATATCTTCGGGCGTGAGGATACGTATCCGGGAGAGTGACTTGCCCAGGGCTTTGAAAATCATTGAAAGTTCTACGTGGCTGGCCGAGGATGTAGTCAACGAGGAGAAAACGGAAGAGAAACATGGCAAGCAGATATTGGTTCCGGTCGATTTTTCCGATTATTCAATGGCTGCGTGTGAGTTTGGATTCAATTTTGCTGCTAAGATTCAAGCGGAGGTAGTATTGATGCATGTGTATTTCAGCCCGGTGTATATGCCTAGCCTGCAATATGCCACCGAGAGTTACGGACTGCCTATGGAACATGAATTGGGCATTAAAAGTATGCTCGACAACATTCATGAACAACTGAAGAAGTTGACCGACGGCATAAAAGACCGGATTGCGAAGGGAGAGTTGCCCGACGTGAAATATACCTGTGTGCTGAAGGAAGGAGTGCCTGAAGAGGAAATCCTGCATTATGCACGCGAAGAAAAGCCGCTTATCATCATCATGGGAACCCGAGGAAAGGGAGAGAAGGAAATGGATCTGATTGGTAGCGTGACGGCTGAAATCATTGACCGTAGTCCGGTGTTTGTATACGCCATTCCGAAAAATGCGACCAAGAAGAACTTCGATGAAATCCATAAGATTGCATTCTTTACCAGCTTTGACCAGCGTGATTTGATTGCGTTTGACTCATTGGTAACTACTTTCAAGGATTATCACTTTGAGGTTTCGTTCATCCATTTGAGTGACAATGCGCAAAAACGTACGTGGAATGAAATCAAGTTGGTCGGTATTCAGGAGTACTTTAAGAAGCAGTATCCGCAGCTGACGATAGACTACGACATGATGGGAGAAGATAGCCTGCTCAGCAATTTGGACAACTATGTAAAGGAAAAAGGAATCGATGTGCTGTGCTTATCCAATTACAAGCGGAACATTTTTGCCCGTCTGTTCAATCCGAGCATTGCTCGCCGGATGATTTTCCATTCCAATACACCGATTCTGGTGATTAAGTGAAGGTAGTATCTTTGATGAATGTGTTTATACAGGGCCGGATTCTTTTCGAATTCCGGCCCTGCATCATTTGGATTTATTCTGTTTTGTTTATTTCTCTTCCAGCAAATCCGGACGCAAACGCTTCGTCCGTTCGAGCGACTGCTGGAACTCCCATTCTCGAATCTTCGCTTCATGCCCCGACAGCAGGATGTCGGGCACCTTCCAGCCCTTGTAGTCTGCCGGACGGGTGTACACCGGAGGAGCCAGCAGGTTGTCCTGGAACGAATCGGACAAGGCCGACTGCTCATCGGAAATCACTCCTGGAATGATGCGGACAATGGAATCGGCAATCACCGCTGCCGCCAGCTCACCGCCCGTCAGCACATAGTCGCCGATGCTGATTTCCTTCGTGATGAAATGCTCGCGGATACGATAGTCGATGCCCTTGAAATGCCCACACAGGATAATCAGGTTCTGCGACAGCGACAGCGTGTTCGCCATCTTCTGGTTGAACTGCTCTCCATCGGGCGTCGTGAAAATCACCTCGTCGTAATCCCGTTCCGCTTTCAGCGCGGAAATGCAACGGTCAATCGGCTCAATCTTCATCACCATGCCCGCACATCCCCCGAACGGATAGTCGTCCACCTTGCGGTAACGGTCGTACGCGTAGTCGCGTAGGTTGTGGATGTGAATCTCGGCAATTCCTTTCTTCTGTGCCCGGCTCATGATGGAGTAATTGAAGAACCCTTCAATCATTTCAGGCAATACGGTTATAATGTCTATTCTCATTTGTCTGCGATTGTTTTTTGCAAAAGTACGAATATTTTTGCTACTTTTGCATGAAACATTACGCTTTAATGTCATGACAGAAATAGAAAGAATCGACCAATTGCGTGAAGAATTGCACACGCACAATCATAACTACTACATTCTCAATGCCCCCACCATCAGCGACCAGGAATTCGACCACTTGATGCGCGAACTGCAGGACCTGGAGGCGAAACATCCCGAACACTACGACCCGAACTCGCCGAGCGTGCGCGTGGGCAGCGACTTGAACAAGGAGTTCCGCCAGGTGGAACACAAGTATCCCATGCTTTCGCTGGGCAACACGTATTCCGAGGCGGAGGTACGGGAGTTCTACGAACGGGTGCGGAAAGCGCTGAACGAGGATTTCGAAATCTGCTGTGAACTGAAGTTCGACGGGACGTCCATCTCGCTGACCTACGAAGACGGGCAGCTGGTGCAGGCGGTGACCCGCGGAGACGGTGTGCGGGGCGACGACGTGACGGACAACGTGAAGACCATCCGTTCCATCCCGTTGCGTCTGTCGGGCGAAGGCTATCCCCGCCAGTTTGAAATCCGTGGCGAGATTCTGATGCCATGGACGGTGTTCGAGGAGCTGAACCGCGAACGGGAGGAACGCGAGGAACCGCTGTTTGCCAACCCGCGTAATGCGGCATCGGGCACACTCAAGTCGCAGAACTCGGCGGTGGTGGCTTCGCGCAAACTCGACGCGTACCTATATTATTTACTAGGAGAAGAGCTGCCGCACGACGGGCACTATGAGAACTTGCAGGAGGCCGCACGCTGGGGCTTCAAGATTTCTTCGCACATGCGCAAGGTGCGCACACTGCAGGAGGTGTTCGACTTCATCAACTACTGGGATCTGGAACGCAAGAACCTGCCGGTGGCTACCGACGGCATTGTGCTGAAGGTAAACTCCCTGCGTCAGCAGCGTAACCTGGGCTATACGGCCAAGTCGCCACGCTGGGCCATCGCCTACAAGTTCCAGGCGGAGCAGGCATGCACCAAGCTGCTGAAGGTAACGTATCAGGTGGGACGTACGGGGGCCGTCACTCCCGTGGCCAACCTGGAGCCGGTGCAGCTTTCGGGAACGGTGGTGAAGCGGGCTTCGCTCCACAATGCCGACATCATCGAGGCGCTCGACCTGCACCTGGGCGACATGGTGTACGTGGAAAAGGGAGGCGAAATCATCCCGAAGATTACGGGAGTGGACAAGGATGCGCGTCCGGCAGGCAGCGAGAAGGTGACCTTCATCACGCACTGTCCGGAGTGCGGCAGCAAGCTGGTGCGCTACGAAGACGAAGCGGCCCACTACTGTACGAACGAGGACGGCTGTCCCACGCAAATCAAGGGGCGTATCGAGCATTTCATCAGCCGCCGCGCGATGAACATCGAGGGACTGGGCCCGGAGACGGTCGACCAGTTCTATCAGGAAGGACTGATTCACGACGTGGCCGACCTCTATACGTTGCAGGCAGCCGACATTTGCCGCCTGAACCGCATGGGCGAGAAATCGGCCGAGAACATCATCCAGGGAGTGGAGAAGTCGAAGACCGTGCCCTACGAACGGGTACTCTTTGCCTTGGGCATCCGCTTTGTGGGCGAGACCGTGGCCAAGAAAGTGGCGCGGGCGTTCCCATCCATCGACCTGCTGAAGGCGGCCACACTGGACGACCTGATACACGTGGACGAAATCGGCGAGAAGATTGCGCAGAGCATCCTTCGCTATTTCCATAGCGAGAAGAACCTGCAGCTCATCGAACGCCTGCGCGAAGCCGGATTGCAGATGGCGGTGAGCGAAGAAGAGACAGCCGGACAGACCGACAAGCTGCAAGGCCAGTCCATCGTTATCAGTGGGGTGTTTGCCCGCCATTCGCGCGACGAATACAAGGCGCTCATTGAAAAGCACGGAGGAAAGAACGTGGGCAGCATCTCCAAGAAGACGAGCTTTATTCTGGCCGGCGAGAACATGGGCCCCAGCAAGCTGGAGAAAGCACAGAAACTCGGCATCCGCATTGTAAATGAAGAAGAGTTTCTCGAAATGATTGGTGAGTAAGAAACTGCCATTTCTTTACAAATTATTTATAAAAGGCAAAAAAACGATTAAATATATAGGTTAAGTTGAAAATATTCGTACTTTTGTACACTCGTTAAAGCGTTTATATTTCATTTATGATAGCAAGAAGACTGAAAGGAATGGGGGTGGCGCTGATTACTCCCTTCAAGAGTGACGGTAGCGTGGATTATGATGCACTGTTGAGACTCGTTGAATATCAGGTACAAAACGGGGTGGATTTTCTTTGTGTACTGGGAACCACTGCAGAAACTCCGACACTGACAGAAGAAGAAAAAAGACAAATCAAGAAGGTGGTGATAGAACGCGTCAACGGTCGTGTACCCATCCTGCTGGGTATCAGCAGCAACTGTACGCAGACCGTACTCAACACCCTGAAAAACGAAGACTTCACGGGAGTAGATGCCGTACTGGTGGCTGTTCCTTACTACAATAAACCTTCGCAGGAAGGTATTTACCAGCATTACAAAGCCATTGCCGAAGCTACCAAGCTTCCGGTGGTGCTCTATAACGTACCTGGACGTACAGGTGTGAACATGACGGCCGAAACGACTCTGCGGCTGGCACGCGACTTCAAGAACATCGTGGCCATTAAGGAGGCTTCGGGCAACATCTCGCAGATGGACGATATCATCAAGAATAAGCCGGAGAATTTCGACGTGATTTCGGGCGACGACGGTATCACCTTCCCGCTGATTACACTGGGTGCCGTGGGAGTCATTTCGGTCATCGGAAACGCTTTTCCGCGGGAATTCAGTCGCATGACCCGTCTGGCACTGGCAGGCGATTATAGCAGTGCGCTGACCATCCACCACAAGTTTACGGAGTTGTTCAAACTGCTCTTCGTCGATGGTAACCCGGCCGGTGTGAAAGCCATGCTCAGCATGATGGGCATGATTGAGAACCGCCTGCGTCTGCCGCTGGTGCCCACACGCATCACCACCTACGAGCAGATGCGCCGCATTTTGGACGAACTGAAGATACGGTGCTAAGGGAATCCCTTGCACCTTTTTATGCATACAGGTAATAAAAAAGAGATTTCAAAAACCGAGAAGGAATTTGAAATCTCTTTGCTTTTTGTTGTATCCATGTCATCTTCTGTAAGGGGTGGGCATCAGCTTTTGGCTGTGTGTAGCAGCGATGCCAGCTCAGAGGGGTTTACGTTCTTTGCCACAATTACCCCGCGGTCGTCTATAAGACAGTTGGTAAAACCGTGTTTCAGGTCGTACGACTTGAAAATCTCTGAATCTTCACCCTCCATTTCCTGATAGACGTTGTCTGTGATACCGTCTTGTTTGACAACTGTCCGGAAAACTGACGGATAGCGGTCGAAAGAAATGGAAATCATCTCAACACGGGCATCGTTCGAAACCACATGATGCAATCTGGCATTGCGGGTACGCGACGTGGCATCGTAACTGGCCCAGAAGCTCAGTAAAATATAATTGCCTTTAGAGGCTTGCAGACTGAGCGGCTGCTTTTCTTTTCCGAGTACTAACTCCGGAGCCTGTGCCCCAAGCGGAAGTTTCTCGGTGGGAGTATTTCTCTTGTCGAATGACAGAGAAATCAAGGAACTGAATACTAATACAACAAAAATCCACTTTACATTTTTGAGCATGTAATTTGATTTTAGTTAATACTATCCGGTACTGTGTCCTTACAGTGATTTCCTGCCCGGAACATTACTTCTGCGGCAAAAGAAGAGCCCCTTTTGTCACGTGAATTTGGGAAATCCGAATGCAAATATACGGTTTATTTCCTAAAATGATTCAGTTTTCTCTGTTATTTTGTGTTTTTAAACATGATTTTTAAGTCTCATCTGTAACATTTCCCCATTTTCGGCTACATATACATATTTGTCTACATCCCGGTCTTCCACTTCTACACGGTAATAGTTTCCTTGGGGTGTTTCGAAGAAATCGATGTCGTCTACTTCCATTCCGCTTCCTGAGAGCGCTTGTAAAGCCTGTTGCACAGCTTCGGGAAGATTCTTGATTTCGTATCTTTCCACTTCGTAAGAGGTATGCATCCAGACAGGTTTCCCATCGGCGAGTTTGAAATATACTTCTTTCTGACGGCCTCCGTCGCGAATTTCCACCTCAATGTTCCCTTTTTCTTCTTCGATGTCGAGAATCGAAGCTTGAGGATACATCTCTTTCACCAGTTCTTTCACACTGGATAGCTGGTCGGGAGCTACCGGCAGATGTTCGCTCCATTCCGTATTCTCACGAATCAGTGTACCGTCTTCCAGGTAAGTCAGTTCGTATTCTTGTGTGCCCGATTCCACCTCGATGATATATACCACACTCATGTCGCTCTTTTCGATTTTGTCTACGTCATCTACCCGCCATGAAGCATACGTTCCGGCTGCAAAGGCATCCTGTACGGCTTGCGGCAATCGTGTGAAAGGAATATCGTATTCCGTCATTACCCATACGCCTTCGAAAGTGAACCAAGCTTTGTGTTCACCGCCATTTTCTGTAAACTCTGCTTCATAGAACTCCCCCGTACGTTCCCAGTCCACTCTTGAGGCATGGGGATAACGTGCGTCGAATGCTTCCTGTAGTCCTGCGGAAATTTGCAGGTTGTTGTCGTCTTCTTTGTCACAGCTTTGCAGGCTGATTACACCTAGTGTCATCATGGCCCAAAATACGAGTTTCTTCATAACCAGTGTTCTTTTTTTATGTGTTTGTGGCAAAGTTCGCACCTGATTCTGAAAAGAATTTGAAATCTTCCCTGAAGATGAAAAAATATTTCTATATTTGGAAAACACAATTTGGAACATTCATTGCATGAAAAAAATATACAGCATCCTGGTCGTTCTATTCTGCCTGTTTTTCCCGGAAGCATCTGCTCAGAAGGTGGGGTTGGTGCTTAGCGGGGGAGGAGCCAAAGGATTGACGCATATCGGAATTATCCGCGCACTGGAAGAAAACAACATTCCTATTGATTACATTGCAGGTACGTCTATGGGGGCTATTGTCGGCTCGCTTTATGCCATGGGGTACTCGCCGGATGACATGGAGAAGCTCATCAAGTCGGACGATTTCAAACGTTGGTATTCGGGCGGAATACAGGAAAAATATATTTACTATTTTAAAAAGAACCCGCCTACGCCGGAATTCATCAACATCCGCGTGTCGCTGAAAAATCCGTTGCACAAGGTAAAGACACAGTTCTTGCCTTCCAGCGTAGTCGACCCGTTGCAAATGAATTTGGCCTTTGTGGAGTTATTCGGGCAGGCCACTGCCTCATGTCGGGGAAATTTCGACAATCTGTTTGTGCCATTCCGTTGTGTGGCGTCTGATGTGTACAACAAGCGTCCTATTATTTTTAAGGAAGGCGACCTTGGAGATGCCGTTCGGGCTTCCATGAGTTTCCCGGGCATGTTCAAGCCAATCGAAATAGATTCCGTACTGGCTTACGACGGAGGTATCTACAACAATTTTCCCGTCAACATTATGGCTGAAGACTTTCATCCCGATGTTATCATAGGGAGTGTGGTCAGTTCCAATCCCGGCAAGCCTAAGGAAGGTGATATCATCGGGCAGCTGGAAAGCATGATTATGCAGAAAACTGATTATTCTGTACCTGATTCCATGGGCATCCTCATGACTTTCAAGTACGATGATGTAAGTCTGATGGATTTCGACCGCTTTGACGAACTGCACGACATCGGCTACAATCGCACCATTGAACTGATGGATTCTATCAAGAACCGGATTTCACGACGCATGGATTATCGTCTGCTGGAAAA
The DNA here is from genome assembly GCA_902362595.1 of Bacteroidaceae bacterium. Taxonomy (GTDB): domain Bacteria; phylum Bacteroidota; class Bacteroidia; order Bacteroidales; family Bacteroidaceae; genus Phocaeicola; species Phocaeicola fibrisolvens. Next base: position 2,071 of record CABIXF010000040.1, on the reverse strand, counting down.
GGAACGCATCGCTTTCAAGCAGAAAATGCCTGAATTCCGTTTCCGGAATATCATCATTCACGGGGCAAACGATCAGCAGAAAAGATACATCCGCAAGGAATTTCATGCCGATGAGGACGGTACATTTTCTTTGGAAGAACTCAGAAAAGGGTATTTCCGGCTGATGTCGTCCGACAATATGATTTCCGAGATTATTCCTCATGCCGTGTATAATCCTTATGAGAAGGACTTCAACCTCGACCTGCAGGTACGTATGAAAGACGATCTTTCACTCAGGGTAGGGGGAAACGTGGGGTCCAACGGAGCCAATCAGGTATATATCGGGGCAACTTATCACAACTTGAACAATTATTCCAAAGAGCTCTCTTTGGACGGACAACTGGGGCAGATTTACAACAACCTGCAACTGTCTGGGCGTATCGACTTGCCGACGCGTCTGCCCACCTCGTATCGTCTGGTAGCTTCCTTGTCTACTTTCGATTACCTGAAACAAGAGAAACTGTTGAGCAAAGGCAATACGCCCATCTTCAATCAGCAAAAGGAGAAATACGTCAAGCTTTTCGTGTCCATGCCTTTCCTGAGTCGGCAGAAAGCTGAATTCGGTATTGGTATCGGTCAGCTGGAAGACCAGTATTTCCAGACGAATGTCATCGATTTCACTTCGGATATCCGCGATGTCAGTAAATATTCTATATTCGGGGGGTCGGTGGCCTTGGATGGGAATACACTTAACAGCCGTCAGTTTGCTACTTCCGGGCGACGAGAAAGACTCGCAGCCCATATTTATACAGGAACAGAGTATTACTATCCGGGGGTGGAGGATGCTGCATATACGGAAAACTATAAATTTATCCAGTCGTGGTTGCAAATCTCATACGAATTGGAGAAATATTACGAGTTGAAGCGTAATTTTTCGCTGGGTACTTACCTGAAGGCTTATTATTCATCGCGCAATTTCAGTCATAATTACCGAGCTACCATGATGCAGGCAGGTGAATTCGCCCCTACGGCTCACAGCCGGATTACCTACAATGAGGCATTTCGGGCCAATCAGTTCATCGGAATGGGTGTGTGCCCGATTTACCAGTTCAATAATGTTTTCCAGGTGCGGCTGGGTATGTACGGATTTGCTCCGATTTTTCCCATTCGAGAAGAAAATAACAAAGCCCGTTATGGAAAAGTCTTTTCGCAGGTAGAATATATGGGAGAATTGGACCTCGTGGTGCGACTTCCGTTCGGCTCTATCTGTGCTTATCTAAATCACTACAGTTCACCGAGTAATGACTGGAATTTGGGTCTCACATTGGGCTGGCAGATATTTGGAAGCCGTTTTATGGAGTAAATTTGTTGCAAAAAAATCGGTGAAATATTTGGAAGTTTCACTCAAAGTCTATACCTTTGCACCCGTCAAACAAAAAGGACATGGCCGCGTAGCTCAACTGAATAGAGTAGCTGACTACGGATCAGCCGGTTACAGGTTTGAATCCTGTCGCGGTCACTTGTCTGGTTAGGTTTGAAAAATGATTGGCCGCGTAGCTCAACTGAATAGAGTAGCTGACTACGGATCAGCCGGTTACAGGTTTGAATCCTGTCGCGGTCACCATTTTCCTTTAAGATTTAGAATTGATTGGCCACGTAGCTCAACTGAATAGAGTAGCTGACTACGGATCAGCCGGTTACAGGTTTGAATCCTGTCGTGGTCACCAATTCGGGTCAGATTTAGAATTGATTGGCCGCGTAGCTCAACTGAATAGAGTAGCTGACTACGGATCAGCCGGTTACAGGTTTGAATCCTGTCGCGGTCACGAAAAGCATCTTCCATTCGAAGATGCTTTTTTTGTTGTTTATTATTGCATAAATACATTGAAGGATTCAGGGCTCAACGTAAAAATCTGAGGGATTCGTTGATTAAGCATAAATTTTAGCCAGTCTGAACAAAAAGAAGGCCTTGTCCTTTACTCCCCTGAACTGCGAACGGAAGCTCTTTATTTTTGCATTGAAGGATTCAGATGCAGCGTTTGTGGAACGCTTCTCAAAGAAGTTGATGATTTCCAGATAATGTGTCTGTATG
>CABIXF010000039.1 GCA_902362595.1 Bacteroidaceae bacterium | reverse complement strand
AGGATGGGATGAGAATTTCATGGAGAAACTTATTCTGGAAACAATTAACTTCCTTAATATCGGAGATTGATGCGTTTTCTCTGAACGTAAGGGGAAATTTTCCTCGACTCGTTCGTGCGGAGACCTCGTCACGTTCGTGACGAGAGGTTGACACGTTCGTGATGAGACCTTGACACGAACGTGACGAGGTATGTGGACCAAGGCGTTTGACAAAATTTGCAGAGATTGTTTGGTTGTCAGGCCGAAAAATTCTATCTTGTATCGGTATTAAAAACAGACAACGATGGAAATCAAGCATGATGAATCCCGGCAGGAGTTTTATGTGGAACTGGAAGGGCACCGGGCCCATGTGGCGTATCAGATTCACGACGAAGGATTGGACATACGGCATACCATTGTGCCGGAAGCGATTGGAGGAAGAGGCATAGCCTCGGCCTTGGTAAAAGCTGCCTACGATTATGCCCGTTGCAAAGGGTTGAAGGCAGTGGCCACTTGCTCGTACGCCGTCATTTGGCTGCAACGGCATCCGGAGTATCAGGGAGAAGTGGGTGAGGATTATGCCGGACAAGGAACCTGTGCCCTGTAAGGAAAGGGCACAGGCAGACTGTTTTCAGACGCGGTAAATTTTCTTTTTCTTGATGAAGAACAGCCACCGCAGGAAAGATGCGGTGAAGGTGTGGCTGAAGGAGTTGATTTCGTCCGTGCGGTCGTCAATGTCGTTCAGCAGTCTTTCTGCGTCTTTTTCAGACAACATACCGCTGTTGACCATCTGCCGCACGGTACGGCGTTCGTTGCTCAGCAGCATACGGATGGACTTGACGGTCAGTGCGTGACCGTATGCCTTCGGGAAATTTTCCGCCAGGTTGCCGATAAAGGTTCCCATACGGGTGATGTTGTCGTTAATCTCTGCGCGTAAGACTTCCAGTACGGGTTGCTGTTCACTGGTAACCCATTCGGACGACGTCAGGTCGTTCAGCAATTTCAGGCTTTCTTTCTGCAAGATGATGAATCCCCGCCCCAGATCATAGACCACCGTGATGCGTTCACGGAAATAGAAGGTCATCCAGTTCTGGAGGTAAGGAAGTCCCCGCAGATTGTTCAGCACATCGGTCCGTTGGCAGAACTTGAAGATGGAATGCCGCATGTTCAGCGGATACTTCCCGTCGTGGTCATACAGTTCGTCCAGTGAGTTCATCAGTCGCAGGAAGACCACTTTCGAGATAACCCCTTCTTCATAAATCTGACGGCAGACAGCCTTTTCCTTGTCCAGCACGCGCAGACGGATTTCCGGAAGCATGGCCTGGTTCTGCGGATTCTTGGCCGGTTCCTGCGGGCGGCTGGTCATGTAGCTTTCCACCTTGTTCCAGTTGGCCCCTTCCAAGGCGTCTCTCTTCTTCAAGCTTTCCAGGTATTTCTCGGAATTTTCGCGAACCGATTTTTCAATACGGTATTCCAGCATGGTACGAGCCGAGGGAATGTGTGTCAGTCCCAGTCGGTTCAGCAGTGCCCGCATGGTCGTGGCATTGATGCACAAGGTCAGGGTCACAATGCCGGCTGTGAAGAACAGCACCTGACTCCGGATATCCTCTGGAATGGCCGGGGTATAGGAGACCATCAGGGCCAGCGTCATGGCCAGTGCCCCTCGCAGTCCGCCCCAGGTGAGGATGACCGATTCCCGTTTGGTCAGTCCGTATCCCAACCGTTTCATCACCGGATAGAGCATCATAATCATGGCAAAGCGAATCAGGTTGAGGGCGACATAAAGGAGTAGGAGTATGCCGAGCGCACTCCAGGAGAAGTCCACTTTTTCCGCAATCACGATACCCACCAGAATAAAAATCAGCGTATTGGCGATATAAGTCAGCAGTTCCCAGAAATGTTCCATGAAGGTGTTCACCTGAGGCTTCAGCCGCGGTTTTCCCACGTAGGTCACGGTCAGCCCGAAGGCTACGAGGGCAATCACGCCCGACACACCGAGATAGTATTGCGAGAGGATAAACGTGAGATAAGCGGCCAGGATGATGACACTGTTCTGCACCATCTCTTCTGAATTGATGCGGGTGATGAACCAGATGACGACGCGTGCCAGAAAGAATCCCAGCAGGGTACTGATGCCCACTTCCTGAATGAAAGTGACGAGCGGAGAGGTATGGCTGGCTTCGCCCGACACGTAGGCTCCGAAGAAGAGCATGAAGCACACGATGCCTGTTCCGTCGTTCAGCAGGGATTCCGCATCTACGAGGGTGGAGAAACGTTTACTGGTTTTCAACTCGTGCAGCAGGGCCACGACGGCTACCGGGTCGGTGGCACTGATCAAGGCACCGAACATGAGGGCAAATGCCCAGGTCCATGATTCGAGCCCGGGAACAAACGTGGCGATACCCATAAGGAAAGCTCCTGTCAGCAGCATGCAGATGACGAGTCCCGGAGCAGCCAGCAGGGTGGCGTTGGCCAGGGTCTTCTTGAAGATATGCAGGTTGAGTTCGTAGGCCGCATCAAAAATCAGGATGGGCAGGAACAGGTAGAGAATCAGGTCGGGATTGATGTTGGCTACAGAATTGACGGCACTGTGCAGTTCCGGCATCGACTGGAACACTCCGGTGCGGTTCAGTACGCCGACAAGGATTCCGATGGCGAACAGTCCGACGGTGTAGGGAAGTCGGCTGTGCTTGAGCAAGGATTTCAGGATAGCCCCGATAATGAGTCCTCCGATGGTCAGCAGCAGAGGGGCAAGAAAGGTGTATTCTTCCATAGTTTGTTGTCCAATAAAAAATGAGCATTTGAATATTTAACAAAGTTAAAAAATCAAATGCTCATAAACAAGTGGTTTGCTTCTTATTTCTCCTTTTGTCTTGCGATTTCTTCGGCCATCCTGCGGGCAGTGGCCCGGTCGGGCTTGCCGGTTCCGGTTTGTGGCAACTGCCGGATGCGGAAGACTTGCTTGGGTCGCCAGTAGGGAGGAAGGGAATCGAATGCCTTCCTCAAGGCTGTTTCCGGGCAGGTGCCGTGCTCGTCTTCCAGCAGCAGTACGATGCGCTCCCCAAATTTAGGGTCGGCGACGGCAGATATTTGGAAAGGAGTTGCCAGAAAGGATTTCAGTGCATTTTCCACCTCTTCAATCTGTACCTTGACGCCTCCCGTGTTGAGCGTGTTGTCTTTCCGTCCCAAGATGCGGAACTGTCCTTGTGCATTGAATTCACAGATATCGTTAGTGGTCAGGATGTCCGGGCAGACAGCCGGGGCCTGAATGGTCAGGGTATTTTCCGCTGAAAGAGACAGTCTGACGTGTGGGAAAGGTGTGTACCAATCGGAGGCTTCCGGCCCGTTGAGGCGTCGCAAGGCAATGTGCGACAGGGTTTCCGTCATGCCATACGTGCTCCATACGGCGTGTGGAAATGACAGCAGTTGCTTTCCCAAAGACGCATCGATGGCTCCTCCGCCGATGATGAGGTGACGGATTTGCCGAAGGCGTTCTTTTTCTTCGGCCACTTGCAAGGTGTTGAATACCTGCATGGGAATCATGGCAGCGAAAACGGGAGCAGTGCTTGTCTGTGCCAGCGGATGTCCACTGGGAGTGACTGGCAGCAAGTTCAGTCCGGCCATCAGTGCACGGACCACTACCATCTTTCCGGCGATGTATTTCAGTGGCATGCAGAGTAGGGCCGTATCGCCGGGAGTCAATTCCAGAAAACTGACTGTCAGCATGGCGCTTTGCATCATGCGTTGTTTTTCTACCCGCAGCGGTTTGGGTGTTCCCGTCGAACCGGAAGTGTGTACCAGTACGGTGTCGTGGTCGTCAAACCATTCACTTAGGAAATCGGCCAGGGAGGCCTGGAAACTATCTGCTCCGTATCGGGCATAGAAGGTTTCCTGCAGGAGGCTGGGGCGTCCTTCCTGTCGGGCACGGGCCTCTGTAGCCGAATAGTCCACTCCTTCTATCCGGATGTGCTGACGGGCAATGTCGGTGATAAAGGTAGGATGGCTCATGTCAGGGACGATTCAGGAAAGTTAGAAAATCAGGTGTCTCTTCTTCCGGATGGAACCACAGGCAGTCACCCTCGATGTGCAGCGGATAGTCGAGGTTGTCGGTAAAGAGCAGGCCGGTACCGAGTCCCTGTGGCATGGTCGGGTGAAGCGTGGCACACCATTGGGCGATGGCGTTCAGGCCGATGTTCGATTCCAGCGCCGAAGTCACCCAGTAGCCGATACCCCTTTCCTGGGCCAGTGAAATCCATTCTTCTGCCCCTCGGATGCCTCCGTGGAGCGACGGTTTCAGGATGATGTATTGCGGGCGGATGGTATCCAGCAATTCTTTTTTCCGGCAGGTTTCGTTCACGCCAATCAGTTCCTCGTCCAATGCGATGGGGAAGGGAGAGGCGGCGCACAGTGTCTTCATCGCTTCCCATTGTCCGGCCCGTATGGGCTGTTCGATGGAATGAAGCTGGAATTCGTTCAGTTGTGTCAGTTTCCGCAGGGCATCTTCCGGTCGGAAGGCCCCGTTGGCATCTACACGGAGTTCGATGTCGGAAGCGGAAAAATGACGGCGGATGTGGGCCAGCAGTTCCAGTTCCCGTTCAAATTCGATAGCTCCGATTTTTACCTTGATGCACCGGAATCCGGCTTTCATCTTTTCTTCAATACGGCGGTACATCTCGTCAAAATTGCCCATCCAGATGAGTCCGTTGATGGGAATACCTTGTGTGCCTCGGCTGAAGGGAGTGTCCCAAAATCTCAGGCTATGGGCCTGCAGGTGGGCAAAGGCCGTTTCCAGTCCGAAAAGGATGGACGGATAGGGACGGAGTGCTTCGTAGTCGATGTGCCCGTCGGCTGCGGTCTTTTCACAGATTTCAGCCAGCAGACGAGGGTAGTCGGGCAGGTCGTCACAGCTCAGGGCAGGCAGAGGGGCACATTCACCTATACCATACTGTCCGGTTTCCGTGTCGGTGAGCAGCAGATACCAGACTTGCCGGGTGTGGTACACTCCGCGGGATGTGCCGGCAGGTTGTTTGAAATGGAGGGTACGCGGAAATATTTTCAATGAATACATGATACATTCTGTGAGGGATGAAACAATAATCGGACAGAAAGCAAAAGCAAGTTTCGCTTTCTGTCCGGTAGAAATTTGTGGGATGAATCAATCAGGGGAATTTAGGATACTTGCTCCAGTCGGGTTTCCGTTTTTCGAGGAATGCTTTTCCGCCTTCCTGTGCTTCGTCGGTCATGTAATAGAGCATGGTGGCGTCTCCGGCAAGTTCTTGGATACCAGCCTGTCCGTCCAGTTCCGCATTGAGTCCAGCCTTGATCATGCGCAGGGCCAGCGGGCTGTGCTGCATCATGGTTTCGGCCCATTCCACCACTTCATCTTCCAGCTGGTCGAAAGGCACCACTTTGTTCACCAGTCCCATTTCCAGTGCTTCCTGGGCAGAATACTGGCGGCAGAGGAACCAGATTTCGCGGGCTTTTTTCTGTCCCACAATCCGGGCCAGGTAAGAAGAACCGAAGCCGGCATCAAAGCTGCCCACACGAGGTCCTGTCTGTCCGAAGATGGCATTCTCGGAAGCGATGGTCAGGTCGCAGACCACGTGGAGCACATGTCCGCCCCCGATGGCATATCCGTTGACCATGGCAATAACCGGTTTCGGGATGGAGCGGATTTGTTTCTGTACGTCGAGCACGTTCAGGCGGGGTACGCCGTCGGTACCTACATAACCTCCGTGCCCTTTCACGTGCATGTCGCCGCCGGAGCAGAAGGCTTTGTCGCCGGCGCCTGTCAGTACCACCACGTTGATGTCCTGACACTCACGGCAGATGAGCAGGGCATCGCTGATTTCGGAAGTAGTGGTCGGGGTGAATGCATTTCTGTATCGCGGACGGTTGATGGTAATTTTGGCAATACCATGATAGAAATCAAACAGGATATCCTGGTATTCTTTGATGGTTTTCCATTCTCTGGGTTGTGACATAATGCTTGTTATTTTAAGTTGTGATAATACGTTTTCAGGTGTTCAATGTCCTTGTCTTTTTCCGTAAACACTTCCAGCAGCATCGGTTGTGAAGTGATGGAAGGCTGGGTGAATGTCTCGACGGCCTGGTCCAGCTCCTCGTCGTTATGGGCGGAGAGGTAGTGGAAGCCGCGGTCTTCGGCCCATGCTTTGGCCGAGGTGCGGTGCGTGGCCGTGATGAAACGGCGGCTGTTGTCCTGCATCTCCAGTCCCGGAAGGGCATGGAAGATTTCGCCTCCTTCGTTGTTGAGCAGGAGGATGCGTACGTTGCTTCCGTAGTTGGTGTTCCAAAGGGCATTCATGTCATAGAAGAAACTCAGGTCGCCGATAAAGATGAAATTGAGCTTATCGGAGGCCGTGGCATAACCAAGGGCCGTGGACAAGGAGCCTTCAATCCCGTTGGTACCCCGGTTGGACAAAACTTCCACTTCCTGAGGGAGCGGGAACAGTTGGGCATAGCGTACCGTCGAGCTGTTGGCCAGGTGGAGCGAGCAAGGTGTCGGCAGGTGCCCGATGACTTTTCCGATGGCACTCATCTCGGAGTAGGGAAATTCGGCCTGCGGAATCTGCTTGGACAAGGCTTCCCAAGCGCGCGGGTATTCCGGCGTACGGCTGTCCATCATCGGTGCAATCTTTTCCAAAAACTCAAACGGGTCCATCTCGATGACGGTAGTCAGAGAACCGAAAAGGTCGGCCACTTGTCCGTCGGGAGCTACGTGCCAGTGTTCTACCGGCGGATGGCGGCGAAGGAATTTCTTGAGCCGTTTGGAGATGATGTGTCCCCCGTAGGTGATGAGCAGTTCCGGACGCATTTTCTGCTGTGCCTCAAAATCCATGGAGCAGAGCAGCGGCTCAATGTTGCGGATGGGTTGTCCCGGAATGGTCTGGTTGCTGATGTTTTCGGTGAACCAGGCAAAATGCTTGTAGAGCATCTTGGTATATTTCTTGTCGAACAGGTAAATCAGGTTCATCTGTCCCACTACCACCATGCGTCGCTGGTAACGGTTCAGGCGGTCGATGAGCGGCTGGTAGTCCTTGTCGTACACGTTCAGTCCTTGGTAACGGGTAATGACCCGTGCTTCGGGAAGTTCCGTTACCGGGAGTTTGAAGAAGGGCTCACTGATGGGCACGTTGATATGTACAGGGCCTTTTCCATGGTGGTCGAGTTCCATGAGAGCCTCGTTGATGAGGCGGTTGCAGTACCATTCGTCTTCTTCCGTTTGTACTTCGGGCAAGTCGACCGATTTCTTGACCAGGCTGCCGAACACTCCCGGCTGGGGAAGCGTCTGCCCGTCCATCTGGCCAATCCATGCCGCAGGGCGGTCGGCCGAAATCACTACAAGAGGAATTTGCTGGTAGAAGGCTTCGGCCACGGCCGGGTGAATATTCAGCAGGGCCGTACCCGATGTGCAGCAGATTGCCGCTGGTTGGCCTCCGTTCAGTGCCAGTCCCAAGGCAAAGAACCCCGCACTACGCTCATCCGTCACCGGATAGCAGGTAAACTCCGGAATGTTGACCAAGGTTTGTACGATGGGAATGTTCCGGCTTCCGGGGCATAACACAATCTTCTGTATGCGGTGAGCTTTCAGCAGGGCTACGAGCTGCAGGATATTTTTTTTGTCTGTATACATGATTCTTTTAGATACTTTAGATTGACAGGATATTTCGCATGGTATTCATTTTCTGCTGCGTTTCTTCCCATTCGGAATCGGCCGTGGAGTCGGGCAGGATACCGCCTCCGGCATAAAGGGTGGCTGTATTTCCTTCCACGTGCATGCAGCGCAGATTGACATAGAGGGTGGTATCGCCTTGCGGGTCAATCCATCCGATGATGCCGGCATAGAAGAGACGGTCGTGCGGCTCTGTTTGCAGAATGAACTGATAGGCTTCTTCCTTCGGGAGTCCGCAGACGGCGGGAGTGGGATGCAGTTCTTGCAGCACATCGCCCAGATGGTCTGTGTCCTTTAGTGTAAAGTGAAAATCGGTCTTTAAGTGTACCAGCTGGCCGGCGCGGGCAGTGTAGGGCCCTTTTTCGGTCAGCTTGCTGCCGAATTTCTTGACGGTCTTACGGATATATTCTCCCACAAAAGCTTGCTCTTCCTTGTTCTTTTTGCTCCATTCCGTGGGCATGACTTCTCCCTGCATGGGCATGGTGCCTGCCAGGGCCACGGTGTGCCATTCCTTCTCGTGTCCGCTGAGGATGATTTCGGGCGTACTGCCTATCCACGTACCGGTGGAAGGAGTGTGGCACAAGGAAATCATCATGCGCGGATAACTGTTGCAGGCTTGGATGAACGTAGCCAGTGGAGAAAACGTTTCGTGCAATGGCTGGACCGTACTTCTGGAAAGCACCAGTTTGCGGAACTGCTTTTCTTTCAGCGGCAGGATAAAGCGGCTGAATGTTTCAGTATAAATTTCTTTTTCGTCTCTTTCAGAAGAACCTTGTGCCTCAGGCAGTCTGTCCTGACGGAAAGGAACGCATGAATTCGCAGGTTGCGGATGACGTGCCATCCATTTTTGCAAGGCCAGTTTGATTTCCTCCCAGTCGTGAGCGACAATAGCCGGACGAATGAGTACTGCCGGACGGGAAGTTGTCAGCTGAAACGGGGCCAGAAGGAAGCCTTTCTTCTGATTCAGTTCTTCCAGACGGTCAAGGCTGACGGGTTCTCCTTCTTCCTGCATGACGAGAATCGGTTCGTCGGTCCAGGGAAGGCGATACAAGGCAAAGCAGACATCACGTTGTGTAAACGAGTCGATGAGCTGGTGATAAATCGTTTCCGGTGTTTTCATGGACGTTTCTTGACTATTTGGTTGACGATGCGTGCGGTAGAAATCAGTTTCCCTTCCTGGTTGGTAATATCTACGTTCCACAGGTGGGTGGTACGTCCCCGGTGAATCAGCTGTCCCGTGGCGATGACAGATTCTCCTTTGGGAACCATGCTGAGATGGCTGGCACTGACCTGGATGCCGCAAGGCATTTCTCCGGGGCTGCACAGCGGAATGGAGCCATGTCCGGCTACGATTTCAGCCAGTGCCAGGGAGGCTCCGCCGTTGAGTATGCCGAACGGCTGGCAAGTCCTTTCGTCTACGGGCATCTGGGCTTTGACATATCCTTCTTTCATTTCGAGGAACTGGATGCCCAGATGGGCTCCCATGGAGTGGCCCAAATCGGGCAGTTCGTAAGAAGTTTGATCGTTCATGGAGTGTTCAGTTTCTTGTTATAGTTGCAAATGTACACATTTCCCCTCAAATCGTAGGTGATTCGGTGTAAGAATTAAATCGGCGGGTAAGATAGTGGGACAATACAATTGCAGGTGGTTGGGCAAGAAGAAGTCTATAGGCGCTATTGTTGTCAAACTTTATTTATGGCTTATACGAAAAATTTAAACTTTTTTTGTCGTAATGGATAGTTTTCCGTATTTTTGTCACTATTAAAAAGAGGTATAAACATGAAATTAAATATTAGGCGAAATGATATAGCAGGTATTTGGGTTGGTATTTTCATGTTGTCCGTAGTGGTGGGATGCACAAATAAGGGTACACGAAGCGACGCAGGCTCTTTTGAAAAGTTTTACCAGCATTTGGAGCAGATTTCAGCAGATTCTCCGGAGCAGGTTAGTCAGACGATAGACAGCGTGATGCCTTCGTTTAAGGACAGTGTGATGTACTATCGTTTGCTCTTGCTGAAGGTGCGGACCTGTTTCCTGACTTTTAATTTGGATTCAGCTTCTATTTACTTGGACAGAGTGCTTTCTTTCTGTGAAAGAAACAAGGAGGACAATCATGTGTATCCATTGTATGCCTTTGCTTATAATGCCCGTGGAAATATATATGTGCGTACTTCGCAGGTAGATTCGGCCTGCAGTTGTTTTCAGAAAGCTTTTGAATATGCCAGTCGGGGAGGAAAAAGGGAGTCTTTGCCGGATATTTGCCTGAACCAGGCAGACGCGTATGTGAAGCAGGGGCGTTATGATTTGGGCTCATTGTGGTATAACCGTGCCTTGTCGATTGCCGATTCTCTGAATATGCCTGAGGCTCAGCGCTTTCCAGCCTACTATGGTCTGGCACAGGTAAATATGGAGTTGCGGGATTTTGCCGCATGTGATTATTACTACGATTTGGCTTCCCGTTATTATGAGGAAATGCGTCCTTTTGAAAAGCATATTTATTTGAATAACCGGGGAAATTCCTATTATTACCGGCAAGACTATGAAACGGCCTTGACGTATTTCCGTCGTTCGCTGGCGGTGGTCAACCAGTATCCGGATATGACTTTTGAACGGAACCTGACGATGATTAATCTGGGAGAGGTCTTCCTTTTGTTGAATCAGACAGACTCGGCCTCTTATTATTTGGAGAATTGCCGGGGATTCTTTGCGTCCATTCACCATGCCACGGCGTTGTATTGTATTGACACGCAGCTCATGGAACTGGCATTGAAAGAGGGAAATGTGGCGCTGGCCAAAGAGCGTTTGAAGCATGCCGTGAAATACAAGGATGTGGAGCCGAACATGATTCATGTGCGCAACCGTTATCTGCAGCGTTATTATGAAAAAGTGGGTGATTATAAAAATGCATACTATTACCTGGAAAGAAACCGGGAGATAGACGACTCTATACGTAATGAGAAAGTGAAGATGCGTGCAGCCGAAATCGCGTTGAAGTATTCTCAAGACAGCACGTTGATGAAAAAGGAGATTTCTATCCGGGAAAAAGAAAATCAGGTGCTTCATTTGCATCAGTGGTTGTATGCCATTGTGGGAGGAGCTTTTTTGTTGATTGCGGTGTCACTGGTGATTATATTGTACAGAAAACGGCAGCGAGACCGGGAACAGTGGCGTTTGCAGACGGCAATCACTTCCTTGCGTCTGGAAAATGTGCGTAACCGGATTTCTCCACATTTCATTTTCAATGTATTGAACCGTGAAATGAATTTGCATAAAGATGAAGAGGAAAGCAAGAACCTGATTGGTTTGACCAAGCTGCTTCGCCGTAACTTGGAACTGACGGAATGTTTGTCTGTGTCGTTGGCCGATGAACTGGATTTCGTCAATACGTATGTGGCCTTGGAGGAAAAATCATTAGGAGATGATTTTCAGTATCAGTTGGATTTGGATGAAGGGATTGATTTGAAAAGTATACAGGTGCCTTCTATGTTATTGCAGATTCCTGTGGAAAACGCCATCAAGCATGGATTGAGGCTGAAGGAAGGTTTTCGTCTGTTATACATACGGGTACGTCGGTTAGCCGACCAGGTGGAAATGGTCGTTTGTGACAATGGAGGAGGATACCGTGCCACGAGTGTCAATCATGGAACAGGAACTGGAATGAAGGTGATTACGCAGACTATCCAGTTGCTGAATATGTATAATTCACGTCCCATTGTCATGAAAATCAGTAATGTTCCCATTGGCGAAAGAAAGGAAATGGGATGTGAGGTACGCTTTATCGTTCCTCTGAATTATTCGTATCAATTAAAGAAAACTAGGAAACCATGAGTGATAAGATCAGAGCCGTCATCGTAGATGACGAAGAAACAGCTATTGATAATCTTTGTTTTGAGCTGAAGAAATATCAGTGGATTTCAGTGGAAGGGGTGGCCCGGAATGGAAAGGCAGGAATCCGTTTGATTGAGAAGGAGCATCCCGACTTGTTGTTTCTGGATGTGGAGCTTCCGGATATGCTGGGGATGGATGTGGCAATCAAGGTGCATGAAATGCAGAATTGGAATATGCATATTATTTTCTATACGGCATACAATAAGTATCTGATAGATGCGCTGCGGAATTATGCCTTTGATTTTCTTTTGAAGCCGGTGGATCCCCAAGAATTGGCTGTGGCTTTGGAGCGGTTGCAGACGGCAGACGGAGAAAAGGATTCGAATAACTTCCTGTCTGACATGAATCGAGGCGGTGAAAAGTCTTTTATGGTCGTGACTCCGATGGGAGACTTGCGGGTTCTTCGGGTGTCGGATATCGGTTATTTCCGGTATGTGTCCGACCGGAAAATATGGGAGGTGGCTTTGACAAATGGTTCTTTTATTCCCTTGAAGCGGAATACGAGGGCGGAAAACTTGTGCGCTTACGATCCGGCTTTTGTGCAGATTCACCAGTCGTATATCATTAATATGAACTACTTACTCATGGTACAGGGGGGACAATGTATCATGTATCCTCCATTTAACAATGTAGAAGAACTTTTAGTGTCCAAAAAGTACCGGAAAGAGATGATGGAGCGTTTCTGCCAATTATAATTTCACTATTTTTTGTCTGCTTAGTCACGAAATCTTATGTCTTAGTCGTAAATTTTCTCGTTTTAGTGTATCGTGTAGTGCTTCTTGCTTTTTATGTAATATAAAGATTCTTATTTTTGCATTAAATTTAATAAAGCAAGATAGTATGAAAAGATTTGGATGTAAAGTTTTGCTTCTGTTGGGAGGCATGTTTGTATTGGGGGGAACTGCACAGGCTCAATATTTGCGTTCTTCTTATTTTATGGAAGGCACAAGTGCACGTTTGCAATTGAACCCGGGTTTGCAGCCTACAAGGGGGTATTTTAATATTCCAGTGATTGGTTCTCTGAATGTATCAGCTTCTTCTAATGTACTGGGAACAAGTGATATTATTGATGTGCTGGACTCAAAAAACAGCTTGTATTCCAATGATAAACTTTTTGACAAACTTTTGCAGTCTGATAACCGTCTGAACGTAAACTTGAATACGGATATCTTGTCATTCGGTTGGTATAGAGGTAAAGGCTTCTGGACTTTCAATGTTGGATTGCGTACGGATATCGGCGCTTCACTGGCGAAGGATATGTTCTCTATGATGCGTAACATGAAAGGATTTGCTCTTGAAGACATGGCTGGTACAACTGCAAACTATGATTTGTCGAATCAGTCGGTCAATGTGAAAGCTTATGCGGAAGTAGGATTGGGATATTCTCGTCGTATCACAGAAAAATTGACTGTCGGTGCCCGTGTGAAAGTGTTGTTGGGATTGGCTCGTGCAGAGGTAAATATTAATAAGTTTAATGTAGATTTGGATTTGCCAAACCTGAATGCGACAGGTGGTGAAGTATCTCCGTCTGACTGGTATGGAAAAGGATACTCTTATACCGCAGATGCCAATGTGCTTACTACTTTGAAAGGTGGCGGTATGACTTTCAATGAAGATGGCAAGATTAATAAATTCGACATGAAGCTGGAAGACATGGGTATCTCTGGAACCGGTTTTGGTATCGATTTGGGTGCAAGCTATAAAATATGGGATAACTTGACGGTATCTGCTTCTGTGCTTGATTTAGGGTTCTTGAACTGGAAAGAAAGTGAAACAACAGTAGCTACTGCGACAGGCAATGAGAATGTGACCATTGATGAGAATAACTACGACAGATACATTGGAGGTGACTTCTTGTCTGTGGAACGTTTCGACTTCAAGAAGGGTTCAACTGAGAATGTGAAGAATAAGACCCGTTTGTATTCCACTGTCCTGATAGCTGGCGAATATGGTTTGCTCAATAATAAGTTGAGTGTGGGAGCAATGTATACGGCACGTTTTGTAGAGCCTAAGACATTGAATGAACTTACCTTCTCTGCTACGTTGCGTCCGGCAAACTGGTTGAATGCGGCCATTAGTTATTCTCCAATTTTGGCTTCTGGAAAATCAATAGGAGTAGCTGTGAAACTTGGACCGTTGTTTGTCGGTACTGACTATATGTTCTTGGGACGCAATTCAAAGACTGTGAATGGTTTTGTCGGCATTTCTCTCCCGTTGGGTGGAAAGCCGAGTGCATCCTCTGAAAATTAATCAAAGTTCTATATCTATTACTTTTATAAGTCGAAAAATAAAGGCTGCTCCTGAATCGTAGTGTATAGTGAGGTTGAATTACGATTGAGGGCAGCCTTTTTCTTATGCTTTTTTCAAGCAGTCAGTTCTTTTAGAATTTCTCCATTCAGGTGGTGGAGGGTGATTTTGCCGTTGGCATAGGTTGCAAACGTGGGTACGTTTCCACCCTTAGGGAAGGTGATGGAGCCTGTATTGCACACAATACCTTCGTTTGTCTGTTCAAGTTTCCACAAGTGTGTATGTCCGTAGAACAGAATGTCTTGTTTGCCTTTGGGGCGTTTTTCTTCGTTATAAATGTGTCCGTGAGTAAGGAACAGTTTCTTTCCTTCATCCACAATCAGTGCATAATCCGACAGGATAGGAAAATCCAGCAGCATCTGGTCAACTTCTGAATCGCAATTGCCGCGTATGGCAATGATTTCGGAGGCCATCTCGTTCAATTTTTCTGCAATTGCTTTGGGGTTCAGTCCTTCCGGTAGTCCGTTGCGGGGACCGTAATTCAGAATATCTCCCAAAATGCAGAGCATGTCGTAATGGTGTTCCTTGTAAAAGGCCAATACTTGTTCCAATGCTGGTAATGAGCCATGTATGTCGGATACAATTAAATATCTCATAAATACTTTGTTTGTTAATGTGAATTCTTTCAGCAAACTTAAGGAATATTTGTTATTGTCTGATTCCTTTTTTAGTTAAAAACATTTTCTGTGGCAGGAGGATTAAAAAAAGAACGGCCACCTTATGCAGGCAGCCGTCTTTTCTATTATTAAAAAAGCAAGATTATAATTTATTCAGCTTTTTCTTCGCTCCAGTCCATTGCAGCCATACGTTTGTATGAATCGTAACGTTTCTTAGCCATCTTCTCGCAAGCGTCGAACAAGTCAGCTGCTTCAGACGGATACTGTTTCATTACAGATGCAAAACGAACTTCGCCCTTCAGGTAATCCTGGAATTTGTCCCAAGCCGGTTCTTTAGAGTCGAGTGAGAACGGGTTCTTACCTTCGTCTTCCAATGTCGGGTTGAAACGCCACAAGTGCCAGTAACCACATTCTACAGCCTTAGCTTCTTCAGCCTGAGATTTACCCATACCGGCTTTCAAACCGTGGTTGATACATGGAGCGTATGCGATAACCAATGACGGTCCAGGATATGCTTCAGCTTCGCGGATAGCTTTCAAAGTCTGAGCCTGGTCAGCACCCATTGCAATCTGAGCTACGTATACATAACCGTAAGTAGTGGCAATCAGACCCAGGTCTTTCTTACGTACACGCTTACCAGAAGCAGCAAATTTAGCGATAGCACCCAGCGGAGTAGCCTTAGAAGACTGACCACCTGTGTTAGAGTAAACTTCTGTATCCAGTACGAGGATGTTTACATCTTCGCCAGAAGCGATGACGTGATCCAAACCTCCGTAACCGATATCGTAAGAAGCACCATCACCACCGATAATCCACTGTGAACGTTTGATCAGGTAGTCTTTGAATTCAGCGATAGTAGCGCAGTAGCCACATTTATCTTTTGCAGCTTCTACCATCGGGATGATCTTTTCAGCTGCAGCTTTACTCTTGTCTGCATCGTTGCGACCATCAATCCATTCCTGGAATGCTTCCTTGTATTCAGCCGGAGTACCT
This sequence comes from Bacteroidaceae bacterium, assembly GCA_902362595.1. GTDB lineage: Bacteria > Bacteroidota > Bacteroidia > Bacteroidales > Bacteroidaceae > Phocaeicola > Phocaeicola fibrisolvens. The sequence goes on along the minus strand of CABIXF010000039.1, from coordinate 21,166 downwards.
TCAGCAGCGATTGCAGCTTTCATCGCGTCTTCGATGCGGTTACGCAGCTTCTTGTTAGCCAATTCCATACCCAAACCGAATTCGCAGAAGTCTTCGAACAATGAGTTAGCCCAAGCAGGACCCTGACCCTTTTCGTTGGTAGTGTACGGAGTTGAAGGAACAGAACCAGAGTAGATAGAAGAACATCCCGTAGCGTTGGCTACCATTTCACGGTCACCGAACAACTGAGAAATCAGTTTCACGTACGGAGTTTCACCACAACCAGAGCAAGCTCCTGAGAACTCGAACAACGGAGTAGCGAACTGAGAGTTCTTCACGTTAGCTTTGATGTCTACCAAGTGCTGTTTAGACTTCACGTTTTCAGCACAGTAAGTCCAATTGGCAGCTTCAGGCAGCTGGCTTTCCAGATGTTTCATTGTCAAAGCCTTGCCACCCTTCTTCGGGTTACCCGGACATACATCGGCACAGTTACCGCAACCCAGACAGTCGAGTACATCTACCTGTACGCGGAATGTCATACCGTCGAACTGTTTGCCGACAGCCTTCAACATCGGGAAGTTTGCACCCTTCTGTTCTTCTGCATCGAGAACGAACGGACGGATAGCAGCGTGAGGACAAACGTATGCACACTTGTTACACTGGATACAGTTTTCAGGATTCCATTCTGGAACGAATGCAGCTACACCACGTTTTTCGTATTTAGCTGTTCCCTGATGCCATGTACCGTCTTCGATGCCCTTGAATGCAGATACCGGCAGCAAGTCACCATCCTGAGCGTTGATCGGACGAACTACTTCGTTGATGAATGCAGGATCGTTGTTGGCAGCAGCGCCTTCTACTTCCAGGTTAGCCCAAGCCGGGTCTACAGTCAGCTGTTTGTATTCACCACCACGGTCAACGGCAGCATAGTTCTTGTTGACTACGTCTTCACCCTTCTTACCGTAAGACTTCACGATGAATTTCTTCATCTGTTCAACCGCCAAGTCTACAGGGATAACGCCTGTGATACGGAAGAATGCAGACTGCAGGATAGTGTTGGTACGGTTGCCCAAACCGATTTCCTGAGCAATCTGAGTAGCGTTGATATAGTAAACAGTGATGTTGTTTTCTGCGAAATATTTCTTCACCTTGTTCGGCAGGTTCTTAGCCAGTTCTTCACCTTCCCAGATAGTGTTCAACAGGAAAGTACCGTTCTTGCGCAGACCACGAGTTACATCGTACATGTGCAGGTAAGCCTGAACGTGGCAAGCAACGAAGTTCGGAGTAGTTACCAGGTAAGTAGAGTGAATCGGGTGATTACCGAAACGCAGGTGAGAGCAAGTGAAACCACCAGATTTCTTAGAGTCGTAAGAGAAGTAAGCCTGGCAGTATTTATCAGTGTTGTCACCGATGATTTTTACAGAGTTCTTGTTAGCACCTACAGTACCATCAGCACCCAAACCATAGAACTTAGCTTCGAATACGCCTTCTGCACCGAGAGCGATTTCTTCTTTCTGAGGCAGAGAAGTGAAAGTCACGTCATCCACAATACCGATAGTGAAGTGGTCTTTCGGCATCGGGAGTTCCAGGTTTTCGTATACTGACAGAATCTGAGCCGGAGTAGTATCCTTTGAACCCAGACCGTAACGGCCGCCTACGATCAACGGAGCGTTTTCCTGTCCGTAGAATACGTCTTTTACATCCAGATACAACGGTTCGCCGTTTGCACCCGGTTCTTTTGTACGGTCAAGTACAGCGATACGTTTTACAGTCTTAGGCACCTTAGCCAGGAAGTGCTTAGCTGAGAACGGACGATACAAGTGAACAGCCACCAAACCCACTTTCTTGCCCTGAGCAGTCAGGTAGTCGATAGCTTCACGAGTAGCTTCTGTTACAGAACCCATGGCGATGATGATGTTTTCTGCATCTTCTGCACCATAATAGTCGAACAGACCGTAGTTACGTCCTGTAATCTTGTTGATTTCATTCATATATTCTTCTACGATTGCAGGAACTGCATCATAGAACGGATTGCCTGATTCTCTGTGCTGGAAGAAGTGATCCGGGTTTTCAGCCATACCGCGAGCAACCGGTTTGTTAGGGCTAAGTGCGCGTTCACGGAATTCAGCCAAAGCTTTCTGGTCGATAAGCGGAGCCAAGTCTTCGTTGTCCAGTTTTTCAATCTTCTGGATTTCGTGAGAAGTACGGAAACCGTCGAAGAAGTTAACGAACGGTACACGTGATTTAATTGTAGACAAGTGAGCTACACCGGCCAAATCCATAACTTCCTGTACAGAACCTTCGCACAGCATAGCGAAGCCAGTCTGGCGGCAAGACATCACATCTTGGTGGTCACCGAAGATACACAGTGCGTGAGAAGCCAGTGTACGTGCAGAAACATGGAATACGCAGGGCAAGAATTCACCTGCGATTTTGTACATATTAGGGATCATCAGCAGAAGACCCTGAGAAGCAGTATAAGTAGTTGTCAATGCACCAGCCTGAAGAGAACCGTGTACTGCACCGGCAGCACCACCTTCAGATTGCATTTCCTGAACCAATACAGTTTCGCCGAAGATGTTTTTACGACCTGCGGCAGCCCATTCATCTACATGTTCAGCCATTGTAGATGACGGAGTGATAGGGTAGATAGCAGCTACTTCCGTAAACATGTACGAAATATGAGCAGCAGCTTCGTTACCATCACAAGTGATGAATTTTTTTTGTTTAGTCATACAATTACTAATTAAATATTGAGTAATACAATCATGTTGTTATCAGTATAAAAAGCCAAATAGCCACAAGGGTATCTGGTCGCCGTGTCCTATTTCCATTTTGTGCATGGCATAATAAATGTTCGGGTTGCTCTTGCATTTGCATCCTTCTGCACAAATCCGGAAGTGGAGTGTATTGTCAACCAAAAAAGAGGTACCTTTTTCTCCTTTGTTCACTTTATGGTCTTTCCACAGCGTGTTGACAAAGAAAGTTTCCAGTACATCCTGCTCTTCTACCTTTACCGGATAGATACTGTACATCAGGTTCGTGTTGTGCATCATGATTTTAGCCGGCTTTTTGGGGAAGTTTTCCCCTTTGGGGTAAACCATGTTGATGAGTCTCGAATCTGCCAGGTATTTAATGTAGTTCATGACCGTAGCACGCGAGGTTTGTATCTCGCTGGCCAGTTGGCTGACATTCGGTGCAACCGGTCCGTCTACTGCTAGCAAATATAGTAATTTTTTGATTTTGGACAGATATTTCAGTTCAATTTGTTTAATCAATAGAATATCTACTTCAATCATCATGTTCATGGTTTTCAGCAGATTCTCCGAGAAGTTCCTTTTCTCCAGGAAGAAGGGGTAGAAACCATGATGAATGTAGTCCTGGAAATAGTTGAGCGGATTGATGTGAGGCAAAATGGTTTTCACGATGTGCTCGTGGTTGTGCAGGATTTCCTCCAGGGTATAGGAAGAAAAATGATTCCCCGTCTGCAGGTTCAGAAATTCGCGAAAAGAAAATCCTCTCAGGTTGTAGGATTTGACGATTCCGTTCAATTCCGGATTTTCGTCTTTCAGTCGCATGACGGAAGAACCGGTAAATACAATCTTGAGTTGCGGATACTGTTCATAACACGTACGCAAATCGTGACTCCAGTCTGGAAGTTTAAAGACCTGATCGATGAGCAGGACTTTTCCTCCCCGTTTCACAAACTCTCCAGCGAAATCTACCAGACTGTATTTGGAAAAATAGAAATTATTCATGTTTACGAACAGGCAGGAACGGTTTGTCCCGAATTTTTCTTTTGCATATTGTAAAAGAAAGGTGGTTTTTCCTACTCCCCTTGTTCCCTTGATACCTATCAGTCGGTCGTTCCAGTCAATCTCATCCATAAGGTCACGGCGGACAGGGGCATTGGTATGTTCCACCAAATAGCTGTGTGTTCTGTAAAATGCTTCCATGAATTCTGTTTCTACGCTGCAAATATACGAATACTTCATTATATTGCAAACTGGAGTTGTCAAAAAAACGTTTTTCTCTCATGTTTTTTTGAGAGGATACAATCGGTTTTCAGGTAAAACTTTGGGGGAGTTGAGGGATAAAAAAACTCTTTCGCCGTTTTACCAGAGGCCTGGAGTAAACGACGAAAGAGTTTGGGAGTATCTTGCCTTATTGTGGCAAATCAATGCATAAAAGAAGCTTTGATTAGAACTGATAGTTTTCTTCCACCCAGTGAACGAAAGCCATGTTTACCTGTCGGGTGCCACCCGGAGTGGGATAGTCTCCGCTGAAGTACCAGTCGCCCGGATGAGCAGGACAAGCTTTGTGAAGTCCCTCCAGGGTCTGATATACGATTTGCACTTTTGCATGTGTACCAGCGGGTGTCAGCAGTTCCACAATCTTTTCCGAAATCTCTTCATCAGTGAAAGGAGCGTAAATTTCTTTCACGTAATTGTGCATTTTCTCTTTCGGCAGATTCAGCTGTTCTTTTGATTTTCTGTAAGTGTATTCAATGACATGTTGCATGTCGCGTTCTTCCAGCAGCGCGATGGCAGCCTTGAAAGCGATGAACTGCTCCATGCTGGCCATGTCAATGCCGTAATAGTCTGGATAGCGCACTTGGGGAGAAGAAGATACGATGACGATCTTTTTCGGTTGCAGACGGTCCAGAATACCGATGATACTTTGTTTCAAGGTCGTACCTCGGACGATGCTGTCGTCAATGATGACAAGATTGTCCTGACGCGGAACAAGGCTGCCATACGTGATGTCATATACATGGGCTGCCAGGTCATTTCGCGTGTTGCCTTCAGCGATGAACGTACGCAACTTGATGTCTTTTATGGCTACTTTTTCACTTCGGATGCGTTGTGACAGGATTTTTTCCAATTCCTGATGGTCCGGTTGATGACCGAGCGCTTCTATTTCTTTTATTTTCTGTTGGTTCAGGTAGTTGTCCAATCCTTGCAGCATGCCGTAGAAAGCTACTTCGGCCGTGTTGGGAATAAACGAGAAAACAGTGTGTGCAATGTCGTGGTCTACAGCTGAAAGAATGGGCTCTGTCAGCATTTCTCCCAGTTTCTTACGTTCCCGGTAAATGTCAACGTCACTTCCACGGCTGAAATAAATACGTTCGAACGAGCAAGGTTTCGGAATGCCCGGCTTGTTGATTTGTGCCAGTCGGAGCTGTCCTTTTTTGTTGACCAGAAGAGCCTGTCCCGGCATCAGTTCGTGAATGCTTTCGACTGGAATATTCAATACAGTCTGGATGACCGGACGTTCGGAAGCCAGCACCATAATTTCGTCGTCCTGATACCAGAATGCCGGACGGATGCCCCATGGGTCGCGTACGGCAAAAGCTTCTCCGCTTCCTGTCATTCCACAGATTACGTATCCACCGTCCCATTTGGGAGAGGAGGTTTTCAGTACGTTGGTCAAGTCTATCCGGTCTTCGATGGCATGTGTGATGTCCATGCCTTTCAGTCCTTCTTCCTTGCATTGGTTATACAGGCGTTCCACTTCTCTGTCGAGTCGGTGTCCCACTTGTTCCAGCATAATATATGTATCGGCATATTTTCGCGGATGTTGTCCTGCTTCCGTGATGTCGGCAAAGATTTCGTCTACATTGGTCAGATTGAAATTGCCGCACAGAGCTAGGTTCTTGGCGCGCCAGTTGTTGCGGCGAAGGAAGGGGTGTACATACGAGATACCGCTTTTTCCTGTCGTGGAATAGCGAAGATGTCCCATGTAGAGTTCGCCGGCAAAGGGCAGGCATTTTTTGGCGAATTCTGCATCATGAAGCTGTTCTTCTGTTAAATCCTTGTATTGTTGGTGCACATTGTTGAAGATTTCGGTGATGGCTCCAGCTCCGAGTCCTCTTTCACGGAACATGTATTCCTCTCCAGGATTGGCTTGCAGTTTCACACAAGCCAGACCGGCTGCTTCTTGTCCGCGGTTGTGTTGTTTTTCCATTAATAAGTAGAGCTTGTTCAAGCCGTACATCCATGTTCCGTATTTCTCCTGATAATATTCCAGCGGTTTTAACAGCCGAATAAGGGCTACTCCGCATTCATGTTTTAATGTTTCCATTTATTTATAATTTCAGTCGACTAAAAGATTTGTCTACAAAATAACAGACAATTCTTAGAACCCGTGATGTGTCTGTTGTAAAAAATAGATTTGTTCTCTTTGTATGTTTCTAATTATAATAAAACCTGTAAAATATATTACATATTAAAATTTATAGCAGTTAAATATTGAGAAAGTGAAACCGTTGGCGAAAGGTATGGAAAATATTGTCAGGAAATATTGTTCAAATGTGTCATATTGGAAGTAATATTCTTATTTTTGTCGACAATTAGAATGAAAAATAGAGAACTAGGTGTTAAATAAGAAAGACAAAATGAGGATAGCAGGAGATTTTATGAAGAAAGAAAAAGCAGAAGCTGTAGAAAGTCGTCCGGCTTCTTCCGGCCTTTATCATCCGGAGTACGAACACGATGCTTGCGGTGTGGGAATGATTGTAGACATCCATGGTAATAAATCGCATGATTTGGTGGATGCTGCCTTGAAAGTGCTGGAGAATATGAAACATCGTGGTGCAGAAGGCGCTGATAATAAGACGGGTGACGGTGCGGGCATTATGTTGCAGATTCCGCATGAGTTTATTCTGCTGCAAGGTATTCCGGTCCCCGAGAAGGGAAAGTACGGTACAGGACTGGTTTTCCTTCCGAAAGATGTGAAAGAACAGGAAGCCATCCTGAGCATTATGATAGAAGAGGTAGAGCGCGAAGGCTTGTCATTGATGCATTTGCGGTCTGTCCCGGTAAATTCTTCCATTTTGGGAAAAAGTGCGCTGGAGACCGAACCGGACATCAAACAGGTATTCATCACGGGAGCTACCGATTTGGAAAACTTTGAACGTACCTTATATATTGTGCGTAAAAAGATTGAACGTCGTGTGCATCACAAAGACTTTTACATCGTTTCTTTGTCGAGCAAGAACATTATATATAAAGGTATGCTTTCTTCTGTGCAGGTGCGTGAATATTTTCAAGACCTTACACAGCCTTACTTTACCAGTGGGTTGGCAATCGTGCATTCTCGTTTTAGTACGAATACATTCCCTACATGGAGCCTGGCGCAGCCGTTCCGTTTGTTGGCACACAATGGGGAAATCAATACCATTCGTGGAAACCGCGGATGGATGGAAGCGCGTGAAAGTGTGCTTTCCACTCCGTTGCTGGGCGATGTGAAAAAAATAGGCCCGATTATTCAGCCGGGAATGAGCGACAGTGCTTCGCTCGACAATGTGCTGGAATTCTTCGTCATGTCCGGATTGAGCCTGCCTCATGCCATGGCCATGCTGGTACCTGAATCGTTCAACGACAAGAACCCTATCAGTGAAGACTTGAAGGCATTTTATGAATACCACTCTATTTTGATGGAACCGTGGGATGGCCCGGCAGCCTTGTTGTTCAGCGATGGACGTTATGCCGGAGGTATGCTGGACCGTAACGGTTTGCGTCCGGCCCGCTACCTGATTACGAAAAACGATATGATGGTGGTAGCCAGTGAGGCGGGTGTCATCAACTTCGAGCCGGAAGCCATCAAGGAAAAAGGTCGTCTTCAGCCGGGTAAAATCTTGTTGGTCGATACCCAGGAAGGTCGTATCTACTATGATGGCGAACTGAAAGATCAGTTGGCGACAGCCAAACCTTATCGTCAGTGGCTTTCTACCAACCGGATTGAGCTGGATACGTTGCGTAGTGGTCGTAAGATTTCGAATTCCGTTCCCGATTATCCGCGTCGGTTGCGTGCCTTTGGCTTTACACGTGAAGATATAGAGCGTACGCTGACTCCGATGTGTATGAACGGAGCAGAGCCGACCGCTTCCATGGGTAACGATACACCGTTGGCTGTATTGTCCGACAAACCGCAGGTGCTGTTCAATTATTTCCGTCAGCAGTTTGCACAAGTCACTAATCCGCCTATCGACCCGATACGTGAGGAACTGGTGATGTCATTGACGGAATATATCGGTGCGGTAGGTACGAATATTTTGTTGCCGAGCGAGTCGCACTGTAAGATGGTGCGTCTGCCACATCCTATTCTGAACAATACCCAACTGGATATTTTGTGTAACATCCGTTACAAAGGCTTTAATACCGTGAAGCTCCCGATGCTGTTCGAGGCTTCAAAGGGCGCCGAAGGACTGCGTGAGGCATTGAACGAATTGTGCAAGAAAGCAGAGGCGGCCGTAGATGAAGGCGTAAATTACGTCATTCTTTCCGACCGTGCAATCGATAAGGAGCACGCAGCCATTCCTTCCCTGTTGGCGGTGAGTGCCGTACATCATCACCTGATTTCCGTACAGAAACGTGTACAGACCGCGTTGATTGTTGAAAGTGGTGAAATTCGTGAGGTAATGCATGCAGCCTTGTTGCTGGGATACGGAGCCAGTGCCATCAATCCTTATATGGTATTTGCCATTCTGGATGACATGGTGAAGAAGGGCGATGTGCAGTTGAACTATGAAACAGCAGAGAAAAATTATATCAAGGCCGTTTGCAAGGGACTTTACAAGGTGATGAGTAAGATGGGTATCAGTACGATACGTTCTTACCGTGGAGCCAAGATTTTCGAGGCTGTAGGTCTGGGCAGTGAAATACTTTCCACTTATTTCGGTACACCTTCCTCTTCAATCGGAGGTGTGGGACTGGAAAGCATTGCCAAAGATTACAAGGCATTCCATGATGCAGGTTTCGATGAAGAAGAGGTGAGCGATTTGCTGCCTTACATCGGACAGTTCTCTTACCGAAAAGACGGTGAGAAACATGCGTGGAATCCGGAAACCATCAGTGCCTTGCAGTTGGCTACTCGCTTGGGGAGCTATGCCAAGTTTAAAGAATATACCCGTCGGGTAGACGAGAAGGAAAGTCCGATTTTCCTGCGCGACTTCTTCACTTTCCGTCGTAACCCGATTCCATTGGACGATGTAGAACCCGTGGAAGAAATCGTGAAACACTTTGTGACAGGAGCCATGTCATTTGGTTCTATCAGCAAGGAAGCACACGAAGCCATGGCTTTGGCCATGAACAAGCTCAACACACGTAGTAATACGGGTGAAGGAGGAGAGGACTCCGATCGTTTCCATGAAACCTACGACGGCATCTCTTTGTGCAGTAAGACCAAGCAGGTGGCTTCCGGACGTTTCGGTGTCACGACTGAATATTTGGTAAATGCCCAGGAAATTCAGATTAAGGTAGCTCAGGGTGCCAAACCGGGTGAAGGCGGACAGTTGCCGGGCTTCAAGGTAAACGAGGTGATTGCCAAGACCCGTCATTCAATTCCGGGCATCTCACTGATTTCACCTCCCCCTCATCACGATATCTATTCTATCGAAGATTTGGCTCAGCTGATTTTCGATTTGAAGAACGTGAATCCGAAGGCCAAAATCAGTGTGAAACTGGTGGCCGAGAGTGGTATCGGTACCATTGCAGCCGGTGTGGCAAAAGCCAAGGCCGATTTGATTGTCATCTCCGGAGCGGAAGGCGGTACGGGAGCTTCTCCTGCCTCTTCTATGCGTTACGCAGGTATCTCTCCGGAAATCGGTTTGAGCGAGACACAGCAGACACTGGTGCTCAACGGACTCCGTGGTCAGGTACGTTTGCAGACCGACGGTCAGTTGAAGACCGGACGCGACATCATCAGCATGGCTTTGCTGGGGGCAGAAGAATTCGGATTCGGAACCTCTGTACTGATTGTATTGGGTTGTGTGATGATGCGTAAGTGTCATGCCAATACTTGTCCGGTGGGAGTAGCTACACAGGATCCGCAGTTGCGGGCACACTTCCGTGGCCATTACCGTTATGTAGTCAACTTCTTCCGTTTCCTGGCACAGGAAGTACGCGAATACCTGGCAGAAATGGGATTCTCTCGCCTGGAAGACATTGTAGGTCGTACAGACTTGATTGAGATACGTCCGACTACCAACGAAAAAGCTTCGTTGCTGGATTTCAGCAAACTGTTGCATAAGGTAGACAACGGAGCCGCTCTGCATAATGTGACCGAACAGCGTCATGAGATAGAAAACGTGAAAGATGTCAGCATGCTGGCTGCCGCACGTGAAGCGTTGGATAACCGCAAGGAGGTATCGTTGGAATATGCCATAGCCAATACAGACCGTTCGGTGGGAGCCATGCTTTCAGGAGCAGTAGCAGCCAAGTATGGTCAGGCTGGATTACCTGCACAGACTATTCAGGTGAAGTTCAAGGGTTCGGCCGGACAGAGTTTCGGTGCCTTCCTGCCACACGGTGTCAGCTTCAAGCTGGAAGGAGAGGCCAACGACTATCTGGGTAAGGGCTTGAGTGGTGGACACATTTCCGTACAGCCTCCGGTAAGAAGCAATTTCTTGGCCGAAAACAATGTGATTGCAGGTAATACGCTGTTGTATGGTGCTACCAGCGGTGAGGTATACATCAACGGATGCGTGGGCGAACGTTTTGCCGTACGTAATTCCGGTGCCATTGCCGTGGTAGAAGGAGTGGGCGACCACTGCTGTGAATACATGACCGGCGGACGTGTGGTTGTTTTGGGCAAGACCGGACGCAACTTCGCTGCAGGTATGAGTGGCGGTGTGGCTTACGTATGGGACAAAGACCGCAACTTCGACTATTTCTGCAACATGGAGATGGTGGAACTGTCCTTGCTGGAAGATGCCACAGCCCGTAAGGAACTGCATGAACTGGTTCGTCAGCATTATTTGTACACAGGTTCTCAGCTGGCTCGTACGATGCTGGACAACTGGGGCCATTACGTGGAAGAATTCATTCAGGTGACTCCGATTGAATACAAGAAGGTACTGGCCGAAGAGCAGATGCGCAAATTGCAGCAGAAAATTGCAGAAGTACAGCGTGATTATTGATTAATTGTTGAACAGTAAAAAACTAGATATATGGGAAATCCAAAAGCATTTCTGACCGTTCCCAGACAAGAAGCCGGATATCGTCCGATACACGATCGTATCAGAGACTTCAGTGAGGTGGAACAGACGTTGAACACAAGTGAGCGAAAGTTGCAGGCATCGCGGTGTATGGATTGCGGAGTGCCTTTCTGCCACTGGGCTTGTCCGGTTAGCAATCGTCCTCCTGAGTTTCAGGATGCCATGTACAAGGGAAAATGGAAAGAAGCTTATGAAATACTCTCCGAAACCAATGACTTTCCGGAGTTCACCGGACGTATCTGTCCGGCATTGTGCGAAAAAAGTTGTGTATTGAAACTGAGTATGGATGCGCCGGTCACTATCCGTGAGGATGAGGCCGCAGTGATTGAAGCCGCCTTCCGTGAAGGTTATGTGCAGCCTCGCCAGTACAAGCGGAACGGGAAATCGGTAGCCGTCATCGGCTCTGGTCCTGCCGGACTGACTGCAGCCAACCAGTTGAATAAGAGGGGATACACCGTCACGGTATTCGAAAAACTGGAATATGTGGGTGGACTGTTGCGTTTCGGTATTCCGAACTTCAAGCTTAGCAAGTCGGTCATCGACCGTCGTATTGCGGTGATGGAAGCCGAAGGCATTACGTTCAAAGTGAATACGGATATTGATGTCACTCATCTGCCTGAAGGTTTTGATGCTTATTGCGTTTGTACGGGTACACCGCAGGCACGTGACTTGAATATCCCGGGCCGTGATTTGAAAGGCATCCATTTTGCCATGGAAATGCTGGCACAGCAGAATCGTGTGCTGGCCGGACAGCAGATTCCGAAGGAAGAACGCATTACTGCCAAAGGAAAGAATGTGCTGGTTATCGGAGGTGGAGATACGGGAAGCGACTGTATCGGTACAAGTAACCGTCAGGGAGCGCTTAGCGTGACGCAGATTGAAATCATGCCCAAACCGCCGGTAGGCTATAATCCGAAAACTCCGTGGCCGCAGTGGCCCATCGTGCTCAAGACAAGCAGCAGCCATGAAGAAGGCTGTGTACGTCGCTGGAGCCTGACTTCCAACCGTTTCCTGGAGAAGGATGGCAAAGTCTGCGGAGTGGAAGTGGAAGAAGTAGAATGGATTCCGGGAGCAGAAGGAGAACGTCCGGTGATGAAACCTACCGGAAAGAAGGAAGTGCTGAAAGCCGACTTGGTGTTGCTGGCCATGGGCTTCCTCCGTCCGGAACAGCCGGAATTCCCGGCCAATGTATTCGTGGCAGGTGATGCCGCTACCGGAGCCAGTCTGGTAGTGAAATGCATTGCAGGCGGACGTAAGGCAGCTGCCGACATTGATGCATATCTGAGCCGGAAATAATAGATTTTCATACAAAATATAAATACAACTTTACGATTATGTGTGGCATTGCAGCTATTTTAAATATAAAAGAGCAAACTCCTGAATTACGGAGCAAGGCTTTGGCCATGGCCCGGAAGATTCGTCATCGCGGACCCGATTGGAGTGGAATTTATTGTGGAGGGTCAGCTATTCTGGCCCATGAACGTTTGTCGATTGTGGACCCGGAAAGTGGGGGACAACCCTTGTATTCACCCGACAAGAAACAGATATTGGCTGTCAACGGTGAAATTTATAACCACCGCGACATCCGTAAGAAATATGCCGGGAAGTACGAGTTCCAGACCGGCAGTGACTGTGAAGTGATTTTGGCACTGTATCGGGACTACGGCATCCATTTTCTGGAAGAGCTGAACGGCATTTTTGCCTTCGTACTCTATGATGCAGAAAAAGATGAGTTTCTTATTGCCCGCGATCCGATTGGCGTGATTCCACTTTACATCGGCTATGACAGTGACGGAAAGGTATATTGCGCCAGTGAGCTGAAAGCACTGGAAGGATTCTGCGAACGCTATGAACCCTTCTTGCCGGGACATTATTATTCCAGCAAGGAAGGCAAGATGGTACGTTGGTACAAGCGCGACTGGACCAGCTATGACGCAGTGGCCGATGCACCGGCTTCGGTAAGTGCCCTGCGCGAGGGACTGGAAAAGGCGGTTCGCGGACAGCTGATGAGTGATGTGCCCTACGGTGTGTTGCTTTCAGGAGGTTTGGACAGCTCGGTGATTTCTGCCATTGCCAAACGTTATGCGGCCCGTCGTGTGGAAACGGACGGGAAAATGGCCGCCTGGTGGCCCCAGCTTCATTCATTCGCCATCGGACTGGAAGGAGCGCCCGACTTGGCCAAGGCACGTGAAGTGGCCGATTACATCGGTACGGTACACCACGAAATTCATTATACCATTCAGGAAGGACTCGATGCCCTTCGCGATGTGATTTATTACATTGAAACCTACGATGTGACAACTGTCCGTGCATCTACTCCGATGTACCTCTTGGCGCGTGTCATCAAGAGTATGGGTATCAAGATGGTGCTCAGTGGGGAAGGAGCCGATGAGATTTTCGGTGGCTACCTTTATTTCCACAAGGCTCCCGATGCGCGTGCTTTCCACGAAGAGACCGTGCGCAAACTGTCTAAACTTTACCTGTACGACTGTTTGCGGGCCAACAAGGCATTGGCTGCTTGGGGAGTAGAAGGGCGTGTGCCTTTCTTGGACAAGGAATTTCTGGATATTGCCATGCGCCTGAATCCAAAAGCCAAGATGTGTCCGGGAAAGACCATCGAGAAAAAGATTGTGCGCGAGGCCTTTTCCGACATGCTGCCCGAGAGCGTGGCATGGCGTCAGAAGGAACAGTTCAGTGACGGAGTGGGATACAGCTGGATTGATACGCTGAAGGAATTTACTTCCAAAGAGGTATCCGACGAACAGATGGCCCATGCTGCCGAACGTTTCCCCATCAATCCGCCGCGTAACAAGGAAGAGTATTATTACCGTTCCATCTTCGAGGAACATTTCCCGAGCGACAGTGCGGCCAAGAGTGTGCCCAGTGTGCCGAGTGTAGCCTGCTCAACGGCAGAAGCATTGGCATGGGACAAGGCTTTCGCAAATGTCAATGAGCCGAGTGGACGTGCGGTGGCCGATGTACACGAAGAAGGATACAAAAACTAAGTAGCGATTATATATGAAGATAGAATTTACAAAGATGCACGGCCTGGGTAATGATTACATCTATGTGAATACGATGAAATACCCGTTGACGAACCCCGAAGAAAAATCAATTGAGTGGAGCCGTCCCCATACGGGGATAGGCAGTGACGGACTTGTGCTGATTGGGGCTTCAGACAAAGCCGATTTCAGCATGCGCATTTTCAATGCCGATGGTTCGGAAGCCATGATGTGCGGGAATGCCAGCCGCTGCATCGGAAAATATTTATACGAATACGGACTGACTACAAAGACGGACATCCTTTTGGATACGCTTTCCGGTATCAAGGAACTGCATCTGCAGGTCAATGAAGGAAAAGTGGAGAGCGTGCGGGTAGATATGGGCATTCCAGCCGATATTCATCCGGTGGACTTGGGGGAATCATATCCTTACCAGAAAGGGATTGCCGTATCCATGGGAAATCCGCATCTGGTCATCTTCGTGGACAAGATGGAAGAGGTGGATTTGCCGGCAGTGGGACCGGTGCTTGAGCATCATCCGCTGTTCCCCGACCGGGTGAATGTGGAATTTGCCCAAGTGCTGGACAAGGAAACCATCCGCATGCGGGTGTGGGAGAGAGGCTCCGGCATCACACAAGCCTGCGGCACAGGTGCTTGTGCCACTGCGGTAGCGGCGGCTTTCACCGGCAGATGTGGTGACCATGCCACCATCTGTATGGACGGAGGCAAATTAACAGTCGACTGGAAAGGAGAGGGAAATCATTTGTATATGACCGGACCTGCGGTCAAAGTATTTGATGGAACAATAGAATTAAAAGAGTAAGACAAAACATCACATGATACAAGTTAACGAAAACTTCATTAAACTGCCCGGAAATTATCTGTTTTCGAGCGTAGCCCAAAAAGTAAATGCGTTTAAAACCGCCCATCCGGAGGCCGCACTGATTCGTCTGGGAATTGGCGACGTGACTCGTCCGCTGCCCCCAGCTGCCATCAAGGCCATGCACCATGCAGTGGATGAAATGGCCAGTGCTGCTACCTTCCATGGATACGGCCCCGAACAGGGATATGATTTCCTGATTCAGGCTATCCTGACTCATGATTATCAGCCGAGAGGCATCGAATTGCGTCCGACGGAAATCTTTGTAAGCGACGGTGCCAAAAGCGATACGGGTAACTTCGGCGATATTCTCGGCACAGGCAACAAAGTAGCTGTGACCGATCCGGTGTATCCGGTATATATTGACAGCAATGTCATGGCTGGACGCGCAGGTGACCTGCAGGCCAATGGCCAGTGGAACAACTTGACCTATTTGCCCTGTACGGCAGAGAATCATTTTGTGCCGTCTCTTCCCACTGAACCGGTAGACATGATTTACCTGTGCTATCCGAACAATCCGACGGGAACCACACTGACCAAGGCCGAATTGCAGAAGTGGGTGGAATATGCATTGGAACACAAGGCACTGATTTTATATGATGCAGCGTACGAAGCTTACATTCACGAAGCCGATGTGCCTCATTCTATTTATGAGATTGAAGGAGCCCGTTCGTGTGCCGTAGAATTCCGCAGTTTCTCGAAGACAGCCGGATTTACGGGTGTGCGTTGCGGTTATACCGTGGTACCGGAAGAGGTAAAGGCTATGACCACCTCTGGCGAAGAGGTAGCACTGAACCATTTATGGAACCGTCGCCAGTGTACGAAGTTCAACGGAACCAGCTACATTACCCAGCGGGGTGCCGAGGCCATCTACACTCCCGAAGGACAGGCAGAAATCAAGGAAACCATAGAATACTATATGGAGAATGCGCGCCTGATGCGTGAAGGTCTGCAGGGTGCCGGATTTACCCTCTATGGAGGTGTCAATGCTCCTTATATTTGGGTGAAAGCACCCGAAGGCTTGGATTCATGGAGTTTCTTCGATATGTTGCTTCACGAAGTGAATGTAGTAGGTACTCCAGGCGTAGGCTTCGGACCGAGCGGAGAAGGCTTTTTGCGTCTGACTGCTTTCGGTAAACGCGAAGACTGCCAGGAAGCCATGAGTAGAATAAAAAACTGGGCCGGACGTTAATCCGACCCAGTTCTTAAAACCGCCAGCCTATCCCGATCGAGAGTGAATGAAAAAATGGGCGTTTTTTCCC
This sequence comes from Bacteroidaceae bacterium, assembly GCA_902362595.1. Classification (GTDB taxonomy): domain Bacteria; phylum Bacteroidota; class Bacteroidia; order Bacteroidales; family Bacteroidaceae; genus Phocaeicola; species Phocaeicola fibrisolvens. The sequence continues at coordinate 5,044 of CABIXF010000039.1, read as the reverse complement.
GAGATTAAGTCGTTTTCCATCGAAAACCGTTTCCCGGATGCCAGAGAGTAAGGGTCAAGGTTAGAGAAGGTGTATCCCAGAGAGATTATCAAGCTTTCTTCTTCCGTAACACGGAAGTTTTCAGCTGAGAAGATAAGGCTCCACACGAGAAGTTGTGATTTTCTTCATAGTAGTGAGGAGTCCATACACCTGTAGAGTTTGGGATAGAAACTAGGGTTATACTTTCATAAGTCGCACGTTTAAAATAGATTTACGGTTGCAAAGATAGAGTGAATGACGCTAATTTCCAGCAAAATCTGATGTACACAGCCTGTTTGTAAATCTCTGATAAATAGATGTTTGATAGATTACATGATGTACATCGTCTTTAAAATCCCGCAATGAACTCATCAAAACTGCAGTTTTCGATGCGCATTTTCTCTTTTAGGCGCATTTTCCGGCGCGAGATACTTCCCTTGGCAATGTGGTAGATTTCGGACAGCAGTGAAAGCGGAAGATCCATTTTCACCAGGCAGCAGAAACGGAGTTCCTCTTCCGTGAGCTGGGGACAGTGTTCCTTCAGCCGGATGGTGAACCTGTCAAAGCAGGTATCCGTGTTTTGCTGGATGATATCCCATTCATCTTCCGTCAGGTGAAGCGCTCCCTGTGAGTTCTTTTTCCGCAGGAGCGAGGGAAGGGTAATGGCATTCAGTTGCCGGTAATATTCCACACTCTTGTGCAGCCGGTCGATTTCCTGTTGCTTCAGCCGTTCCTGCTCGTGAGCCAGTGCCACTTCTGCCTCTTTCCGTTTCAGACTCTCTTCCATCCGCAACCACAGGCTTTCCTTGAGTTCTTCGGCCAGCTTCTGCTTGTGCGTACGGATACGGTGGAGCAATAGTAACAGAACCAGAATCACAAGTCCCAGTGCCACCGCCATCCGGTAGAAAATCAGCTTGTGGTGAGCCGTTTCCATTTCGGCCTTGTTGGCTCGTTCACGTTGCAGCTTGTATTCCTGCATGTCTTGTATTTTTCCGATGACCATTTCCTTCCGTTCCGTGCTCAGCGAGTCGTGCGACAGGATGTACTTCCGCATGTAGGCGTTTTCCCGTTTCCCATCTCGTAGGTTTCCATACATTTCAAACAGGCGGCGATAGGCCTCCGTACGTTGTTTCAAGGTCAGGCCCTGCAAAGAAGGCAAGATATAATGGGTTGCCGAATCAGCTTTCAGAAGCGAGGCAAAGATGTATCCTTTTTGCGTATGTAAGACAGGAGTCTGTGCTTCCGACAGATTTTTGTGGATGGCCTCGTTGATATAATGAAAGGCACTGTCCGTCTGCTTCTGTTGCTGGTAAATACGCGAAAGATACAGTTCGTTCTGCACGGTGGAAGCAGTTGTTCCGGAGGACATGTAGGCAAGGGCCTTCCGGAAATAAGTCTTTGCGGTTTCGGGATTTTTAGGCAAATAGAACAATGCCTTTTCCTGCCACAAATCGGCATACGAGGCCGAGTCGTTCAAGAACCGGGCCATTCTTTCCGCCTCTCCCAAAGTGCGTGCCTCTTCCAGGGTATCTGCTTTGAAGCGGCTGATGCGGATTTGTTCAAGGTAAATCTTGAACTGCAACAGACTGTCAGTGTAAGGATTCGTTTCGGCTGTTTGTGGAGAGGATGTTTCATGTCGGGAGGGTGTACATGCGAAAAGCATGCACAAGGGCAGCATCCATGCTCCCAAAAATCGTATAAGTCGGTTTATGTAATGTGAGAAAATAGACATAGGTTAGTCAGGTTAGTTAGTTTTGGGTGGCGAAGATAATAAAAACTTGCGGGAATGCATATTTTTTGAATAAAAAATGAGTTTAGGAATTTGGGGAAATCTTTCATTTGTTATTCTGATGCTTATTTTTTAGCTTTGCCGTAATAAGAAAAACACGAAAAAGAAATGGAACAATTGCAAAGCAGGCTCTCCAAATGGCAGGTGATGGCCCTCTCCCGTGAGCTGCATGATGACGAGGAAGGCATCCGTAAGGTTTGTCATCTTATGCTTCATGCAGAAGAGGCACGGTCGGCTTCCAATGCGGCATGGATACTCGCTCATTTGTCGGGAGAAGACAAAAGGCTCTATCTCTCTCCTTTTTATGATGAGATTACAGACCGGGTAATGGCGTCCAATTTAAAAATACGCCGGGGGCTTGTGCTGTCTATTTTGCTGGATTTGGTGACTGATAGGAATTTCCGGACAGACTTGTTTGATTTTTGTCTTATCCATGCAGTCGATAAGAAGGAAGCAGACAGCAGTCGTTCGATGATGATAAAATTGGCTGCAAAGATGTGCCGCTTTGTTCCGGAACTGGCCAATGAACTGAAAGTCTGTCTGGATATGCTGGAATACGAAATGACACCAAGTATTGTGGCAGCCAAGAGAAATGCCCTGAAGGTGGTGGCGGCATTGATGAAGCAAACGATGATAAGTCAGGAGAATTCTTCTTTACGAAAAATCCCCAACGTAGGTTCACAGACTGAGCAAGATTTGATGGCAATGGGATATACCTCTGTCGAATCGCTGAGAAGAAAGAATGCGGAGAATTTATACGAGGAAGAATGTCGTTTGCGTGGGTGTACGATAGATCGTTGTCAGCTTTATCTGTATCGGGCTTTGGAATATTCTGTTAATACGGAAAATCCTGATAGGGAGAAATGCAAATGGTGGTACTGGAAAGATGATTTCTTTTATCCTTCCCCGTGTGGGGCACGGTGTGTGGAGTGTCCGTCATTTCCGAAAGAATGTAAAGGATGCAAAAAGATAAAAGGCAAGGTACACTGGCTTCAATACACGGGCGATACCGTATGCCCTATCTGGAAATGCTGCAAGGAAAAGAAGCGGGAAAACTGTGGGGGATGTCCGGATTTACCTTGTAGTCGTTTTATGAAAGACCCTTCTATTTCGGATGAGGAAAATGAAGCCAATTTGAAAAAGATGATGGCTAATCTTGTAATGTATAAAAAACACACATAATTATGGAAACAGAAAGATTGATTCTCAGGCCATGGCGTGAGGCAGATGCACCTTCGCTCTATAAATATGCCAAGGATCCAGCTGTAGGACCGATTGCCGGCTGGCCACCACACACGTCTGTAGAAAATAGTAGGGAAGTGATACGTGATATTCTTTCGGCTCCGGAAACTTATGCGGTAGTGTTGAAGGAAACTAATGAGCCTGTTGGCAGTGTGGGCATTATGTTTGGAGACGGTATACATAGTGCCGACATGCAGGAAGGGGATGCAGAAATTGGTTATTGGATTGGAGTTCCTTATTGGGGTAACGGTCTGATTCCTGAGGCTGTCAATCGTCTACTGAGTCGTTGCTTTGAGGAGTTGGATATACGACGAGTGTGGTGTGGTTATTATGATGGAAACACCAAATCGCGTCGAGTAATGGATAAATGTGGATTTAAGTTTCATCATACAGAAGAGTGCAAACTTTCTCCATTAGGTGATGTACGGATAGAACATTTTACTTTGTTGACGAAAAAGGACTGGGAAAAAACGAATAATTGATTCCATGGAAAGTGTAGCAGACTATATGATTCGTCCTTTGTATCCAGAGGAAATCCATTTGCTGAGGGATTTTCTTTATGAAGCGATTTTTATTCCCGAAGGAGTTGAACCTCCGTCGAGGGATGTGGTGGATTTGCCCGAGTTGAGGCTGTATGTGGAGGATTTTGGCAAGAAAAAAGATGATTGTTGCTTGGTAGTTGAGCAGGATGGCAAGGTGGTTGGGGCAGTGTGGACACGTATCATGAAGGATTATGGTCATGTGGATGAGAATACCCCTTCGCTTTCCATTTCCTTATATAAAGCATATCGGAACCGAGGGTTGGGCAGTCGGTTGATGAAGGAGATGCTGAACCTGCTTGAAAGTAAAGGTTATCATTATGTCTCTCTTTCTGTTCAAAAGGCTAATTACGCTGTCCGTATGTATTTAAAACTTGGATTTGAGGTTATAAAGGAAACAGAGGAGGAGTTTGTTATGGTGAAAGATCTATTTACTCGGATGCTGGGCACAGTCGGACAACATTCCAACATTGGTCGGAATTTTACTTGTCGGTGTGGTTCCTGTAAAGCGATTAGATGGTTAAAACCGAGATACAAGATTCGTCCGCTTGTTGAAGGAGATATATCCGAAATGCAGCAAATGTTTCGTTCTACCGTACTCAATGTGAATTTGAGAGATTATACGAATGAAGAGGTTATGGACTGGGCATCTTGTGGTGATGATGTAGCACATTGGAAAGATCTTTTGTCGCAAAATTGCTATATCGGAGCATTTGATGAACGAGACAGAATGGCGGGATTCTCTTCTATGAATAAGAAAGGGTATTTGCATTCTATGTTTGTGCATAAAGACATGCAGGGAAAAGGAGTTGCTACTCAGTTGCTTGAAGAAGTGGAAAAGATGGCCGTTGCGTATGGAGTCACTGAAATAACATCGGAAGTAAGTCTGACCGCTCGACCGTTTTTTGAACGAAAGGGGTATAAGGTGGTTAAATCTCAGAAGTGCAGAGCCAATAAATTGATGCTGACGAATTTTGTGATGCGCAAGTGCATTCTCTGATGTCCATATTTTTTCTTCTTGTGTGGATTTGAAAACGCACTGGCACCAATGAGAAAGTATGCTTGAATTTTTTATGTCTCTCACGCGGGAAACGTATGTTTCTGCTTCCGGAACCGTATGTTTCCCGTGTGAGAAACGTACGGTTTCGGGCAGAGAAACATAGAAAATGCTTCGTCAGTAGATGCAATTCATTGAGGCGTTTTCGAAAATACCTTTAAGATAGAATTCTTGTACAAAGGAGAGGTTGTGTGAAAAGTCAGTTATGTGTATGGACAATCTCATAAGACTGGCGGACCAGACGCTTTATCTCCTTGTCGGGCATGTCCTCATTGAATTTGATGCTAATCCAATATTTCGGATCACTACTGTCCACTAAAAATGGACAAGGTTAAAAGTTAAATAAATTCGGTTCACTTGAACCATATCGGTCTTTGACATTTTTGAAATTCGATTTGT
>CABIXF010000038.1 GCA_902362595.1 Bacteroidaceae bacterium | reverse complement strand
TTTAATATAAAGAAAATGTGTGCTAAAATCAAAAATCAGAAGATGACAGACAAAAATTATCAAAATATAAGGGTGGCATAAGCCATCTACAGCACATTATACCCCCAGATTTTTACGTTGAGCCGTATTCTGCTTCAATTTGCGGTATGGATAAAAAGAAAAACCGCTGATAATGATTGATTATCAGCGGTTTTCATTGTTTTGCTTTTTGTTTGAGTGATCCGCTTGGGGCTCGAACCCAAGACCCCAACATTAAAAGTGTTGTGCTCTACCTGCTGAGCTAGCGAATCAATCCTTTGTCGCATCGGTCATTTCCCGATTGCGAGTGCAAAGGTAGTAACTTATTTTAAACCTGCAAAACATTTGGAAACTTTTTTCTCAAAAAAGCCGTTTTTTCTTTCCAAAGGGCCTTTTCAAGCGTTTTTACGCTCCAATTCCTGCAGACTTTCCAGTTTCTTGGTCTCCAAAAACTCATAAATGCCACACAAGTGTTCCTTCACACGCTGGTAACCGAACTCATACACCTTCGTAACCAGCCCGTCCAAGAAATCACGGTCGTGCGATACCACAATCAGGGTGCCGTCGAAATCCATCAACGCCTGTTTCAGGATATCCTTCGTCTTCATGTCCAGGTGATTGGTCGGCTCATCCAAGATCAAGAGGTTGACCGGCTCCAGCAACAGTTTAATCATGGCCAGACGGGTACGTTCCCCTCCCGACAACACCTTGACCTTCTTCATCGAGGCTTCCGGACTACCGAACATGAAGGCTCCTAACAGGTCCCGGATTTTGTTGCGGATTTCTCCCTTGGCCACATCGTCAATGGTCTGAAACACCGTCAGGTTCTCGTCCAGCAACGAAGCCTGGTTCTGTGCAAAATACCCAATCTGCACGTTATGGCCCAGCGTCAGCGTACCTTCATAGTCTATTTCATTCATGATGCACTTCACGAGGGTAGACTTACCTTCTCCGTTCTTTCCCACAAAAGCCACCTTGTCGCCCCGTTCAATGGTGAGGTTGGCATTCTTGAACACCACGTGGTTGCCATACGTCTTTCCCACTCCTTCCATGATGACCGGATAGTTGCCACTACGCGGTGAAGGAGGGAATTTCAAGCGCAAGGCCGAGGTATCTTCTTCGTCCACTTCGATCAGTTCCAGTTTCTCCAACATCTTCACCCGGCTCTGCACCTGCAAGGTCTTGCTGTAAGTGCCCTTGAAACGTTCGATGAAGTCCTTGGTCTCCTGAATCATCTTCTGCTGTTCCTCATATTGCTTCATCTGCTGTTCGCGGCGTTCCTTCCGCAGCACCAAGTACTGGGAGTAATTCACCTTATAGTCGTAAATCCGTCCCATGGTCACTTCGATGGTACGGGTCGTAATGTTGTCCACAAACTTCCGGTCGTGACTGATGACCACCACCGCCTTGGCACTGTTGATCAGGAAATCTTCCAACCATTGGATGGACTCGATGTCTAGGTGATTGGTCGGCTCGTCCAGCAGCAACACATCCGGATTCTGGAGCAGCAGCTTGGCCAACTCGATGCGCATTCGCCACCCTCCGCTGAAATCGCTGGTCGGACGGTTGAAGTCTTCCCGCAGGAAGCCCAGTCCCAACAAAGCCTTCTCCACGTCTTCCTCGAAATGTGTCATGTCGATGGCATAAAACTTCTCGCTCATCGAGGCCACTTTCTCTATCAGGGCCATATAGGAATCACTTTCATAGTCCGTCCGTGTGGCCAGTTCGTTGTTCATCCGCTCAATCTCTTCCTCCATCTCCTTCAGATGGGCAAAAGCCTGAGAGGCTTCTTCGAATACCGTCCGCCCGTCTTCCGTCATCAGGTGCTGCGGCAGATAGGCAATCACACAGTCCTTGGGGGCGGTCACTTTTCCCCGCGTAGGCTGGCGCACACCGGCCAGTATTTTCAGCAGCGTAGATTTGCCGGCTCCATTTTTTCCCATCAGGGCAATACGGTCTTTTTCGTTAATCTGAAAGTTCAGGTCACTAAACAAGGTGGTCCCTCCGAATTCCACGGTCAGTCCATCTATACTAATCATATTATGTAGGGTTTTAAATTTTTGAAAGGTGCAAAATTACAAAATTATGCGGATTATTACTCATTCAAGGCGCCACAGTGCGGACAAATGCCTTTCGACCTCATCTTGGCACCACAGGCTCCACAGGCGTAGGGATAGCTGTTAGCCTTGCGCAAGCGCCGGACGCACCACACGGAATAGGCGATAAAGGCCAGATAGGCCAGATACACCCACAAGTAGGTGAAAAAGATATACAAGAAAATGCAGCAGGAAGCCAGTCCCAGCAGATAGAAAAAGGCCACCTCCATCGTGGTCTGGTGAAACAGGTCGTCCAGCAAGGCCACCCCCAGCAACAGAATAAGGAACACGCTGAGCACGAAGAGTCCCAATACGAAAGGCAGGTCGAAGGGATTCAGCGAAGGGTCATAATAATACCGCTCCCAGGTTTCCGGTACGAAATGCTGCATGCTGTTATACAACGTGGCTGCCGCAGCCATCAACCACGACAGGGTAATGGGAAACACACTGTCAATGTCATTCAGCCAGATGAGCTTAATCTGCTTGCGCCGCAAGGCACGGTACACGAAGCAGAGGAAGAACACGGCCAGCACCAGAAAGAACGGCAGGGCATGGGAGTTGCTGAACAAGTGGATGCAACGGGAGATGGGGTCTACGGGGACGATGTGCGACAGCAACTGGCGTTCGGGAACCCATCCGATGGTTTCCTGGTCGCGGGCCACTTTCACCCACACCGAGTCGCCTTCCATTTCTTTACGGGCGGTAATCTCGGCTACCACCAGTTCATCGCCTTCCTTCACCGGAATGGAATCGAGCAACGGGAGCTGATGAAGCCAGAGCGTGTCGGCCGTGACCCGGAAATTGCTGTTCAAGGCATACGGACATTCCCTCACCACCGCCGTCACCGAATCATTCGGATTTCCTTCTCCTGCCGCAGACAAGGAAGTACGGTAATGACAGGCCGTCACGCACAACAGCAAACAAATCACCCCTAGAATATAACCCGCGTGTTTCATTCTGACTTCTGATTATCCAATGACACTTTCATCTGACAGACCTTACAGTCGAAATCCAGGCGGAATCGCCGTCCGTCCGTACTTACCAGATAGTAAGGCTCCTTGTAGGGCGATTTCACCTTATGATGTACCGGACACCAGCCCATGCTGTAGCGCAGGCAATGCTTGCAGAACATCAGCACGGCATCGGTCCGTGGTTCTTTCTCAAAAGCAGGTTCGATGCGCTTCACACCGTGGTCGTGATAGAAGGCCTGTGCCTTCGTATTCATCACATTGCCCAGGTAGGTCAGGTCGCCCACGATAAACGCATGCGTGGTTTTCGGGAAGCGTACCCTTTCCTGCGGATAGTTGATGCGGCGGGCTTCCAGCAGCTTTTCCACCGCATTCCGACGCAAATCGGCCAAGGCAGAAGAAGGTACAAACCAGTCCGCCGACAAGGAGATGTCCAGTTTCTCCAGCTCAAACGGGGTGTTGCCCAGCTTACCCAACTGGTTCTTCAGGTTTTCGGCCTGAGGGGTACGTGCCAGTGTCTTTTCTGCCGGCAGCGTCACGCTGATGCAGTTATCGTCTTCGTCGGTCAGGGTCAGGGTAAACCCGAAGTTGTTCTCTTCAAACAACATGGATACGGCCATCTTCCGTTCAGCCGACTTTTTCTGCATCACCCGTTCAAACTCCTGGTCGAAGTTACGGTAGATTTTGGTCTTCGGACGCAGACGCGGCATCTCCTGCGGATAGAGTTTGTTGTTCTCCACCCGGTTTACCCGGAAACCGTGCAACTTGCCTTGTTCGTCCAAATAGCAGAGTCCGTCACCGTTGCTGAAAGGTTTCACTCCGGCCACCGTGAAATAGTTGCCGCGCACTTCTTTCACCACGCCCATCTCCTCGCCCAACGACTTCGGCGTATGGAAAGAGAAAATATCCGGCGTACGCCCGTGCAGGAAGTAATCGGTAAATCCCCGGCTGAAACTCTTGTCCAGCTGCGGACGGAAAGCCAGACGGACGGTACCGGACGAAGCCCGCACGTATTCTTTCCGGCGCTTCAGGATGGCATCCAGCTTCTGGCGGTAATAGGCAGTCACGTTCTTCACGTAGGCCACGTCCTTCAAGCGTCCCTCAATCTTCAGCGAAGAGGCGCCCGCATCCAGCAAGGCCTCCAGGTTGTCGCTCTGGTTCATGTCTTTCAGCGATAGCAGGTGCTTGCCGCGGGCAATCGTTTTCCCGTCCGCATCCACCATGTCGAAACTCAGGCGGCAGAACTGCGCACACTCTCCGCGGTTGGCACTGCGGCCGAAACATGCCTGACTCACGTAGCACTGTCCGCTGTAGCTCACGCACAAAGCGCCGTGCACGAATACCTCCAGCGGCGTATCCGGACAGGCGGCATGAATTTTTGCAATCTCGTCCAGTGTCAGCTCACGGGCCAATACCACTTGACGGAAACCGGCCTCAGCCAGGAATTTCACTTTCTGCGGCGTGCGGTTGTCCATCTGCGTACTGGCATGCAGCAGAATCGGGGGCAGATTCAGGCGGGTGATTCCCATGTCCTGCACGATGAGGGCATCCACCCCCACCCGGTACAAATCCCAAATCATTTTCTCGGTATCTGCCAGTTCCTCTTCCTTCAGGATGGTATTGACAGTCACGTAGATGCGTACGCGATACAAATGGGCATAACGCACCAGGGCCTCAATGTCTTCCAATGAGTTGCCGGCAGCGGCACGTGCGCCGAAACGCGGGGCACCGATATATACCGCATCGGCCCCGTGGTTGATAGCTTCCATGCCGCACTCCAGGTTCTTGGCCGGGGCAAGCAGTTCGATAGGACGTTGTCTGATCATGCTTATTTTATCTGGTTGATATCGTAAGGAGTTTCTTGGTACACATAATAGTTCATCCAGTTGGAGAACAACAGGTTGGCCACGCTCCGCCAGCGCACCAGCGGTCCTTTTTCCAGATCGTTGTCGCGGTAGTAATTACGCGGCATTTCAATGGGCAGGCCTTTGCCCAGGTCACGACGGTATTCCGTATCCAGCGTGTAAGGAGAATATTCCGAATGGCCGGTCACGAAAAACTCGCGTCCGCCACGAGCCATTACGATGTGTACACCCGACTCGGGCGACTCGGAAATAATCTGCAGGTCCTTGCATTTTTCAATGTCTTCCCGGCGGACTTCGGTGTGACGGCTATGAGGCACATAGAACACGTCGTCGAATCCACGGAAGATGGGCAGATGCTCAAAGCCCTTGCAGATGTGGTGTTCAAAGATGCCGAACATTTTCTTGTCCAACGGATACTTCGGGATGCCGTAATGGTAATACAAGCCGGCCTGTGCCGCCCAGCAGATATAGAACGTGGAGGTGACATGGGTACGGGTCCATTCGAAAATATCCGTCACCTCGTCCCAGTAGTTGACATCTTCAAAATCCAGGTGTTCCACCGGGGCTCCGGTAATAATCATTCCGTCGAACTTTTCGTTTCTCATCAATTCAAAATCACGATAGAACGCTTTCATGTGCTCCACCGGCGTATTCTTTGAAGTATGGCTTTTCAGCTTCATCAGGCTCACCTCAATCTGCAGAGGGGAGTTGGACAACAAACGGATCAAGTCGGTTTCTGTCGTTATTTTAAGTGGCATAAGGTTGAGTACGACAATCTTCAACGGACGGATGTCCTGCGAGCTGGCCCGCGAATTGTCTATCACGAAAATATTCTCTTCCTTCAACAACTCGATTGCCGGCAGTTTATCGGGTAAATTTAATGGCATATGGCTGTGTTTCTGTTTATTTTCTATCAAAGGGCAAAGTTAATAATTCGGCACGGATTACGGGGAAGAGCCGTCCATCTTTTTTTGCCCTTATCATTTTTTAAACCCGCCGGCATCCTCCGGCCTATCTCATTCTCCCCCGTTTTCGACCGTCTTCTGCAAAAAATCGGCAAATGCCAGCGCCGACTTTTTCCGGTAGTTTCCCTGCGCCCAGAACAGACAGCCTTCAGAGGCCAACGCATCGGCACACAAGATAGGAATCTGCACCAAATCTTCTTCCCCGCGCACAGCCGCTTGAGTCAGAATCGTAGCCCAATAGCCTTCCCGCAAGGTATGGATAATGGTATGTACGTCGTTCATTTCTACCCCCACCGTCAGTTCCAAGTGCTGGATACGGCATAATTCATCCACCTTCTTCCGGGTGGCAAAGCCCTGTCCCGGCAACACCAGCGGAGTCTCGCACAGCCGTTTCAGCGTAATGGAAGAAAGTCCGGCCAACGGATGCGAACGGTGCACAATGAAATTCAGGCGGGAAGAAAACAAAGGTAAAGTTTCAAACCCTTCCGACGTGCCTTCCGGCTTGAAAGACAATACAAAATCCAGGTGATTGGCTTCCAGCCGCTCCAGCAATTCTTCCGAGGTGGCAAAACTGATATCGACCTTGACCTTCGGATAGGTCTTCGTGAAACGAGTCAGTGCCGCAATCAGCAAGGGGCTCATGCTATAAGTCACCCCGATGTGAAGCACCCCCGTCTCTATCCCTTTCAAGTCGCGGATAATCTGTTTTCCGTCTTCCGCATCGTAAAGCGCCTTTGCTGCATAAGGCAAAAAAGCCAGTCCGGCTTCCGTAGGAACCACCCGCTTCCCGATGCGGTCGAAAAGCAAGACGTCCAATTCATCTTCCAGCTGCTTAATCTGCTGGGAAAGTGTACTTTGTGAGATAAACAACGCACGTGCCGCCTCCGAAAAATTCTGCAATTCGCAGGCCGCTTTAAAATATTTCAACTGACGGAGTTCCATTTCTTATCGTTTCTGCCTATGAATGTTATCGGAAAAATGAGTGCTACAAATATAGAAAATATTTGGCTCGCATTTAACTTTGTCAAAAAATAAACGTAAAAAGATGAAAAAGATTCTCAGTGCAATGTTTGTTTGCTTGTCGATAAGTTTGTCGGCACAAACCGTAAAAGGTGTAGTAAACGAAGGACTTCGTTATTGTGAAAGTACGTATCCGTATCAGGGAGGTATCCTGGTGGCCAACTTCGGTACCGCCGAACTGAATCCGCTGAACACGGAAGGAAAAGGATACATCGCATTTTATAAGGACGGAAAGACCCAGGTCATGGTTCCGGCCGACGGCAATCTGTCGGCTCCCAAAGGAATGTTCATCCGTCAGGACTACCTGTATGTATGTGATGTGAACAAGATTGTGGTGTATCACCTGACCGACAAAGCGGAGAAGCCGAAAGTCATTTCCCTGCCCAAAGGCAACCTGTTTGTCAACGACCTGGCAGCCGACGGAAACTACCTGTATGCTTCGGTGACCAATACCGACCGTATTTTCCGCCTGGACATCAGCAATCCGGCCCAGCCGGGACAGCCCGAAGAATGGCTGCAAATCAGCGGACCGAACGGACTGCTCGTACGTGACGGAATGATGTATGTAGCTTCTTATCCGGCCGACGGAGTGACCAAGGAAGCCAATGTGATTTACCGCATCGACAACCTGAAGCAGCCCGTGGCCCGCAAACTGACGGAAGTGACCGGACAATACGACGGCATCGCTTTCGCTTACGACGGAAAATCGCTGATTGTCACCAACTGGACACCGGCCCAGCTGAGCCGCATTGACTTGGCCAGCGGAAAAATGTCTCCTCTGCCTTTGAAACTGGAGCAGCCGCTGATTGGTCCGGCCGACATTACCGTAAAAGACGGCTTTATCTACATCCCCGACCTGCCCAACAGCCGGGTGGTGGTTGTAAAGGAATCTTGTTGCTGCAAATCAAATGAAAGCCACTGTCCTGTATTATAGCCACAAAGGAAAGACAGCCTTTTTCGCCAGAGAGATTGCAATGTATCTCTGGTCGAAAGGGCTGCATGTCAGCTTGTGCGCGATTTCCGATTTCGACCCTCAGAAGCTGGCAGAAACGGATTTCCTGCTGTCGGGATGCTGGACTTGCGGCTGTTTCGTCGTCGGACAGCACCCGCACCGGCAATGGAAAGCCTGCAGCCGACGAATGGCAGGACAAGTGCCTCCTCACCGAACGCTGCTTTTTACAACTTATAAATTCAGGACAGGAAGCATGCTCCGGAACATGAAGAAAGCCTTGCGTATTTCCCGGAAAGCCCCTGTACCTTTCCTGCAATCCAAGAACGGCTTGCTGACCGACTCGGACAAACAAATCCTGGACCGGTTCATCACCGTATAATTCCTTCTTAATCTATTATCAAATCACAAATGTAATGCTTATGGAAAAAAAGAAACTTACCAGTGCCTCAGGCGCACCCGTAGCCGACAACCAGAATGTGGCTACCGCAGGACGAAGAGGTCCGATGCTCTTACAAGATGTGTGGTTTCTCGAAAAACTGGCACATTTTGACCGCGAAGTGATTCCCGAACGGCGCATGCACGCCAAAGGTTCGGGAGCGTTTGGAAAATTTACGGTCACGCACGATATCACGGCCTATACCAAGGCGGCCATTTTTTCACAGGTGGGAAAGGAAACGGAACTGTTTGTCCGTTTTTCTACAGTGGCCGGTGAACGTGGGGCGGCGGATGCGGAACGTGACATCCGTGGCTTCGCCATCAAATTCTATACCGAAGAAGGCAACTGGGACTTGGTGGGAAACAACACGCCGGTGTTCTTCCTGCGCGACCCGCTGAAATTTCCCGACTTGAACCACGCGGTGAAACGGGACCCGCGTACAAACATGCGCAGCCCGCGCAACAACTGGGACTTCTGGACTTCACTGCCCGAAGCCCTGCACCAGGTGACCATCACCATGAGCGACCGCGGCATTCCGGCTTCGTACCGCCACATGCACGGCTATGGCAGCCACACGTTCTCCCTGATCAATGCGGAAGGGAAACGTACGTGGGTCAAATTCCACCTGCACACCCAGCAGGGTATCCGGAACCTGACCGATGCGGAAGCGGAAGCCATCATCGCGAAAGACCGGGAAAGCCATCAGCGCGACCTCTACGAAAGCATTGAAAAAGGAGACTTTCCGAAATGGACGATGTACATCCAGCTGATGACGGAAGAACAGGCCAAAGCATGTCCGTTCAACCCCTTCGACCTGACCAAAGTCTGGTCGCAAAAGGAATATCCGCTGATAGAGGTGGGGGTGCTCGAACTGAACCGCAACCCGGAAAATTATTTTGCCGACGTAGAACAGGCGGCTTTCAATCCGGCCAACGTGGTGCCGGGCATCAGCTTCTCGCCCGACCGCATGCTGCAGGGCCGTCTCTTCTCTTACGGTGACACGCAGCGTTACCGTCTGGGCGTCAACCACCACCAGATTCCGGTCAACCGGAGCCGCTGTCCTTTCCTGAACATGTACCACCGCGACGGACAGATGCGCGTGGACGGCAACCACGGTTCGACCCTGGGCTATGAACCCAACAGCTACGGAGAATGGCAACAGCAAGGCGAATACAAGGAACCGCCTCTGGAACTGGACGGTGCGGCTTATCAGTGGGATTACCGGGAAGATGACACGGACTACTATTCTCAGCCTCGTGCCCTGTTCCGCCTGATGACGCCTGCCCAGCAACAGGTGCTCTTTGAGAATACGGCCAGAGCCATGGGAAACATTCCGGAAGAAATCAAACTCCGCCACATCCGGAATTGCATGCAGGCAGATGAAAACTACGGTAAGGGAGTGGCCCAGGCCCTTCACATTCCGTTGGACAGAATTTAAGGTATTTCCCCGGCTGTTTCAGGGAAAGGCCAGCCGCTTTTCCCTGAAACACTGGAATCTATTTTATTTTCCCTGAAACACTGGAATCTATTTTATTTTCCCTGAAACACTGGAATCTATTTTACGTTTCCCTCGGGAAAAACGTACGTTTCCCACTGCGGAAACGTATGTTTCTCGGGCGGGAAACCTACGTTTCGGCCACGGGAAACGTAAAAAACATCGAAAAAAAACCGCCTCTTCGCAGGGGCGGTTTTACTTTTTATTACAGCTGATTTACAGACGGTTCTTATAGATGTCGGCCATGAGTTTCTGGTACTGGTTCTCCAGCGTCATGTAGCTTTGCAGGTTGCCATATACGTTGTCGGCCTCCACATAAAAGTCGATGATGGACAACTGGCCGGCCGTAACAGCATCGTAGAGCAGACGGAGGGTGTGGTGCATCAAAGGCACATCGTAGGCCTGCATCGCCTCACGCAACTGCTGCATCTCATTGAACTGGCTCTGTACCTTGGCTTCTACCTGCAGGCGGGCATTGTCGCGCTGCAAGTTCGCACTCAACGCCTGGGCTTTCGCAATTTTCAGTTTCTTGCGGTTGGAAAACAAAGGAAAACTGCCTCCTACCAGGAAACCGTTGCTCTTCTCTCCCACCGAGGTATTCCGCCGGTAGCCCACTTCCAGTTTCGGCAACCAGTTCTGCTTGTTTACCTTCACTTCTTCCGAAGCGGCCTGAACGGTCGCCTCAGCGACCTGCAAATCGGCATCCGACTGCATCACTTCGTTATACAACGTCTGATAATCCTGAATAGCCTCCACCTTGGGGTAATCTGTTTCCGCAAATTCCAAAGGCATATTGCCGTTCATGGCCAGCAACTGCTGCAAGGCCGTGCGGTGTGCGGCATTGTTCTGAGCCACTTCGGTCTGCACCTTCATGCGTTCCATCTTGATTTTATTCACTTCCAAAGCATTGGCATCCCCCTCTTTCAGGCGTTTTTCGAACAACTCCAACAGGGCATCGGCATTCTTCATCCGCTCGGCCAGCAACTGCTGTTCCTGGTTCAGCCGAATCAGATCCAGACACAGGTTCTTGGCTTGCAGCAGAATGTCGCGACGGAGCACCTGCTGCTGACGGTCCAGCACGTTTTTCTGCGATTTTCCAGAACGGTTGCGTGCCGCATACAGCGTGGGGAAATCAAATCCCTGCGTCACCACCAGTTCCGAACTGGCCATACCGTCCACATTGCTTGCATAAAACGGACTGTATTCCACGCTGGGGTCTTCCAGGTTATTCCGTGTCTGCACTTCCATCTTGGCCGCCTCCATGCTGTGCGCACTGGCCTGAAGTTCCTTGTTGTGCTGCTCCACGGATTGCAACACCTCTTCTATTTTCTGTGCCTGCAGCCCGCCGGAAAAAGCCAGGCCCGCAAGCAATATCCATCCAAATTTTTTCATGCTTCTGTTCTTTTAGTCGTTTTCTTCCGGTTCATTAACTCATACACAATAGGAATGACAAAGGCATTCAGGAAAGTGGAGGTCAGCAATCCTCCCAGGATGACCTTGGCCATCGGACTCTGAATCTCATTGCCCGGCAGGTCGCCGCGCAAAGCCAGCGGAATCAGGGCCAGGGCAGACGAAAGGGCGGTCATCAGAATCGGGTTCAGACGGTCGAGCGAACCGTGTACGATACTTTCGCGCACATCCAGATGCTGCTCTTCACGCAACAGGTTGTAGTGGGTGACCAGCAACATACCGTTTCGGGTGGCAATACCGAACAAGGAGATAAATCCGATGATGGCCGGAATACTGACTTCACCCGTGGTCAGCCACAGGGCAAACACACCGCCAATCAGGGCCAGCGGCAGGTTCAACAGAATTACCCCGCTCTCGGCGGCATCGTGGAACTGCATGTACAGTAACAGGAAGATGACCACGATGCTCATCAGGGAAGTCAGCAGCAAGGTACGGCTGGCGGCCTGCTCGCTTTCAAACTGTCCGCCGTATTCAATGTGATAACCTTCGGGCAACGTAATCTTCTCGTCCACCCGACGCTGGATGTCATTCACCACGCTGCGCAAGTCGCGCCCACTGGTATTGGCCGAAATCACGATTTTCCGTTTCACGTTTTCCCGGTTGATGGTGTTCGGTCCCATGGAAGACACCACATCGGCCACGTACGACAAGGGAATCTTCCGCCCCTGCGCATCGTCAATCATCAGGTCTTTCACACGGTCCATCTCGCCCCGGTCGGCCTCATCCGCACGCACCACCAGGTTGAAGGTCTTTCCCTTTTCATACACCTGCGACACGACCTCGCCGGCCATATTCACCTGCACGAACTCACTGAACTGCGGCAACGAGATGCCATACTTGGCCAGCATCTCCCGCTTGGGTACAATCTTCAGTTCCGGACGCTCAATCTGCTGCTCCACGTTCAGGTCGGCTACGCCTTCCACATCACTGATGGCCGCCTTTATCTGATTGCCCAAGGCAAACATCCGGTTCAGGTCATCTCCGAACAGCTTGATGGCAATGCTGGCCTGCGTACCACTCAACATGGCGTCGATACGGTGACTGATGGGCTGTCCGATTTCAATGTTGGCCCCCGTGATGACCGACAGTTTCTGACGGACATCCGCCAACAGTTCGGCATGCGAACGGTCCTTCAGCTCGAAAGGCGCTTCTATTTCCGACACGTTCACGCCCAGGGCATGCTCATCCAGTTCCGCACGTCCCGTCTTGCGGGCCACGGTCTGTATCTCCGGAATGGAGAGCAGGATTTCCTCGGCCTGACGCCCAATCTTGTCGGATTCTTCCAACGAAATACCCGGCAGGGAGCTGACATTGATGGTAAACGACCCTTCATTGAACGACGGCAGGAAGCTGTGGCCCAACGTAAAGAAGATGCCCAAGGCCACCACGAACACGGCAACCGTACCTCCCAGCACCGTCTTCTTGTGCTCCAGCGACCAAAGCAAGGCCCGTTCGTAATATTTCTTCAGCCATACCGCCAAGAAGGCTTCTTTCGGCAGTTCGTCTCCTTTTGACTTTCCTCCTAACAGGTAACTGCACAACACTGGGGTCAAGGTCAATGCCACCACGGTAGAAGCAAACAAAGACACGATGAACGCAATGCCCAGCGGCACCAGCATACGGCCTTCCATCCCGGTCAGGAAGAAAAGCGGAATAAAGCTCACAATGATAATCAACGTGGAGTTCAGAATCGGCATACGTACCTCGCGCGAAGCATTGAACACCACCTCGCGTACCGGCTTGCGTTCTTCCGGCGGGAGCATCTTGTTTTCCCGCAAATGCTTCCACACGTTTTCCACGTCGACAATGGCATCATCCACCAGCGAACCGATAGCAATGGCCATACCTCCCAAACTCATGGTATTGATGCTCAGCCCCATGTAGTGCAGTACCAGAATGGCCACCACCAGGGAAAGAGGAAGGGTAATCAACGAAATAATCGTCGTCCGCGTATTGGCCAGGAACAGGAAGAGCACGATGACCACAAAGATGGCACCTTCATACAGCGATTCCTGTACGTTGCTGATGGAGCTTTCGATGAAGCGCGACTGGCGGAACACATCGGTAGAGATTTTCACATCCTTCGGCAGGTTCTTCTGCAAATCGGCCAAGGCCTTCTCCAGCTGTTCCGTCAAGGCAATCGTACCCGTGTTAGGCTGCTTCGTTACCGTAAGCAGTACGGCTGGCTTTCCTTTTTCGGAAGCCACTCCCAGCTTGGGCTGCTGCGAACCGATACGCACATCAGCCACATCTTCCAAGGTAATGGGTGCTCCCTCTGCCGTGGTCCTGATGACGGCCCGTCCCAGCTTATGCACATCGTCCGTAGAAAGCACTCCCCGCACAATGTACTCGTTGCCATATTCATAGATGACCCCTCCATTGGTATTCTGGTTCATGTTGCGCGATACGGCCATCACCTCTCCAAGAGTCACCCCATAATGACGCATCCGGTCGGGATGAATCAGAATCTGGTATTCCTTGATGTCTCCCCCCAGTACGGCCACCTGTGCCACACCTCCGGTGGACAACAGACGCGGACGGATGGTCCAGTCGGCCAGCGTACGCAAATCCTGCATGGAAGTAGAATCGGCGGTCAAGCCCACAATCAGCAATTCGCCCAGAATAGACGACTGCGGTCCCAGCGTAGGCTTTCCCACATTGTCCGGCAAAGACTCGCCCACTGCGGCCAGCTTCTCAGACACAATCTGACGGGCCAGATAGATATCGGTATCCCATTCAAACTCGACCCAAACCACTGAAAAGCCCGTGGTGGACGAAGAACGTACCCGTCGTACATTGGTGGCTCCGTTCACCGCCGTCTCGATAGGGAAAGTGACCAACTGTTCCACTTCCTCTGCCGCCATACCGTTGGCCTCGGTCATCACCACCACCGTCGGGGCATTCAGGTCGGGAAACACATCCACTTCGGTGTGGAAGGCTGTATAGGTTCCTCCTATCAGCAGCAATATCGCTGCCACCAGCACCAGCAAGCGGTTCTGTAAGGAAAATCGTATAATCTTGTTCAGCATAGCCCCTCCGCTTTAATGATTATGTGTATGCGCCGGGATGGCATTGGAAGCCGAGGCCAGTTTGACATGAATTGCGCCACGAGTCACCACCGTATCTCCGTCTTTTATGCCGGAAAGAATCTCTACCCGACTGCCGTCAGAAGTTCCCAGTTTCACTTCCTGCTTTTTATAGCACTCCTCATCCAGCTTCAAGTAAACGAAATACACACCCTGTTCCTCGGTCAAGGCCGATAGCGGAAGACTCAACACCCCGCTCCGTTCGCCCGACAAGAGGTACACCTCTACAAAAGAACCGGGAACCATGTCGCCCCGATTATCGAACTCAAAAGTCACTGGCACATAATAAGAGGTATCTCCCGAAGATTTACCGAAAGAAAGCAATTTGCCTCCCAAATTCTCAAGGCTATATACTTTATTATTATAAGGAGTCTGGAAATTGGCAGACACCACCTGGGAAAGCTGTGCATAATAACGCTCGGACACTTCTGCCTTCAACACCAGCCGACGGGTCTGAGTCACCGTCATCAACGGCTGACCTACTGTCACATAATCGCCTTCCTTCACCAGGCAAGCCTTGATAAATCCACTGATAGGAGACTTGACAGAAACTCCCTTACCCGACTTGCTCGGCTTCAACGCTTCGTAGGTGAGACGGGCATTCTCGTAGGCTTCACGCAAGGCCGCAAAGTCTTTTTGCGACACAATCTGGCTGCTCACTAGTTTCTGAGCCCGTTCATACTCTTCCTTGGCCTTCTCATAAGCCACCTTGGCTTTCTGCACAGGGTCGCCATCCTGGATATGGGCAGCCGACACACTCAGCAGTTCCGTTCCCTTGCCGACTTGCATTCCTTCGGCCACTTTCCGGGAAAAAGAAACTACACCCGAAGAGGCAGCCACCACGGTAGCTTCCTCTCCCTGGGCAGCCAGAACCTGTCCGCTGGTATGAATCACATTGCGAAAACTTCCCGCACGAACGGTTTCGGCTTCCACACCTGCCGCCTTCGCCTTTTCAGGGGCCAGGATAATCTCATCGGAATGGCCGGCCTTTTCTCCGGCATGCATTTCTTCTTCATGGCTGTGTCCCTCCTCGCCATGTTCATGGGCATGCTCTCCACATGCACCCAACAGGAACATGCACAATGTGCCTGTCAAAATATAATTTTTCATTGAATTACGGTGTTTTTAATTTTGCTGCAAAAATAACTTCTGTACCCTGCAAGCTGGTTGCAAAGTACACTTCTCGCTCTCTATCCCTCTACAATGGGATTGTTTTATGCAGCAAAGGGAGGGGCACGGAAATTCCGCACGGCCGAAAAGTTCCGGGCGTGTAATCTTTCGATGTAATAGGAAGTCAGGTCCGTAGATTCCACAGAGACAGGCGTCTCCAACCACACGGACGACAGATAAATCAAGGTATAATACGTATAATCCGGCGTGAAATCCGGCAAATGATGCGGAGTGGAAAAAGAGAAATGGGTCACACAGCTGATATCGCAGGTATGCTTGTCGGCATCACCGGGACAATGACAAGTTTCTCCTTCCGCATGCACATGGGCAGGAGTGCAGGTTTCCATGTCCGGACTGACACAGAACGCTTCGTTGTGATGATGATGTGGAAAAACTCCGACTACCAGCACCCACAAACTGACAAGCAACAGGCAATATGCATGTACACGATGTTTCATTCCCTTTCTCTGACGGGCGCAAAGGTAAAAAGAAATCCAGAAAAAAACAACGTTTTGCCTGCTACCTGACCTTTTTACCATTCAATCTCCACCGATGCGGAGAAAACTTTTAAAAGTCTGACTGTACACCCTGACCATAAATAGCTTACCTTTGCCGGCAAGAAAAGATAACGTGAAAAAGAAGTAAGTATGAAATCTGGTCTTACATTGCTGCTGGTATGTTTTCTGCCCCTCGTGCCCCTGACGGTGCATGCGCAAGGCCCCGACCGGAGGCCCCGCCCTTCACTTCCCGAAGAAGAGATAGAAGGCACTCCTGCCTATGCCGCACTCAGCCGCATTGAAGTGGCCGACAGTCTGCTGGAACCGAATGTACTGATTTTCTGCGGGGAACAGGTGAATCTGGATCCTTCCGACCGCAAACAGAAACTGCGCAGGGAACTGGCCTCTTTGTCCCGCTTTTCCCAGTCGCTCCAACAGAAGGCGGCTTATTTCTTTCCCCTTGTAGAACCGATTCTGGAGGAACACCAGATTCCCAACGATTTCAAATACCTGATGGTGATTGAAAGCGGCATGAATCCGGAAGCACGCTCGCCCGTGGGGGCCTTGGGACTGTGGCAGTTCATGAAGGAGACGGCCCGGGAATACGGTCTACGGGTGGAACGGAAAATCGATGAACGGCTGGACATTGAAAAATCGACCCATGCCGCCTGCCGTTACCTGCGCACCGCTTACGACAAATTTCACGACTGGGTAGCCGTGGCACAATCGTACAACATCGGACAGGCCCGTATCGGAACGGAACTGAAAGAACAGAAAGTGGAAGAAGCCATCGACCTGCAACTGGTGGAAGAAACCAACCGCTATATCTACCGCTTACTGGCCATCAAAATCCTGTTTACCCATCCGGAGAATTTCGGTATCTCTGCCGTGCCCGACTATTACAAGAAAATACGAAGAAGATAGAAACAAAAACGCCATGAAGAAATCTCTCGCAAGAAATTCTTCATGGCGTTTTCTATTTCAACATTTCTAATTATTTCACCTTCAAGCTATAATCTTCGATTCCTTTCGGATGGATTACCTTTTCCAACTTCAAATCAAAAATCAGCATAGAATTAGCCGGAATGGATGAACGTTCCGAACTTCCATAAGCCAAATCTGCCGGAATATACAATTCGACACGCTGACCTTCTTTCATCTTCTGTAACGCAGTAACCCAGCCGACAATCAGCCCGTCACCCCCACTTGTCTGACTGGCCTGTAAAGCGAAATGAGTTGGTACATGGATTTCTTCATCCAAATCTCCCGTATAATTCTGGTCGAACACAGTACCGTTTATCAACTTACCACGGTAATATACACTGACACTGTCCGTAAACAAAGGCGTAGCCCCTGTACCCGGCTCAATAATCTTCATATACACCGAATCGTTGGCACTGGCTGGAGTCTCAAACGGATTAGTGGTCACAGTCGTATTTCCCAATCCAGGAGTTGTGCTTTCACTTGCAATCTTATAATTACAATAGATTTCCCATTCCCCTGGATGCGTACGAGCTACATCCGCAATGGAATCCAAATAACGGTCATTACGAACTTCCCAGTTAGCATACGGATCTTCCACAGTGGTATCTTCCGCACACGATGCCAACCCGAAAGAAAGAGCAAACGACAAGGCAATCAGCCAAAATAGGTTCTTATTCATGTAAAATTTACTTTGTGATTACAGGGCCTTCAGCAAACTGGTAATGCTGACTTTATCTGCAATGATATTATTCAAATCTGCAATCGCCACACGTTCCTGTTCCATGGTGTCACGGTTACGCAAGGTTACGCAGTTGTCTTCCAATGTCTGATGATCGACAGTCACACAATACGGAGTACCGATGGCATCCTGACGACGGTAACGCTTTCCGATAGAATCTTTTTCATCGTACTGGCAGTTGAAATGGAATTTCAGGTCATCGATAATTTCGCGGGCCTTTTCAGGCAGACCGTCTTTCTTGACCAACGGCATGACAGCCAGTTTCACCGGTGCCAAAGCAGCAGGCAACTTCAATACCACACGTGTTTCGCCGTTTTCCAGCTTTTCTTCGTGATAAGCGGCACTCATCACGCTCAGGAACATACGGTCCACACCGATAGAAGTTTCGATGACATACGGAGTATAGCTTTCGTTGATTTCCGGATCGAAATACTTGATGCTCTTGCCAGAGAATTTTTCGTGCTGGCTCAAGTCGAAATTGGTACGAGAATGGATACCTTCCACTTCCTTGAAACCGAACGGCATCAGGAACTCGATATCGGTTGCTGCATTGGCATAGTGAGCCAGCTTTTCGTGGTCGTGGAAACGATAGTGGTCATCGCCAAAGCCCAGTGCCTTATGCCATTTCAAACGAGTCTCTTTCCATTTCTTGAACCATTCGAGTTCGGTTCCCGGTTTTACAAAGAACTGCATTTCCATCTGTTCGAACTCACGCATACGGAAAATGAACTGACGGGCCACGATTTCGTTACGGAAAGCCTTACCAATCTGAGCGATACCGAACGGAATCTTCATACGTCCTGTCTTCTGTACGTTCAAGTAGTTCACGAAAATACCCTGAGCGGTTTCCGGACGAAGATAAACCTTCATGGCACCGTCGGCAGTAGAACCCATTTCGGTGGTAAACATCAGGTTGAACTGACGCACTTCTGTCCAGTTCTTTGTACCTGAAATCGGACATACAATCTCTTCATCCAAAATAATCTGACGAAGTTCTGCCAGGTCGTTGGCATTCATTGCCTTGGAATAACGTTCGTGCAACGCATCGCGTTTGGCCTGGTGTTCCAGCACACGCGGATTGGTGCTGCGGAATTCAGCTTCATTGAAAGCATCCCCGTATTTCTTGGCAGCCTTGGCTACTTCCTTGTTTATCTTTTCGTCGTATTTGGCAATCTGATCTTCAATCAAAACATCGGCACGGTAGCGCTTCTTGGAATCACGGTTGTCAATTAACGGGTCATTAAAAGCGTCCACGTGTCCGGAAGCCTTCCAAATGGTAGGATGCATGAAAATTGCAGAATCGATACCTACGATGTTCTCATGCAGCAACACCATGCTCTGCCACCAGTACTGTTTGATATTGTTTTTCAGTTCCACACCGTTCTGACCGTAATCGTATACGGCGCCCAGTCCATCATAAATTTCACTTGACGGGAATACAAAACCATATTCTTTACAGTGTGAAACAAGTTTCTTGAAAACGTCTTCTTGTGCCATTTTTCCTATTATTTTGATTTTTTCTACTTAAATGTCTACTTAATAGGGCACAAAGATACAGATTTATCAACAAAAAAGCACCATAGGTATATTAATTTATCTTATGAGTCACTTCATCTTGCCGCTCTCATCCACCTCAAGCTGAAGTCCGTCGTAGGTCAGACAGGCGTTTTCCGGCAATTGTGCCTGCACTTTCGCATGCAACCCAATCTGATGACTCATGTGAATGAAATAAGTTTTTTCGGCATGGATGCGCTGCGTCTGTTCCAGTGCCTCGGATAAAGACTGGTGTGTCCAATGAGGCTCAATTCGCAAGGCATTCATCACCAGAAGCTTCAGGTCTTTCAGGCAGTCATAGCTTTCTTCCGGCATTCTCGACATGTCGGTAATCCAGGCCATCGGACCGATACGGAATCCCATGATGGGAAGTTGCCCATGCATCACGCGGAAAGGCATGACTTCCACTTCATTCCCTTCCAGGCTGGATACAGTGAAAGGTACCCCTTCTTCTATGTAGTGCAAAGGGATGTGCGGTACACCCGGATAAAGATTCTCGGCAAAACAGTAGGGCATCCGGTTTTTCAGGCGTGTGGCTGTATATTCCTCGGCATACACCGGTATGTCCCGGAAACGGCAGAAAGGCCGCAAGTCATCCAGTCCGCCCACATGGTCATAATGCTCGTGTGTAATCAATACTCCGTCAATCGGGTGGTAATCGTTCAAGCGGATCATCTGCTCCCGGAAATCCGGGCCACAATCAATCAGGATACGTACCCCGTTTACCTCAACCAGTCCCGAACAACGCAACCGGTTGTCATGCGGATCCCTGCTTGTACACACCTCACACGTACATCCCACCTGTGGTACACCTGTCGAGGTGCCACTACCTAATATTGTGACCTTCATTGCTTTTCTCCAATAAAATTAACTTCCGGACAAATGGTAATACCAAATTTCTCTTTCACCGAACGGACTATCGCTTCTGCCAGCCGGACCACCTCTTCTCCGGTGGCCCCACCCAGATTCACCAGCACCAACGCCTGTTTGTCGTGCACTCCCGCCCGGCCCAAGTGTTTCCCCTTCCAGCCGCAACGGTCAATCATCCATCCGGCAGGAATTTTCACCCGGTTTTCATCCACTTTGTAGTGAGGCATATCCGGATAGACTTTACACAAGGCTTCGAACTGTTCCACCGACACAATGGGATTCATAAAGAAGCTACCGGCATTCCCGATTTTTTCCGGGTCGGGAAGCTTGGCCTCCCGGATACGTATGATGATTCGTCGGAGAACAGCCAAAGAAAGTATCCCGCCCTCTTTTTCCAATTCGGAACGGATGTTCCCATAATCCAAATGATACACCGGATGTTTTTTCAGGCGATAAGTAACATAAGTGACGATATATTTTCCTTTCAGTTCCTGCTTGAAGATGCTTTCACGATACGCATAACGGCATTCTTCGTTCGTAAACACCCGTAGTTCGCCGGTAGCGACAGAAACCGTCTCGACAGCCACAATCAAATCTTTCGCTTCTACCCCATAGGCCCCGATGTTCTGCACCGCAGACGCACCTACCTCACCGGGTATCAAGGAAAGATTCTCTGCTCCATACCATCCTTTCTGTACGGTATAATCCACCAGGTCATCCCACACTTCACCGGCTCCGACACGCAGGTCCACAAAATCCTCTGTTTCCTGCACCACTTGCATGCCTTTAATGCCGGAATGCAACACAGTTCCCGAATAATCGGACACAAACAGCAGATTGCTTCCTCTTCCTACGTGCAAAAGAGGCGCATCCTTCTCCTGCCGTCCGTTCAAGAAACACTGCAGTTCATCCACTGATTCATATTCCACGAAACGAGCCGCCTTTACATCCATTCCGAACGTATTATAAGGAAGCAATGAATAATTTGTAAAGTCCTTCATATCGTCAATCGCTCAAATCTTCAAATCGCATCAGTTTCCATACCCCTCCGTAGCGTTCAAAATACAGGGTATTACTGAAACCGTTGCCAAATCCTTTAAATTCCACGACTTTATAGTCTGAATGTATATTCTCGGGCTGACCGTAATGCACATTGGTCATGCGTCCCTTCATCATCGGTGGACGGAAAGCAAACCATTGCCCCTGCTCCAAAGTTGTTTCAAGTATCTGAAACTCATCCTCCGGATCAGCTGTCACAAACTTCAACGGATCGTGCAAACGTTCTTGCTGAAACAAGGAATCCCGTGAAAACCGCTCATAGAAAGCATAGAAATCTTCCTTTCCATCTTCTTCGTTCGGCAATTTTTCCACATTGATGGCCTCCAAAAACCAGGAATCTTTTTTCCGCTGAAAATAATAACGCTTGATTCTTCGGTCTGTCAGAAAAATCCAGTCGACTTGCACACTATGCAGACTGGTATCCTTTTCGATTTCCATATCTTCTTCTTTATCGAAAAGGACGGTATAGGCCGGCTCCCGACTGAACAAGGGATCAAACTTCCAGTCTGCCTTCTGAATACGTGTCACTTGTTTCCCTTTATACAAAGAAAATGGAAACACCACACGCGTCCGCTGAAACGCCTCATCGGAAGCGAAATTATAAAAGAAATCGGCAAAACTTTCATCTGCTGCTGCAGGAACCTGTTCCTCTACTACCACGGTTGAGTCCTGAATGGAATCCGGATGTACTTTTATAGAATCAATTTGTTCAGTCAATGCGGCGAAAGGATCTGCCTTTTTCTTTCCACCACCGCACGATGCCATCAGCATCAGCAAACAGCATCCAATGATTAGTCTTTTCATTTGGTTTCCTCAAATATCGCCGCAAAATTACCTTTTTTTTCTTTTCATTATCTATGAAACAAGAGTTTTCTTTTTTATTGAATGAAAAACAGAATTTTTCAGTTTAAATCCTTACCTTTGCAAACAAAATAATTAAAGAAGAGATATGTTAGCAAAAATAGAACAGTTGCTTCAGGAAGTAAAAGGACTCACAGCACAGAATCCAGAAGAGCTGGAAGCTTTACGCATCAAATACCTGAGCAAAAAAGGTGCCATCAATGCACTGATGGCTGACTTCCGTAACGTACCTGCAGAACAGAAAAAAGAAGTAGGTATGAAATTGAACGAGTTGAAAAATCTTGCACAAGAACGCATTGCTGCTTTGAAAGAAACATTCGAGAATCAGGACAACAGTGCTGCCGAACTGGATTTGACCCGTACAGCCTACCCTATCAAACTCGGTACACGCCATCCGCTGACAATTGTACGCAACGAAATTATCGATATCTTCGGCCGTATGGGCTTTACCATCGCCGACGGTCCGGAAGTTGAAGACGACTGGCATGTGTTCTCTTCCATGAACTTCCCTGAAGACCATCCGGCACGCGACATGCAGGATACTTTCTTCATCGAAACCCATCCTGACATCATCCTCCGTACGCACACTTCATCCGTACAGAGCCGCGTAATGGAAGTGTCACAACCGCCTATCCGCGTAATCTGCCCGGGACGTGTGTACCGTAATGAGGCAATCAGCTACCGTGCTCACTGCTTCTTCCACCAAGTAGAAGGTCTGTACGTAGACAAGAACGTTTCTTTCACCGACCTGAAACAGGTGCTGCTGCAGTTCGCACAGGAAATGTTCGGCCCGGACACGAAAATCCGCCTGCGTCCGTCGTACTTCCCGTTTACGGAACCCAGTGCAGAAATGGATATCAGCTGCGACATCTGCGGTGGCGAAGGCTGTCCGTTCTGTAAATATACCGGATGGGTAGAAATCCTTGGATGCGGTATGGTAGACCCGGCAGTGCTGGAAGCCAACGGCATCGACAGCAAAGTGTACACAGGTTATGCTTTCGGTATGGGAGTGGAACGTATCACGAACCTGAAATACAAAGTAAAAGACTTGCGTATGTTCTCCGAAAACGACACACGCTTCTTGGAAGAATTCGAATCAGCCAACTGATTCTTGATTTTCCATACGCTATCATAATAAAAACACGGATTACACCGGAAAAAGTGGAAAGGGAATTTCTCTGACTGCATCCTGTGTAATCCGTGTTTATCTATATACACCTTAATAATTACTCTCCTCCGAATATGCCAAAAGATAAACTGGTCACGCCGAGTTTCTGCGCCATCCTGGCAGCTAATTTTCTGCTCTATTTCGGATTCTGGCTACTGACGCCGATTCTTCCGTTCTATCTGTCGGAAGTATTCCATACCTCACACACTACTATCGGAATCGTCCTTTCCTGCTATACGGTTTCTTCCTTGTGCATCCGTCCGTTTTCCGGTTATTTTCTGGACACGTTTGCCCGCAAACCTTTATACCTGCTGGCTTACTTCATCTTTACGCTGATTTTTGCCGGATACATGACTGCCACCGTATTGACCTTGTTTATCATTTTTCGTGTCGTTCACGGTTTTTCCTTCGGAATGGTGACCGTAGGTGGCAACACCCTGGTCATCGACATCATGCCTTCTTCCCGACGAGGAGAAGGATTGGGGTACTACGGACTGACCAACAACATCGCTATGTCTATAGGGCCGATGTTCGGCTTGTTTCTGCATAGTGGAGGGGCTTCCTACACCACTATCTTTTCGTATGCACTCGGCTCGTGCGTCTTAGGCTTCATTGCTGCCTGTATCGTACGCACTCCCTACAAAGCCCCCGTGAAACGTGCTCCTATTTCACTCGACCGTTTTATCTTACTCAAAGGACTTCCTGCCGGTCTCAGTCTGCTGCTGCTCTCCATTCCTTATGGAATGACCACCAACTACGTGGCCATGTACGCACAAGAAATTGGCATTACTACAGAAACGGGATTCTTTTTCACTCTTATGGCGGTAGGAATGGCTGTCAGCCGATTGTTTAGTGGAAGACTGGTAGACAAAGGACTGGTAACCCAAGTCATCGCCGCAGGATTATACCTGGTCAGTGCCTGCTATTTCGCTTTGACAGCCTGCGGATGGCTCGTAGAATGGAGCCTGAGAATAACAACAATCATTTTCTTCCTGATTTCATTGCTGCTGGGCATCGGATTCGGAACCATGTTCCCGGCTTACAATACCTTGTTTGTGAATCTTGCCCCAAACAACCAGCGAGGAACCGCTACCAGTACCTATCTGACCTCATGGGACGTCGGCTTGGGAATCGGAATGCTGACCGGAGGATACATCGCAGAAATAGCCACTTTTAAAATGGCCTACCTGTTTGGAGCTTCATTGACCGTAGTTTCCCTGCTTTATTTTCATTTTAAGGCAGGTCCTCATTTTGAAAGAAACAAGCTCAGATAAAATTTAAAATCAATCCTTATAAGTAAAAACAAAGATATGAGAGAGACGATTGCCTACCTCAGTAAGCTGTACCGACAAGATAAAAGGACGGAATAAATCTGAATGACGGATAATAAACGGTGGCAAATAGGAAGCATATTTTTCTGGAGAAATATAAACCTTATCCATATCCGCTACCATAATATAACAAGCTTCACGTGACAAGTTGGAAACGCACTCGTCAAATAAGGAGTGAGAAGGAGAAGCCGCCACACGGGATATATACGAATCAACTTTCTCCGTACCTGCTACAACCAGCAAACTGTCCGATTCTTCCGTAACAGGCAATGCATGGATTCCTTCCAGTGTCCGCTCCATACAAGAAGAAGATGCATACATTTGCCCACTCAAATAAAAGACTTCACTATTCAAATGGATGTCATATTCACTCCAGCTGTGACAATCTTCCCGCGACAATAAAGGAATAGCAGATGTTCGACCATAAATCGTAATAAAATTAGCTGCTTTAGGCTGATGAATCGCAGCAAAAACCGAATCATCGCGCAAAGACTTTTGGTCTTTTACGGCATCAATGACCTGTTCTATCAACTTCTTCTGATAGCTGACAACCACTAGGCCATCGGTTGTATATACCGAAAGATATTTAGTAGAACTAATTGGATAAATTTCTATTTTCTTACCTCTATATGACTCTTTTTTGGGAACAAAATCAGCCCCATATTTACCTTTTACTGCCTCAATCAGCTGACGTTTTCCTTCTTTTCCCATCCGAAAATATGCAACGACATCCATTGCCGTATAAGGACGGTGAAAACTCATCACCACATAATTCATCTGATACGACAAGCCATGCGCAGCCTCAGAAGAATATTGGCTCAGGTCTGTCAATATATCATTAATCAAACCTGCCCGGTGAAGAGTATCCAGTTGAGAAGAATAAGCCATCTGAGAAAACGCATGCATGAAATTATCAATATTATCCGTCTCCAGTATGCCAGCACAATCTTCAGGAACAAATTCAAAAACATCTACACTGTTTTCCTTGTCGGCCATACTCAAACGGGCAAAACCATAGAAGGCAATCCCGATACAAAACAGTACCACAGAAAGTACAACTCCTAATTTTATGACCGAACGAATTTGCATTGTTATACGATTTTACGCAAAGATAGTAAAAACTTTTAAAAAAAGTACAAACAATAACGAAGGTTTTTATACAATTATTTGCACTGCTTCAATTTATCTGCCAATTCCACACGAGAGACACCCAAAGTCATCGCTTTTTCGTATGCCTCACGAGCCTCTGACTTCTTTTTTAATTCCAGACAAATGTCACCTTTCATCACATAGGATGACGCATCCTGAGAATCCAGTTTCAACACCTCTTCCAAATCGAATAGAGCTGCTTCCAATTGCCCATGCTCCCATTCCATATTCGCACGCATTTTGAGTACAGATACGTCTTTCGGGTAATCCGACACCAAACGATTCATTTCATCCATTGCCGATTGAACGCGCCCCTCCTTTTCATCCAGCATGGCCAGCCCCATACGGGCCGTTTTGTTTTTCACATCCTGTTCCAGCACTACATTATAATCAATCCGCGCCTCCTTATATTCCCGCCGCTGCATGTAAATATATGCCCGAAACAAACGTGCCTCCAAATTTTTCGGTAAAAGATCAACCACATTACAATAATCCAAATAAGCCTTTTGAGTCAATCCTTTTTCCAGATAGAGAGCCGCCCGGTTCAATAACATCGTAGTTGAATAAGGAATTATATTCAAAGCTAACGTATACGATTCAATGGCCTCATCCGTCTTTCCCAAGCGCTTTTGAACGGTTCCCAGATTGGAAAAAAGCAACGCATTCCGGGCATTGTTTGGTTCCAGTTTCAATGCTTGCCGAAAAAGCTGTTCAGCCTGTACCAAGCTGTCCTTCTTCACACAATTCATTGCCAGCTCTACTATTTCATTATACGACTGCGCCTGCAAAGTACACACAGACGAGAATATACTACACAAAATAAAAACTAAATATTTCATTCCTTATTTCTTTGAATTGATGCGAAGGTAGCATTTCTAAACCGAACAAAGAGATATTACAATATTTTTTTGTAAGTTTGAACAATCATTTATACATAAAAACTAGAAAATTATGAAAACCGAAAAAGCGATTTTTGCCTGCGGATGCTTTTGGGGCGTACAACACCAGATGGAACGTGCCGCAGGAGTGATACGTACCACCGTAGGATATACAGGAGGACACAAGGAAAACCCTACTTACCCGGAAGTGAAAGCTCATACCACCGGACATGCAGAAGCCGTACTTGTGGAATACGATGCCGCACAGACCACTTATACTGATTTATGCAAATTGTTTTTTGAGATTCACGATCCGGCACAGACCGACGGACAAGGCCCGGATATTGGCCCGCAATACCGCAGTGAGATTTTCTATCTGAACGACGAACAGAAGCAACAGGCTGAAAAAGTCATTCAGATTTTGAAAGACAAAGGCTATGAGGTACACACCCGGCTTACCCCTGCCACCACCTTCTGGCCCGCAGAAGAATACCACCAACATTATTATGACAAGACCGGCGGAGAGCCCTATTGCCACATCCGGGTCAAAAAATTCTAAGACAAAAAAGAGGGAGCTTCCACGCGGAAAATCCCTCTTTCTATTTCTTTTCGGCTCAATCCTATCAAGCCTTCTTGATGTAATCTACAATCCAGGCACCCACTTCTTTCGTGCCGTATTTGGCTCCACCTTCCACTTGAATTTCCGGTGTACGCACATTGGCATCCAATGAAGCGTCTACTGCCCGACGAATCAGTGCGCCTTCTTCCTTGCAGTTGAAATATTCAAACAACATGGCAACCGACAGAATCTGTGCCAACGGATTGGCAATGTTCAAGCCCTTTGCCTGTGGCCAGGAACCATGAATCGGCTCGAATACAGGAGTGCTTTCACCGGTAGAAGCAGAAGGAAGCAAGCCCATTGAACCGCTAATGACAGAGCCCTCATCGGTCAGAATATCTCCAAATGTATTTTCCGTCACCATGACATCAAAGAACTTCGGTTCTTGAATCATCTTCATGGCTGCATTGTCTACAAACATATAATCGGTCGTCACTTCCGGATACTGAGGAGCCATCTCCTGGGCAATCTGACGCCACAAACGGGAAGAAGCCAACACATTGGCCTTATCTACTACCGTCAGGTGTTTCCGACGTTTCATGGCATATTCAAAACCTACCTTCAAAATACGTTCGATTTCCGGACGAGTGTACATATTGGTATCGTATGCCTTGTCGTTGTCCTGGTATTTTTCGCCAAAGTACATACCGCCTGTCAGTTCACGGATGCAGAGGAAATCAGCCCCATCCACCAATTCCGCCTTCAACGGAGATTTGTGAACCAAGCATTTGAAAGTCTGTACCGGACGGATGTTCGCAAACAATCCCAATTTCTTACGCATGGCCAGCAAACCTTGTTCCGGACGTACTTTCGCCGTAGGGTCATTGTCGAATTTCGGGTCACCTACCGCCGAGAACAGAACCGCATCGGCATTCTTACAAATCTGGTAAGTTTCTTCCGGGAACGGATCACCTACTTCATCAATGGCATGAGCTCCGCAAAGTGCATATTCATAAGTTACTTTGTGGCCGAATTTTTCACAAACGGCCGTCATTACATCTACTCCCTGTACAGAGATTTCCGGTCCGATTCCGTCACCGGCTAATACTGCTATTTTAAAATCCATAATCAGATACGTTTAATTTAAATCTTCTATCAAGTTCAACATTTTAATCGTAGCCTTGATGGCTGCTTCCGTCTGGTCGGCATCAAATCCGCGGGTACGAAACTCCTTATCCTCGTAATTCCATGTAATCACGGTCTGCACAAAGGCATCGGTCCGTCCGCCCGGCGGAATGGTCACCGCATAATTCACCAGCATCGGGAACTTGCGGCCCAGCGTATTCTTATAAATCTTACGCAACGCACGCACGAAAGCGTCATACTGTCCATCACCGGAAGAGCTTTCCTGATAAGTCTTTCCATCAATCTCAATGCTCAACGTAGCCATCGGTTTCAGTCCTTGAGCCAAAGTGACAAAATAGCTGAGCAATTTCACCTTGTTCTGTATCCCGTCGTGCTTGAGCACATCACTAATGATATATGGCAAATCTTCCGGAGTAACCTGCTCCTTACGGTCGCCCAACTCAATGATGCGGTTGGTCACCTTCTTCATCGATTCTTCATCCAGCTCAAGACCCAAGCTTTCCAGGTTTTTGCGGATATTGGCTTTTCCGGAATTCTTTCCTAAGGCATATTCCCGTACACGCCCGAAGCGCTCCGGGAGCAAATCGTTGAAGTACAACTTGTTCTTATTGTCTCCATCGGCATGTACGCCTGCCACCTGTGTAAAGACACTTTCACCCACAATCGGTTTGTTGGCCGGAATCGTCACACCGGAATAAGACTCTACCACGCGGCTTACGTCGTTCAACCGGCTCTCGTCAATGCGGGTAATCGCATGAAAATGATCTTTCAAGATGGCCTGCACACTGGCCAACGGAGCATTTCCAGCCCGTTCACCCAATCCGTTGATGGTGGTATGCAATCCTTTTACTCCACTCAGCACAGCTGCCAGCACATTGCTCACGGCCAAATCGTAATCATTATGGGCATGAAAATCGAAATGCAGGTCAGGATACCGCTTTTTCATCTTGCGCATGTATTCAATCACCTGCAACGGATTGAGGATTCCCAATGTATCCGGCAACATAAAGCGCTTGATACCACTGTCCTTCAAATCGTCCATCAGCTCAAACACATACTCAGGAGAGTCCTTGATTCCGTTACTCCAGTCTTCCAAGTACAGATTGACATCCATGTCCTTCGTCAAGGCATAATCCACCACCTGGTGGATATCAGCCAGATGCTCCGAAAGCGTCTTTTTCAACTGATAACGGCAATGCTTTTCCGAGCCTTTTGCCAGCAGATTGATAACCCGGCATCCTGCACGATGAATCCAGTCTACAGAAACGGTTCCGTCCACAAAACCCAGCACTTCCACCCGCTGCAACAGGCCACGGCGTGCCGCCCAGTCACAAATCATTTTTACCGCGTTGAACTCACCATCCGACACACGGGCAGAAGCCACCTCTATCCGGTCCACTTTCAGGTCTTCCAGCAGCAGACGCGCTATCATCAGTTTCTCATGAGGCACGAACGATACGCCGCTGGTCTGTTCACCGTCGCGCAACGTCGTGTCCATTATTTCTATTCTCGGATGATTATCCATACTCTATGCTTCCGCCGATTAGTTACGTGCCTTTTCGAAGGCTTCTATCTTATCTTTATTCTCTACCAAGAAATCGATGTCGTCCAGTCCGTTCATCAGACAATGCTTCTTATAGGCATTGATTTCAAACTTTTCAGACTTACCGGTCGCTTTATTGGTAATAGTCTGCTCAGGCAGATTTACTTCTACTTCTGTTTTCGGATCGGCATAAATCGAGTAAAACAATTCTTTCAAGAATCCCTCACTTACCACCACCGGAAGCACGAAGTTGTTCAATTCATTGTTCTTGTGAATGTCGGCAAAAAAGCTGGACACCACCACTCTGAAACCATATCCGGCAATCGCCCATGCCGCATGTTCACGGCTGGAGCCACTACCGAAATTCTTTCCGGCCACCAGAATCTGTCCACTGTACTTCGGATTGTTCAACACAAAATCCTTGTTCAACGAACCATCCGGATTGTAACGCCAGTCGCGGAACAAATTGTCACCAAAAAACTTTTCATCACGGGTCGTCGCTTTCAGAAAACGTGCCGGAATAATCTGGTCCGTATCCACATTTTCCAAAGGCAAAGGAATACAAGTACTTGTTATGATATTGAATTTCTGTTTCATGACACTCATTTTTTACATTAACGTTCTCGGATCTGTTATCACACCGGTTACGGCAGCGGCTGCCGCTGTCAACGGACTGGCCAGCAACGTACGGGAACCTGGTCCCTGACGCCCTTCAAAATTACGGTTGCTGGTAGACACGGAATACTTTCCTGCCGGAATCTTGTCGTCGTTCATGGCCAGACAGGCACTGCATCCCGGCTGACGGATTTCAAAACCCGCTTCTTCCAGAACTTTATCCAGTCCTTCCTGCCGAATCTGTTCATCCACCATCCAAGAACCCGGCACCAGCCATGCAGTAATATGGTCTGCTTTCTTACGTCCTTTCACGATAGAAGCGAAAGCCCGGAAATCCTCAATACGTCCGTTGGTACAAGCTCCAAGGAATACATAGTCCACTTTTTTACCCAGCAGACTCTCTCCCGGCTGGAAGCCCATGTAATGCAAGGATTTTTCAAAGGAACCTTTTTCCACGTCACTCATTCCTTCCGTAGTCGGAATATGTGCGGTAATCGCCATACCCATACCCGGATTGGTACCATAGGTAATCATCGGCTGGATATCTGCCGCATCAAAACGAACCTCCTTGTCGAACACGGCATCGTCATCGCTCTTCAACGTCTTCCAATAAGCCAATGCCTTGTCCCATTCCGCTCCTTTCGGCGCATATTCACGACCTTTAATGTATTCGAAGGTCACTTCGTCCGGCGCAATCATTCCTCCACGGGCCCCCATCTCGATAGACAAGTTACACAGGGTGAGACGTCCTTCCATGGTCAGGCTGCGGATAGCTTCACCGGCATATTCCACAAAGTAACCTGTGGCACCACTGGTCGTCATCTTCGACATCATATACAAGGCTACATCCTTGGCTGTCACACCTTTTCCCAACTTGCCGTCAATCGTGATACGCATGGTTTTCGGACGAGCCTGAAGGATGCACTGCGAAGCCATCACCATTTCCACCTCACTGGTACCGATTCCGAAAGCAACCGCTCCCATTGCACCGTGAGTAGAAGTATGTGAGTCACCACAAACAATGGTCATGCCCGGAAGGGTCAGTCCACGTTCCGGACCTACCACATGGATAATACCGTTCTTCTTGTTCATCATTCCGAAATGCGTCAACCCGAAATCGGCTGCATTCTTGGCCAGCGCATCCACCTGTGCCTTTGAGACCGGATCTTCAATCGGCTTGTCTTGGTCATGCGTCGGCGTATTGTGGTCCGGCATACAATAGATGCGTTCCGGACGGAAACATTTCAATCCACGGGCACGCATCCCGGCAAAAGCCTGCGGACTGGTCACCTCGTGACAATACAGACGGTCTATATACAATTGGGTAGGTCCGTCTTCCACCTTCTGCACCACATGTGCATCCCATATCTTGTCAAATAACGTATTAGCCATAAAAATATCTCGTTTAATTATTTTCTGAATTTATTGATACAATCGATGTATGCCTCTACCGAAGCGGCAATAATGTCAGTGTTGGCTCCGAAACCATAGTACATCTGGCCGTCGTATTCCACCTGCATGTGTACCTTACCAACATCATCACTACCTTTACTGATGGCCTGAATAGTAAATTCCTTCAAGGTCATCTGACGCTTGATAATCTGTTTCACGGCCTTGATGGCTGCATCCACCGGTCCGTTACCCGTAGCGGCTGCCTCAAAATGTTCGCCACTGATATTCAATCCCAGACTGGCCACGGAACGGACTCCTACTCCACTGGTCACCTGCAAGTATTCCAGTTTGATATGATGGTTCACATTGCGGTCGGCTCCAGCCAATACCAGAATATCGTCATCCGTAATATCTTTCTTCTTATCTGCCAGCTTCAGGAAATCCTCATACACCTTGTCCAATTTCTCCTGCGTCATTTCTACGCCCAACACATGCAGACGATGTTTCAAAGCCGCACGTCCGCTACGTGCCGTCAATACAATCGCATTGTCATCGATACCCACATCTTTCGGGTCGATAATTTCGTAGGTCTGTGCATTCTTCAGCACTCCATCCTGATGGATACCGGAAGAATGAGCAAATGCATTACGTCCCACAATGGCTTTATTGGGCTGCACCGGCATGTTCATCAAACTGGAAACCATGCGGCTGGTAGGATAGATTTTCTGCGTGTTGATGTTCGTATCGATATGGATGTCGTGGTGACAGCGAAGAATCATGGCTACTTCCTCCAGCGAGGTGTTACCGGCACGTTCTCCGATACCATTAATGGTCACTTCCACCTGACGGGCTCCATTCAACACACCGTTAATGGTGTTAGCTGTGGCCATTCCCAGGTCATTGTGGCAGTGAGTAGAAATAATGGCTTTGTCTATTCCGTCCACATGCTCCATCAAGTACTTGATTTTTGCACCGTATTCATCCGGCAAGCAATAACCAGTCGTATCCGGAATGTTTACCACTGTAGCTCCTGCTTTGATAACGGCTTCCACCACACGTGCGAGATATTCATTCTCCGTACGTCCGGCATCTTCGGCATAAAACTCCACGTCTTCTACATAACGTTTCGCATATTTCACCGCATTGACAGCCCGTTCAATGATTTCTTCACGAGTAGAATTAAATTTATATTTGATATGTGAATCAGATGTACCGATACCCGTATGGATACGTTTGTGTTTGGCATACTGCAACGCCTCGGCAGCCACGTCGATGTCTTTCTGTACGGCACGTGTCAACGCACAAATGGTCGGCCAGGTCACAGCTTTGGAAATTTCAATTACCGAATTGAAATCTCCCGGACTTGAAATTGGAAATCCAGCCTCGATTACATCTACTCCCAAAGCTTCCAGCTGTTTGGCAACCTGAATCTTTTCAACCGTATTCAACTGGCATCCCGGTACCTGCTCCCCATCGCGGAGCGTAGTATCAAAAATAAATAATCTGTCACTCATAATAGTATCTTTTTTATTTCCTATAATCCTAAAAAAAAGCCTTTCGCACAAGGAAGTGAGAAAGGCTTTATATGATATTGTTTTTACATCAGCATGCACGCGACTCACTTCCCACCGGGCTTTCCAGCAGATTAATCAGACCGCATAGCAAAATATGTAAAAACATAGTGTTCATTTTCAGAATCTTTTTATTCGTTTCTTTTTTGTTGCTGCAAAGGTATACAATATTTTGAAATAAGAAAATAAAAAGAAAGTTTTTTCAATATTTAAACAACAAATTCACACAAACACATGCAATAGGGTGTAAATCTATCATTCAGAAAGCAAACGCAATTCGTGCAGACAGGCTTCTACTTCGGTCATGCTTCCCATGTGCTTACCCATATCGTCCGACAACTTTACGCACTCACGCCATTCTTGGTTCATGGTCATCTTGCAGCGTGACAGCTTCATGACAATATTAGAAGGCTGATAACCTGTGTCATTCGTCAAATTGGTACCAATGCCGAACGAACAGCGTATTTTACCTTGGCAATACTGGAATATCTTCAGTGCTTTTTCAAAGTCGAGCGCATTACTGAAAATAATGGTTTTGGTAGTCGGGTCAATCCCCAGTTCCTTGTAGCGGGCAATCAGACGATCAATAAACTCATATTCGTTGCCGGAGTCGCAGCGTACGCCGTCAAACAGCTTCGCCTGTTTCCGGCTGAAGTTACTCAAAAACGAATCGGAAGTATAGGTATCCGACAGGGCTGTACCCAAATCTCCATCGTACACATTTACCCAATTTTCTAAGGCCATGTAATTGGCATGCTTGTAACCGAACTGTGCTCCATGAAACATGAACCATTCATGCGGATGCGTTCCCATAGGCAACATCCCGTATTTCATGGCCAGGTAACAATTGGAAGTTCCCGTACAATAACGGGCATGTTTCTTTAAGTACTCCACCACCAGTTTCTGCACGTCAAATGAGAAACGGCGCCGTGTACCAAATTCAGAGAAAGGCATCTGATGGGCGTTCGACAGTTCCACCTTTCCCGCCAACTTGTCCAGAATAACCTGTTTGTCCGGCATACGGTTCAGGAACTGATTTTTAATCTCCGATACGATAGCCAATAGGGGGACTTCATACAATGTTACCTTATATAAATAATCCGTAACGGACATTTGCAGATGATGCTGCTCATCCAGCCAGACTTCTATCTTATTGGGGTCGAAACGGAAAGACGATAGCCATTCCCAATACACTCTCGGAAGGAAACGACAATGAGAAGTCATATATTCCAGTTCCTCCGGTGCCAGTTTCACCATTTCCAGGTTATGGATTTCATTCTTCAACGCCTCCAGAAAACCTTCCGTATATTCCGTGTCGTCTCTATCCTTGAACGTAAAGGTTCCCATAGCGTACGGGAAGAGCTTGATATAGGCGTATGAAGTCGTAAACTTATATAAATCAGTATCTAAAATTGTTTTTATCACCATGGCATTCTATTTTTTATTGCAAATATAATTATTCCTTTAATTTCAACGCGACAATACAATCCACAGAAGGCTCCAAATTTTCAGTATGTAACACAATGCCCCCTTGAATTTTTTCCCATTTCACCTTCTCTCCGGTATGAAATACATTAGAAGAAAGAACTTTCTCCGTCAGAGGCAACGTCACAAACTGGGGCATTTCATCCGTCAGCAGATGCACGTAAAGCATGTTTCCCTTCCGGGTAGTCGTGCCCCATGAGGCAGTCATCACGTTTCCAGCTGCAGTGCCATAGATGGTATCCCCGTTTTCCGACATCCACTTTCCGACCCCTCTCAGCCGTTCAACGGCCACCGCCGGAAGTTCTCCATTAGGCTGTGGGCCAATGTTCATCAGCAAATTGGCCCCCTTCCCTGCCGCACGGACTAACAGACGGACCAATTCCGTAACCGACTTGTAATTCTGGTCTTTTATCTGATATCCCCACATACCATTCATTGTTTCACAAGTTTCCAAAGGCAATCGCCCTACCACAGACTCACCGGAGAAGCCCGCTTTATTCTCACCGGGCAAGTCTCGCTCAAACATCTGGAAGTCCTCTCCGGGATAAGGTGCCTTATGATGATTGTTGCCAATCAGGCAGGCCGGCTGTAATTTATGAATCAATGCGTACTGTTCATCCAGCTTCCAGTCGAATCCGTCAGGCTGATCCCACATTCCGTCAAACCAAATTGCTCCAATCGGACCATAATTGGTCAGTAACTCCGTCAACTGATGATTCATGAACTCATAATAAGTAGCCCATTCCCCGTGCGAAGTACGGCCAGTTCCGTGTCCCGTTCTTCCCAAAGGATAGTAGTCCTCTCGTGTCCAATCCAGATGGGAATAATATAGATGCAACTTGATGCCCTGCTTCTGACACTCTTCAGCCAATTCCTTAATAACATCCCGTTTGAAAGGTGTCGCATCCACCACGTTGTAATCCGAATATTTTGTATGAAACATGGAAAACCCGTCATGATGACGGGAAGTAATGCAGATATACCGGGCACCAGAAGCCTTGATAGCCGCGACCCACTCATGCGCATCAAATCGGGAAGGATAAAAGCCAGAGGCCACTTTTGCATATTCATGACAGTCGATGTTATCGTTATTCATGTACCATTCTCCTTGCCCGAACATACTGTAAATTCCCCAATGCAGAAAAATGCCGAACTTATTATCTTGAAACTCTTTTCGCGCCTGCAAATTCTCCGACGAAGGAAGATACACTGTATTCTCAGCATGTACACAGAAAGCGGACGCACTCAACAATCCCCCGAGACAAATGGCTCTCAAAAAATGAAAGGTGTGTGTTTTCATATTCATCTGATCAATTAAAAAGAATATTCGCTTTGATTCTCTTTTCCAAAGATACGAAAACCACTCGCAGGGACAAACAGAAATACTGATTTTCTGATTCGACGCCCCCAAAGCAGATGCCAATTTATTTAAAAGTATTACTCCCCGTTCCCTTACGGGCACAAAAAAAGCCCCGAGATATTGCTATCTCGAGGCTCTCTGTAAAACGGCGACTACCTACTCTCCCACTTGTACGCAGTACCATCGGCGTGGCGAAGCTTAACTTCTCTGTTCGGAATGGGAAGAGGTGGAACCTTCGCGCCATAGTCACCTTAATATCCTTTCAATTAATAATGAAAAATGAATAATGAACAACGTACCCATTTTCCTTATCAATCATATTTTATCATGACTTACAAGCAAGCAATCCCAGCACTCGGCTGAACGTATATATCATCCTTCGATGTTTTCCATCCGCCCGGCGCGGATAAGGAAAGCTGACGGGCAATTAGTAATGCTCGGCTTTGCTGTCTCCAGCTTTACACCTGCATCCTATCAACGTTGTCGTCTTCAACGACCCTGAGAAATCTAATCTTGTGGCCGGCTTCGCACTTAGATGCTTTCAGCGCTTATCCGATCCCGACTTGGATACCCGGCGATGCGCCTGGCGGCACAACCGGCAAACCAGAGGTCGGTCCAACACGGTCCTCTCGTACTAGTGTCAGAGCCACGCAAATTTCATACGCCCACGATAGATAGAGACCGAACTGTCTCACGACGTTCTGAACCCAGCTCGCGTGCCACTTTAATGGGCGAACAGCCCAACCCTTGGGACCTTCTCCAGCCCCAGGATGTGACGAGCCGACATCGAGGTGCCAAACCACTCCGTCGATATGAGCTCTTGGGAGGGATCAGCCTGTTATCCCCGGAGTACCTTTTATCCTTTGAGCGATGTCCCTTCCATTCGGAAACACCGGATCACTATGCTCTAGTTTCCTACCTGCTCGACCTGTCTGTCTCCCAGTCAAGCGCCCTTCTGCCATTACACTCTGCGGACGGTTACCGATCGTCCTGAGGGCACCTTTAGAAGCCTCCGTTACGCTTTTGGAGGCGACCACCCCAGTCAAACTACCCACCAAGCAATGTCCTCCTGCCAGGAGTTAGAACTCAAACAAACGAAGGGTCGTATTTCAACAGCGGCTCCACGAACACTGGCGTGCCCGTCTCTCAGCCTCCGACCTATCCTACACATCGCGTGCCCAAATTCAATGCTAAGCTATAGTAAAGGTTCACGGGGTCTTTTCGTCCCATCGCGGGTAATCGGCATCTTCACCGATACTACAATTTCACTGAGCTCACGGTTGAGACAGCGTCCGGATCATTACACCATTCGTGCAGGTCGGAACTTACCCGACAAGGAATTTCGCTACCTTAGGACCGTTATAGTTACGGCCGCCGTTTACTGGGGCTTCAATTCAATGCTTCTCTTGCGATGACATCTCCTCTTAACCTTCCAGCAC
The DNA here is from genome assembly GCA_902362595.1 of Bacteroidaceae bacterium. GTDB lineage: Bacteria > Bacteroidota > Bacteroidia > Bacteroidales > Bacteroidaceae > Phocaeicola > Phocaeicola fibrisolvens. The sequence goes on along the minus strand of CABIXF010000038.1, from coordinate 852 downwards.
CGGGCAGGTGTCAGGCTGTATACCTCTACTTTCATATTCGCACAGCCCTGTGTTTTTGTTAAACAGTTGCCTGGACCTATTCTCTGCGCCCTCCCATTTCTGGGTAGGGACCCTTTATCCCGAAGTTACAGGGTCAGTTTGCCTAGTTCCTTAACCGTGATTCACTCAAGCGCCTTAGTATATTCAACCCGACTACGTGTGTCCGTTTGCGGTACGGGTACCTCTGAAGTTATGTTTAGCGGATTTTCTCGGCAGTCTGCTTACCCGCACTATCGCCGCTTCCCGAAGGAGTTGGCGTACTATCAGGTTCGGCTCTTTCCGTGGATTTGCCTGCGGAAATCAAAACCTACACCCTTCAACCGGCTATTCCGTCAGCCGGCGGCGGTGTCACTGCTGCTTCCCCACGTCACCCTCAAAGGTAGTAACGGAATATTAACCGTTTCTGCCATCGGCCTCGCCGTTCGGCTGAGCCTTAGGACCCGACTTACCCTGATCCGATTAGCGTTGATCAGGAAACCTTAGTCTTTCGGCGAGGGGGTTTCCCACCCCCTTTATCGTTACTTATACCTACATTTGCTTTTCCATACGCTCCAGAATGGCTCACGCGGTGAAGCCCTCGCATCCAATCAGTCGCTCTACCTCACATCAGTAACCCGCGAGGCTGCACCTAAATGCATTTCGGGGAGTACGAGCTATCTCCAAGTTTGATTAGCCTTTCACCCCTACCCTCAGCTCATCCAGAAGCTTTTCAACGCTTATTGGTGCGGACCTCCATCTGGTGTTACCCAGACTTCATCCTGGCCAAGGGTAGATCACTTGGTTTCGCGTCTGCCGCATCTGACTCGACGCCCT
>CABIXF010000037.1 GCA_902362595.1 Bacteroidaceae bacterium | reverse complement strand
AACTTAGCAAGCTAAGTTCATGCTGCCCCTCGACTTGCATGTGTTAAGCCTGTAGCTAGCGTTCATCCTGAGCCAGGATCAAACTCTTCATTGTAAAATATTCTCTTACCCTTGCGGGTATCGTTGATTCTGTTCCAGGAAACCGATTTTCTATATCCTTTTCAGGTTATTGACGGTTCTTGTTTCATCTCACATATACATTATATATAAGACTACTTCTTGTACTACATCTTCGTTTGTTTATCTAAAGTCTTTCAAAGAACTATCTTTTCTTGAGCTCCCGTTTCAGGGGGAAAGCGTTTGCAAAGGTAAGGCGTTTTTTCTTTCCCTCCAAATTTTTTCGAAGTTTTTTTTCGAAAAAGTTTTTCAGGAGGACCTCTCCGGGCTTATCCTTTTCTCGCTCCCTTGCGTCCCTGCAAGGTAAGATACTCGGGTGCAGCGCCTTCAGTAAGTCTGCCTCTCTTTACCATTCTGTCATTCTCAGCGGCTCTCCCTCTCGAAAGCGGTTGCAAAGGTACGCACTTTTTCCGGTTCTGCAACTTTTACGCAATACTTTTTTGCGGAAATTTTGAAGAATTTTTGTAAATCACTGAATAAGAACCAATTGTATGTGGACATTTTTTGGACAAGGGAAAAACGGACGGAAACAGCCCTACATTATGTATTTCGCGCGGGCATGTGTACGCACGCATATACTCGCATACGTAAAAGGGAAAGGCAAAAATACATGCCGAACCGGTACAAAAAACAGCAAAAACGCGGAAAATCCTGCCCGGAATTCTTCTGCACGAAGGCCAAAAACCGAAAAAACGCCCGAAAAATGCAGGAAACGGAATCACCAGTCCACCATAAAATCCGTGATTATTCCATGCTGCATGACAAATAACGCCCCGAAAAATTCACACCGCAGGCACATTTTGTCCCAAAGCTCCCGACATTTTCTATGTCTCCCTTTCGGGAAACGTAGGTTTCCGCCAAGGAAAACGTACGTTTCCCGAAAGGAAAACCTACGGTTTACACATTGGAAACATAGAAAACAGAGAGAAAAAAGAGATTTATTGCCCTAGCATTTCTGAAAAATACTCCCTTTCCTGAAAGAATCAGCCCTGTCAGCATTCAACTTCTACGGAAAAAGCTGCTGCAAGACCTACAAAAATCATAGAGAATTCCCAAAAATCTACTAACTTAGGCCGCTTTATCAAATGAAACAAACTTATGGCACTAATAAAATCTGTCAGAGGATTTACTCCTCAAATCGGCGAAAACTGTTATCTGGCCGATAACGCCACGATTATTGGCGACGTAGTAATGGGACGCGACTGTAGCGTATGGTTCAATGCCGTACTTCGGGGCGATGTGAACTCCATCCGCATCGGCGACCGGGTGAACATCCAAGACGGCACCGTACTCCACACCTTGTATGAAAAATCGACTGTAGAAATCGGCAACGACGTATCCATCGGCCACAACGTGACACTTCACGGGGCCTGCGTACACGACAATGCCCTGATTGGCATGGGGTCTACCCTACTCGACCATGCTGTAGTGGGAGAAGGAGCCATCGTGGCTGCCGGTGCCCTGGTGTTGGCAAACACCGTCATCGAGCCCCATACCCTCTGGGGAGGTGTTCCGGCCAAGTTCATCAAGAAAGTCGATCCGGCACAAAGCAAGGAACTCAATCAGAAAATTGCCAACGGCTACCTGATGTATGCCTCTTGGTTCAAGGAAGAAGAGGCGAAATAAACACAGCCGGCCCCGCAAGACGCCATGGTAAAAACCGATGGCTTTGCGAGGCCGACTGCTTAATTCCACTATTTATTAGCGGTTATTTCTTTTTCAACTCTTCCAGCAATTCGGCTACATCTTCTTCCCGAGTGGCCCAGCTGGTAGCAATACGTACCACCGTCGTTCCGTCGGCACGTTTTTCCCAGACTTCAAATCCGACGCGCTGCACCAGTCTCTCAAACAAACAGTTTTCGAGCGTGACAAACAACTGGTTACTCTGCGGACGAATGAAAAATGTATAGCCGTATGCCTTCAGACCTTCCACAATCCGCTCCGCCATATCGATGGCATGACGGGCAATCTTCACATACAACCCGTCGGTAAACAGGGTATCGAACTGCAAGCCCAGCAGACGTCCTTTAGCCAACAATACACCCCGCTGCTTGATAATCGTATCAAACTGACGAATCATTCCGGGCTGCGGAATCACCACGGCTTCTCCAAACAACGCTCCTACCTTGGTTCCTCCGATATAGAAAATATCACACAAGGTAGCGATGTCCTTCAAGGTCACATCCGTATCCCGTGCCGCCAGTCCGTAACCCAGACGGGCCCCATCCAAGAACAACGGAATCTTATGCTTGCGACATACGGCAGACAACGCCTTCAGTTCTTCCAAGGTGTACAGTGTACCGTACTCCGTCGGATGCGAAATATACACCATCCCCGGTGCCACCATGTGGTCCCAGCTCGGGTCCTGATAAAAGGCTGTCACATAACGGTCTACCTCCGCTGCATCCAGTTTTCCTTCGTGGTGAGGCAAAGCCAGCACCTTATGGCCTCCCGCTTCCACCGCTCCGGCTTCATGCTGGTTGATGTGACCGGTTACCGCCGCAATCACACCCTCATACGGACGCAACACTGCCGTAATGACCGTGGCATTGGTCTGCGTACCTCCCACCATGAAATGCACTTCCGCCTGCGGACAGCCGCATGCCTCTGCAATTTTCCGACGGGCCGAAGCACAATACTCATCCGTGCCGTAACCCGAAGTTTTTTCCATATTCGTCTGACTCAAGCGCTCCAGAATCAGCGGATGCGCTCCTTCCATGTAATCACTCTTAAAATATTGCATATTCGTTTTGTATTTAAATTAAACTTTTCTTTCTTCCAATATCAAACCGACGCCCTTCACGGTCTTCAGCTCCACTGTCTCATCGTTCGCCAGCAATTTGCGCAGACGCGACACGAAGACATCCAGGCTGCGCGAAGCGAAATAATCCTCCTCTGTATTCCACAGACGCGACAAGATAACCTCCCGCCGTACGACCTGCCCCTTGTGCTCGCACAACATACGGAGCAAATCGGCCTCCCGCACCGTCAGCATACGTTCTTCTCCGCTTTTCTGCTTCAAGACTCCACGTGTGGTATCAAACGAGAACAGTCGCCCGATGGATACCTCCGGCACCTCCTTCTGTACCTGCAGGCCCCGGGTCAGTTTCAACAAAGCCGTGACATGCGCATGCAGTTCCTCGGCCAGAAAAGGCTTCTTGACATAGTTGTTCACACCCAGTTCATAACCTTTCACTACATCTTTCGGCGAAACCCGTCCGGAAGTAAACAAGATGGGGATATGCTCATCTTCTTCCCGGATACGTTTCACCATCTCATACCCGTCCATCACCGGCATCTCTATGTCGGCCACGATGACATCCGGCTGCTCTGCCTTCCACACCTTCAGCCCTTCCTCGCCATTGGCTGCCGTCAGCACTTTATACCCGCCAATCATATCCTCCAGGCCTCCCTGAATGATATAACACAGGTTCGCATCGTCTTCCACTAACAGCAGTTTGATGATCTGTCCTTCCATATTATTGTTCCTCTTTTTTATCGTCCATGGCACTCTCTGGAGGGAAAACCAACGTAAACCGACTGTATTCGCCCTCCATGCTTTCCAGTGTCACCCGCCCGTCGTGTGCCTCCATAATCCGGAGCACATAGTTCAGTCCCAGTCCAAAGCCGGGAGCACCTCCGGAACGGCTGCGCGCACTGGCTTCTGCCCGTTCATATTTCTCAAAAATCTTCCGCTGGTCTTTTAAAGGAATACCGAAGCCATTGTCGGCCACCGTCACACAGACCGTTCCATCCGCTTTCCGTTCCGAAACGAACGTAATCTCCACCGATTCACCCGAATACTTCAAGGCATTGTCTATCAGGTTGCTGAGCGCTTCTTTCAGAAATTCCTCGTCCGCCCAGACCGTTTCTTCCTGCAAATGCCAGACAAACGTCACCGGCTTGGTTGCCTTCGCCTTGTACTTCTCCGCCAAATCCTCCAAAATCGGTCGGAGCAGACAATCCGTCTGCTCTAATTTCAGTGCATGATTCTCCAGTTTGGAAAGTGTCAGCACCTTGTTGGTCAGTGCCAGCAGATGCTCTCCCTCCTCCTTCACAATCCGGAAATACCGTTCCTTCTTTTCCGGCTGTCCGTCTAAACGCCCACTTTCCAGAATCTCCGTTCCCATCAGGATGGAACTCAGCGGCGTCTTCATGTCGTGAATCATGGCATACGAGAAATCCTCCCTTACCTTGGCAATCTTGTCCTGACGGATAATGACCCGTATCTGATACACAATACAGACAATGACCAACGCCATAATCAGCACCGTGGCAATCAGCAGCAGCGTCATACGCTGGAAAATCACCCAGTAGGGATTCAGAATCACCCCTTGCAGATAGCGAGTATGTGCCATGTCGAGAGCTACCGGTTGCGTTTTCAAATATTTCTGCCCCTCCAGCTTTGCCTGCGGAGAGGATGCCTGCAACACATTCCCCAACGAATCTGTCATACAAGTCGACACCTTGGCCGAGATACCGACCGAGTCCAGCAGGTGGGTATAAATGGAATCCAAACGATACAAAGACACATCCATCTTGAACGTATTCAGCACCCCTTCCTGCAGGGCGATAAAGACTGCCGATTCGATGAACTCGCGCGTTTCCGGAGTAGAAGACTGCAGCGTATCGCTGTCCTCCACCTCCTCTTCCAGTTTAAATTGATAAGTATACGTGGAATCCTTCTTCCCATACAATTGCTTCCAGAGGCTCATCCGACAGAAAGTTTCCTGAAGCGCCGCGTCCTTGAAGAGCTCATGACTTTGCCGCATGACATTCTCCCGTGTCAGCTTGTAAGTATTGACCAGCCAGACATACTGCAGTTCGACAATCGCAATCAGTCCCACTACCGCAATCCAGCGAATGTGTTTCATCTTCATAACCGTATATTCTTCACGTAAACGAAAGCCGTTAACGTAGCGTTAACCTTGCCTTAACCCAAAAAGCAAAACGGGCTTTTTAGTTTTGCAGTGTCAAAGATAATGAAAGATAAAGACACGAACGATATGAAAAAGTATTTTTTAGTGAGCATCTTGTTACTGCTCGGTACGATGCTCGGCACAGTCACTGCACAAACCATCACAGGAAAAGTCACCGACCCGTCGCACCAGCCCATTGACGGAGCCACGGTCGTACTCCAAACCATTGATTCTGTATTTGTAGAAGCCACCATCACGAATACCGACGGCACCTTTCTGCTGAATCACCAGCCGACACGTTACCGCCTGCTCTTCCAGCACCTGCTGTATGAAACCCTGGAAAAAGAGGGAAGCGGAAGAGATGTCGGTACATTTGTGTTGCAGCCGAAAGACTACGCCCTTCAGGAAGTCGTAGTAGAAGGAGAACGCCCGCTGGTCACCGTGGAAGGCAGCCGTCTGAGCTACGACATGCCGCAGCTGATTTCCCAGCGGTTGGTCACCAATGCTTACGAAGCCCTCAAACAGCTTCCGGGCGTGATTGAACAGAACGACGTACTGACCTTGGCTGGGGCAGGCGGCGTCAGTCTGCTGCTGAACGGCCGTCCCTCGTCCATGACCTACGAACAACTCATCACGCTCTTAAAGGGGATGCCGGCTTCACGCGTGGAAAAGGCAGAAGTGATGTACAGCGCTCCTCCACAGTACCACGTACGCGGGGCCGCCATCAACCTCGTGCTGAAAGGATACAAGCCCGGGGAAGGAGGGCTGCAAGGAGAAATCCGCGGTGAATACAAACAGCAGAAGGAAGCCGGCGGCAACGGAGGGGTCACACTGGCCTATACTTCTCCCAAAGTCGACCTGGATTTCATGTACAACCTTCAAAGCAGCTACACCCGCGGTTACATCGACTTCCTCGCTCATCATACGGTGAAAGGACCGGTGTACAACGTGAACCAGGTGACCGAACATACGGGACGCAGCCTGGCACATACCCTGCGGGCCGGAGGAACCTACAAGTTCGATGCCGACAACTCCCTCGAATTGTCGTACACCACCCAGTTCAGCCCTAACAGCCAGCACCACAGCCATTCCAGCGGCAGCATCTCCGAATCGTTCAATGATTCCCGCACACACCATCAGATGCACAACGCCGCCTTGAACTACACCTCCGGATTCGGTTTCCGGGCCGGTGCCGACTATACCAATTTCACCTCAACCGATACCCAAAATTTCTTCGACCAAAGCCCGGAAGAAGTGGAAACCCGTTTCGTCAGCCGTTCCGACCAGCACATCGACCGCTGGAAAATCTATGCCGACCAGAGCCATTCACTGCCGCACGACTGGATGCTGAACTACGGGACTTCCTTTTCCTACGTGCACAACCGGAACATACAAGACTATGACTTGCCGGAAATGCAGGGCCAGAACCTGTACAACCGCATCCGTGAATATACCTACAACGTCTACGCCGGATTCGACAAGCCGTTCAACTCCCAATGGACGCTGAGTGCTTCTGCCACCTTGGAATACTATCAAATGCAGGATTACCGGAAATGGGCCGTCTACCCCACTCTCCAGTTGAATTACATGCCGTCGGCCTCCCACATCCTCCAGCTGTCCTTCAGTTCCGACAAGACCTACCCCGACTACTGGACACTGAGCGGAGCCACCAGCTACCTGAACGGCTACAACGAGAGTGTAGGGAATCCCTTCCTCCGCCCTTACACCGAATATGATGTCGACCTGACCTACATTCTGAAAAGCAAGTACATCTTTCAGGCAAGCTACAGCTATATACCCGACTATTTCATGCAGACCGTCTACCTGAATTCCGACCGCCTGAAAGCCATCTACAACTGGCAAAACTGGGATTACAGCCAAGAGCTCGCTTTTACTGCCATCCTTCCTTTCAAGGTGGGCCACTGGTGGGACAGTCGCCTCACCCTGCAGGCAAGCTTAAAGCACGACAAGGCCAGCGCATACTATGATGCGCCTTTCAACCAACAGCAATGGGTAGGAGTCGGCCAGTGGATAAATACCTTCCAGCTGTGCCGCCGGCCCAACCTGAAAATGGAAGTCACCGCTTTCGGGCAGACCCAGTCCATACAAGGAAGCTACGACATCCAACCGGTAGGCTTCGTGGATGCCGCCTTGCGCTATACCTTTGCCAAAGACAGGGCCATGCTCCAACTGAAAGGCAGTGACATTTTCAACACGATGAACCCCAAGACCAGAGTCCGGAACGGAGCACAGTATCTCGACATGAATACCAAAAGCTACCTGCAGAGTGTCACCCTTTCGTTCAGTTACCGTTTTGGCGGATACAAGAAAAAAGAAGTAAAAGATGTGGATACCTCCCGGTTCGGGAATCATTCTTGAGTTTACTTCCGTAAACCATCTACAAAAAGATTTTTGTCTTACTATAAATTCTTTAAAAAAGATAGTATATTTCTCCTATTTCCTCTTTTTTATTTCCAATTTATGTCTAACTTTGTGAAAACGTCTAAACAAAGTGAAATATGAAAAAGTTATTATCTACACTGATGGTGATAGCCTGTCTGGCGTTCGCCATTCCGGCGCAGGGGCAAATACAATTCGGGCTTAAAGGAGGTTTGAACATCTCCAAGATTTCTCTGACAAAAGAAGTCTTCAACCCAGATAACAGAACAGGATTCTTTGTAGGTCCGACGGCAGAGTTTACATTGCCGCTTTTGGGAGTAGGCATCGACGTCGCAGCCCTTTATAACCAATCGGGTATTGACACAGAAGCCGGAAGTACCACCAGAAAAAGCATCGAAATTCCGATTAACTTGAAATGGAGCATCGGATTCAGCAGCGTAATAGGAGCTTATCTGGCAGTAGGTCCTCAATTTGGATTTAATGTAGGAGACCGCTGGTTCAAGGATATATGCGAGTTCAACAAAAAGACCACCAGCTTGAACGTAGGTGCTGGCTTGAAACTTTTGGGTCATGTACACCTCGGTGCCAACTACAACATCGGTTTGAAAGACAATGGTATCATGGTCAACACTGAAGACGGAAAGTCAGAAGGTTTCAAGAATAACAGCTGGCAAGTATCCATTGCTTATATGTTCTGATTCAATCTGCCAATTATAAAAAGGCCTCTTTTAAAGTGCGTTCAAGCAGCTTTAAAAGAGGTTCTTCTTTTTTATACGAGTCAAACTTATTCTTTATCACAGGGATATACCACTCCCCATTCCTTGCGGAGGGCATCCATCTGCTGCATGAGGCGTAGCGTCTCGGCGTGCGGCATATACGGCGATTCCAGCCAGCCTTTCTCGATGGCTTCCAAAGAGGCATATACCTGGTATTCGTAACCTGTAATCTGCTGCGGAGCTTCGTACACCGCTACCGTCTGATAGTTGGCATCCAAAATTCGAACCGACTGTGGGTTGTTGATATTCTCCACAATCAGATGACCTTTATCGCCCGAAATCACTCCCATACGGTCGGTCACGGCATGAATACTGGCCTGCAAAGCCGCCATCTTTCCATCCTGGAACAGCAAGGTGATGTTTTCCTGTGCATCGACCCCCGTATCGGTCTTCTGACAAACAGAATGTACGGAAGCAATCTCCTTACCGAAATACATGGCGGCAAAGTTGAGCAGATACACTCCCAAGTCCAACAACGCACCTCCCGCCAATTCCGGACGCAGGATGCGTTCTTTCCGGTCAATCACATAGCCCAAATTAGCCGAAAGCATATAAGGCGTACCGATGACTCCTTCTTCCAGCAGCTCCCGAATCTTCAGTGAAAGCGGCATGTAGCGGGTCCAGATAGCTTCGGTCAGGAATACCTTTTTTTCCTCGGCCAGTTTCAGCAGCTCGGCAGCCTGACGGGCATTGGCGGTAAAGGCCTTCTCACACAACACAGGCTTGCCTTTTTCGATACACATACGGGCATTGTCGTAATGCATGGCATGAGGGGTCGCAATGTAAATCAAGTCGACTTCCGGGTCTGAGGCCAGTTCCTCATAACTTCCGTAGGCCTTCGCAAACTCCCACTTGTCGGCAAAAGCCTGTGCCTTCTCCAACGTACGCGAAGCCACGGCATACCGTTTCACTCCTTTCATTCCTCCAAGGGTGGCCGCCATTTTGCAGGCAATTCCGCCACACCCGATAATTCCGATATTGTAAATTTTCATTTTTCATTAAATATTAAAACCAGGACACAAAGCTATAAAAGTTTCAGAAGGGAACCAGCTATGTGAGGGGCTTTTTATACCTTTGCAGTATGAAAAAGTTCGTAGATGTCATCGTTCCGCTGCCCATTGCCAGCCAATATACTTACTCGCTTCCGGAAAGCCTGGAAGAGAGTGTACAACCGGGCTGTCGGGTCATCGTATCCTTCGGTCCGAAGAAGTTTCATACAGCCATCGTAACAAAAGTACATGAAACGGCTCCCGAGGCATACGAGACGAAGGACATTTCGGAAGTACTCGATTCGCGCCCCGTCTTATTGGCCCGTCAGTTCTCTTTCTGGAAATGGCTGGCCGACTATTATCTCTGTACGCTGGGCGATGTGTATAAAGCGGCTCTGCCTTCGGGCATGAAGCTGGAAAGTGAAACGCTGGTGGAATACAACCCGGACTTTGTGGCTTCGGAACCGCTTCCTCCACGGGAACAGCGTATCCTGGACTTGCTCAGCGCCGACCCGGAACAATGTGTCACGCAACTGGAGAAGGCCAGTGGGATGAAGAATCTGTTGCCGGTCATCAAGTCGCTGCTGGAGAAAGAAGCCATCTGCATCAAGGAAGAAATCAAGCGGAGCTACAAGCCACGCACGGAAGTACGGGTCCGCCTGACAGAGGCTTTGCAGAACGAACATCACCTGCACATAAAATTTGATATGCTGGCACGGGCTCCCAAACAGCAGGCCATTCTGATGAAATACCTGGAACTGTCGGGATGGAATGCCCAAGGGAAAGACATCCGGGAAGTCAGCAAGAAGCAACTGCTGGAAGCATCCGGACAAACCCAGTCCATTTTCAAGAATCTGGTAGACAAACAAATACTGGAGACTTATCTGTACGAAATCGGCCGACTGACTGACAAAGAAACCGAAACGGTCCCCGTACATACCCTCAGCCCCGCTCAGCAACGAGCCTTTTACGAAATTCTGACTTGTTTTCAGACGAAAAATGTCTGTCTGCTGCATGGAGTCACGGCCAGTGGCAAGACTGAAATCTATATCCACCTGATAGAAGAAGTGCTGAAAGCCGGCAAGCAGGTACTCTACCTCCTTCCGGAAATTGCCCTCACCACCCAAATCACCGAACGGTTGCGAAGGGTGTTCGGAGCCCGGCTGGGAGTGTATCATTCCAAGTTTCCCGATGCGGAAAGGGTGGAAATCTGGCAGAAACAACTCACCGAGCAAGATTACGACGTGATACTGGGAGTCCGTTCGTCCGTATTCCTGCCATTCCGGCGACTGGGACTGGTCATCGTGGACGAGGAACATGAAACGAGCTACAAGCAGCAAGACCCTGCCCCACGGTATCATGCCCGGAACGCGGCCATCATGCTGGCTTCCATGTACGGGGCCAAGACTTTGCTGGGCACGGCTACTCCCAGTCTGGAAAGTTATTTCCATGCCCGGAGCGGGAAATACGGACTCGTGGAACTGACGGAGCGTCACCAGCAAATCCAGCTGCCGCACATCGAACTGGTGGACATCAAGGAACTGGCCCGTAAGAAACGGATGACGGCCCAGTTCTCTCCCCTGCTGTTGCAAAAGATACGGGAAGCCTTGGAGCAAAAGGAGCAGGTCATCCTGTTCCAGAATCGACGGGGCTTCGCGCCGATGATTGAATGTCGCACTTGTGGATGGGTTCCCCGTTGCAAGAACTGTGACGTGAGCCTGACCTATCACAAGGTGCTTCACCAACTGACGTGCCACTACTGCGGCTATACCTACGCTGTACCCACGGCTTGTCCGGCTTGTGGCGGAGTGGAACTGGTAAACCGGGGCTTCGGAACGGAAAAGATAGAAGACGACATCAAACAGATTTTCCCGGAAGCCCGGGTAGCCCGGATGGACTTGGACACCACCCGTACCCGTACGGCTTACGAACGCATCATCAGCGACTTTGAGGAAGGAAAAACGGATATCCTGATTGGCACGCAGATGATTTCCAAAGGACTCGACTTCGACCGGGTAAGTGTGGTAGGCATCCTGAATGCCGACTCCATGATGAACTATCCCGACTTCCGCTCGTATGAACGGGCCTTCCAGCTTATGGCGCAGGTGGCCGGACGAGCCGGACGAAAGAACAAACAGGGACTGGTGGTGCTCCAGACCAAATCGCCGGAGAACCCGCTCATCCACCAGATTATGGCCAACGACTATGCGAGTCTGTACCAAGAACAGATGGAAGAACGGAGACTTTTCAAATATCCTCCTTTCTACCGCCTGGTTTATGTGTACCTGAAGCACCGCAAAGAAGACATTCTGACGCAGGCAGCAGAGCTTATGGCTGCCCGTCTGCGCCAAGGCATGGGCGAACGGATACTGGGACCAGACAAACCACCGGTGGCCCGGATACAATCGCTCTTCATCCGGAAGATTGTCATCAAGATAGAACAGGAAGCCTCGCTGAGCAAAGTACGCCGTTACCTGACCCAAGTGCAACGGAGCCTGATAGAAGACGAGCGTTTCCGTTCGCTCATGGTATATTATGATGTAGACCCTACTTAAACCATATCACAATGAACATAGAATTAGATGTACATACGCACACCATCGCCAGCGGACATGCGTTCAGCAGCCTGCAGGAAATGGCACGGGCAGCTGCCGACAAGGGACTGAAGCTGCTCGGCATCACGGAACATACACCGGGCATCCCCGGAAGCTGCCACCTGATTTATTTCCGCAACCTGCACGTGGTGCCACGGAAGATGTACGGCATCGAACTCCTGCTCGGAGCGGAAATCAACATCCTCGACACAGAAGGTAACCTCGACCTGGACGAGTTTCACATGAACCTGCTGGACCTACGGATTGCGGGGATTCACTCTTTATGCTACACGCCGGGCACTCCCGAGGAAAATACTCACGGCATGATCAAGGCCATTGAAAATCCGTACACGCACATCATCAGCCACCCAGGTGACGGAACCGCCAAACTGATTTTCGAACCGATTGTACAGGCCGCTAAGGCGAATCACACGTTGCTGGAAATCAACAACAGTTCCCTGAAGCCCTGCCGCAAGAAAGTAGAGGCACGTCCCAACAACCTGGAGATACTCCGTCTCTGCAAACAATACGAAGTACCGGTCATCCTGGGAAGTGACGCCCACATCTCGTTCGACATCGCAACCTACGACCATGCCCTGGAACTGGTCAAGGAAACCGAATTTCCGGAGAGCCTCATCCTGAACACCGATGTGGCCCGTTTTAAACAGTATTTACACCTCGACAAATGAAAAAACAACGCATACTTTTTGTCTGTCTCGGCAACATCTGCCGTTCCTCTTCTGCCGAAGAAATCATGCGTACCCTGGTACGCCGGGCGAGAAGAGAAAAAGAGTTTGAAATTGATTCTGCAGGCATCATCGGCTTTCACGAAGGAGAATTGCCGGATGCGCGCATGCGGGCACATGCCATCCGCAGAGGCTATGAGCTGACGCACCGTTCACGCCCGGTCCGTACGGAAGATTTCTATCACTTCGATTGGATTCTAGGAATGGACGACCGCAACATCGATGCCCTCCGAGAGAAAGCACCCGATTTGGAGAGCGAACAGAAAATCCATCGCATGACGGAGTTCTGCCGTACCAAGGTCATCGACCATGTGCCCGACCCTTACTATGGAGGGGCACAGGGCTTTGAGAATGTGCTCGACATCTTGGAAGATGCCTGCCAAGGACTGCTGGAACACTTAACGGAGACTCCCGAGCACAAAGAAACCGCTGAAAAATAACTTGATCACTTACCTAAACAAAAATACCATGAACCAAACCATTGCGCCTTTCGCCCGCCCGCTGTATGTGATGACCAAACCCGTCGGAGCGGTCTGCAACCTGGCATGCGACTATTGTTACTACCTGGAAAAGGCGAACTTGTATAAAGACATCTCCAAACACGTGATGAGCGACGAACTGCTGGAAAAGTTCATCCGTGAATACATCAGTTCCCAAACCATGCCGCAGGTCCTCTTCACCTGGCACGGAGGAGAAACCCTGATGCGCCCGCTGAGTTTCTACAAACGGGTGATAGAACTGCAACAGAAATATGCCGGCGGACGAACCATCGACAATTGCATCCAAACCAACGGTACGTTGCTGAACGATGAATGGTGCGAGTTTTTCCGAAAGAACAACTGGCTGGTAGGCGTGTCGATTGACGGTCCGCAGGAGTTCCACGACGAATACCGAAAGAACCGTCAGGGACGCCCGTCATTCGTCAAGGTGATGCAGGGCATTCAACTGCTAAAAAAACATGGAGTGGAATGGAATGCCCTGGCCGTAGTCAACGACTTCAATGCCGACTATCCGCTGGATTTCTATCATTTCTTCAAGGAGATTGACTGCCGCTACATTCAGTTTACTCCGATTGTGGAACGTATCAGTCCCCATGCCGACGGACGCCACCTGGCCAGCCCACTGCAAGAAGGGGAAAAACTGGCTGACTTTTCCGTATCGCCGGAGCAATGGGGAAACTTCCTCTGCACTTTGTTCGATGAATGGGTACGTGAAGACGTGGGCAAATTCTTCATCCAGCTGTTTGACTCTACCCTGGCCAACTGGGTAGGTGTACAACCAGGAGTCTGCACCCTGGCCAAGACCTGCGGACATGCCGGTGTCATGGAGTTCAACGGTGATGTGTATTCCTGCGACCACTTTGTTTTTCCGGAATACAAACTGGGCAACATACACGAGAAGACACTGGTCGAGATGATGTACAGCGACCGCCAGCTCCAGTTCGGACAGATGAAACAAGATGCCCTGCCCCGCCAGTGCAAGGAATGTGAGTTTCTTTTTGCCTGCAACGGCGAGTGCCCCAAGAACCGCTTCACCCATACCGCCGACAGCGAGCCGGGATTGAATTATCTGTGCAAGGGATACCATCAGTTCTTCCAGCACGTGGCTCCTTACATGGACTATATGAAAAAAGAATTGCTGGCCGAACGCCCGCCAGCCAATATCATGGAGGCCATCAAAAAGGGAGAGCTTTAAAAGCTCTCCCTTTTTCTATTTCCTATTCCAACACACCGGCTTCTTTCCAGGTCTGACAAAGATGAGCGGCATCGGCAGCTGCCTGTTCCTCACTCACCTCATATTTACGTACCAGCAAGTCGGTCAATGTGTGCAAGTCAAAATCCTTGTGCGCTACTTCTTTCCACAAATAAGCAGCAGTGGCATTCAGATTCAGCATCTTGTTGAAATCCACATATTCCATGCTCTCACCTGTCACGATATACTCTCCGCACATCTCGCGCATTACAAATCCATCTTTTATCCTCATAATCGTATTCTTATCCTAAATTATTCATACAGTCTGCGCCGGATAGCCAGCAGATAACGACGCACAGGCAACAGCCACCTCCAGATTCGGGCCTTCCGCCGTTCAGAAGCTGAATTGCAGTCCACTTCTTTTCCGTTTTCCCGAATCACGGCATTCACCTTTCCGATAATATGGCTACGCTGACATTTTTCCCGTCCGTAGCAGTTTCCGTCACCCATGAAAACAAAAATCTCCCCTTCTATTGCAACCAGCCGGTGAAGAATAAAATGTCCCGGAGTCGATTCAAACAACAGGATATCCCCCACCTGTATGTCTGTAGGAGGCCCTAGTCGCACGCAATCACAATCTCCTTTCAGAAAAGGAAGCATGCTCCGCCCTTTCACTCTGAAAACAGCCTCCTTCCCGGAAGCAATTATCTTACGTATTTCTGAAAAAAGTATCTCGTTGGGTATTATTTTCTTGTTCATCCGTTCATGCTGACTTACCTCGGGCCACAAATGTAACGAAAAAATCCGGAGCAACTTCTTTTTTTACTACTTTTGTTTCAATCAATCAGAACCCTCACAAATATGATTATAAAAACTTATCAAGTCGCCCGCCACTTGTTCCGTCTGGAACTGCCAGTAGATAAACCGACGGGAGAAAAAATACTGAAAGCGTATGCTCCTTTCGAGACACAAACGGAAGAACCTCCCTTATTTACACTTCACCTCCACTTGTGCCAGGAACTGCCTGTTCCCCCACAGGAACAACTTTTGAAGCATTTTGATCAGGAACTTCCTTTTCTTTGGGTCTTTCAATCGAACATAGGATATACCTTCGGCTTTTCACTGGCACCCGGCAAACCGGAAGCATTGGTTTGCGATACCGTGCAACCCACCGAGAAGACACTCTACTTGTGCGAAACAAGTACTCCCGAACAACTCACGTTCGGCCTTCACAATGCCTTGATGCTGACCTTTACCCGACAGACAGCCCCTTTGGATACGCTGCTGATTCATTCCTCTGTCATATGCAAAGACCAGCAAGGTTATGCTTTTTTGGGAAAGAGCGGAACAGGAAAAAGTACCCACAGTCGCCTGTGGCTGCAATACATTCCAGAAAGCGAACTTCTGAACGACGACAATCCGGTCATCCGTATCTGTCACGGAACACCAGTCATATTCGGAAGTCCCTGGAGCGGAAAGACTCCCTGCTACAAGAATAAGGAAGTCCCCTTGAAAGCCATTGTCCGGCTCTCACAAGCTCCAGTCAACCACATCACCAGCCTGACAGGCAGCAAAGCATACGCCAGTCTGCTTCCCTCCTGTTCCTCCGTCAAATGGGACTCTTCAATCACCGACTGCATTCATCACACCTTGGAGCAAGTCGTCACACATTGCAAGTTCTATCACCTGCAGTGCCGTCCCGACCAGGAAGCTGCTGTGCTGTGTGCCCAAACCCTGCAAACCCGTTGACACAAAAAAGCCTGTCCGATGCGATTACCGGACAGGCCTACTTCTCTTCTTCCTTCATGCAACAAGGAATGGCTTCATTCAGTCATTTTTCAACAACACATTCTGGATAGCCTCCTTCAGGTTCTTCTTCGGCAAAGCTCCCTGTGCCATCTGCGGAGTACCCGTCATTGGCACGAACAGCAGTGAAGGTACGCTCCGGATACCGAACAGAGCAGCCAGTTCTTCTTCCTCGTCTACATTCACTTTATAGATATCCACTTGTCCGGCATATTCATCGGCCAGTTCGTCGAGTACCGGTGCCAGCATCTTGCAAGGCCCGCACCAAGTGGCATAAAAATCAATCAGCGCCGGACGGCTGCCGAGGAACTTCCATTCGTTCGGATTGGCTTCATAGTTAGCTACTTTCGTCAAAAAATCTGCTTTGTTCAAATGTACTGCACTCATATTCTTCTGTTTTTAGATTTTACACTTTTATATTTATCTCTGTTATTTATTCTCTGCCCGATAAGGTTTCACAAAATCCTTATACAAAGCCTTGTTTTCACTAGAGGTACCGCATCCCCCCGCCGCACAGCAGGACCAGTTGACCACGGCCATCAGCATCAACAACCCGCCCAATATGATCATCAGGGAGTCGGAGGCATAGATACCATACCCTGCAAACACCGCTCCGGCCAGCAGGCGTATTACCCGGAGCACATCCCAATTGCGAAATAATCTTTTCATTGTCAATACTTTTTTCTTGGTTTCTGACGCAAATGTACAAGGAAGCAACTACCCGCACAACAGATTTTTCCTATCTTTGTATTGATAAAATCTATTGAACCATGACCTTACAACAGATGGAATACATCGTGGCCCTCGACAAATACCGCCACTTCGTACTTGCCGCCGAAGCCTGCGGGGTGACACAGCCTACCCTCAGTGCAATGATTCAAAAGCTGGAAGAAGAGCTTGATGTCAAAATTTTCAACCGCGACCGAAAGAATATCTCCCCCACCTGCATCGGAGAAAAGATTATCCGGCAGGCACAGATAGCCCTGAATGAAACCCAGCGCATCAAAGAAGTGGTGGCCGATGAAACAGATCGCATGAACGGCAGCCTGCGCATCGGTGTATTGCCCACGGTTGCCCCCTACCTCGTGCCCGACTTCATTTACCATTTCCGGAAAGCCTATCCCCATGTCAGCCTCTTCATCGATGAAAGAGAGAAAAAAGCATTGCTGCAGGAACTCAAATACGGCAACCTGGACATGGCCCTCAGCACCTCCCCAGAGGAACCAGATACCCGCATTCTGGAAATACCGGTCTACACCGAAAAGTTCGTGGCCTACCTTTCCGAACAATGCGACCAAGCCAAGAACTGCCTCGCCAACGGTACCTTGCCTCCGGAACAGATGTGGATATTGAAAGAAGGACACTGCATGCCCCACAGTGGCATGAACTTCTGCCAGAACAAAGACATCGGCAATCACATCTACGAAGCCGGCAGTATTGAGACGCTGATTAAAATCGTAGACCGCAACGGAGGATATACCATCATTCCCGAACTTCACCTCCAATCGCTTACAGAGAAACAGCGGAGCCATATCCTGGCGCTTCAGTTCAACCCACCGGCCCAACGCCGCATTTCCATCCTGATAAAAGAAGATTTTATCCGCGAACGGATGGTCAATGCCGTACTGGATACCCTGAAACGTCTCATTCCCGCCAATATGCTGGAGAAACGACTTGCCACCCATGCCGTCAAGCTGCGGCATACTCCCAACCCTTCTTCCTCAAAGTAGCGGACAAAAAAAGAACTGCAAGCTCCGGATTGCTCCAAAAGCCTGCAGTCACTTACCAAGAAAAAGTGTTATTTGTGATAGAATTTCCGCATAGGATAAATCCCTATCGGATAATTTGTCTGGTTTTCAATCTTCTGCACCAGCGAAGGAGTATTTCCACTACAGTCGTACACCAACAAATAGTTTTTATCGGGCTTCACGTTCTCCCGATACACGTTGGATACCGCCACATACACATACTGGTTGGTAGGGTCGGCAATCACGTTACAGTTCAGGTACTTTCCCTCGGGGGCATCATTCAATACATTGATAAACTCTTCGCTCTTCCAAGTCTTTAAAGACAAGCGTTTGATCGTGGTGCTTCCAGCCGCATAATACAGATAATCTCCTGCCAGCGTAACCCCGGAAGTGTTGAAGAACTCGGCAGAAATATCTTCCGAAATCTTTTTGCTCTTGGTCACCTTCCACTCATCCAAGTCGACAAACTGGAGATAACTGTTCTTCTCTCCTTTTCTACCGCAAGTCGCCAGTACAATTTCCCGCTCACCGGTCTGGAACAGCCCACTGATAAATTCTCCTTTCAAATCGGGCAACACCCGGCTCACCTTATTCATTCCCTTCGAGAACTCCAGCAGACGAGTAGACTCCCAGAAGCCTCCTCCCCCGCAATACAAGCAATCGCCTACCCGAAGAATACCCCGGGGAATTGCCACTGCCTCAACCGTATTCCCCTTGTTCCCAAAATGATAGGCTCCTTCCACCACATTCACCTCACCAGTCGTGCCGTCCAGGCGGAAAAAGCCCTGTCCTTCCGCGAAGAAAATATTCCTTTCATCCAATACCGCAATATTTTCAAAAGGAACAGACAAACTAATCCATTCATCCTTGTCCAGACTTCCTTCCGGACGCTTGAACTTCAGGTCGTCCAGCTTGTATGTTTTCTCACGTTTCAGAGTCACGGCATCCGCAATCACCAGACAGCCATCTCCTTCGTCGCCTCCAAACGTATAAACTCCATTACTGAGGATATACAGTTTCCCATTATCCATCCATAAATCCTGTGCACCGTTACCCAGCGCCGTACCGTTTACCTTCCGATACACTCCTTCTTCTATCTTCCCATCGGGAGTCAGATAGGTAATGGAACTGTTTTCAATGGCAGGTGCCCCCTGGTTCAGAATCAGGACACCGTCCGGACGGGCATACCCATCCAAATACACAATTTCTCCCGTACCCTCAGAAGGAGTCTCGGCCGATGGCTGTTCCAATTTCTGTTCTTCCTTACACCCGGGAAGCATACCCATGCCCACACAGGCCATCCATACGATATAAAAAATTTGTTTTCTCATCTTTTCATCCTTTCATCAGTTATTATTCGGCACAAAGAAGAAACCTGCCGGGAAATGCGTATAATTCTCATATTTGGCTGCCGGAGCTTCTTTACTGGCTGCAAAATCAAAATCCCAAATCTGGTTTCTGGTGAACTGCGCGTACCCCTTGATGGTATTGGCATACACATGCCCGGTCACAGGATGTACCGCCAGTCCATTGTACAGCATGACCGCATCGTCATCCAGGGCATTCAGGTCACAAACCTGTTCTTCCGCCTCCAGCCCGGATGCCGCATTCAACTGCGGACTGTCATCAAAAGGCAACCGGTATACGGTGGTACGGTCGGCATAATAAATATCATTGCCCTTGACCGCAAAAGCGACCCCCGAAGAACCCACGTAAGGCTTGATACTGATTTGCCGCTGAATCATCTTCCGTGTGGAAAGATTAAACCTGTTGATGGAAGACTTGCCCAAGCCGAATCCCATCACCCACAGTTCACCGTTGCCTGCCGCTTTCACCCCCAGTGTCTCGTTAATCTGAGGAGAGAGTGTATAGGGGAAATTAATCTTACGTGCCTCTTCCTGGTCGGGAGAAATCTCGATAATTCCTCCAATTTTTCCCGTTCTGTACGTATAGACTTTTCCGTTCATCACTACGAACTGGCTCTTCGGCGCTTTTTCCGTTCCCTTCACCAGCTTCATTTCCTTGGTTTTCAAGTTCAGGCAATACACTCCCGTGTTGTCACGCAGATACACATGCGCCTCATCCAGCACGGCAATGTGCGTGGGCCAGTCAATGCTGGGCAAATCCGCCTTGCTCAATGCCTTCTCTTTCTTCAAGGTCTTGGCATCCATCACAATCAGCATGCCGTCGTTTTCAAATTTCGTACCGACAGGATTCTCATTACCGTTCTGCGTAATAACATAAATCTTACCGTCGTGAAAAGCCATATCCTGTGCCACATTTCCCAGTTCCGTACCGTTGACCGCCTTATACGCATCTCCTACCACATAACCTTCGGGGGTGATGTAAGTGAGCGAACCATTCTCGGTCGTCATGTTTCCTTCGTTCAGCACAAAAACTCCTTTCGGGTCGGAAAACGAATTCAGGCAATAAAATTCCACCGCTTTCGTTACTTCCTTGTCATCTTCGCCCACCGCCTTCAGCGTAATCTTTGCCTTCTGTACCGCCTCAGCCGAAGCCTTCACCGTGACAGTGCCCGCCTTCTCATCCACTTCGGCTGTCCAGCCTTCCGGCACGTCTGCCACGGCAACCGATTTCACATGCTCTGCCGCATATTCCAGTTTGCACTCTGCACCTGGAGCCAGCATTACCGGACGATCGGCTTCCAATTCTGTCTTCAACTCAAAAGAAGCCGCCGAACCAGAAGGAGGGGTATCTCCGTTTCCTAGCCCTTTCTCTTTACTACAACTGCCTGCCAGCAAAGCCACGGCTAGTAAAAACACAGCACCGACATGCTTCACATTAAATAAGTCTTTTAGTTTCATGTTACTTTAGGTTTAAAATAGAATGTATGTTAAGTTGATTAGTTTTTCAGCAGATGCAAGTCTTCCACTCCCATCACTTCCGTGGAGCACTCTCCCAGCCAGCCGTTCACCTGATGCACTCCGGTATAGATTTTCACGAAATCCACGCCCGGCAGATGCACCGCCTTCCCGTGGGCATCCACTGCCCAGTCGATGTCGATGCAGGCAGCCTCCGTATCGTTCACGGCATTGTCGGCATAACCGTAGGCAAAACTGAACAGCACGAAATAAGGCGCTTCTTCCGTTCCGTGGTTCAGTCCGTTCTGCGGCAGACAGGTTCCCTTGAACGTCAGCTTGTCCGACTGAATCCACTGCGGGAAATACGGCTGGCGATGATACTCGTTCTTGGGTAGATAACCTTCGCCCCCCTTGTTATCCGTCCAGCGGATGTATTGCGCTTCTTCATCCTGCGTCTTCGGCTCCGCTTTCGGCTTATAGTACGTAATCTCGTAATCGGAATAGCAATGCAGGTCGTTCCCTACCGCCTTCGCTTCGGCATACCAAGGTTCCATCTCTCCTTTCTGGGCGCTGCCCTGAATTTCGTACCACTCGTCGGCATCCGGTTTCCCGTTGCCATTCTTGTCGTAGGCCACCAGAATCACACCGGGCTCATAGCTTCCTCCTTTAGCCGTACCACTGGCTGCCGCCGAAGAATTGCCGTTGAAGGCATTGCCCAACACCCGAAAATCCCGGCTGCCCGGCTTGTTCTCGATGGTATGGTCGAAACCGACTACCACATAACCGCCGAAGCCTCCCAGCGAAACCAGTCCCCGCTTGTTGTGCCCGATGAGTTCCAGCACTTTCTGGTTTATGGTTTCCTGCGTGTCGCCCTCCTTAAATTCCGGCAACACATTGACAAACTGCCCCGGACAAGGTACAAATTCCAACACTTTCGTGATGTACGGAGTAGCAGGTACTTCCGGCTCTTTCTCCACCGGGTCCTCTTTCTCGCTGCGACAAGCCGAAAAAAGGCCCCCGCATAGCAGTACCATCCACAGAAGACGGTCTGCCAGATAGATTGTTCTTTTTTTCATATATTATGGTTTTTGTTCATTCTCACAAGGTTTCCTGTTCGTATTCTTAATAGAAGTCTGCCGAAGTAAAGGCAAAATGCGCCGGAATATCCCCGGTACGCACCTTCCATTTCAGCTTTCCTTCGGGAGAGAAACAATACAAATAACCGGGCGTCACGTAGTTGGTGGCATCCGACACGAAAATTTCCTTGGTCTCCGGATTTACCCCAAGCCCGTAAGGAATGCTGATATCCTTCTCCGTGCCGTCCGTGATGAAATTCCGGGGAAGAATCTCCCGTTTTCGGGTGTCGTACAACGTGTACCGGATTTCATTCTTTCCCGACACATAGCTCCATTCCACACTAATCAGGTACAGTTCGTCGCCGTCCATGCACATCTCGCTGGCTGCCACTCCCAACCGGCCGACCACCCGCTGTGCCTCCGGGTCGATGACAAACACGTCCGACTTCGTGCCGTAATAGTCCCCACGGGAACTGACGTAAATCAGTCCGTCGGGCGCCAGCTTCATCCGATGCAGGTTGATGGCCACATCAATGGTATTCACCACCTCGAACGTACCCAAATCGACCACCGACACCGTGCGGTCGTAATTAGGGAAACGGTAACCTCCCGAATTGGCCACATACAGCAGCCCATCCTTGATGACCATCTCCTCCGGCTGGTAGCCCACCACCACCTCCCGGGTGATTTGCAGGGTATTCACATCAAACTCCACAATCTTTCCCGGACGGGCATTGGGGTCAATCTGTACTGGACCAGCATACGAACTCACGTAAGCCTTGTCGCCCGCAAAAACGATGTAGCGGCAGTTGGTGACATTCACACTGCCGATGTGCTGGGCCGTACGCACATCCATCACCTCCACATAGTGCGAACAGTTAATGACCGCATACAGCCGGTTACCATACACCTGCAGGTCGTTGCCCACATCACCCAGTTCCTTCACTACCTCCGGGTTCCGTTCCGGATAAATATTGCGGGTGTAGAAACCGCTCCGGAAATCCAGAAAATCGAGGGTACACTTGTTGCTTCCCATGTTGCCCTCGTTCAGGACAAACATTCCCTTTATCTCATGCGGACTGCCCGGGCGGCTGACGGCCTCACTTTCCGAACGAAGCACCGGAAGATCTTCCCGGCAAGCCAGACACAGGAACAGACAAACCGCCACCCACAGATATCTTAAAAATCTACGTTTCATAAGTCTCAAAAGCTATATTGCACGATACACTTGAAATTGATTCCCGGCATGGGATAACACGTCACCACCTCATACTGCTGGTTGAACAGGTTGTTCACTTCCAGCGTCACCTTCAGCTCACCCGGCCCCCAGTCCAGCCGACGGGCCACCGAGAAGTCACTCGTGTACCACGGCTGCTGGTAATTGACCGGGATATTGGCTTGCGAGGTGTATCGCTCGCCGGTATAAATAAAGCTATAGTTGGTTTCCCATTTTTTCCAGTTGAGGTTGAGCACCGCCGAACCGCTGTGCCAGGGGATATAGGGAATCTGCCCCCCGTAAAACTCTGCCGCAGGGTCGGTAAAATCCTGTGCCTTCTGGTAAGTATAATTCACCCGGGCCGTCAACATCGTATGCCTGCCATACTGCCACACACTCTGCAACGCCGCATCCACACCCCGGATTTCCACCCGTCCCAAGTTGACCATCGTCCAGCGGAAGAAGTTGGAAGTCGGAGTAGCCACAATCTTGTTCTCCACCTCATTGTAGTACGCATCCACCTGCAGCTCCAGGTGACGCAGCCAGCTGCCGGTCCACGACTTGCCGTAAGTGAACCCCACATTAAACTGGTTCGTAAACTCCGGCTTCAAATCCACGTTACCGATAAAAGTATAATACAAATCATTCAGCGTAGGCATCCGGAAAATCCGCTTGTAAAAAGCCCGCAGGTGAAAATCTTCTTTCTGAAAAGGCCGATAGGAAGCAATCAGCGCAGGTGTCCACTCCCGCTTGTGGGGAGCCGCCCTTCCGGAGCCTTCTACCCGCTCCTGCACAAACGTGCCCAGCAGACTGCCCTGCAACTTGAGTCCGTGATAATCCAAGGCCGAAGCCACAGCCACCATTTCCGTATGCCGGCGAGGATAGGCAAAATCCGTCAGGTCGGCATTCAGCAGATTAAACTGGTAATCCGCCGACAGACTGACTTCCCAAAAAGAGGTCAGCACCCAGCGGTTGGCCAAAGAGGCATACCCCTCCTGCTGGTAATAATGATTGTTGGTGTACATCAGCGACTCGTCCTTGTGCGGGTCGGCCAAGTAATGCAAGTAATCATACGCATATTTCACGTGCGCCATCAGGCTGTACCAGTCGGCCACATCCTTCTTGAACGCCCCCTGCGTAAAGAAATTCGTATCCCACTGCCGGTCCTCGTGCGAGAACTTGTTGCGCACAATCGCTCCCGGGTATCCCCGTTCCGAACGATACAAGTACGACTTCGCCCGCCAATAGCCCCGCGGCAGCTTTCCATAAAAGCCCCCTTCCACCCGCAACGCATTCACATCGCCGTTCTGCCGCACGGCAGTGGTGTCATACCCGTCCTGCTTGCGGTAGGAAAATTTGTATTTTCCCGTGGTGTACAAGTATTCCGCACTCCACGACGTGCTCACTTGTTCCGTCAGCTTCCGCTCCCACAACAAGGAAGGATTGGCCAGCCCGAACGAACCCGTCTTGAAAGTCGCCTTGACATGCTGCAATTCTTTTCCGGAAAACACAGGCACCCGAGACTGCAAATAAATGGAACCTGCCGAACCGAAATCCTTGGCCGGCTGGAAAATGGCACTCTTCTGTCCGTTGTACAAGGTGACAGACTCCATGTTGTCGAGCGAGAAACGTCCCAAATCGACCGTCCCGTTCTGGGCATTCCCCAGCTCCACGCCATCGTAGAACACCCCCACATGGTTCGTGCCCATGCTCCGGATGTTGACCGTCTTCAGACCGCCCACGCCGCCATAGTCCTTTATCTGCAAACCCGAGAAATACCTCAGGGCATCTGCCACGCTGTGCGATGACAACCGGCTGAGCTGTTCACCCGCCAGTTGCTGCACGGGTATCACTTCCTTGGGCAACGCACGTACCGTGACCACCACCTCGTCCAAGTGCTGCAAGCTGTCGAGCCTGCTCTGCGCACGAAGAGTCACAGTATTCCCAAGGCATAGAATACCCCCCAGCATGACAGACAGAAACTTCCGTCTACCCATACTTTTTTCCGTACTAATTGAAAATCCAAATCGTTTTAACCACCTAATCCCACGAGCGTGGTTAACATGTATGATGGCAGGTCTTCTGACTTACTCCCCTCCTGGAGCCTTCCCGATTGTGTTCAGTCATCAGTGGCATGAGTCTTTTCCAGCAGGTTGAATGGAGCTTACAGCAGCGGGACTGTTCAGGACTTGCACCTGATTCCCTTTTCATCCGAGGGCCTGAACAGACACTCGGAACCATTCGGAGGCAAAGATAAGACAATTTGACAAATTTTTCTTATAAAACGGACAAAATATTTTATCTTGTTAAAAAACGTTCCTTTTATTGCCTGTCTATCTTATTATTCGTATTTTAGCGAACAATAAATAGAGAAAAAGCTTATGACCGATAAAAAATACACAGAAGAGCAAGAACGGATAGCCCGGTTTGCCAAAGCGATGGGCCATCCTGCCCGCATGGCCATCCTGCAATTCCTGATACAACAGGAGAGCTGTTTCTTCGGCGACATCCACGATGAACTGCCGATAGCCAAGGCCACGGTTTCGCAGCACTTGAAAGAACTGAAAGAAGCCGGACTGATTCAAGGCGAAATCGAGCCACCCAAGGTAAAGTATTGCATCCACAAGGAAAACTGGGCACTGGCTCAGAAGATGTTTACCGACTTCTTCGGACAACCTATCTGCAAGAAAAAGGGCTGCTGCTAAGCAAGCTCTTTTGTACCTTAAATACAAGGCTCCCATCATACAAGCAAAGTCGTCCCCAAAAACAACCTCAACGTGAAACTGACGAAGGCAGACGACCGCATGGGAATCACTTACACGCAAAGCCAAAAACGTCCCGACGAAGAAAGGCTTTCTTTCCGGCATTGTCTACGTTTCCCACCTAGGAAACCTAGGTTTCACTACTGAAAAACATACGGTTCAGCCACGGAAAACGAACGTTTTCAAACTAGGAAACGTAAAAATCTACCGGACGTTTCTCTGAAAGCATCCTGCCATTTCCGGGAAATATCCCTATTCCTTGCACCGCAAAAGCCGGAAAACGGCTGCACATCGGTCTCAATGGCCTGTCGCATGCCACCGGCACATATCAGCCTTCATCGAATCCAAGTTTTGCCACGTCTGCGGCGATATACATGACAATATGTCAACAAAATGGACTTTTTGTCGGTATTCATCTATTTACAGGTGACAATTTGTTACTATTTTCTACACGGTACACAAAAGTCATAATTCCCAGCAAACGAAGCGGAGAATGTAACCATCTTATAATAAGGAAGTTATCAAAAATATTCACAAAAAAGGCAGCTATGGCACCCGTTTGTGGCACAGCCTTTGCAAATAGAGAAGTGAACTTGAACTTCAAGAAGTTGAAAGACCTCAAGGAGCTCGGGTTCAGAAACAAATTGATAATAAAAAAATAAAATATAGGAGATTACAACTATGATGCCGACTAGAAAATATTACAATCAGAACTGGTTACCAAGTATCTTTAATGATTTCTTTGATAACGATTGGATGGTAAAAGCTAACGCTACTGCCCCTGCAATCAATGTAGTGGAAAGCGACAAAGACTACAAGGTAGAAGTTGCAGTTCCGGGAATGACGAAGAACGATTTCAACATCCATCTGGGTGAAGACAACGAACTGGTTATTTCCATGGAAAAGAAGAGCGAAAACAACGAAAAGGACAAAGAAAACAAGAAGTACTTGCGTCGCGAGTTCTCTTACTCAAAATTCCAACAGTCACTCTATTTGCCTGACAATGTAGATAAAGACAAAATCAGTGCAAACGTGGCAGATGGTGTATTGACAATTGATTTGCCGAAGTATTCTGAAGAAGAAAAAGCAAAAGTAAACCGTGTGATTGAGATACATTAATCATAACAATTAATTGAAAAACTCTCGTCTGCACTTCCCTGCGGGCGAGAGTTTTTTATTCTGGAACCCACTAAAAACGATTGATATATGGCATTTATTGATTACTATAAAATATTGGGTGTTGACCGTAATGCCACACAGGATGAAATCAAGCAAGCCTACCGGAAGCTGGCAAAGAAATACCATCCTGACCTGAACAAGGATGACCCATCGGCGGAAGGAAAGTTCCAGCAGGTGAATGAAGCCCATGAAGTATTGAGCGATCCGGAAAAGCGAAAGAAATACGATGAATATGGGGAACACTGGAAACACGCTGATGAATTCAAGCAGGAACGTGAGGCATACAGTCGGGCCCAGCAGGAGAACGGTGGCTCAGGCTACTGGTACTCCATGAATGGCGACGAGTTCAGCGGAGGATTCGGAGGAGCAGGCGCAAGCGGTTTCTCAGACTTCTTCGAACAACTCTTCGGACACAGAAGCGGTGGTCGTGGAGGATACAGCATGCGGGCCAAGGGTGGCGACATAGAGGCCCAGATGCATCTGTCACTCAGTGAAGCATACGTCACCCACAAGCAAACGTTCAGCGTCAACGGTGAGAACATCCGTATCACCGTCCCGGCGGGAGTAGCCGACGGACAGACCATCCGGCTGAAAGGCTATGGAGAGAAGGGCATGAACGGAGCTGAAAACGGTGACTTGTACATCACATTCGTGATTGACAAGGATGCTACTTTTGAACGGGAAGGCGACGACCTTTATACCCACGTGGATGTCGACTTGTACACCGCCGTACTGGGTGGAGAAGTACAGGTAAGAACCATGGACGGTATGGTCCGGCTGAAAGTAAAACCGGGCACACAGAACGGTACGCAGGTACGTCTGAGGGGCAAAGGATTCCCGGTCTACAAACAACCCGGTCAGTTTGGTGACATGATTGTAACGTACAACGTGAAGATACCGACTTCATTGACCGAAAAACAGAAAGATTTGTTCAACCAGCTGCGCGCTGCCAGCTGATAAGATATAAGCAACCCCGTAGGAGGTTTCCGCAAATGCGGAGGCCTCCTACGGTTTTTTTTGTGTGGATATGAGATATCACTACTCATTGGAATAAACCACAGAGGCGAAAACACGGTTGTTTTCATCCTTTGCTATCAGATAGGCCAGACTCCATAGTTGGCAGTGTGCCGTTAAGTCAGTCTTTATATAGATTGACAATTCGTATGGAATCGTTTCCATATTCCACTGTATATTAAATACAGTATGGCTAAATCGAAAGCAGATGGCCACCTTATTTGATAGAGATGTCAAAACAATTGGTAAGCATATTCACAATGCCATGCATGAAGAATTAGAGGGTCAAGTGGTAGTCGCAGAATTTGCGACCACCACTCAGCATGGTGCTATGTCTGGGAAAACACAGACTCAACATTTCCTCGACAAGAACGGTATCCTATACGATGAAAATGGCAACAAGAGAATAGCAGATTATACACTTGTGGCACTTACAATCATGATTGCCGAATCCAGAATTGAGGAAAAAGAAATGATGGTTAGCATTATCATGAACTGTATCTGAAAAATTATAATAGCCTTAAATATGTGAATAGTGTTGCTTTCGACTACCTATAAAAACAAAAAAACCTCATAATCAAGCGATTACAAGGTATTCTTTGTACTCGAAGCGGGACTTGAACCCGCACAGCCATTACTGGCCAAGGGATTTTAAGTCCCTCGTGTCTACCGATTCCACCATTCGAGCATCCTTTCAAAGAAAGAGCGGAAAACGAGACTCGAACTCGCGACCCTAACCTTGGCAAGGTTATGCTCTACCAACTGAGCTATTTCCGCGTTTACGGGTGCAAATGTAGGGAGTTTTGCAATACACTCCAAACATTTCACCCGTTTTCTTCTTAATTTTTATACGTTTATCGGCCTAAAAGGGCTTTTTCAGCCGCTTCCACTTTGTCAAAGCTGAATCCGCTCACAGCCTGCTGCATCAACTCCTCAATCTTGTCGTTACACAAGTTGCCGATACTTCCGGCATGGGTGTGATGCACGGTTTTTTCGTGAGTAAACTTACCGGCTTCGATGTCCAAACCCACTTTCTTGTAGGCGTCACGGAACGGCATGCCTTCTGCTGCCAGACGGTTCACTTCTTCCACACTGAACATATACAGGTACTTGTCGTCGTCCAAAATATGCTCGTTGATTTTAATCTTGTCCATGATGTAAGTAGCCATCTGCAAGCAGTCTTCCAG
Organism: Bacteroidaceae bacterium; assembly: GCA_902362595.1. Taxonomy (GTDB): domain Bacteria; phylum Bacteroidota; class Bacteroidia; order Bacteroidales; family Bacteroidaceae; genus Phocaeicola; species Phocaeicola fibrisolvens. The sequence goes on along the minus strand of CABIXF010000037.1, from coordinate 11,735 downwards.
TTCCTCGAATGCCGGGAGGAACACTTCCTTGATAATCTGAAGGTCACGGAAATAGCCAGAAGGCAGGTTGTTCATAATCATCATAATCTGCTGCGGAAGTGCCTGGATTTTGTTGCATTTGGCACGGGTCAGTTCGAACACATCCGGATTTTTCTTGTGAGGCATGATACTGGAACCGGTGGTACATTCATCGGGCAGTTTCACGAATCCGAAGTTCTGACAGCTGAACATACAGGCATCAAAGGCCATCTTCGACAAGGTGCCGGCAATGGAAGCCAGCGCAAACGATACGTTGCGTTCCACCTTTCCACGTCCCATCTGGGCATACACCACATTGTAGTTCATGGAATCAAATCCCAGCAGACGGGTAGTCATCTCCCGATCCAAGGGGAAAGAAGAGCCATAACCTGCCGCAGAACCCAGCGGGTTACGGTTGCACACCTTATAAGCGGCCTGCAGGAACACCATGTCGTCTACCAAACTCTCGGCGTAGGCACCAAACCACAAGCCGAAAGAAGAAGGCATGGCAATCTGCAAATGGGTGTAACCCGGCATCAGCACGTCTTTATAACGGTTACTCTGGGAAATCAGTACATGGAACAGACGTTCCACTGCCTCGGCCACCGACTTCAACTGGGCGCGGATGAACAGTTTCAGGTCCACCAGCACCTGATCATTGCGCGAACGGCCGCTATGTATTTTCTTTCCCACATCTCCCAGACGACGTGTCAGCATCAGTTCCACCTGTGAGTGTACGTCTTCCACCCCGTCTTCGATGACAAATTCTCCGCGTTCTACGGAAGCATATATTTTTTTCAGTTCTTCCAGCAAAATCTTCAGTTCGTCGGCTGTCAGCAGTCCGATGCTTTCCAGCATCGTGATGTGTGCCATCGAGCCCAATACGTCATACTTTGCCAGATACATGTCCATTTCACGGTCACGTCCCACGGTAAAGCGGTCAATCTCCGCATTTACCTGTACATTTTTCTCCCAAAGTTTTTGAGCCATAATCACAATTTTTATTCACCGGAGATGTTCCGGTCGTTTCATTTAATAAGGAAGCATGGCCAGCATGTCTGCCAGTTTCTCCACCCCTTCCTGCAACGGCTTTGACACCATGGCCTTCATAAACATGTTTACTTCGGCACGGATGGTGACTTTCATTTTGGCTTCTTCCTCGGTCACGGGAAGAATCTGAATCCACAGGTTCAAAGGCACCGGCGATTTGTCGCCTTCAAACTTGATGCACTTCAGGGGTTCACGCTCAATGATGCGCAATGTGAGGTTGATGCCCTGCACCTTCAGGGTGATGGAATCACGGTCGAACGACATGTCTTCCAGCTTTCCGTCCAGTTTGTCCTTCACCTCATTCAGACGGTCCCGAACTCCTTCCAGATTGTTCAGGTCGGACAGTTTGTTATACACTCGTTCCTGACTATAAGGAACATGCTTCACATTACTTTCAAATTGTACAGCCATGTTGTTTTTAATCTTCGAGGAAAACCGTTCGCGGCATTGCACAAAAAAATGTCATCTTGAGCAGAGTGGACTCGCTCAGGATGACATCTCCTATTTACAATCCGAGACTGCTTTCCTAATTACAGAATCTTTTATTTTCCAGTCCAGTGAGAAGGATCTTCTCTCCATGCCTGCAGCACGGGGATATCTTCTTCATTGATGTAATCAGTCTTCAATGCAGCATCCAGCACGGCATTGTAGTTGGTCAAAGTAACCAGTTCTACTTTTGCTTTCTTGAATGCTTCTACTGATACATCGAAACCGTAAGTGAAGGAAGCCACCATACCGATCACTTCGCAACCGTCACGACGGATGGCATCTACGGCTTTCAAGCTGCTGCCACCGGTTGAAATCAGGTCTTCTACTACGACCACTTTCATTCCCGGACGCAATTCACCTTCAATCAAATTTTCCAAGCCATGATCTTTCGGGCTTGAACGAACATATACAAACGGCAAGTTCAACTCCTCTGCCACCAAGGCACCCTGTGCGATAGCACCCGTAGCTACCCCGGCAATGGCGTCAACTTCACCGAACTTTTCCAGAATAACACGACAAATCTCCAACTTAACGAAGTTACGAAGTGCAGGATATGACAAAGTCTTACGATTGTCACAATAAATCGGTGATTTCCAACCTGAAGCCCAAGTAAACGGGTTAGCCGGCTGAATCTTCACAGCCTTCACCTTCAGCAACTTTTCTGCAAATAATCTTTCCAAAGCTTTCATAACTTTTTAATTCTCTGATAAATGTTTTTGCAAAATTATGGAAATACATCGGGAATAGAAAATTTAAGGGCATTAAAATTTTTAAAAGGTGTCAGAATGTGCTATCTCGTCCATGCCAATGTAACAATACTGAGATGAATTCCTTTTATTTCTGACAAAACCTCGGCACAGGAGGTGAGTGTGGCACCAGTTGTCAATACGTCATCGACCAGCATCACGTGTTTTCCTTCCAACACACGAGTATCGCCTGCCAGCTGAAACAGATGAGAAGCATTTTCCTGCCGCTCCCAAGCCGATTTATGAGTCTGTGTCTGGTTATTCCGCACCCGCTGAAGCAATCCGTCGCATACAGGTATACCGGTAAGCCGGGAAATACCTTCCACCAACAAGAGACTCTGGTTATACCCTCTGGTACGCAGACGGCCTGGATGCAAAGGTACCGGCAACAGATAATCCACGCCTTCAAAGAAACCGGAAGGCTGAAGTTCATAGGCCAACATCTCTCCCATGTGCCGGCATACCTGCTGACGCCCGTAGTATTTCATACCCGCCAAAATATGTGCCACCTTCCCACCGCGAGAGTAATACAATAACGAAGAAGCTCGCACAAGGGGAAAACGTCCCCAGAAAATCTTTTCCATTTCATTGCCGGGTGTATTTCCCAGATGGGTAAAAGGCAGCTGCGACAGACAGTCACTGCACAAGACCCGCTCCGAAACCAGCAACTTTTTTCCACAGGCCATGCACAACCTGGGAAAGAAGAAATCGCGTATGTCAGTCAAAATCCTCATCCGGATCCAGTTGGTTGACGTAACGGCGTATCTCTTCCAGCGTAAAGCCCCGCCCCATGGCAAAACGAATCAACTTCATGCTCCGTTCATAGTCATTGGCAGCCTTGATGCTTTTCATCTTCTGCTTCAAGAGTTTTTTCAGGATGCTGTCGTATTCTTCGGTATCAATCTCTTCCAAGCCGCTCTGGATGTCTCTGTCCGACAAGCCTTTCATGCGGAGCATCTGTGCAATCTTCATGCGCCCCCACTGATTGAAACGATACTTGTCGCGCACATAGAAACGGCAGAAACGCGCTGCATCCAGGTAGCGTTCCCGATGCAAATGGGCCATAATCTGGGCCGTGACTTCTTCCGAAGCCCCCCATTTACGGATTTTTTCCTCCACCTCCGACGGACAACGCTCTACTGCCGAACAATAGGCCTCGGCCTTGCTCTTTATCTCTGCTTCACTCAATTCTCTCATGGTCTCACTGCTTTTATCATCCGGTCGTTTCCCGACAAATCTTTCCGCAACGCAATGTCGCGATACCCACATTCTTCCAGCATCCGGACGGTTTCTGCTCCGTAAGCCCGGTTGATTTCAAAATACAATGCCCCGCCTTCCGTCAGCCAGTCGAGTCCTTTTTGGGCAATCCGCCGGTAAAAACGCAACGGGTCCGTATCGGGTACAAACAACGCCAGTTCCGGTTCCCAGTCGAGCACATTCGCCTCCATGTCCTTCCGCTCGCTGTCGGTAATATAAGGCGGATTGCTTACCAGCACGTCTACTTGGCAATCGGGCAGCTCATCCTGAAGGATGTCGGCCTGAAACAAGGTCACTTTGTCGCCATACCGCTTTACATTGGCGGCGGCTACCCGTAGGGCCTCAGCCGAAATGTCACAGGAAGCCACCTCGGCTTCCGGCAACCGTTCTGCCAGTGTCACCGGAATACAGCCGCTTCCCGTACCGATATCGAGAATGCGTACTTTCCCGGCTTTCTGACAATCAGACACTATCCATTCCACCAGCTCCTCGGTCTCGGGACGGGGAATGAGCACGCCTTTTTCCACGTGGAAAGACAGACCGCAGAAAGGTGCTTCCTGCAGAATATACTGAAGAGGTTCCCGCTGTTTCAGGCGAGCAAGAATATCCTCCACCTCCTTCCACGCTTTCGTGGAAAAATTCATATCTTTGCCTGTATAAAGTTCCATTGTGGAAAGATGCAGAATGTCCGACGAAATCCATTTCGCCATGGCCGATGCCTCTCCTTCTGCGTAAAAGGAACTCAGTTCTTTTTTAATATGTAAATAAACCGGATGCATGTTTGCAAAAGTAAGGATAAAAAACGAAGATTATGACGATAGATGAAAAATATATGCAGCGCTGCATACAGCTGGCCAGAAACGGCATCTGCCACACAGCCCCCAACCCGATGGTGGGAGCGGTGATTGTGCGCGACGGGAAAATCATCGGTGAAGGGTATCATGTGTGCTGTGGCCACGGACATGCCGAAGTGAATGCCATTGCTTCGGTGAAGGATGAAAGCCTGCTCAAAGAGGCCACCATTTATGTCAGTCTGGAACCCTGTTCCCACTATGGAAAGACTCCTCCCTGTGCCGACCTCATTATCCGGAAAGGCATTCCCCGAGTGGTAGTGGGCTGTGTTGACCCGTTCTCTTTGGTGGCCGGAAGAGGTATCCAGAAACTGCGGGATGCCGGCATCGAGGTCACGGTGGGCGTACTGGAAAAAGAATGCCGGGAACTGATTCGTGCCTTTATCACGTTCAACGTGAAGAAGCGTCCCTACATCACCCTCAAATGGGCCCAGTCGGCCGACGGATTCATCGACATCCGACGCGACGAAGGAGCTCCTGTACGCCTCTCTACTCCGTTGTCTATTTTGGCTGTACACAAGATGCGAGCTGAACAGAAAGCCATCCTGGTGGGACGACGCACCGCCCTGCTCGACAATCCGTCGCTGACGGTACGCGAATGGTACGGGCAGAACCCGCTCCGACTGGTCATCGACCGACAGCTGACCTTGCCGCCTCACCTGCACCTGTTCGACGGCAGTACCCCTACCCTCGTCTTTACGGAAAAAGAAAAGGCCGATACCCAGAATCTCACGTATGTGACACTGGATTTCGGCCAAAATATCCTCCCGCAAATCATGCAGGTACTTTATGAGCGGAAAATTCAGACATTATTGGTAGAAGGAGGAAGCCAGACACTCCAATCCTTCCTGGAACAAGGGCTATGGGATGAAGCCTTCATCGAACATGCACAAGTATCCTTGCACGACGGAATCCCGGCTCCTACTCTGCCATGCGGTCAGGAAAGCCGTTTCTTCTTCCGTGACGGCGCACTGGTCCAGCACTGCCGCCACGCAGAATAAGTTTAGAAACGGCAGCTGATGCCGGCCATGAAATGGAAGCCCTCCACCGGATAGCCTGCTTCTGTCACATACGTCTTGTTAAGCAGGTTATTCAGGCGGACAAACACGTTGAAACGGTTCAGCAACGCATATTCCGCTCCTACCGACAAGTTATTCACACCGTCAACACGTCCCAGTTCACCCATCTTCTGACGGCGTTCGTAATTGTAATTCAACATTGCATGGCAGTCTTTCCATACTTTAGCACGAATACCAAAATCGGCTTTCACCTGTGGCTTGAAACACAAAAGAAAGTCATTTCCATCCGTCACATTCCAGCTATAATAGGTACCATCCAATGAAAAATCCACCCAGTCACGGTAAGCATAGCTCACGGAAGCGCCTCCGTAACCCACTTTTCCTTTATCCTGAAGAATACCCGTATAGAACACATTCTGTCTCTCCATGTCAAATCCCCAAGGCACGGCGAACAGTTCATTCTTGGTGATGCGATATCCTCCATAAAGCTCGAAGCCCAAGCCTGTCACCGGAGACGCTTTCAGTCCCAGTTTGGCATCCAGCGGCGTATAGGAAGTCCGCATCTGCTGTGCCACCACCCAGTAAGGTGAGAAATCATTCAGCCGACGGAAGTCATTCAGCCGGCTCCCTCCCAGCAGGTTCACATACACCACATACGAATCGGCGAACGTATATTCCAGTTTCACATCGGGCGCCGCTTTCACTCCCCCCGCATTGGCGGTCTGGAAATCCACATGTGCACCCAGACGTAATCTCACGGCTTCATTCTGAAAGGTATAATACGGATTCAACTGCACCAGCGTATAGTCCTGCTGCGACACATCGTGAATCAGATTGTCCATTTCCAATCCTACGCCTACCTGTTGCTCGTCGTTAATGTTTCCCAGCATGAATCCTTGGGTGTGGAATATATTTTCTGACCCGTGCCGCATGTAATAGGTATCGTAGCAGGTACTGAAACTCCGCAAGCCCGTCTGGAGACCAAACTGAATAGGCAAATCCTTATCACGGGAAAAAACACCGATGTATCCTTCTCCCAACGTATAACGCTGTGTGGTAGGAAAAGACTCCACCCATTCACCTTCCTGCAAGGAAGGCATGTAATTGAATACCTGCGAAGCAAAAGCGCCTCCCAGTTTCAAGGCCACTCTCCGGAAATCGTGGCGGTAATCCAACGACACATCCGTCCGGTAGAAACGGGATTTCCAGTCTTCCGTACTCTGGAAATGCGGAATATCTCCGTTCCGCCCATACAAGGAAGCCATTACTCCCAATTGGTCTTTCGAAGAAATGCCCCACAGGTAACTTCCCCTCAGGTCTACATTGTTCAGGTTGCCATACGCCAGACGGACATAACCACGGTCGGCTCCCTTCTGTGCGAATTCTCTCGGCATGGCTTCCATCGGAGTCACCTTCCAGGCCCCCAGCGGATGCCGTTCCGTAGCATACTGGATGGCCTGTTTCGGAGCGGCGGGCTCTTCCACTTCGGGCATGACATTCACCTTGAATGCATCCATCACTTCAGGATTGTACTCATTTTCCACCACCACCGTCCGGTTCAAGGTAGAATCTTTTTCCGCTCCCTTCTGCGCACATATTGTGGATACAGGCCACAAACCCGCGCAAATCAATATCGTACTTATGTATCTCATTTTACTTTACACTTTTAAGTTTGGCCAGACGGCTTTCAATCATTCCGGCGATGTCATCGTTCGCCTGATAATTCTGTTGCAAGGACAGCAGATACTGCTTGGCCTCCATCTTGCGGCCCAGTTTCACGTACACATCCGACAGGAGAACAAAACTTCTCGCCAGCCAGTAGGCATGTGGGGTGCTGACCTCAATGTAGTCGAGCACTTCCTTCTCAGCTTTAGCTGTTTCTCCCTCGTCGAAATAGGTCTGTGCCACCAGGTACTTGGCTTCCGCTCCGTACACGTTACGGGTATCTTTAGCCAGCGCTATCAAATCGGCCAACGCTTCCTGCTTCTGTCCTTCCGCCAGCAAGGCCTTGGCCCGGAAATACAAGGCTTCGTTCCGCACCTCCGGAGTCAGCTTGGTCTGCTTGAGCAACGCCGATGCCGTAGTCACGGTCTCTGCCCAGTCACCCAGTGCACGGGCACTTCGCAGAGCTCCCAGTTCGGCCTGCAAGCGGTCTTCCTGCACCGAAGAACGGTCGGCCAAACGCTTGTACAAGTTCAACGCCTTGGTATATTCTTTCTGATTATAAGCCATCTCGGCACAAAGGCTCAGGGCTTCTCCTTCGTATTTGCTGCCCGAGAAGCGGAGCACCTCTTCCAGTCGAGCGGCAGCCGATGCATAATCTTTTTGGTTGTAGTCAATCAACCCCAGATAATAGGCCGCATCCACACTGAAGGCTCCCTGCGGGAACGACTGCAAATAACGCGTCAGGCTGGTTTTGGCACCGGCAATATCACCACGCATATAAGCCCGTTCGGCTGCCGTATAGGTCAGTGAATCCCGTTCGCTCACATCGAACTTGGCCCCACCAGGAATGGTGGAAGCAAACGCCATATAGTCGTCCACCTTATTCAAGTCTACATAAATCGATTTCAAGTCGCGCTGCGCCAACCGTGCCTCTGCACTGCCTGGATAGTTTGTAATCACCTTCTTGTAAGCGGCAATCGCTTCTTCGTAACGGTCGTTCTGGTAATACAACAGACCGATTTCGTTGGCAGCCCGACGGGACAGCTCGCTTTCCGGATAGCGCTGCACCAGCAAGGTATAACGCTTGATGGCATTCTCACTGTCCTCCATCTGCACAAACGCACGTCCCTGCTCATACAGGGCATCGTCCAGATAAGCCGACGAAGGATAATCCGTAATCAATCGGTTGAGCACCTGAATCTTTCCGGTATAATCCCGTTGCAGTCCTTTCACGATACCTTCCTGGAACAAGGAATAATCACCCAGTGAAGGAGCGATGGCTACTGCCTGCGCATATTGCTGACGGGCTTCTTCAAAGCGGCGTTCATAGAAATAGCAGTCACCGATACGGTTGTAGGCATCGCCCGCCACTGAAGCATCTTGTGTCCGCCCGTTCTGTACACAACGGATAAACCAGTCGCGTGCGGAGTTATATTGTTTCTGCTTGAACAAACTGTATCCCAAACAGTAGAGAGCCAGTCCATATTCCTGCGAATTCTTATCAGTGGCAAACTCCAGGTAAAGCCGCATGTCATTGGCAGCCTCCGGATAACGTGCCAGCCGGTATTTCGATTCTCCACGCCAGTAATATGCATCCGCCTTCGTCTTTTGGTTATACTGTCCCAGCTGCAAGGAGCGGGTGAAATAATCCATGGCTCCTGCATAATCCGCCTGAGCAAACAGCTGCGTACCCATACGGAACAGCAGTTTTTGCTTGGCCTCCAGAATACGGGCGCTCGGATGGGTAATCTTGTCGATGGAACGTAAAGCCACCTCATAGCTACGGGTATTCATGTACACCTCTACCAGGTAGTCGTTCACCTTCTCGGCATAGACCGACGAGGGGTATTCATTCAGGAAACGTTCGAACACCGTGACCGATTCGGCAAATGGAGAATAAGACGTTTCATGAATGCACAGCGCATAGTTGAACAAGGCCTGTTCCTGAATGCTGCGATCAAAATCCATGCGCGACGCCTGTTCGAAGGCCATACGTGCCTGGTTGCGTTCCTTCAACTGCAAGCCCGCCAAACCCATGTGGAGGTAGGCATTCTGTGCCAAAGCATCCTGAGCTCCGGTCGCTTCTCCCAGCCGTGACAACGCTTTCGAATAAACTCCCGTATTGAAATAGCTCATACCCAGTTTGTACATGGCCAGTCGGGCCGGCATTGTTTCTCCTTCACGATACCGTTCCAATGACTGGATGGCGGCTGCATAGTCTTTTTGGCCGTAAGCAGCTTCTCCGGAAATACGGCTCATTTGCCCTGCATTCTTTTCTTCCGGATACAAGGCCAGATACGCATCCGCCACCTTCCGGGCCTGTGCGTAATTATTTTGAATCAAATAAATATCAGCGATATAATAAGGTGCCAGTTTCTGAAACTTCTGGTCGTCCTTCACCTCCCGGAATCCCTGCAAGGCCGAGTCGTACTTCTGCTGCACGTAATCGATGTACGCCAGGTTGTACACCGCATCGGGATAATATGCCTTACTCGAATCCTTCAGCACCGAAAACCAGAAGGTGGCATCCTGCCACTTGTCCATCTTCAAATACGACGTACCCATACGCAAGGCACTGGCATCGCGTTCCTCGTCCGACAAAAGAGAAATGTCACACCCCTTCAGCGTGGCAATGGTCTCCATGTATTTCTCTTCCGAAAAGTAACTGGCAGCAATGAGCGCCTGCACCCGGTTGCGGTAACGTGATTCCGGATGAGCTTCCAGGTAATCCGTCAACACCTCCCGGCATTCCGGCAAATGCAACTCATACGCCGTACAAGCCAGCATGTAATCCACCTCATCGGCCCAGGCCTTTTCCCCTGCCTGACGGGTATAACGGACAAGGGTCTGCCGGGCAGCTGCATAATCCTGACGGAGAAACAGCTCCCTTCCCTCATGGAACAAACGTTCGCCTCCGGTCAGCGGTTCCACCTGCTGTCCCGAAACAGCCAACGGCAAGGCACAGCAAAGGCCTGCCGTCCAGATATATTTTTTATACTTACCCATAATCTCTTATTTTACGTTCCGATGCGCTTCCAGAAAACGTGTCACCCCCTTACGTACCGATTCCAGTCCGAAGTCTTCCGGATGAATTTCCTCCAAGGGCATCCACCATGCATCGGCCACATCATCCATGGCCTTCACCAGATGGTCGTCGGCCACCTTGCACAAGAAAAACTGGTCGAGCGTATGTACCAGAAATCCCGAATACAGATACGTGTTCGGCAAAGAAAACAGGTATTTGGCTTCTGTCACCACCAGTCCCGTTTCTTCCTTCACCTCGCGTGCCACTCCTTCTTCGCCGGTCTCGTACATATCGATAAAACCACCCGACAAATCCAGTGTTCCCTTGGCAGGTTCCTTGCCACGTCGGCACACCAGCAGTTCTCCTTTTCCGTTCAGGATGAAGGCCACCGTGGCCGCACTCGAATTGAAATAATACACAAAGCCACAGTCCGCACATTTTTTGGACTTTTCATTATGCACCTCAAAATGAGGAGAGCCGCACACCGGGCAAAATTTAAACAATTCCAATGGATGCATAGTTTTTCAATTTAATAAATAATAAGCCTCACAAAGATAAGCAAATAGGGCATACTGCTTACATTATTCACCGATAATTTGTTATTTCCCCTAAAATAATTACGTTTTTTCTGACAAAATAGCATATAGATAAAAAAGTTTTTCTACATTTGCTTACAATATGATAAAAACAAGAACCATTTAGTAGTATGGAGAAAATTGATAAACTTGACAAACAGATTCTGGAGATAATTTCACAGAATGCCAGAATCCCGTTCAAAGACGTCGCTGCAGAATGTGGTGTATCGCGTGCCGCCATTCACCAGCGTGTACAGCGCCTGATTGATCTCGGTGTAATTATTGGTTCAGGCTACCATGTAAATCCGAAAAGCCTAGGTTACAGCACTTGTACCTATGTAGGTATCAAACTGGAAAAAGGTTCCATGTACAAAAGTGTAGTGGCTGAATTGAAAAAGATTCCGGAAATCGTGGAATGTCATTTCACCACAGGTCCTTACACCATGCTGACCAAGTTGTATTCGACCGATAACGAGCACTTGATGGACCTGCTGAACTCCAAGATTCAGGAAATTCCGGGAGTCACTGCCACAGAGACACTGATTTCACTGGAACAGAGCATCAAGAAAGAAATTCCTATCCGTAAAGAGATTGAAGATTGATGGCAGGACTGGACGGCCTTCACTGGGAAGGCATACTCATTGGAATCTGCACGTTTCTGATTATCGGACTGTTTCATCCGGTAGTGGTCAAAGCAGAATATTACTGGGGGACACGTTGCTGGTGGCTTTTTCTGATACTGGGCATCGCAGGCCTCATCGGTTCTATCCTGGTGAGTCAGATTTTAGTGTCTTCCCTGTTAGGAGTCTTTTCGTTCTCCTCCTTCTGGACCATCAAGGAAATCTTTGAACAGCGCGAACGTGTGCTGAAAGGCTGGTTCCCAATGAATCCGAAGCGGAAGAAGGAATATGAACAGTAAAATTTCACGTATTTGAAAATAAAAAGAGGGTGTGTCAAAATGCATACCCTCTTTTTTTATGACAACGCCCCGACTTTCCCAAGCCGAGGCATTGTTATTACCTAAAGATTTTGTATCTTTA
>CABIXF010000036.1 GCA_902362595.1 Bacteroidaceae bacterium | reverse complement strand
TGACAATAAAAATGGCATATGAAAATGATAGACCATAATCACTTCATATGCCATTTTATTTTTGGGGGACATTTACTGAATATCCCCAATCTAGATAGATTAATCTTTGTCAATTTTCAGGATACCTCCCGTGGTGGAATTGAAAATAACCCGGGTATTGATTTTTTTCTCAAATAGTCCGTCTACAAGTGCTTCTGTATATCCATACTGGGTAAGTGGCATTTCTTCATTGAAAAGTTCTTTCCCCTTGTAGCTGACTGTAACTTTTCCTTTCCCTGGTATATTATAGATGATATCATCTTTTCTTTTTTTCTTCTTTTTCTCTTCAGGTGCGTGGAAAGAAGAAATGTTACGGATACGAATATAGATGGGTTCTCCCGCCAGGTTATCAGTCGGAAGTACGCCTAGTTGAGTTGAAAAGCGTGCCGCAATTTGTTCTTGTGTCTCTTCTCCAGGTTCTATCAGAATGGTAAATACCTTGTCTGTACGACTGGTTACGCCTGTGAACGCTTGCGTCAGTGCTTTTTCTTGTTTGCTTAGTTGGTCGATGACCAGTTGCAAGGAGGCTCCATCTTTAGGCATAGTATCAGCTTGTCCACGTAGAATAAGGTTCTTGCTGTCGCGAATGTTATAGATTTCACGAGCGGTAAGTTCAGCCATCTTGGCAGTAGAACCAGCCATCAGTATGTCTTCAGTCATGTATGTGCGTGCGTCTTCTCCCGGTTGAGTCCTTTCTAGATTGTAGTCTGGAAGTGTCTCTTCCTCAGTAGAGGTGGTATTGATGGCTTTTACGATGCCTTCATCAGTAAGTTCTACGTTGGAAGCCATATTTTTGTCTTTGATCTTCATGATATACGCTTTTGTTGAATCAGGGACACCTACCAAGCGTACTTGAATATCTTTGATTTCCCAGTGACTTTCAGGATGGGTATTTACATCGTTCAGTCGGAGATAGCGATTGGCATAAAGACAAAAATCTCCCGGCTGATAATTGATTTTTGTAGCAATGATATCGATAGCGATTTTTGTCTTTGGCAGGAAGTAGACAATTCCTTCCCCTTCCTGTGGCACGTAGCTTTCTTGGGAATAGGCACTTAGAGAAGCCAGTAATCCCAATGCGATGATTCCTCTTTTCATATTGTCTGTCATTTAGTTTCAGTTAGTTGTTTCCATGCTTCAGGCAGGGCTTCTACAATATCGCCGGAAGTCATGCTGATAACTCCTTTCTTCTGGCAGGCAATATCACCGGCCAATCCATGTACGTAGACTCCCAGCCGACAAGCTTCTTCCTGAGTGTATCCTTGTGAAAGGAGAGAGAGAATGATGCCTGTAAGTACATCTCCACTTCCAGCTGTAGCCATTCCCGGGTTGCCTGTCGGATTGAAATAGGTGACTCCGTCAGGAGTAATAATAGCGGTCCATGCACCTTTCAACACAATGTAGCATTGTAGGTAAGCCGCTAGTTCTTTGGCTTTGGAAAGTCGTTCGTAACTGTTGCTGCAACGGCCGATGATACGTTCCAATTCCTTGACATGCGGTGTGAGGATGCTGTGGCGTGGTATGCGGGTCAGATAATTACGGTAGTTGCTGAAAATATTCAAGGCATCTGCATCCAGTACTAACGGAATGTAGCAATTACTTATCTGGTCGAAAAGAGCTTGTACGGTCACTTCTTCCTGTCCTAGTCCAGGGCCGATAGCTACAGCTTGAAAATTGTCTAGGTCGGCAGCTTCGGCAAAATATCGGTCGTGTACATCGTCTTGTACCATGGCTTCCGGGACGTTGCTTTGTAGCAGGTTGTGATTGCAAACAGGAGTATGTACGGTTAACAAGCCAATACCTGTACGTAGGCAGGCACGTGAAGCCAGTATGGCTGCACCTCCCATTCCGTATGAACCGGCTATCAACAGGCCGTGTCCGAACATGCCTTTATGAGCAAATTTCTTTCTTGGTTTGATGAGTGCCCGCATTTCATCGGCTTCGGTGATGAGGTAGGGCGTTTTGGCTTTTTCGATAAATTCATGGCTGATGCCGATGTCAAGCAATTGCCATTCACCTACTATGTCGGCATTTTCTGCAAAGAGGAAAGAAAGCTTAGGCAATTGGATGCTCAGTGTCAGATTGGCTTTGATGATGTTCTGACGGATATTGTGGGTGTTATCTTCCCCCATCAGTCCAGAAGGAATATCAATGGATACTACCTGTGCAGGGGAAGCGTTGATGTATTGAACAACGGATGCAAATCCGCCACTCAGAGGTTTGTTGAGGCCTGAGCCAAACAGACCGTCCACGATGACGTCATGACCTCCAAGACGAGGAGGGTCGAATTGACTGCTGACTTCGGTATAATTGGCAAATCCGCAGTCTTTCAAACGTTGCACGTTGGTCAGACATTCTTCAGATAGCGTACCTTTTACGTTAAAAAGGTAAGCTTCGACCGGATAGTTCTTCAGAAAAAGAATGCGGGCTACAGCAAGAGCATCACCTCCGTTGTTTCCTGGACCGGCAAAAACGATGATGCGATGAGATTTGTCCCATTTTTCGCTGATGGCTTGTGCCAATAATCCGGCAGCCTTTTCCATAAGGTTGATAGATAATATGGATTCATGGGCGATGGTGTATGCATCAGCCTCCTTTTGTTGTGTACAACTCAAAATTTTCATTGTGTATAAATAGCTATTTGTCGGTAAAAGTACGAAAAAAGCCTCGAATGGTGTATATGTTCTATTGAAAATATCTTTAAATACTCAGGGGGATGTGCGGCGGTTTTAGGGAAAATCCGTAAATTTGCGCAATTTCTAAAAACTACATCATAACATGGAGACGATTCAGATAAAAGACAAGCGTTTCAAAACGTTTATCCCGGAGGCGGAAATATTGAAGGAAGTGGCACGTGTAGCCGATGAAATCAATCGTGATTTGGAGGGTGAAAATCCGTTGTTTTTGAGTGTATTGAATGGCTCGTTCATGTTCACTGCCGACTTGATGAAGCATCTGACGATTCCGTGTGAGATTTCGTTTGTGAAATTGGCTTCATACGAAGGTACGGCTTCTACTGGAAAAGTGAAGGAACTGGTGGGCTTGAACGAAGACATTGCAGGACGTACAGTGGTGATTGTAGAAGATATCGTGGATACAGGACTGACCATGCAGCGTCTGCTGGAAACTTTGAAGGCACGTAATCCAAAAGAAATCCGTATTGCTACGTTGCTGGTGAAACCAGACAAGCTGAAAGTCGATCTGAATATTCATTATGTGGCCATGAATATTCCTAATGATTTTATTGTGGGATATGGTCTTGATTATGATGGACTTGGTCGGAACTATCGTGATATTTATACGGTTATCGAATAATTTTTTATAAATCATATCTAAATAACATGTTGAATATTGTAATTTTTGGTGCTCCGGGTTCAGGTAAGGGAACTCAGAGTGCTCGTATTGTGGAAAAGTATGGTTTGAACCATATTTCTACGGGAGATGTATTGCGTGCAGAAATCAAGAACGGTACAGAGCTGGGTAAGACAGCCAAAGGTTATATCGACAATGGTCAGCTGATTCCTGATGCATTGATGATTGACATTCTGGCTAGCGTGTTCGACAGTTTCAAAGATAGCAAGGGCGTAATCTTCGATGGATTCCCTCGTACCATTGCTCAGGCAGAAGCATTGAAGAAAATGTTGCAGGAACGTGGCCAGGAAGTGTCTATCATGCTCGACCTGGAAGTGCCGGAAGAAGAACTGATGACTCGTCTGATCAAACGTGGACAGGAATCAGGCCGTGCCGACGACAACGAAGAGACTATCAAGAAACGTCTGGTGGTATATCATTCTCAGACAGCTCCGTTGATTGACTGGTACAAGAACGACGGTAAATATTGCCACATCCAGGGTCTGGGTACTATGGAAGGCATCTTCGCTGACATCTGTGCAGCTATCGATAAACTTTAAATAATGGAAAAACTGGCGGGCTGGGGACAGTCTGCCAGTTCTTAAATTTTAAATTATGGCTGAATCGAATTTTGTTGATTACGTAAAAATCTATTGCCGCTCCGGAAAAGGAGGCCGCGGTTCGGTGCACATGCGCCGTGAGAAGTATATGCCCAACGGAGGTCCAGACGGTGGCGACGGTGGTAGAGGAGGTCATGTGATTTTGCGGGGAAACCGCAACTATTGGACGTTGCTGCACCTGAAATACGACCGTCATGTGTTTGCGGAACACGGCGGAAACGGTTCGAAGAACAAGAGCTTCGGAAAAGATGGGGCAGACAAGGTCATCGAGGTTCCATGCGGAACCGTAGTATATAATGCCGAAACCGGCGAATATGTGTGCGACGTAACGGAGCACGGACAAGAAGTCATCTTGTTGAAAGGCGGACGTGGCGGACTGGGCAACTGGCATTTTCGTACAGCTACCCGTCAGGCACCTCGTTTTGCTCAACCGGGGGAACCCATGCAGGAGATGACGGTGATTTTGGAATTGAAATTATTGGCTGATGTGGGTCTGGTGGGTTTCCCGAATGCGGGAAAATCAACCTTGCTGGCAGCCGTTTCTGCGGCCCGTCCGAAGATTGCCAATTATCCTTTTACCACGCTGGAACCGAATCTGGGTATCGTGTCTTATCGCGAAGGAAAGTCGTTCGTGATGGCGGACATCCCGGGTATCATTGAAGGGGCCAGTGAAGGAAAGGGGCTGGGACTGCGTTTTTTGCGTCATATCGAGCGTAACTCCCTGCTGTTGTTCATGGTGCCGGGCGATACGGACGACATCCGGAAGGAGTATGAGATTCTGCTCCATGAGTTGGCTACCTTCAATCCGGAGATGCTGGACAAACAGCGGGTGCTGGCTATCACGAAGTGTGATATGCTGGATGAGGAGTTGATGCAGATGCTGGGGCCTACATTGCCTGAAGATATACCGCATGTCTTTATTTCTTCGGTGTCCGGAATGGGTATCCAACAGTTGAAGGACCTGTTGTGGACGGAATTGAATAAAGACAGCAACCAGTTGGAGGCCGTACGTCGGGAAGCCATCGTACATCGTCCGAAGGACCTGAAGAAACTCCAGAAAGAACTGGAAGATATGGGTGAGGACGAGGACTTCGAGTATGAATACGAGGAGGATACGGACGAAGATGACTTCGACTACGAGTACGAAGAGGAAGACTGGGACGACGAAACACAGAAGTAATGGATCATCTGACTAAGGATAAAAGGATGTGGGTGTACGACCGGATGAGCTCGCGCACCGACATCTTTTGTTTTTCTACCACCCGTCATGGAGGCTGTAGTGAGGGAAACTATGCCTCGTTCAACTGTAACCATTATTGTGGGGATAATCCTGAAAAAGTGGAACAGAACAGGGAGTTATTGTGCTCATTGATGCCTGTCCGTCCGAAAATGCTGGTGGTGCCTCATCAGACACACGGCACGACGGTGAGGGTGATTGATGATGAGTTTATAGGATTTCCTCCGGAGAAAAGAAGAGAATTGCTGGAGGGAGTGGATGCTTTGGTCAGTGACAAGGTGGGAGTGTGCCTTTGTATCTCTACCGCCGATTGTATCCCGGTGCTTTGTTATGATAGGAAGCACAAGGTGGTGGCGGCTGTTCATGCCGGATGGCGGGGGACGGTAGCCCGGATTGTGGAAAAGACCTTCGACCGGATGCGCGAACTGTATGGCACGGAAGGAGAAGATGTGTGGGCCTGTATCGGACCGGGAATTTCTCTTGAAGCGTTTGAGGTAGGCGAGGAGGTGTATGAAGCTTTTGAAGTCGCCGGATTTGATATGGCGAGGATAGCCCGACGGTATGCAAAGTGGCACATCGACCTGTGGGAGGCCAATCGCCTGCAATTGTTGTCGAAAGGTGTAAAAGCATCTCATATTGAAGTGGCAGGTGTTTGTACCTATCAGCATTATACGGATTTCTTTTCGGCACGTCGTCTGGGCATTCATTCCGGACGTATTTTGTCGGGAATTATGCGAATGGAAAAATAGAAAGGAGAGTTTGCAGAATGGATTTGAAAATTGAAGTATCAGAAGAGTTACGGCAGGCTTGGCCGCAGTTTCGCGGGGCTGCCGTGTTTGCTACCGTGAAGAATTCACCTTACAGTGAAGCGTTATGGAAAAGAATCGGGGAGTTTACCGAACTCTATCGTCAGAAATATACCATTGATTCCATCAAAGAGATGCCGGCTATTCAGGCTACCCGCCAGGCATACAAGAAATGCGGAAAGGATCCTAGCCGTTACCGTCCTTCTTCAGAAGCCTTGTGCCGCAGATTGCTGAGAGGCCTTTCGCTGTATCAGATTGATACGCTGGTGGATTTGATTAACCTGGCTTCCATTTACAGTGGACATTCCATCGGTGGTTTCGACCGTGACAAGATTCAGGGCGACAAACTGGTGCTGGGCATCGGAAAGGCAGGTGAGCCTTATGAGGGCATCGGCCGTGGAGAACTGAACATCGAAGGAATGCCGGTGTATCGGGATGCAGTGGGAGGTGTAGGTACGCCGACCAGTGACAATGAGCGGACGAAGATTTCGGAGCATACCACGCATCTGTTGGCAATAATGAATGCATACAGTGGCAGTGAGGGACTGGAGGAAGCGGTGAACTACATGGTGAACTTGTTGAAGGAGTTTGCGGATGCACAGGATGTAGAACTTTGTTATTTCAAGTAAGATGAAGCGGTTGATATGGTTGATGATTGCTTGGTGCTTCTGGGCAGGAAGTATTCAGGCCGGTGAGCCGGTTTCCACTGGATTCACACACATGGAGCGTAATCATGTCAGGGTTCAGACTCCGGGCTTGTTTGCTAAAGGAAACCGTTTTGAAATTCATTTGGAATGTTTGGCCGATTCGCAGTTTTGTTTTCCGCTTCGAAATGGAAAGGTTATTTCGGCATACGGAAGCCGTGGAGGTCATTCAGGGGCAGACATTAAGACGAAGGCCAATGATTCTATTGTATGTGTATTCGATGGGGTAGTACGTATGGCCAAGCATTATGGAGGATACGGAAAAGTCATTGTGGTACGGCACGAAAATGGCCTTGAAACATTGTACAGTCATAATTCTAAGAATCTGGTGGTATCGGGGGATACCGTAAAAGCGGGACAGGTCATTGCGTTGACTGGCAGGTCGGGACGTGCCACTACCGAACATCTGCACTTTGAGCTGCGGGTAAACGGACAGCATTTCAGTCCTGGACTCTTGTTCAATATGCAGACACGCCAGCCTCTGAAACGTACTTTGATTTGTACAAAGTCGGGTAAGCATGTAAAATTACAACCTAAAAAATAAGCAGATTATGGATATTGAAAAGATATTGACCGAAGGAATTATCTTTAAAGGAGGAAAATCCTCGGACGGAAAGAAAAAGGAAGAGAAAGTAAAGACGAAGGCCAAGAAGAAAACGTATATTACGGGACTTCATGGATCGGGCTCTGCCAAGATGAAGGCAGAATACCGTCGCCGGAGAGCCAACCGCCACAAACAGGGTTGAGTGGGCTGAATATAGGATAGGAAGAGAGATGAGTGTATCAAAATAAATTGTAGAACTAAAAAAGAAGATTATGAGAAAGTTATTTTTGCTCGTAGTGATTGTTATGGCTGCCATTTCGGCCAGTGCACAGGAAGGTATTTATCTGGGAGGTGGCATCAGCTTGTGGAGAAACAATGATGTGGATAAAACATCATTCTCTATTACGCCGGATGTAGGTTATAACTTGAGTAAACAATGGGCTGTGGGCGTGGAACTGGCCTATGCGCATACTGGATATGATGATAAATATGATGTAAGTACCAATGCTTTTGCGTTGGCTCCTTATGCCCGTTATTCGTTCTATGAAAATAAGATTGTCCGTCTGTTCGTAGACATGGGATTCGGATTTTCTACTTTCAAGGCTAAGCATGCGGATTCTGTCAATGGTTTTGAAATCGGTTTGAAACCGGGACTGGCCCTGAAATTGAATGATCATTTTAGTTTCATTACGAAAGTTGGATTTGCCGGTTATCGTGATGATTACTATCGTGATATGGAAGGTAATGGATTTGGAGTCGGATTGGATATGGAAAATATCTCAATTGGTATTGACTACGAATTCTAAGAGAATATCGAAATCTTTTGTAAGGGAGCAAAAAGAGGTAAAAACTTCTTTTTTGCTTCCTTTTTATTTGTTCGTCTGTTTTATATTCCTAAATTTGTGTAATTCATATATTTTGAGCTTATGAGAAAGATAGTGTGTATAGTGGCATGTTTGTTCTCTGTATTGACGATGGCCGCGCAGACAAAGGTAACGTGGAGTATGGAACTTGGATTGGGGATGAGTTCCTGGATGGGAAAAGATGCCGGAAACTCTTCTGCATTGTTCAATCAGAAAGTTGGTGTGGGTATTGATGTACCTTTAAGTGGACTGGTTTCTTTTCAGACGGGTTTGAACTGGGTTTCAAAAGGTGCCAGTATGGACATTGATTTGTCGGGGGCTGATATGGGGGTAGTGAATATGCACGTCAACCAGAACTATTTTGAGATGCCTTTACTGGCTGCCTTTCATGTGGGAACAGCTGCTAATTTTGATATGGTATTTTCGGTAGGTCCTTATTTGGCTTACGGAATAAGTGGGAAGCGAGATGTGGATGTAGACGATTTGACTGTGTCATGCAATACATTTGGTGATTCAAAAATACAAGAGCAGATTGTCCCAGGACTTCAACGTTTTGACGCTGGTCTGATGGGCGGGGTAGCTTTGGACTTTAAACGTTGGACCGTGGGACTTGATGGAGAATTTGGCCTTTGCCGTTTGGTAAGTAATACAAATATTCGCAATTTGGCCTTTTTCTTTACTGCTGGCTATAAATTCTGATTCTGCTGAGATATACGATGAATGCTGGACGGCTTGTACCGTTTTTTGACAGGCAGGCTGTGCAGCATTTTCAAAGCTGCCAGGTGGCGGTTACGCCATATTCGGTAGCTGAGTACGATTACTAGGAATACCGTTCCAATGATGCAGACCCAGCCGAACAGTTCTTTCAGGCTGGTCAGCATGGTTTGGGTGTTGACTTCATTGTAGAGTTGCATGAGGGACGAATTGGGAATCGATTCTGTGAGGTCGTCCAAATCACGGCTCAGTAATGCCCAGTTGTCCAGCTGGAGATGTTTCATCCAGCGGTTCAGTATGGCACTGCCCAGCGGGGTGGCAATACTGGTCCGGATGAAGCTGAGTACGCATAGTGACTGGAAGAAATGTTTGAACGGGATGTGCTTGGCCACGTAGATAGTCAATGCGATGTAAAGAATCCCGTGTCCGATTCCTTTCAGAAAGTTCGGCAAGTACAGGCTTTCAATGTTCAAGTCCGGATAAATCAGGAAATACATGTAGTACTGGTACACGACAATCAGTGTAAACCCCACCGAAATCAACAGTTTGTATCCTTTTTTTAGTACGGCCTGCCGGAAGAAGACGACTCCGGCTCCGGCTAGGATTCCTACGAATACGCACCAGTTCAGCGAGATGGCGTTGAGGGTATCGTATCGCAGAATGGACATCATAAAGGCATTCTGAAGTACGGATGAAGTGGCCAGAAACAGGCAAAGCATCAGGAACAAGAACAGGATGACGGGGAACTTCTTGTATTTGAATACTTGCGGGTCGATATACGGATGACGGATGGAGGTCATCCGGTTGATGTTGACCAGTAGGGCTACCACGGCAATCACGATGCAGGCACGTATCTGTGCGCTGTCCAGCCAGTCATAATAATCTCCGTAAATACAGATGAACACAATGGCAAACAGCATGGTGGTCCATAGGCTCAGTCCTATCCAGTCGATGCCGTACAACGGCATTTTCTTCATCAGGCGGACAGAGCGGGTAAGACACATGACGCAGACCCATACAATCATCAGCATACCGATGACGAACCAGTGCATGTATTGCCAGTTGGCCCAGTCGTTGATGTGCATCGTGACCAGTCCGGAAAGCTGGATACTTTCGAGTACAATGATGTAAATCACAGGGTAGAACACGGAGAAGTTACCCGAAGGTGTGATGCTCAGACGGATGTTGGAAAAACATTCAAACGTCCCCCACATGCGGAAGAATCCCGACACAAAGCATACGCAAATCATCAGGAAGATATTTTCCGTGTGCATGGTAATCAGGTTGCAGGCAATCAGTACCGGACAGACCGTCATGAAAATGGAGCGGGTAGTAAACCGTGCCTTCAGACGGAACAGAATCGGGAAGATGATGGTCATACCGATGAAAGAGGCATATCCGGCCATGGTGACATCTTCCTGAATGCAGCCCAAGGCACTCGACATCTGGGTGGCTGCAGGCAGGAATACTCCTCCGTTGAACTGGAATACCATGGCAAAAAACATGGACAAGCCGATGCAGACGGAGGTGGGCAGAAAATCTTTAAAGTATAGGATACGGGGACGTTGTTCAGCCATTTCTCAACTTATTGTTTTACGTAACATTCTACATTCATTCCGGCTCTTAGGCGTTGCAAGTCTTCCGGACGGTTGTTTTGGGTAAATTCAATGCGGACCGGGATGCGTTGTTCAACTTTCACAAAGTTGCCGGCCGAGTTGTTTTGTGGAATGAGCGAATAAGAGGCTCCGGTGGCATCCGAGATGGAAGCGATGCGTCCTTCAAATTTTACTCCCGGAATGGCATCCACTTTCACTTCTACCAGCTGGTTTCTATGCATGTCGGTCGTTTGGGTCTCCTTATAGTTGGCGATGACCCATTTTTCCGTGCCGTCTACCAGTGTCACCAAGGCCTGTCCCGGTTGTACCAGTTCCCCTTCGTGGATATCCTTTCGTCCGGTCACTCCGTCGGTCGTGGCCAGAATGACGGTATAAGAAAGGTTCAGCTTGGCCAGGTTAAGAGCTGCTTCCGCCAGTTTGATGGCCGATTCGTTCTGTTCCAGTCGCTGGGTCTGTTCCTGTTTCTGGAGCAAGGTAGACTGTTTCTGTCGCATCAGCTGTTCGTAGCGGGCCTGGGTGGCTTCGTAGTCCGTCTTTACCCGGTCGAACTGTTGGGGAGTGACCGCCTCTTCTTTCAGCAGTTCCTGATAACGTTTGTAATCAGTTTCTGCATTCTTCAGGCGGACCCGTTGTTCGTCAATGGCTGCATCCGTGACGAGGATGTTGTTCTGCGTGGTGTTGATGGTGGTGTACATGGCACTCTTTCCGGCCAGGGCATTGCGGTAGTCGGCCTCGGCTTGGGCTACTTTCAACCGGTATTCCGTGTCTTCGATGATGGCCAGCGTGTCTCCTTTCTTCACGGTTTGGTATTCCTCAAAACAAATTTTCTTGATGAATCCCTGTACCCGTGTGCTGACGGGGGTAAGGTGCTGTTTCACTTGCGCATTGTCGGTGTATTCCACGTTGCCCAGGTGGATGAACTTGCCGCATACCCAGCTGATGCCGGCTGCGAGGACCAGAAGTATAAAGAAGTTGGAAATCGCTCTTTTCTTGTTTCGTATCATGTCTTGATTCTTTTTGTGTGAATATAAATGGGGTTAAAGGGTTCCTGTAATTTTTTTCAACAGGTAGTACTGATACAATATACCAATCTGATAGTTGGCCAGCTGAAGTTCCATGTCCAGCTGCATGTTGCTGGCATCCAGCATGTCGGTAATCAGTGACAGCCCGTTCAGGTAGCGTTGGCGGACAATCCGGAAATTCTCGTGTGCCAGCTGTACGCTCTTCTGTTGGGTCTGGAGCCGTACGTAGGCTTCGTTCAGATTCACGTAGGCTTCATGCACGTTGTTCTCGATTTCTTCCTTGGCCAGCTCGTAGTTTTTTTCCGCTTTCGAAGTGGCAATCCGTGCCTGTCGCAGTTTTTTCTTGCTTTTGAACAAGGCATCCAGGTTGTATGAAATACCGACTCCGGCAAACCAGTAGGTGAAATTATTGTTTAAGGGCGGTACCTCTACCAGAATCGGGCCGGTGAAGTCGTTCGTGGCTGTCAGGTTGATGTGTGGTCTGCGTTCCGAACGAATTAGGTCCTGCTGGTTGTGGCTTAGCTTGATGGCGGTTTGTGCCTGCTGAAGAGTAGGCGATTCCTGCGAGTCTTCCATCCAGGAAATTTCCTGTCGTTTGTCCACATTTATATGGAACAAAGCCGTGGAATCCGGGACGATGTGTACCGAAGGCTCCAGTCCGATGGTCGTCGTCAGTTTGTGGTTCAGCACGTTGAGCCTGTTTACGGTAGAAGTCAGTCCCAGCTGAAGATTCTGAAGCTGCAGTTCGTAACGGGTGATGTCACTTTTCAGCGCTGTTCCTTGCTGGTAGGCAGCCCGCATATCCTTTACCAGCAGGCGCGTCTGCTCGATGTTCTTTTCATATACGGTTTGTTGGTTCCGAAGTTGGAACAAATCCAAGTAGTAGCCCAGCAACATGAATCGTAAATCTTGCTGATTGTTGTCGTAGGTCTGTTGTGACAGTTGGTGTTGTAGTTTCGCTTTTTGTATGTTTGCGTGGATGCTTCCCCCTGCATAGATGACTTGTGAGGCCTTGAGTACAAACGTATTGCCGAAATGTGGCATGTCGGCATGTATTCCGTTGCTGAAATCCCGGTCGGTCATGCAGCCGTCACCGATGTAGTTGAGGTCTACCTGTGCCCGGATGGACGGGAGTCTGGCATCCTTGGCCACTTTGACAGCCTGTGCGCTTTCGTCGATGGCCAGTGCATGTAGTTGGATGCTTTTGCTGTTCTGGTCTGCCAGCTGAAACAGTTCGTCGATGGAAAGTACCCGCTCCTGGGCTGAGATGTACATAAAAAAAGAAAGAACTCCGATACTTGCAATTAGTCTTTTATTCATTTGTCTGTGTGATATTGAAAAACAGTTTGAAACCAGCTGACCACTCTCTCGATGACCGGTTGCTGGAACCAGTATAAATCGCCGTGTCCGGCACCTTCCACCGTAACGTAAGTGGCTTGGTTGCCTTTTTCTGTCAGAGCTTTGAACAGCTGTTCGCTTTGTACGGGCGATACCAACTTGTCGTTGCTTCCATGCATAATCAGGAAGGGAGGCATGTGCTCTTTTACGTGTCCCAGCGGACTGGCTTTCATGGCCTTTTCCGGGTCGGAAAGGATGCTGGCTCCCGCAAAGTCTGCAAAGGCAGGGCCGTGTACGAGCAAAGCTTCTGTTACAGCCGGTGAG
Source organism: Bacteroidaceae bacterium (assembly GCA_902362595.1). Classification (GTDB taxonomy): domain Bacteria; phylum Bacteroidota; class Bacteroidia; order Bacteroidales; family Bacteroidaceae; genus Phocaeicola; species Phocaeicola fibrisolvens. The sequence continues at coordinate 28,455 of CABIXF010000036.1, read as the reverse complement.
GCATGAACCTGCTGTATGGCATCAGAATAACCTTCGCCTATGTTCAGCAGATTGCTGATGCCGTAAATGGTGACGGCAGCCTGTACGTCGGACGACTGGTCGAGATAGTCTCCTTGGTCATACTCTTTTTCTCCATTGGTCGTACCTACCATTTGTGACAGATAACCGCCGGCAGAATCTCCTAGTACACCGATGCGGGTCGGGTCGATACCAAACTGTGTGGCATGGGCTCTCAGGAAACGTACGGCCGCTTTTCCATCGATGACCAGTGCCGGAAATTTGTCGGGAACTGTACGGTACTCTGCAGCGGCCACCACGAATCCGGCTTTGGCCAGTGCCATACGCATTTCGATGAACTTCTCATAATCTGCAGATGTGAATCCTCCTCCGGGGAAATATACAATTGCAGGTTTGGGGGTACGGGTTCGTGGAACCAGTACGGTCATCCGCAACGCACGGTTGCTGTGAGTGGAAATGACTTGTGAATAGATAATACCACTGATTACATCTATTTGTCCTTCCGTAATTTCCACTTTGATGCTTTCCGGTTTATTTTCGGGTGCCTTTTCTGGCATAGCGGATGCGCGGAAGGTGGTTCCTGCGAGCAAAACTGCAATTGCAAAAATACATTTCATCATAATTTCATCGCTAATTTATAGTCTCTTCTATTGCTGGTGCAAAATTAAACCTTTATTTTTATGCGGAATATGCGATTTATGCAAAAAAATTATCATTTTAAGCCATAGAACTAGCAATGAATCAGGAACAGGAGCGTTACATTTCGTTGATAAACCGTACCAGTCGGGAGACCATCCGAATCAAGAAGACGGGTTGGGAAGAGATAAATTTGCCGGGTCATACGCACGGCCAGTGCCAGATTGTATATACCCTTTCGGGCACATTGCATGTACAGATTGGTTCGACCAACTATTTTGTGCCGGAGAAGCACATAGCATGGATTCCCGGTTGTACGGAACACAAACTGTGCAGTAACAACCGGCAGACTTCGCTGGTAATCTTTTATTTGTCGCTCGACAGCGATGGAGGTGATGAAGCGTTGAAGGATTTTTCCATATACCACACCGACTCGTTTGTGGCAGAAAACCTGAAGTTTATCGCTTCGAAAGGGACGGAGATAAACCGGGAGGATACTCCCGATTTGTATGCTTTTGCCCTGGGCTTTTTCCGTTTGCTTCCTTCCATCAGCCAGAACATGGGCTTCCTGTTGAAAACCCTGACCATTCCCAACGATGCCCGTTTGCATCCCATATTGGCATACTTGCAGGAACATCTGCAAGAAAACTTGAAGATGCCGCAGCTGGCCGAACATTTCGGTTTCTCGGTGCGAAACCTGAGCCGTTTGTTCAATGAATCGGGCATACGCTTCAGCTATTATGTGAACAACCTCCGGATTATGCGGGCCATCGAACTGTTTGCCGACGGAGGCAAGACCATGCAGCAGATTGCCTATGAAGTGGGATTTACCACCCCGAACAATTTCAACCGGGTGTTCCGTCAGATTACGGGCATGTCGCCCAATGCGTTTATGAAAAACGACTGAGTCCCTTTCTTCCTTGTGCGGCAGGGAAAGAAAAGGACTCAGCTATAAATAAAATAAGAAATGCAGGTCGTTTATACGTAAGTTTCCAGGAAGGATACTTCACCGTCTGGCACGACTTCCAGGTTTTGGGTCGTGGCAGGGAACAAGACCGACTCACCGGCTTTCAGGGAAATGCAGTTGCCTTCATTGTCGGTCACGGTACAGCTTCCTTTCATGCAGATGTAGATGACGAAAGAATCCAGTTCACTGTAGTCCATCGTCATGGATTCTGTCAGGTTGTAGACAGAGGTGGTGAAATACGGACAGCTGACCAGTTCCACCGGTTCATCCTTGTGCGGAGTGTAGTGGGTGCGATAGTCATTTTCTACCGTATAGTCGATGGCATCCTTCGACAGTTCGGTGTGCAGTTCGCGAAGGTTGCCGTTCTTGTCTCTGCGGTTGAAGTCGTAGATGCGGTAAGTGATGTTGGAAGTCTGCTGGATTTCGGCCAAGAAACAACCCGCTCCGATGCTGTGGATACGTCCTGCCGGCAAGAAGAATACGTCGCCCGGCTGTACGTCGTATTTGTCGAGTGCGTCGCAGATGGTGTTTTCTTCAATCATCTGGGCATATTCTTCGGGGGTAATTTTTTTCTTCAGTCCGGAATAAAGATGCGCTTTTCCGCCCGTATTGTCGATGATGTACCACATCTCCGTCTTTCCCATGGACTGGTGGCGCTTCATGGCCAGCTCGTCGTTGGGGTGTACTTGGATGGATAAATCTTGTTTGGCATCGATAAATTTAATCAGCAAAGGGAATTTGCCCTGGAAACGCTGATAATTTTCTTTTCCTACCAGTTTTTCCTTATATTCTTGCATCAGTTGGGTAAGGTTCTTGCCGGCATCTGCTCCGTCGGCCACTACAGATTCATCGCCCGGCACATCGGATATTTCCCAGCTTTCTCCCACCTGTTCCTGCTGGCAGTCCAGTTGTTTGAAAGGAATGATACGTTCTCCTCCCCAGAGGGTGGATTTCAAAATCGGTTTGAATTTTAAAGGATACATCATATATTTATTGTTTAGGTTTGTACAAAAATAGGAAAAACCCTTCATAAAATCAGGAAATAAGGGAAAAAGAATCTCCGGCTTTCATGCGTGGCGGATACTTTGCATGAAAACCGGAGAAGAAAAGCAAATCAGTGTGATGTGTTATGGTTAGAATTTATAGCCTGTCCAGCTGAAGGCTGTTTGGTCGGCTCCTGTGTTGCCGTCTGTGATTTTGATATTTTCATAAGAAGTACCTCCATCATTGATTTCCTTGCCACTGAGTGTAGAACTGATTTGGTTGGTGACACTCATTTGGGTAGCAGTAGTGGCGTTTCCTTTGGAGTCGGTTACGTCGATAAAGTCTTTCATCTGTCCGTTTCCAATTACCAGGGCGTTTTCAATGTGTGCGGTAGCTCCTCTGCGCACCTTGATGGCGTCGTCCATCACCTGGCCGGTGGCATAGGTAGCAATGGTCATGTTCTTGATGGTGAAATCCGACTGTCCTTGGTGGTCGGGTCCGTTTCCGTCCAGGTTACCGTCGGCTTCCACTCCACGTGGGTCTTCCTCTGTGCTGGTGTATCCGGCTTCCCATACGCCGTAGCAGTTGCTCAACGTGCCTTTATAACCTTGGGTGAAATCGAACATGTCGTCGTCGCAGTTTACAGCCAGTATGTTTTCCACATTGACCGTTCCTCCAAAGAATTCAATGGCATCGTCCGCACCGTCTGTGATATAAAGGTTCTTGATGGTCGTTCCTCTTCCCACACCGTTCAGGGTCAGTCCGTTGTGCTCGATGTCCGCACTGGAACGTGCACCGGTGAACCGCAATTCCACGTATTCCAGCGTACCGCTGTTGTCGTTTTCATCCGTACCTCCGTATTTCTGGTTGTTGTCTACTTCTGTAGAGCCCAGTTCGCCGCTGGTAGCTCCTGAAATCGGAGCTTTTCCGTTGATAATCAGTCCACCCCAGTATCCGGTAGTAGCATTTTCCTCATCGTCGGCGGTAAAGATAATGGGTTTGTCGGCCGTACCTTTGGCATTGATTTTACCTCCCTGTGCCACAAGGATATAGTTTCCGAATCCTTTGGCAGCCTTGATGGTGGTACCAGCCGGAATTTCCAGTGTGGCTCCGTCGGCGACGGTCAGCGTGCCGTTCAGGATATATTCATTGTTGGCATCCAACGTCAGGGTGCCTTCCACGGTTCCGTTCAGTTCAATCTTTTCACCTCCTGTGCTTGGTCCTTCCGGATTATCGTCGTTGGAACAAGCTGTTAAACTTACACTGCTTACTATGGCTGCAAAAGCCATTGCTGTAAAAAATACCTTTTTCATAATGAATAATTGATTAAGAAAATTGATTGTCTTTATTGCTAGTTTATGTAACGTATCTTGATTAGAAGTTGCAGGTCACTCCGATGCTGAAGTCCATGCCTCTCTTGTATTTGCTCAGTACCACTTCCTTTCCGTCGGCATTGCCTTTTCGGGTCAGCTGGTGGGCCGGATTCAGCAAGTTCTTCGCTTTCAGGCTGAGGGTCACGTATTTGTTCAGCTGGGCAGAAGAAACGAAGTCGAGTGTCGGAACACCGTTTTCCACGATGTCCTGATATCCCTCCGTGCCGATGGTATGGATACGGTCGCTGAAATAGTTCACCACCAGCGTATTGGTAAAACTCTTCTGCCCTTTCCGGAACAGATGGCTCAGGTCTGCATTGAAGATCCAGGGTGCGGCTCCTTCCAGTTGTGAACCGGTGGGGTCGGTGGCCAGGGGCACTTTGGCGTAGGTGTACGTATAGGCCCCGTTAATGCCCAGGCTGAGTTTGCTGACCCCGTTGCCCTGCAGGTTGCGGTTGAACAAGTCCTTTCGGAATTCCATTTCCACTCCGGCCACGGTAGCGTGGTTCGCAATGTTCTCATAAGAGAGGAAGCCTCCGGCACTGGCAATCTCGATGCGTGAAATCGGGTTCTGGATGTATTTGTAGAATCCGGTGACGGAAAACAGCTCGCTCGGAGAGATATAGAAATCCCACTTCAAGTCTACGTTGTAGTTGTCCGAAGGCTTCAAGTCCGGGTTACCCTGGCTGTTGAAACTGACACTGGTATAACGGAACGGGGAAATTTCTTTGGCCTGCGGCAGGGTGTAAGTCTTGCTGGCAGCCAGGCGGAGCGCATGCTTGTCGTTGAAATTATAGCGCAGGTTGAGGCTGGGGAGGAAATAAGATTTGTCGATGGTATTCTCTCCTTTGGTCCCTCCACGGTTCACGTTGTAGTTCACGCGGATATTGACATCGTCGTATTTCAGTCCGAGGTTGGCAATGAAGCGCGAGGTGAACTGATAAGTGGCTTCCGCATAGGCCGAGTGGATATTCTTCCGGACACCGTATTCATCCACGTTGCGGTCTAGCTGGAACATGCCGTTGTCCAGGTTCTCCTGGTTGTAGAAATCCCCGAAGGAAATGTGTGCCAGGTCGAAAACCGACTGCTTGACAACAGACATGTCGTATTCCGTAGCTTCGAAGTTGTCATCTACTATCCGGCCCATGTAGCCCAGTTGAATGTTCGACAAATCCCCATACCCGTCGTGGAGCTTATAGGTCAGTCCGGCCCGGAGATTCAGGTCGTTTTCCTGCAATTCAGAGAAATAACGCTGTTGCACGCCCGTACCTTTCATCGGTACATAACCCTTGTCGGTTTTTACCAGGTTGTTGATTCTTCTGTCGGGTTCGTTTCCTTGAATCGTGTTGTAAGAAAGTCCGGCATCCAGCAGGAAATTCTTGCCCAAGTCCCATTGCGTGTGAAGCTGGTTCACAAACAGCAGGTTGTCGTTGGTCTGCTGACGGCGCATGAATCCCTCGTATGTGTCCGACGACTGATAGTCGGCATCCATGCCGAGGTAATCGCCCACAGAGGAATTGGAGGCATGCACCATCATGAAGTTGTAGGACAGGTGATGCTTCTGGTTGTGGGTGTAACTCAGGTTGGCCATGGCCAGCTGACTGGTCTCGATGCGGGAGATTTCGCCGTTCATATCTTGCGACAAATCGCCGCTGGTGATAGTATTTCGCACTTCCTCGTCGTAGTAGGAGAAGTTTTTGTGGTGGCTGGCCACGATGAAGAAGGAGAGCGGGTTGCCGTGGATACGAAACTGTTTTCCACCCGACAGGCTGTAGTCCTGGTTGATGGGGATATTCTTTTGAGAAGGGTCGATGGCATTTTTAAAGCGGTAGCTCTTCAAATCCTCTCCCGGCTGGGTAGTATTGGCAAATCCGAACAGGTTGTTTCCGCTGGCTTGCAGCAGGTCGCCCGACAGCGCCTGGGTATTGACACCTCCCGACAGGCTGAAATCCAGTGTGGCGTCTCCCGTCAGTTCCTTCGACGTGATGTTGATGTTGGCTCCTGATGCATCGGCAGAGGTGTTGCCATAAAAAGCCTTGTTCACTTCCACCGACTGGATGACGTCGGTGGAGAAAAAGTCGAGGGCAATATTCTTGTATTCAGGGTCTTCCGACGGAATGGGATAGCGGTTGAGAGTGGTGAGGTTGTAACGGTCGCCCAATCCGCGGACAAAGACATTTTTCACTCCCTCCTGTTTAGAGATACCCGATATCTTGGTCACGGCAGCCTGTGCGTCGCTGACACCTTTTCGTGCCAGTTCTTTGGCGCCGACTGCCTGAACGGCCACAACCGACCGTTTTTGTTCCAGCAGGGTCACGCTTTCAGATTCGCGGTTGGCCTTGGCTACCACTACCACATCCGACAACAGGTGCTCATCGGTCACCATTTCGAAATCGAGCGTAGTGATTTTATTGTTTTCAATCTTGACCTGTCTTTTGATGGCAGTCTTGTAGCCTACATATTTAATCTCGATGTCGTAGATGCCATCTTCCACTCCTGAAAGCTGGAAATTTCCGTCCATGTCGGTCACGGCTCCGATGCTGCTCCCTACAATCTGTACCGTGGCACCAATCAGCGGCTCTTTTGATTTCTGGTCTGTAATGCAGCCCTTGATATTGACATTTACCTCTACGGCAAACACTTTGGCAGTAATCAGTGAGGTAAAAAGCGCTGCGTGAATCCATCTTCTTGTTCTGTTCATGTATCGTTTGCTTTTTTCTGCTGCAAAGTTGCAGACTTCCCGTTACAGGGTGAAAGCAATCTGATGAAGTTGTGTTTACGAAGATGTGTCGTCTGTGTTGCCGTTTTTTCATTCCTATTTCAGCAGGAAGCGGAGTGTCTGTGCATCGCTGGAGGCCGCATCGTAGGAAAAACCTTCCCATTCAAAGGCTTTCAGCTGTTCCGGCTGTTCAATCCGATTTTTCAGGATGAAGCGGGTCATTTCGCCGCGGCACATCTTGGCATAGACTACCACGGTGGTGGGTTTCCCGTTCTTCAGGGTATAGAATTCGGGAGTAATGACCTGGACTTCCCGGCATACCTTTTCCCAATGGAACAGGTCTTTCATTTCGCTACTGGCCAGATTGACCAGGATACCTCCTTGCCGACGGACGGCTTCAATGAAGTAGTCGGTCAGAATCGGTTTCCAATAGTCGAACTGCGTCTGGTGCTGGTGTTCCGGCAGGCGGACATTCCCCTCCATCCGGTAGTTCCTGATGGCATCCAGCGGACGCAGCAGGCCATATAAGAAAGAGGTAATGAGCAGGTGCTGCTGGGCAAACTGGAAATCTTCCGTGGTAAAGTCGGCTGGATGGATGCGTTTGAACACCATACCCGTGTAGGCTAGCAGTGCCGGGAGAGACGGAGTGTCCGGTGAAAGAAAATCCTGGTAACGCAGGCGGTTCTCTGCGGCTAGCTTGGCATTCACTTTCAGCATCCGGCCCAGTTCCTCAGCAGTGAACTGGTTCATGTACAAGGCATTTTCCCGGGCTTCCTTCTGAAAATGAGGCACAGTGGTTTCGGGGAATTTTATCTTGGTGCGTGCCGTCATGGTTTTGGCACACGAAATGAAGGTCATCATATTGCAGGCTTGTTTTTTCGTTAAAACTCTTTACAAAGATAGGCTCCCCGGCGGATTTTCCATCGGTTTACGGTATCTTTGTCAGGATTTAACATTTACAAAAAGGAAAAAGACAATGAAAAGCGTACGAATCTGGAGCCTTCTGTGCCTGATTTGGATGGGGGTGCTGGCAGCCTCTGCACAGGATGCGGGAAAAGAAAAAATCAAAGTGGGAGATGCGATGCCAGCCATCACCCTCAGTTCGGAAGTGTATGGGAAAGTGACCCCGGCCGACTTGAAAGGTAAGGTGGTATTGGTGAGTCTGTTTGCTACGTGGTGCGGCCCTTGCCAGCTGGAACTGGCAGAAGTGCAGAAAACCTTGTGGCCGAAATACAAGGATTGCAAGGATTTCAAGCTGCTGGTTATCGGGCGGGAACATACCGATGCCGAGTTGAAGAAATACAACGAACGGAAAAAGTTTACCTTTCCGCTCTATCCGGACCCGAAGCGGGAAGTGTTCTCTCTGTTTGCCGACCAAAGTATTCCCCGTGCCTATCTGTTCGGAAAGGACGGCAAGTTGATTCGGGCTTCTGTCGGCTATACGAAAGCTGAATTTGAGGAGCTGATGAAAGCCATTGAAACGGCTCTGAAATAAGTAAAAAAAGGTATTGAAAAAACGCCTTTGCGTTTGGAGGAAAACGTAAGTTCGTTTTACCTGAAACGCCGAAGCGTTTTGCTTCAAACGTCGAAGCGTTTTATAGAACGTCAAAGCGTTTTTGTTCGAACGCTTTGACGTTTTTTTAGGTCGTCAAAAGTCTTCAGAAAATCTTCAAAAGACGTCAAAAGTCTACACTTTTCATTTGTATTCCTGCCAGCTCTTTATCTGGATGTCTTCCTGCTTCAGATGGCAGAAAGCCTCGATGAATGCCTTGGCTAGACGGGCGTTGGTAATCAGCGGAATGTTGTGGTCGATGGCCCCGCGGCGGATGCGGTATCCGTTGGTGAGTTCCCGTTTGGTATGGTTCTTCGGGATGTTCACAATCAGTTCGAATTTGTGTTCCGCAATCATCTTCATCACGTTGTTTTCGGCGTGCGGACGTTCATCGGGCCAGAACACCGGCGTGGTCGGAATGCCGTGCGAGTTCAGGAAGGCAGCCGTGCCGGCAGTGGCATAGATGTCGTATCCTTTCTGGTGCAGCATGTGGCTGGCATCCAGCAGGTCCACTTTCGATTTGGTGGCGCCGGAAGAGAAGAGCACCGATTTCTTCGGAATCTTGTAGCCTGTCGCAATCAGGGCGTTCAGCAAGGCTTCGTCAAAGTCGTCGCCCAGACAGCCTACTTCTCCCGTAGACGACATGTCGACACCCAGTACCGGGTCGGCATTCTGCAGACGGGCGAACGAGAACTGGGAGGCCTTGACTCCAATCCAGTCGATATCGAACGCCAGTTTGTCGGGACGCACGTACGGGGCATCGAGCATGATGCGGGTGGCCGTTTCGATGAAGTTGCGTTTCAACACCTTCGATACGAACGGGAAGCTGCGGGAAGCACGCAGGTTACATTCAATCACTTTCACGTCATTGTTCTTGGCCAGGTACTGGATGTTGAACGGACCCGAAATGTTGAGTTCCTTGGCAATCTTGCGGCTGATTTTCTTAATTTGGCGGGCCGTCGCAAAATAAATGTGCTGTGCGGGGAATACCAGGGTCGCGTCGCCGGAATGCACGCCGGCATATTCGATGTGTTCCGATATGGCGTATTCCACAATCTCTCCGTTCTGTGCTACGGCATCGAACTCGATTTCCTTGGTTTCCTGCATGAACTGCGATACGACCACCGGATATTCCTTGGACACCTCACTGGCCATTTGCAGGAAGCGTTCCAGTTCCTCCTGGTCGTAGCATACGTTCATGGCCGCTCCAGAGAGCACGTATGACGGACGAACCAATACCGGATATCCCACTTTCTTCACGAACTCTTTCACATCGTCCAAACTGGTCAGTTCCTGCCAGGCTGGTTGGTCGATACCCAACTGGTCGAGCATAGCCGAGAACTTGTTGCGGTTTTCCGCCCGGTCGATGGAAATCGGAGAGGTACCGAGTACCGGTACTGACTGGCGATATAGTTTCATGGCCAGGTTGTTCGGAATCTGTCCGCCTACGGAGACGATGACACCGCGCGGCTGTTCTAGGTCGATGACATCAAGTACCCGTTCGAAGGAAAGTTCATCAAAATACAGACGGTCGCATACGTCGTAGTCGGTAGACACCGTTTCCGGATTGTAGTTGATCATGATGGATTTGTATCCCAGCTTGCGGGCGGTTTGGATGGCATTCACCGAGCACCAGTCGAATTCCACGGACGAGCCGATGCGGTAGGCACCTGAACCGAGGACGATGACCGATTTCTCGTTCTTGTAATAATTGACATCGTGTCCTTCCACGGCATACGTCATATATAGGTAGTTGGTCAGTTCCGGATGTTCGGAAGCCACCGTGTTGATGCGTTTCACTGCCGGCAGGATACCCAGCTTCTTGCGGTAGGCACGTACTTGCAGGTTCTCTTTCTCCATATTTCCCTGCGTGGGTTTCAGTACGAAGCGGGCAATCTGGAAATCGGAGAAGCCCATCACCTTGGCCTGACGGAGCACCTCGGTCGGAAGTTCTTCAAGTGAGTTATATTCAGACAGCTTATGTTTGTAGTCGACAATGTTTTTCAGCTTGCCGATGAACCACGGGTCAATCTTGGTCAGTTCGTAGATGCGCTCGATGGAATAACCTTCTTCCAGCGCCTGTGCGATGGCAAAGATACGCAGGTCGGTCGGATTGGCCAGTTCATCGTCCAGGTTCGTGAAGCGGGTATGGTCATTGCCTACGAAGCCGTGCATGCCCTGACCAATCATACGCAGTCCTTTCTGGATAATCTCTTCAAACGTCCGTCCGATGGACATGATTTCGCCCACCGACTTCATGCTGGAGCCGATGCGGTGGGATACGCCGGCAAACTTGTTGAGGTCCCAGCGCGGAATCTTGCAAATCAGGTAATCCAGTTGCGGAGCCACATAGGCTGAGTTCGGGGTGCCCATCTCACCGATTTCATCCAATGTATAGCCCAGCGCAATCTTGGCGGCCACGAAAGCCAGCGGATAACCGGTGGCCTTGGAAGCCAGTGCCGATGAACGGCTCAGGCGGGCATTTACCTCAATGATACGGTAGTCGTTGGTTTCGGCGTGGAACGCATACTGGATGTTGCATTCTCCCACAATGTTCAGATGGCGGATACATTGCTTCGACAAATCTTGCAGCATGCTGACCTGTTCTTCGGTCAGTGAGCAGGTAGGCGCCACCACGATGGATTCTCCGGTATGGATGCCCAGCGGGTCGAAGTTTTCCATGCTGGCCACGGTAAAACAATGGTCGTTGGCATCGCGGATGACCTCGAACTCGATTTCTTTCCAGCCTTTCAGGGATTCTTCCACCAGAATCTGCGGAGAGAAGGTGAAGGCACTTTCAGCCAGTTCGATGAATTTTTCCTCATCGGGGCAGATACCGCTTCCCAGACCTCCCAGCGCATAAGCCGAACGGATCATGACCGGATAGCCGATAGACCGTGCGGCTTCGAGTGCATCCCGCATGTTTTCCACTGCCCGGCTGACAGGAGTCTTGAGGGGTACTTCGTTGAGTTTCTTGACAAACAGGTCGCGGTCTTCCGTGTACATGATGGCATCCACTGAAGTGCCCAGCACTTCCACACCATATTCTTTCAGCACACCTTTTTGGAAAAGTTCCGTACCGCAGTTCAGGGCTGTCTGTCCGCCGAAAGCCAGCAGAATACCGTCCGGACGTTCCTTCTTGATGATTTCAGTTACGAAATACGGAGTCACGGGCAGGAAGTAGACTTGGTCGGCAATGCCTTCCGAAGTCTGGATGGTGGCAATATTGGGATTGATAAGGACGGAGCGGATACCTTCTTCGCGCAATGCTTTCAAGGCCTGCGAACCTGAATAGTCGAACTCTCCGGCTTGTCCGATTTTCAGTGCGCCTGATCCGAGAACCAGGACTTTTTTCAATTCTTTCTTCATGGTTATAGATAAATTGGTGTTTTTCTCAAAGGTTGTTTGCGTCCGGCGGCTGTTTTTGTCGTTTGGGACTACTTGCAAAGAAACGATTTATTTTGAAGAAAACAAAGGATTTATATATCTTTGCTGCAATTTAGAAAGTAGAAACAATAGCTTGTAGTATGAAAAAAGAAAAGATTATTTTAACCGGTGATCGCCCTACCGGTAAATTACATATCGGCCACTACGTGGGTTCGTTGCGCCGACGTGTGGAATTGCAGAATTCAGGACTTTACGACAAAATCTTTGTGTTCGAGGCCGACGGACAGGCGTTGACCGACAACATTGACAATCCGGAAAAGGTGCGTCAGAACGTGATTGAAGTGGCATTGGACTATTTGTCTGTGGGACTTGATCCGGCAAAGTCTACTATTTTTATCCAGTCGCAGATTCCGGAACTGTGTGAATTGACGTTCTATTACATGGACTTGGTCACGGTATCCCGCTTGCAGCGTAATCCGACAGTGAAGACCGAAATCCAGATGCGTAATTTTGAAACGAGCATTCCGGTGGGCTTCTTTACTTATCCCATTAGTCAGGCTGCCGACATCACCGCCTTCAAGGCGACTACCGTACCGGTGGGAGAAGATCAGGAACCGATGATTGAACAGACGCGTGAAATTGTGCGTCGTTTCAATCATATCTATGGAGAAACGCTTGTGGAACCCGATATTTTGTTGCCAGACAATGCCGCTTGTCTGCGTTTGCCGGGAACGGACGGTAAGGCCAAGATGAGCAAGTCGTTGGGCAACTGCATCTATTTGTCGGATTCAGCAGACGAAGTGGCAAAGAAGGTGAAGAGCATGTACACCGACCCCACTCACATCAAGGTGAGCGACCCGGGTAAGCTGGAAGGCAACTGTGTATTCACGTATTTGGATGCCTTCTGCCGTCCGGAACACTTTGGCCGTTATTTGCCGGAATATGCCAGCTTGGATGAATTGAAGGCTCATTACACTCGTGGTGGACTAGGTGATATGAAGGTGAAGAAGTTCCTTGCTGCCGTAATGCAGGAAGAATTGGAACCGATTCGTGAGCGTCGTAAGGTATTTGAAAAGGACATTCCGGCTGTCTACGACATGCTGAAGAAAGGTTGTGAAGTAGCCCGTGAGGCAGCTGCACAGACGTTGGACGAGGTGCGCCGTGCCATGAAAATCAACTATTTTGACGATGCCGCACTGATTGAAGAGCAGGCAAAACGCTTCGCAGAGCAATAAGAATATGGAAATAGAGGAACTATATAACCGCTTTACGGAATGTAACGGACTGACGACCGACAGCCGCCATTGTCCGGAGGGTTCTATGTTTCTGGCCCTGAAAGGAGAAACATTCAATGGGAATGCCTTTGCCGCTCAGTCGTTGGCACAGGGTTGCCGCTATGCAGTGGTGGATGAACCGCAGTATGCTTCTCCCGAGAATCCACGGATTATTCTGGTGGACAACTGTCTGGAGACCTTACAGAAGCTGGCCAACTATCACCGCCGTCGGTTGGGTACCCGCATGATTGGGGTGACCGGTACGAACGGAAAAACCACCACGAAAGAACTGATTGCAACCGTGCTGGGCGAGAAGTTTAAGGTGCTTTACACGCAAGGAAACTTCAACAACCATATCGGAGTGCCGTTGACACTGTTGCGCCTGAAGCCGGAGCATGAGATGGCGGTCATCGAAATGGGGGCTAATCATCCGGGAGAAATCAAGACCTTGGTTCACATTGCCGAGCCGGACTACGGGATCATTACCAATGTGGGGAAGGCCCATCTTCAGGGATTCGGCTCTTTCGAAGGAGTCATTCGCACCAAAGGAGAATTGTATGATTTCTTGCGGGAAAAGGGAAATGCTACCATCTTCATCCAGAACGAGAATCCTTATCTGAACAAGATTGCTGCCGGCTTGACCTGCGTCCGTTACGGACAGACTCCGGGACTGGATGTGACGGGAAAAGTGGTAGCTTGTTCGCCGTTCCTGCATTTCAGCTGGACAGCCGAAGGAATCTCCCATGATGTACAGACGCATCTGATAGGGGCCTATAACTTGGACAATGCCTTGGCGGCTGTAGCCATTGGTCGTTATTTCGGAGTGGAGGATACAAAAATCTGTCACGCACTGTCTTCGTATGTGCCGCAGAACAATCGCTCGCAGCTGGTACATACCGCTTCCAATACCTTGATTGTGGATGCATACAATGCCAATCCCACCAGTATGATGGCGGCGTTGGAAAACTTCCGTCAGATGGAGGCGGCGCACAAGGTAGCAATTTTGGGTGACATGAAGGAACTCGGAGAAGGAAGTCACGAGGAACACCAGAAGGTGGTTGATTTCCTGAAAGAATGCGGATTTGAACGGGTGATGTTGGTTGGTCCGGAATTTGGAGGTACTGCCTCTTCCTTCGAGCATTATAAAGATGTGAAGGAAGTGGAAGCTCTGCTGGCAGCTCATCCCTTGCAAGGATGTTGTATCTTGGTAAAAGGCTCTAACAGCATGAAGTTGAGCGAGCTTCCAGCCAGTTTGTAATAAAAAGTCATTTATTTTAATAAAAGTCCATGTTTGAGAGGGAAATCTCTTGAATGTGGACTTTTTGTCTATTCTGAAAAATAGCATGCGGAGAGATAGAATAATTCGTCCAAAAAATGGATAATATTGTCACTTGCTTGTTTTTCTTCTTTCCTTGACGAAATTTTTATCCCTTCTTTTGATGCGAAAAGCCTATTTTTGTAACTGTACTTAATATGTAAACTATGAAGCGCATTTTTTTATGTTTGATAGGCATTTTCTTTTTGGGAACTCTTGCCGCACAACGTTTGGTAAAGGTGGGTGACGGATATAGCTCGACTTCAGTCAATACGACCGTATTCCGGAACAGCCCGCTGGTGACGGACAAGGGTACGCAATACATATCTTATTATGATGCGGACGGTTATTTGGTGGTAGGTAAACGTGCTTTGGGTATGGAGAACTGGACGTTGCATCGTAGCCAGTATAAAGGAAACGTGGCCGACGCACACAATGTCATCAGCATGATGGTAGACGGAGACGGCTATCTGCATCTTTCTTTTGACCACCATGGGCACAAATTGAATTATTGTCGGAGTACGGCTCCCGGAGCACTGACCTTGGGAGAAAAAGAGCCGATGACCGGGAAGGACGAGGATGATGTGACTTATCCGGAATTCTATCGGATGCCCAGCGGCGATTTGCTGTTTGCCTATCGTTCGGGAGCTTCCGGACGGGGAAATCTGGTGTTGAACCGTTATGACTTGAAGAGCCGCAAGTGGTCGCGTGTGCAGGATATCCTGATTGACGGGGAAAACCAGCGGAATGCGTATTGGCAGCTGTATATGGATGAGGCCGGAGTGATTCATCTGTCGTGGGTGTGGCGTGAAACGTGGATGGTGGAAACCAACCATGACCTTTGCTATGCATATTCTCCCGATGAAGGGAAAACGTGGTATAAGTCGACCGGCGAAAAATATACGCTTCCTATCCGGAAAGACAATGCGGAATATGCTTGTTACATTCCGCAGAACAGTGAGCTGATTAACCAGACCAGTATGAGTACCGATGCGGAAGGACATCCTTATATCGTGACTTATTGGAGGGATGCAGACAGTGAGGTGCCGCAGTACCGACTCGTGTGGAACGATGGCAAAGGCTGGCAGAACCGTCAGATAATGAACCGGTCACAAGGATTTACCTTGAAAGGCGGGGGAACAAAGATGATTCCGATTTCGCGTCCGCGCATTGCGGTGGATAAAGGAAAGGCTTATTTCGTGTTCCGCGATGCGGAGCGGGGAAGCAAGGTTTCAGTGGCTTATACGGAGAATGTGAAGTCGGGAGAATGGCAGGTGAAAGACCTGACCGATTTTTCTGTGGATGCCTGGGAACCCAGTTGTGACACGGAATTGTGGAAAACACAGAAAAGACTGCATGTGTTTGTGCAGGAAACCCATCAGGGAGACGGTGAAAAAGTGAAGGATTCAGCTGCTACCCCGGTATATGTATTGGAAGTAAATTAATCTCAAAATAAAACTATGAAACAAGTATGTAAATTTTTATTGGCTTGTGCGTTGGGTATATGGTCAGGATCGGCGGGTGCCAAGGACTCCGAAGCGGGTCAGGTCCGCAAGATGATTGACAAGGTGAACCAGCACTGGCAGGCCGAAAATTCACCGGAAGTACGTTCGTTCTGGGACAATGCCGTGTATCACACGGGAAACATGGAAGCTTATTTCCTGACTGGAAACGAGACGTACCGCACCTATTCGGAAACATGGGCAAACTACAATCAGTGGAAAGGAGCCAAGAGTGACAACCGTTCGGAATGGAAATACTCCTACGGAGAATCGGATGAATATGTACTTTTTGGCGATTATCAGATTTGCTTCCAGACGTATGTGGATTTATACAACCTGGCTCCGGAGGATTGGAAAATCCGCCGTGCCCGTGAGGTAATGGAATATCAGATGAGTACCTCACAGAACGATTACTGGTGGTGGAGCGATGCGCTCTACATGGCCATGCCGGTGATGACCAAACTGTATAAGGTGACGCACAATACGCTGTACTTGGATAAATTGTATGCGTATCTGCAATACTCTGACAGCATCATGTTCGACAAGGACGAAAACTTGTATTACCGCGATGCGAAATACATCTATCCGAAGCATAAAACAGCCAGCGGAAAGAAAGATTTCTGGGCCAGAGGAGATGCCTGGGTGCTGGCCGGACTGGCTAAGGTGTTGAAAGATATGCCGGAAGAATACAAGCATCATTCGTTCTTTGTGGAGAAGTTTCAGAAAATGGCGAAGGCCGTAGCCGCCATTCAGCAGCCGGAAGGCTATTGGACCCGCAGCATGATGGATCCGGATTTTGCCCCAGGACCGGAAACCAGTGGTACGGCGCTGTTCACATACGGATTTTTATGGGGAATCAACAATGGGTATTTAGGAAAAGATACATACATGCCGGTAGTGGAGAAGGCATGGAGCTATTTGTCAAAGAGAGCACTTCAGAAAGATGGTACGGTGGGCTATGTGCAGCCGATTGGCGAAAAAGCCATTCCCGGACAAGTGATTAACGCCAACTCTACGGCAAATTTCGGGGTGGGAGCATTTTTGCTGGCAGCCTGTGAATATGTACGTTATCTGGAAGCTCCTCAGGCTGCAGACCGTGTCTACTGGTGCAAGTTGGCTTACCAGATGGCGGCTCCGGTATTGCGCAACATGGCCAAAGGAGAATTGCAGAAGAACATGCAGCTGGAAGTCAGCCCTACTTGGGACGGACGCAACAAAAAAGTGGCTTACATGGAAACCTTCGGACGCCTGATGGCCGGTATCGCTCCTTGGCTCACGTTGCCGGATGACAATACGGAAGAAGGCAAGATGCGCAAGGAACTGCGTGAATGGGCGTTGAAGAGTTACGCCAACGCCGTGGACCCGCAGAGTCCGGATTATCTGCTGTGGCGTCAGGAAGGACAGACGCTGGTCGACGGTGCGTATGTGGCCGAAAGTTTCCTCCGTGCCTACGACCAGCTGTGGATGCCATTGGATGAAACCACTAAGAAACGCTATATCGAGGAATTCCAGCAGCTGCGTCGCATCGACCCTCCTTATACCAATTGGCTGCTTTTCTCGTCTACCATTGAAAGTTTCCTGGCTAAGGCGGGGGCACCGTTTGATGAATATCGGGTAAATTCTGCCATCCGTAAAGTGGAAGAGTGGTACACCGGCGACGGATGGTACTCAGACGGTCCATCTTTTGCATTTGATTATTACAGCAGTTACGTGTTCCATCCTATGTACCTGGAGACGCTCCAGGCCATGAAGGATGCCAAAGTGCGCAGCCGGATTGACTACGGAAAATATTATGACCGCGCGTTGAAGCGTGCCCAGAAATACAGTCTGATATTGGAACGTTTCATTTCACCGGAGGGAACTTTCCCCGTATTCGGTCGTTCCATCCCGTACCGTATGGCTACCATGCAGCCATTGGCCCTGATGGCTTGGTATCAGGAACTCCCGGCAGGGGTGACAGGGGCGCAGGTACGTTGTGCTTTGACTGCCGTGATGAAGCGTATGTTTGCTACTGGTCATAATTTTAATGAAGGTGGTTTCCTGACCATCGGTTTTACTGGTCGCCAGCCGAATGTAGCCGACTGGTACACCAACAACGGAAGCTTGTATATGACTTCTCTGGCTTTCCTGCCATTGGGACTTCCAGCTTCCCATCCTTTCTGGACCGATGCACCTCAGGAATGGACCAGCGTGCGGGCATGGGGTGAAAAACCGTTCCCGAAAGATCATCAATGGAAAGACGAAATCCGTACGTGGGATTTGTTTTAAGAGATTGGGGGCTGTGAGTAAATTGTGAAATGGCGGCGAATCTCTGGAATGGTGCGCGAGTTTCGTGTCTGTTCCTTGTCGTAAGAGTTTCGTCGCTATTCCCATATATGCCAGGATCAATCATTTATTTGTTAACCCAATAATTATGTGGATTTTATAAGAGACAAGCATAGGTATATTTTTTATTTTGCTGGGTTATTGTGTGGGGTTTGCAATATAGCCTCTCCTTTAAGGGTATAGAAAATGAAGGAAGTAAAGACCGTTCCGTTGGATTCCATCTGGTTAAGCGATTTCTGTATCTTGGCTAATCAATCTGGTCGCATGTATTATATGACGGGTACTGGAGGAATGTTATGGAAAAATAAGAACCTGAAACTTTGAGTAGGTCCGTATAAGGTGGTTCACACGGCCAAAAGATAATGGCTGATTTCTGTGTATAGCTATAAGGAGATGAAAGGAGTGTATATCCGGGTTCCTCATCTGTTTGAAGTGGACTTATTTGGAGATAAGTTGCAAGTCGGAAAAGAATACAAACCATAAATAACAAAAAATAGATAAAGATGAAAATGAAAAGACTTTGCCTTTTGGGATGTTTTTGCTTGTTATGGACAATGGTCTGCACGGCAGCAAATCCTAAGAAAATCCGGAGTGGAGAAATTTGGCCCGATAACCAAGGAGTGCACGTCAATGCCCATGGTGGAGGGGTGTTGTATCATGAAGGTAACTATTACTGGTATGGAGAGAATAAATCGGATACCACCAACAGTGCGATGGTAGGCATTATGTGTTATTCTTCTTCCAATCTGGTGGACTGGAAAAATGAAGGAGTTGCACTTCCGGTGGTAAAAGATGATGCGAACAGTGATATCGTGCAGGGCTGTATCATGGAACGTCCGAAAGTGATTTATAACCCGAAAACCAAAAAGTTTGTTATGTGGTTTCATCTGGAACTGAAAGGAAAAGGTTATGCGGCAGCCCGTTCGGCCGTGGCCGTTTCCGATACTCCGACAGGACCGTTCAAGTATATCCGTTCCGAACGCATCAATGCGGGGAAACTGCCTTTCGACATGACTGACGCGCAGCGTACCGCTTTGGATACCTTGGATGCGGAGAAATACAAGGAATGGTGGACACCGGCCTGGTATCAGGCGATTGACAAAGGTCTGTTCGTAAAACGCGATTTGGCGGGAGGGCAGATGGCACGCGATATGCAGTTGTTTGTCGATGACGACGGAAAGGCTTATCATATTTACTCCTCGGAAGACAATCTGACGTTACAGATTGCAGAACTGAGCGAGGATTTCCTGAGCCATACTGGCAAGTATGTGCGGGTGGCTCCTGCCGGCCACAATGAAGCTCCGGCTCTGTTTAAGAAAGACGGCATGTATTGGATGATTACCTCCGGATGTACAGGCTGGGCACCCAATGAGGCTCGCATGTTTTCCGCTCCCAGTATCTTAGGCCCGTGGACCAAGCATCCGAATCCCTGCCGGGGCCCGAAATCGGAAATTACGTTTGGCGGACAGAGTACGTATGTGCTTCCGGTTCTGGGAAAGAAAGACGCTTTTATCTTCATGGCCGATATCTGGCGTCCGAAGCATCCCAGTGATGCTCGCTACATTTGGTTGCCCATTCAGTTTGAGGAAGGTGTCCCTTATGTGGAATGGATGGACAGTTGGTCGCTTGATTTTTTTGATAATAAGCAATAATTCTTTTTTGCATAATAAAACCATAAAAGCCTGCAGGAAAAGTTTCCGGCAGGCTTTTATGGTTTAGATACGAGGACAGGTTAATTCTGTTTCCGTTTTAAATATTCCGTAGGCGCCATGCCATATTCATCTTTGAAACATTGACGGAAATAGGCCACACTGCTGAATCCGGTCAGGTCGGATACTTCAGCCAGTGAGTATTGGCCGCTGTTGATGAGCTCCATCCCCTTTTTCATCTTGATTTTCCGGACAAATTCATTGACCGACATCTCCATCAGGCCCTTGATTTTCCGGTAAAGAGTGGAATGGCTCATGCACATTTTATCGGCGATAAAGGCCACATCCATTTTTTCCATGCTCAGGTTTTCTTCGATGATGGCCGTCACTTTGTTCAGAAACTCCTGGTCCAGTTTGTTTAGGTTTTTCCGTTCATTTTCAATGTGCTTCTGCTCGCTTTCCGTTTCCGGTATCGAGGTAATGACTCCCGCAATTTTACGTCGGTTTTCCAGAATGTTGTTGATACGGCTGTTCAGCAAGCGGGCACTGAACGGTTTGGTGATGAATGAGTCGGCTCCTGCGGCATACCCTTCTTCTTTGTCTTGTAGCGTATCTTTTGCCGTGAGCAGGATGACCGGAATATGGCTGGTACGCATATCCTCCTTGATGTGGCGGCACAGTTCTATGCCATCCATTACAGGCATCATGATGTCGCTGATAACGATGTTCGGTATCCGATTCTGGGTTATTTCCCATCCTTCCTTTCCGTCGGCAGCAGTCAGTACCTCATACATTTCTTTAAAAGAGCAGCGTATGTATTCCCGGATATCCCGGTTATCTTCTACCACCAAAATAATCGGTTTCCCTTCTTCCGATTCGGCTGTCGGTACATTAGCCGATTCCTCTTTCTTATGCTTGCTTGTTTCTTGTATGACCTGATGTTCCGCATTGGGATAAGTGTTTTCCGTCAGCAGTTTCAGGGTAAAGCGGCTTCCTTTTTCCACTTCACTTTCCACTTCGATGGTAGCCTGATGCAAATCGGCCAATGATTTGACCAGTGCCAGGCCGATACCCGATCCGGAAGCTTGGTATTTGCCTTGTCCCTGATAATATCGCTCGAAGATGTGATTGAGCGATTCCTTGGAGATTCCATGTCCCGTGTCTTCCACGCTGATGGTGGTGTATTTCACCCCATTTTCCTCACAATTTCCAATGCCGAGCGTAATTGTCCCCTTAGGAGTGTATTTTAGAGCGTTCGACATTAGATTATCGATGATGATGGTGATGATTTCCCTGTCATAGTAGAGTTTACCTTCCTCGCCGTCTGTTTTTATTTGAATGTCCACGTTCGGATTTTGGTTAAGTTCTTTGTATTTGATGCCGATTTCTTGTACGAGTATAGCTAGGTGGTTGTAGGCTACTTTCAGCTTTCTGTTTTCTGTTTCCGTTTTCCTGAATTCCAGAATCTGGTTGATTAGGTTCAGCAGCCGGTTGGCGCTGTCGCGTACAAGGCTGATTTTGTTGGCTTGTCGTGCCGACAAGGTCTTGTCGGCCAGCAGATCCTCTAAGGGACCAAGTATTAGTGTCAGTGGGGTACGTAGTTCGTGCGTGATGTTCGTATAAAAGCGCAATCGTTCATTATTGAGCTTCTGGTCATTTTCATGTTGGTGATGCTCAAGGTTCAGACGGCTTTCCAGTTCCAGTTTACGCTTGTAGAAGCGTACGATGGCAAATAAGATGACAGCGACTACAATCAGGTAGCATAGTTTGGCATACCATGTCAGCCAGAATGGTGGAGTGATGACGACATGGATGGATGTGAATTCATCTCCCCATGGCTGGTTCCGCATTTTCGCCTTGACTTTAAAGGTGTATTCTCCGGGTTGCAGGTTACGGAACGTAATCCGGTTCTCACTGCCTGTTTCAAACCACGTTTTCCCCAAGCCTTCCATGTTGTAGGCATATTCCACTTGTGGACATTGTGTGTAGTCCATTACGCTGAAGGTGAGGGTGAAAGTACTGTTTTGATAGGATAATCTCACCTCATCGTTTATTATCGGTGCAATGGAGCCTTGACTGTCGGTTTCAGAATGTCCGTAGCTTGTGACACCGGTGATTCTGACCGGAGCAACCTGTACATTTTCTTCGATACGTTCCGGGTTGAAATAGCAGACTCCGTTTTGTGAGCCAAAGAATAAATTCCCATTTTTGTCCTTGCATACAGAGCCATCCATGAAATCTCCTCTGGGGACACCTTGGTGCCAGGTATAGTTCAGGAATCTTTTTTCATCACTTTTCCATTGTGAAATGCCTGCATTGGTGCTGATCCAGATTTCCCCTTTATTGTCTTCCATGATAGCCCGTACGTTTTCGTCAATCAGTCCTTGTTCCTGTCCAAGCACTTCAAGTTGGGGGTTGGAGGTATCACTGATGTGTACGATACCTGCCCGGGTAGTAGCCCACAAGCCGCCTTTCTTGTCCATGTATAATGAGTTGACGGCATTGGATGCCATGCCATTGGAAGTGTCAAAACGCATGATTCGTTTTCCTTCAGGTGAAAAGACAATCAGTCCTTTGCCGAAGGTACCCAGCCAGAGTTTCCCTTGCCGGTCTTTCTGGATGCCATGTACCATGAGGTCGGGCAACTGTGCATTGATTTCCTTTTCTTCTGTGATTTTATCGTTTTCCCATGCGTAAAGTCCGTTTTGGGTGCCAATCCAGAGTTTGTGATTGTCTTCATAAAAGCAGCGGACGTCCACGTTTCTGCCTGTCATGGGGATACGGTTGATTGCTCCGGACTGTGGGTTGCATGTAAGCACTCCATCTTTGTATAGTCCTAGCCATAGTAGACCTTTTTTATCCTTGAAAATGACAGATACATGTGTATGAGGATTCGCTTTTCCTTCCAATGAAAGAATTTTTTGTAGCTCCATGTCTGTGTTAAATAAAGCCACTTCATCTTCTCCTCCAATCCAGATGCGAGATTCGTTATCAATTGTAAGTCCCCAGACTTGTTTCTCTGTTAAAGATCCGTCTTTCAGCATATTATATGCCAGCGTCTGAAAAGCAGGACGGTTGTAACTTAGAAAGTCTACTCCTCCACGGTAATTTCCTAGCCAGATATTTCCAAAGGAATCCTGTAGAAAACTCTTGACATTGGGAGAGGAAACTCCATGCAGATTATTGGTAACTCGGATATTCTGGAAATGTGTGTTTTCTGGTGTGGTGAACACATTGTCATTCACGTCAAGAATACTGACTCCTCCCATTTGTGTGCATACCCATAGTTTTCCATCCCAGCTTTCTCCAATGTCATTTACCTGATTAGATAGAAGTGAATAAGGATTACCTTTTTGGTGCTGGAAGGAAATAAACTGTTCCTTCTGAGGATTGAACAATGCCAGTCCGTCTCCTGTGCCTACCCATATCGTATTTGCTTTGCTGATGAAGATACAGCGTACGGTGTTGTTGGGAATACTATGGGGGTCATCAGGATTATGTTGATAAGTTTTGGCGGTTCGATGTTTGATATCGATGACTGCCAGTCCACCATCCTGAAGTCCTACATAAAGATGACCGTTCCCGTCGTCTTTTGCACACCAGAAGTGTCCTGAAAGTCCTTTTATATCTTGGGCTTTGTAATGTGTGATGGTCTTGTCCTGGTTGCTGTAATAATCTATTCCTAGATGATAATGCGTAATCCATATTCCTCCATCAGCTGCTGCACTTAGGTCGGTGATGTCTTGGGTTATCATACCGGGTACACCGTAGGGGGTGAAGGTTTGTGTTTCACAGTTAAAGATACTGATGCCGTTGCGTTGTGTGCCAATCCAGATGGTATTGTCGGCCTTATTGTAGAATAATACATTTAATGCATTGCTTCCAAGTACGGAATATTCTGAGTTGTAAGGGGTAAAATTAATTCCGTCGAATTTGCATAATCCGGATTCAGAAGCAAGCCAGATATTACCTTGGTTGTCTTGGATAATATCTACGATATAGTTGCTGACCATCCCCTCTGTCATTGTCAATCGCTTGAATGTATATTCTGGTTCACCGTGTATAGACAGACACCATTCGCAAATAAAAAAAAGAAGAAAGAAGAGTTGCTTTTTCATGGATTACGATTTTAAAACAAAAGTACAATAAACTCCGTGATTGTAACCTGGGTAGATGAAAAAATACTGTGTATCCGAGTAAAACAGACGAATTTTTCTAGGTTATGACGAATTTTTACGATGGGGTCTAAGAATAAAAATTAGAAATCTTCAATCATTTGGAACGTGTACATCACCTGTTGAAGGCGTTTTGACAGAAAAATAAAAGGATAAATGTGGGGGAAACGAGAGAAAAAAACAGGAGAAATTTTTATATTTTTCATGTGGAAAACATTGGTTTCTCGAACGGGAAACATACGGTTTCCACGGGGGAAACGTAGGCCTCTTACAGGGAAAACATAGAAGATACAACGCCGTTTTGGGATTAGTCTCTAGGGATTTTCCCCTTGACTTAAAGGAAGACCTGAAGGCATTTGTCGAGTAGTCTCGTTGGAGAGGAGTAGGTTTTTTACAATAAGGTATAAATTTGTATAAATGACTTATTTTTATTTTCTCGGTTGAAGAGAATGACGAAAAAAATGATGCATTTGCTCATTTTTTTATCTTTTGCTTACTTAATATAATATAATTTTGCCCTCGTAAAATCTAATTAATTTGAAAAGCAATGAAGATAGATTTAGTAAGAAACAATCGGAAAGCATTATTCGCTTTGCTGCTTTGTTCGGGATTTATTGCTACCCATCCGTTAGCTGCAATGGCAAGCAATAATGAAGTTCAAGCTACTCAACAATCAAATTTGAAAGTATCAGGTATTGTAAAGGACAATATGGGAGAGCCTGTAATTGGAGCCAGTATTGCCGTGAAAGGGGGAACTACAGGTACTATATCTGATATTGATGGTAAGTTTACATTAAATGTATCTAAAGGAGCTGTAATCGAAGTTTCTTTTATCGGTTACAAGACTCAGGAGTTTAAGATTGATTCTTCAAAAGAATTGAACATCGTATTGAAGGACGATGCCGAAATGCTGCAAGAAGTAGTGGTTGTCGGTTATGGTACCATGCGTAAGAAAGACCTTACTGGTTCAGTAGTACAGATTAATCCGACCAAACTTGCCGACCAGAATCCGACTTCAGTGCAGGATGTGTTGCGTGGTACACCGGGTTTGCAGATTGGTTATGATGCTTCTGCGAAAGGTTCAGATGCTTCTATCCAATTGCGTGGTCAGAACTCTTTAGGAACCAATGCCAGTCCGATGATTGTGTTAGATGGTATGCCTTTCTATGGTGAGCTTTCTGAAATTAATCCGGACGATATTGCACAGATTGATGTGTTGAAAGATGCTTCTTCTGCGGCTATCTATGGTGCCAAGGCTGCTGCGGGTGTTATTATCATTACTACAAAGAAAGGTAAGGAAGGAAAACCTGTTATTAATGTAAGTGCAAACCTTTCGGTAGTTAATAAATCTGATTACCGCGACTATTATGATGCTGCTGGATATCTTAAATTCCATCAGGATTGGCGTAAAATGTATTATACCTATGGCCAGGGAGAAGATGACTTGTATGGCTATTATCAAGCAAAAGATGAAAATGGAAACTTGTTGTATCCACAGGGATATTATGATGATCCTCGTCTTATGACTCCAGAAGAGCAGAGCGCTTGGGCTACTAATATTGGAACAAGTGGTATTGGACTTGCTGAAGGTGAATCTGTATTAAGTCTGTTTGCTCGTCGTTTGGAATTCAATAATGCTCCGATGATGATGGATAATTTCTTGAATGGACGTATGGTCGATTGGAATGATGCCACATTCCGTACCGGATTCAATCAAGATTATAATGCTAGTATTTCAGGTGCTACTGAACGTGTGAACTACTACTTCTCACTGGGGTATGTGAACAATGAAGGTGCCGTACAGGGGAATGAATACAATGCATTCCGTTCAAACATGAAAATCAATGCGAAAATCACAGATTGGTTGGAAGTAGGTGCCAATGTGAACTTCCAGGATCGTTCAGACGGCGATATTCAGGTTTCGTTGGGAAGCAATTATTGGGATGCCAATATGTTGCGTAACTCTCCATACGCTTCTATGTATGATGAGGATGGAAATTATGAACAATATCCTATGTCTGGTAAGCCTTCTAATGGTGGTTATAACTACTATTTTGACCGTCAATACTATGACCTGGAAAAAGGCTATACGGTATTGAATACAATTTTCAATGCCAAAATCACTTTGCCGGCAGGTTTCACTTATTCATTTAATATTGCTCCTCGATACCAGTGGTATTATGACCGTTATTGGATGTCTGCCGATCTGCCTGATGCATCTGCATCTAGCCGAGGAGTAAATCGCGGATGGAGTAAGAATTTTGACTGGAACTTGAATAACACTATTACATGGGACAAGACATTCGGCGATCACCATTTTACTGCTACATTAGTACAGGAAGCAGAAGAGCACCGTTATTGGAGTGATAATATCAATGCACGTAATATTACTCCGAGTGACGCTTTGGGCTTCCACTATACATCGGGTGCTAACAAGAGTCAGAGTAGTTTCAGTACCAACGATACACACTATACGGCAGCTTCTTATCTTGGTCGTTTGTTCTATGGATTGAAAGACCGTTATATGATAACTGGAACTTTCCGTCGTGATGGTTATTCTGGTTTTGGTGCTAATAATCCATGGGGTAACTTCGGTTCTGTGGGTGTTAGCTGGGTATTCTCTGAAGAAAAATTCATGTCTGCCACTCGCGACTGGTTCGATATGGGTAAGTTACGTTTGTCATGGGGTACCAACGGTAACCGTGAATTCGGTGATGTATATTCTACATTGGCTAACTTGGCTTTGGCAGGAGGAAACATGGTGTACTACCAGAATGGTAATTCCAATGTGGTTAATCCGCTTTATATGAGCCGCCTGGCTGCTCCTAACTTGGAATGGGAAAAGACAAAAGCATGGAACGTTGGTTTGGACCTTTCTTTCTTTAACGGAAGATTGACAGCCAACATGGATTATTATTTCAAGAAGACCACTGATATGATTATGAGTCAGCGTCTGCCGAGCTTCTCTGGATTTGGATCTATTATGGCTAACTTGGGTGAAGTACAGAACCAAGGCTTTGAAATTGCACTTAATTCTACCAATATTCAGAACAAGGACTTTACTTGGAATACTTCTGTAGGTTTCTCTATTAATAAGAACAAGATCAACCACATCTACTACGACTATGATGAAAACGGAGTAGAAAAGGATGATACATCTAACGGATGGTTTATTGGACAGCCTATTGGTACCATTTGGTATTATGAAACAGATGGTGTATGGCAGAACACACCGGAAGACATCAAGGCTGCCGCACTGGTAGGACAGAAACCAGGTGACCCGAAGGTTATAAACCATTATACAGAAGATGACCAAATTTTGGAAGATGGAACTCGTATTCCGGTATATAACGATAACGATAAAGTATATCAAGGTACTACAGCTCCTCCTATCTATTGGAACATGCGCAACGACTTCACTTTGTGGAAAGATT
The DNA here is from genome assembly GCA_902362595.1 of Bacteroidaceae bacterium. Taxonomy (GTDB): domain Bacteria; phylum Bacteroidota; class Bacteroidia; order Bacteroidales; family Bacteroidaceae; genus Phocaeicola; species Phocaeicola fibrisolvens. The sequence continues at coordinate 1,145 of CABIXF010000036.1, read as the reverse complement.
TGACACTCTCTATTTCATTGTACTCATACATGGGACACAAGAGCCGTGCTGGCTACTGGTTGAATCAGGAAAACGGAGGTTCACAGGTAACAAACGGATTTAACGTAGCTGCCAGAGAGTATTGGACACCAGATAACCCGACAAATGATTACTGTCGTCTAAATGCTGCAGGACCTAACACTGGCTTGGCTGGAGGTGTTGATAAAGTTTATAACCGTAGCTTTGTTCGTTTGGATGACATCACTATCGGTTATACGTTGCCGAAAAAATGGACACATAAGTTTATGGTAGACCGTATTCGTTTAACTGCCACTTGCAAGAATGTTTGTACGATTGACGGTTGGGAATACGGCGATCCGGAAACTGGCGGATTGGCTACCCGTTCCTTTAACTTTGGTATTAACGTAACACTCTAATTACTGAAAAAACATTATGAAAACATTAAATACACTATTTACAAAAGGATGTATGGTGCTGGCTTCAGCTGCGCTGCTTACTACTGGATGTACGGATGATTTCCTGAAGCAAGACCCGCTGTCATTCTATAATCCTGAAAATACCTATACAACCGAATCAGGATTGCAGGCTGCTATGGCGATGTGTGACTATGGCTTGAAAGAAATGTTGATGGATGGTAATGGAAACGTACTTCCTATGGCTTCTCTTTATTTCATGACTGATTTGGGTCTGTATGCCAAAACAGATGCAGGCGATATGCAGGATGATTTTGCCAACAAGATTACTCCGACTTCTGGTATGAAAGGGGGAGGTGATGAAAATGCTATGTCACGTTTTTGGGACCGTACCTGGAACAGCGTCACTTTTGCAAATACCATCATTTCCAATGTGGATAAGGTAGAAGGCTTGGATCCAACTTTGCGTGACGAATATCTGGGCCGTGCTTATTTCCACCGTGCTTATGCTTACTATCATGGGGTATTGCTGTTTGGTGATATTCCTTTGATTACAAAACTGATTGAAGTTCCTAAGCAGAACTATAAATCAACCAGCAAGGAAGCCATTTTCCAAATGTTGGTTCATGATTTGGAATTTGCTGTCATTAGTGTCCACTAAAAAATCATAGTAGTTCTTTGAAATTATTGAGATTCAATTTGTTATGAGTAATTTTGGGGAGAACGGATTTG
>CABIXF010000035.1 GCA_902362595.1 Bacteroidaceae bacterium | reverse complement strand
TATAAAATTGTGCTTTTAAAGGCTATTTTTATGCTTTATAGGCTACCGGAATGTGAACGGGTATGCTCCGGAATATGCAGGAGAGGTTTAATGGGCCTGGTACTGTTTTCTAAAAGTATATCGGCCTTGAAATTTCCTATTTGTTTCTCGATAGTGCATGTGTCGTAATATGATTTTAGATTTACAATTTTTTCTTGTTGCTCACAACAGGTCTTTGCTCCCTGGGAAAATTCACATGTCTTTACAGAGGAACATATAATGTTTTTATGGAGTTTGATGATAAAAGTATCACTGCGATCAAATATCTCCTTAATCTTGATTTTAGCCAGTTCGTGCAGATAGGTTTCATTTTTACATGAAATAGTATCATCACTGCTTTTATGGGCAAAGTGGTGTTGATTTTTATCTCCCAGTCTGGGAATAAGTTCTTTGCCACATGAGATACAATAATATTGGGTATTGTTTCTGAGCTGTTTGTTTACAGTGGAAATCTCAACTATATGGCGGTCGTTATCCCAAGCATATTTGTATTTGATGGGGTTATTCATTGATTTGATTTTTCTGCAATTTCTTATAATTTTTCTTCGTCATTATTCCTTTTCCTGCCTCTTCCTGTGAATCAGCCTCTTTATAGAAAATCCAGTGCTGTATCACATTGTCAGCATACACGGAAGTATATGCCTGTTGGAAGTTCCAGCCTTTTTCGGACATGTAGTTTGCCGCGTCGACCATACTGTTAAACTTGATTTCCTCGCCATTTTCATCTACCAGTTTTTGTTTGCTTTTTAATCCGGTCCAAGCAGAATAGACTGAACTTTCTCCGAAGTCAAAGACAATTTTTAATCCATTGGAAAGAACTTTTTCAGTTCCTTTAATCTCGCAGAAATATTTTCGTGCCTGAATTTGCATGGGAAGGAAACAGAGAATCCCGACGCAGAAAAGAATCAATCGTTTCATAGTTTTTGAGAATTAGCTTTCATTTTGTGAAGATACTCAGATTTCCCGAGAAAACAAAACTCCCCCAAAAGAGCCTTGTCCGATTTACACTTTTGTTATAACTTTACCTCTCGAAAACAGAATTACTATGACTGGAAAATGGATTTATGCAGGAGCCATCGCACTCATGGCCCTCTGTACGGAGCAGGCAGCCGCTCAGCAGGAAATAGTGCTGCACGATGTCAATGGAAAGGAAATGAAGGCCGCGCTTCGGAAAGCGTTGCCGGTGGAAGCGCCGCGGGTGCGTTATCCGGGATTCAAGCAGGAGACGCTGGTGCTGAAGAAAGGAAGCATACGGCGTGAGGGTACCCGCCCGCTGCCCTGCGACATTCTGATGGAGAGAGACGTACCCGTGAAGTTGCGCGACGGGGTGACCATTTATACCGATGTGTTCCGTCCCGTGTCGGGCGAGGCGTATCCGGCTATCCTGGCCTGGAGCCCTTACGGCAAAGAGGTGGGTGGACAGATGCTGGACGACGTGCCGATGCGTTCGGGTGTGGCCAAGTCGGCGACTTCGGGGCTGGAGAAGTTCGAGGGACCGGACCCGGCGTACTGGGTGGCGCACGGATATGCCGTGGTGAATCCGGACAAGCGCGGGGCGTATATGTCGGAGGGCAACCTGCTGTACTGGGGACACGAGGATGCCCTGGACGGATGTGACCTCATCGAGTGGATTGCCTCGCAGAAATCCTGCAACTGACGGTGGGAGCGTACGAACCGGAGAATGCGACGCTGCCTTTCGGATCGGCCAAGATTACGGTGCCGGTGGAGGGATTCACCTACATGCCGGGCGAACAGCCTGCGATAAAGACGCTGGGTGGCAACGCAACTGAATGTGCGGACCCGAAGGAGGTGGTGGTTTCACCGGCTACGCACAACGTGGGCCGTCACTGCATCTACACAGGCGGTCAGTATGACAGCTTCCTCTATGTGCCGGAGATTCCGGCAAAGAAGTGACCGGCGGGTTGCAAATGAATGGAAGTGCCAGGAAGGTGAAAAAAGCACTTTCCTGCCATTTGAAACAAATCTTCCAGCGAATGGAAGAACCCAGCCCAATCTGGCAGAAACGAGGGAGACAGGACAAGTTCAGGACAAGCTCAGGACAAGGTGCATACGGATAATCTGGAGATAGAGCGTCTGGTAGCAGTGATTGGGAAGGAACAGATGTCCGTAAAGATGATGATGGAGAAATTGCAGCTGAAGGGAAGGGATAATTTTCTCCGTCTGTACCTTTTCCCTGCTTTGGAAGAGGGATTTGTCACTTTGCTGTATCCCGACAAGCCACGTCATCCCCGTCAGAAGTATCTTTTGACGGTAAAGGGACTGGCTTTGCTCTCGGAGTTGTAATTTTATTCTGTGTAAATTTTGTCGTTTATTTTCCTATTGATCATTACTCAGTTGGGATATTTGCTTGGTTAAGTGGGAAGTTCCTTTCCACCCACCTTCCAATATTCTCCCGGGCGACTTCCGGACGGATGGCTTCTTCAAGAGGCATGCCGTCGGGCGTGAGGCTGTCCACGCGACTGAATCCGGCCTGGAGCAGCGGTTCGGCATCGAGGGCTTGTCCGGCCACCAGCCAGGTGGGGACGTGGTGAGTTTGTGCGCGGCGCATCACCCGTTCTGGCAACTTGCCCATGAGGGTCTGACGGTCGGCACGGCCTTCGCCGGTGAGGACCAGGTCGGTGTGGGGAAGGAGGGCATCGAAATCGCAGAGGTCGAGCAGGAGGTCGGCACCCGATTGCGTGGTGGCCTGAAGGTATTGCAGGAAAGCGTACCCCAGTCCCCCGGCGGCTCCGGCACCCGGCTGGGAGGAAGCGTCTCTGCCCATGCGACGGGCCGATTCTTCGGCAAACTGACGGGCGCGGCGGTCCAGCTCTTCCACCATTTCCGGCGTGGCTCCCTTCTGCGGGGCAAACACGTGAGCCGCTCCTTCCGCTCCGTAGAGCGGGTTGCGTACGTCACTGGCCAGGATGAAGCGGCATCCGGAGAGTGCCCCGTGCAGTACCTGTTCTATCGTTCCGCCCGGCGCCAGAGAGTCGGTCAGCCCTTGAAGCATCCCTCTTCCGGCATCGCTCGTGCCGCTTCCGCCCAGTCCGATGATAAAGCGACGGCATCCGTGGCGTGCGGCGTGAGCTACGAGTTCACCCACTCCGTAGGTAGTGGCCACCAGTGGGTTACGCTCTTCGGCGGTCATCCGGGTCAGTCCGCAGGCTTGTGCAGTTTCGATGACGGCGGTTCCGTCGGGCGCAAGGCCGTAGCGGGCGGTGACGGGGCGCATCAGCGGGTCGTGTACTTCTACTTCTTGTATTTGCCCGTGCAGGGCGGCGATAAAGGCTTGCAGCATGCCTTCGCCTCCGTCGGACATCGGGAGGGCACGTACTTCTGCACCGCGGGCAGTCAGGGCATGCGAGAAAGCGGCTTCCACCTCTTCCGAAGAGAGGCAGCCTTTGAAAGAGTCGAGGGCAAGTAAGATTTGCATAGGTTTGTAATTCAGTAGGACGATACTGACTGCAAAATTACGTTTCTTCTGCTTACTGCCCAAATAAATTGTCACCTAAGCCTGCATGGTAGGGCCTTGTCATGGATTTTCAGGATGGGAGAAGCGGAATATAAACGACGCTGAAATGATAATATATGTAAAAATTGAAAAGTAAAGTGGGCTGGAACGTTGTTTTTTGTCTTTTTATGTATATATTTGGGTGAAAGACATATTAATTTTTTTTAATCTATTTATTACTATGAATGCACAAAGAATTACACTCCAGGGAGTGTTGTCCGAAGGAATTGCTATCGGAATCAAAAATTTAGCTTCTTTATTGGTGGCCAGTGTCTTGTGGCTTGTGACCATTTGGATTCCGTATCTGAACGTGGGTACGACTATTGCCATGAGTACGATTCCCATTGAACTCAGCAAGGGAAAAGTCATTTCTCCTTTATTTATTTTCGATGCGAAGTACAGACGCTACATGGGGGAATATTTCACCCTGAAGGGAATGATGTGGATGGCCATTTTCCCGGCTTCGCTTTTCGTCATTATTCCGGGCATGATTATCTCATTGGGATGGTCGCTGGCTTTGTTTATCCTGCTTGACAAAGGGGTGGCTCCGGGAGAAGCGATGATTCGCAGCAACCGGGCTACATACGGTTATAAGTGGACTATCTTTGGGGTAGGATTTGTATTGAATGTCTTGTTCCTCATTCTGGCGTTGATTCTGTTCAAGATTCCGCATATCGGCATTCTGCTGGTTTTCATTCTGGTTGTCGTGCTGATGGTGGCCCGGTTGGGATGCAATGCTGTCATCTATCGCAACCTGGTGGAGGAAGAGGAGGAAGAATCCGTTGCATAAGTAGCTGAACTTCTTATCTTGATTTATATATCCGGAAGGAGGCGGGCGGAACATATTCGCACGTGCTTCTTCCGGTTTTTTTGTTTTCAGAGGTTGGACGGCGACTGGGCTTTCCATAGTTCCTCGATGAGCGGCACATAATACATCCGTACTTCTTCTGCCGTGGGCGTGTGCTGTCCGGGGAAGTGGAAGGCATGGGTGTAGTGCGTGAGGAAGAGCGGTTCGTAGTGCGCCAGGTGGTCGTTCTCCCCGAAAAGGCCCCAGATGCGTTCGCGGCCTTCCGGCGTGCAATGGTCCCACTGGTGGCGCTGTACCTCGGCAAACTCGTCTATCAGCGCCTGGTCGATGACAAAATGTGCACGGCCGTCTGCCCGCGGGGATTTATACGCGTGGGGACCGAGGCGTTCGGCCAGAAAACGGGTCATCTCGAAATACGGGTTGCCGAGCAGGGCCGGGAGACCGTTTTCGGAAGCCACGATTTGCGCCAGAAACGCCCCGTTGCTGTTGCCCACCAGCAGGTCGGGCTGCTCCTGTTCGCACAGCCGGCGGATAAAGGCGAGGGCCTCCTGCGGATGCAGCGGCAGGTCGGGTGTCAGGACGAGGGCCTTTTCCGCCATACATTCCTTCAGTGCCTGGGCGGGGATGCAAGCCCCCGAGGCAAAGAACCCGTGCAGAAAAATGAGTTTCAGTGCTTCCATCTCAACAACCGCTTCCATCCAGGTTACAAGTGGCGCCTTCTTCAATAGGGCGTGAATGCAGACCCGCATCTTCCGGGCAGAGGGTCACGGTGCCGTCTTCCAGCACGAAGCAGGGGATGCCCGCCGCACCGATGTGCTTGGCTTCGTCGAATGCGGGCGAGTGGTCGCGGAGCTTGAGGAAAGCCTTGAGGTTCTTCACGTGCTGCCCGATGTCGATGATTTCGTATCGGTCGTTGCCTTTCACTTGTGCTTCCACGTAGGTGCAGTCGGGACAGGTGTCCATTCCATAAATCTTGATCATGATGGTATCGTTTTTAGGTAAATTGTTCTATCCATTTCATCAGTACGGACACGGCATAGCGCTGCTCTTCGGGTGTGAGAGGGCGGCCTGCCGGAATATGATGCCACTTGGCGAAGCATCCCCGGCAACAGCAGCCCGTGGCATGCTGGGCGATGAAGACCGGATGCCCCCGCATGGGCGTCTGTTTTCCGTCGTTCGGGATGACAGCCGGAGCCAGCCGCTTGCGTACGAAATCGGCGGCATGTTGCCGGATGGTATCCATTCCTTTCTCGCGGATGTAGGCGATGTCGGCCGGTTTCAAGCGGAACCGGCTTCGGAACGGGGAGTGGGAAAGCCGTTCAAAAAGGTCGGTGAGGTCGTATTCCGGCGTCGGCTGCGCGGCGGCAGGTGCTTCCGGAGTTTTCCCCTCGTCAAACAAATCTGGAAAAAGACTGTTCATTTGTATGCTTGCTTTGAATTCGTGGGGTAAAGATACGCATTTTCCTGTTTCGTGTGATGAAAAACTTTTGTGCGGGTGAATACCCGATGTCGATAATCCGTATCTTTGCACCGTTTTTTAAGATAGAGCACAACACAATGGATGCAATCGTGACGCAGATGATTATCCTGTTCATCCTGGTAATCGTCGGTTATTATTTGAGCAAGAAGAAAATGATGGATGCGGATTTCGACCGCAAACTTTCGGGACTGGTCATCAACGTGACATGCCCCAGTCTGATACTTTCGTCGGTGATGGGCGACACGCTCCCGGACAAGGGACTGATTCTGCCGCTGCTCGTGGTGGGGTTCGCTACCTATGTGGTACTGATTGGACTGGCTTTCCTGCTTCCGCGCTACCTGCCCGTCAAGGTGGCCGACCGTGGCATCTACAGTTTCATGCTGGCTTTCGGCAACGTGGGCTTCATCGGCTATCCCATCGTGGCCTCCATCTTCGGCGCCAGTGCGGTGTTCTACGCCAGCATCCTCAACTTCCCCAGCACACTGCTGATTTTCGTGTTCGGCACCCTCTTCATCTCGGGCGGCGAGGGCAAGATGCGCTTCGACTGGCGCACGCTCTATTGTCCGGCGATGATTGCCTCGTACCTCTCCATCCTGATTGTGGTGACGGGATGGGTGCCTCCCCGCGTCATCAGTACCCCGTTCGTGCTGCTGGGTAATGTCACCGTACCTGCCGCCCTGCTCATCATCGGCTCCTCCATCGCCCAGGTGCCTATCCGCCGGATGTTCGGCAACACGGCCATCTACCTGATGGCGGCCCTGCGTCTGCTGCTCGTTCCCTTGCTGATTCTCTACCTTTCCCGCCTCTGTCAGGTGGACGAGACCATCGCCAATATCAACGTGGTGCTGGCCGCCATGCCCGTGGCTTCGTACGGCACCCTGTTCTGCATCCAGTACCAGAAGGGGGAGGTCATCATGGCCGAGGGCACCTTCCTCACCACCTTGCTCTCCGTGCTGAGTATCCCGCTGCTGACGATGTTCCTGTAAAGAGAAATTCTTTATATATACCGGATTTTATTAGCTAGTTGAATTTATTTCCTTACTTTTGTGTAATAATAAATTTTTAAACAGAATTCAACGATGCTAGATCACATTCACAGACATATTGAGGATGGAACTCTCTCCTTTATTATAGGGGCTGGTTTCAGTACAAATATTTCTACCAAATTCCCTTTGTGGGGAGATTTGCTCAAGCCCTTAGTCGGAGAGTTGTATCCTGCGTGTGCAGGCGGGAAGAAAGAATTGCAGGAACGGGAGGTTCAAAGAATTATTGCCGAAAAAGGGTATCTTGAAATCGCCTCGGAATACGTACGCCGCAAAGGCTACCATGAGGCGATGGATTTGTATATCGAGAAGCGGATGCCCTATCTTAAGTCATCCGGCAACGGAGAATATGGCCTGTTTCTGGGTGACAACCTGATTGACGACAAGCTTTATTTGGGATGCCATAAGAAGTTGCTGGGATTAGGGGTGAAACACATCTTTACGTTCAACTATGACAATGCATTGGATATCCTGGCAGGTGTGGATGTGGCGGAAGAATGGTCGCAGAAGCAAGAAAAGGCGGTGCAGGAAGTGAATCGATATAAATTCCTCCTGGAGCAATACAAGGGTTTGTATTGTGAATTTGAACGGAAACTGGAGGCGGGATGCACTACAGAATTGGCTTCCGTCTGTCGCTCGATAGAGTCGCTGATAGCGGATTGCGGGCTGGCATTGGTTCCGTTTAAAAAAGATGAGTGGGATGATGCCGGCAGGCTGTATCAGCAGAATCTAAAGGTGATTGAGCAGGAAATTGTCCGGCAAGAAAGTCTGGTTGGCTTTTATAAGGAGCGTCGTGCGGATACTTATCAGCTGATTACAGATTCTTACCAGATTTCATTGACGGAAGGCGGGAAGAATATTTATAAGCTGCATGGAAATCTGCGTACAGGCTCCCATGTGCCGTATGGGTTTGACGGGGATAGACACATGCAGTATGTCATTACGGCAGAAGATTATCGCGATTATCCGCGGAAACATGAGGCATTCGTCAACTTGATGAGAATCTCGTTGCTCAAAGGAGCCTTTTGCCTGATAGGTTTCTCGGGCGATGACCCTAACTTTATGGCATGGATAGACTGGGTGAAAGACATCCTGGACAAGGGGGCATTGCCTTCAGCCGGTCGTGCACGTTCCATTTATTTCATCCATTCCGGAGCTGCGCCGCTTGGCGAGGATAAGCAGTTGCTCCTTCAGAATCACTACATAGAGATTGTGAACTTGTTTGAGTTCTTCCCGGATGCCACGTCTGACCAGGAACGGGTGGATGCCTTCTTGGAATATATGAGTCGGGATAAAGAACGGTATGAACGATATGAGGAGAACTGGAAGTCAATGCCCGTAAAATTGGATGACATTCTTCGGGCAGACGATGATTTTGTGAAAAAAGTCGAGGAGACTTACAGGCTGTCGGCATACAATCGGATTCCTGAGCAACAGGGAATCAGTCATTATCACCGCCTTCATGTACTTTCGCATGTGGATGAATTATTGGAGGGGCAGATGGATTTGCCCTTGTGTGCAAAACTGATATATGCTGCGATAAGAGGGGAATCGATTCCCGTAGATTCCGTCTTGTCGATTAAGCAGACAGGCCTGATGGCAAGACAGGGAGCGGAACTGAAAGAACAGTATCATCTGCTGGCTTTACGGGCACGGTGTATGGGGGGCCGGTTATTGTATGACCTTCAGAATGAGGATACAACTTATGAAACCGTATTGAGCAACTTGTTTCATCTTTACTTCAGTAAAGTGAAAATCTTGATGGACGGATGGAACCCGGAGTCTGGACTGAATAAAATGCGTTATCATTTATTGCGTTCTGTATTAGGCCCAGAGACCGATGCCGATGCGATAACCCGACTGATAAGCCGGGAGAATTTCAAGTGCTTGCAGGATTATCGATTTGCGATTGATATTCTTCCCCTGATAAGAGGACGGGTTCAAGGGAAAAACGGGAATATGAGCTTCTACGGAGATTTGCAAGGGAAGATAGAGGCTTTGGAGCGACACAATCCGCGGCTGATCAAGGTGGGCACGCTGATAGAAAACCTTTTGAATGAGAGCCGGACTTATACGTCGGGTCAGCCGTATGGCAATTTGAGGCATACGGTATGTTTCGATTCCTACGATGTGGCGAAGATGAACTCGCTTAAGGTGCTCCATATCTTCTTGGAACTGGGTGTGCCAAGCGTATCAGGAAATGTACATTTGATGGAAAAGGAAAAATGGCAGATGATATGCGAAAACTTATATGAGGAATATCCCTATCCTTGTTTGTTCTTTTCTTTGTTGTATGGAAACTCAAGAGATTTCTTGCTGAAGGTTGCCCAGGATTATATCTATTCTTTTAAGTTGTATGTCCAGCTGCCGGAGTTGCTGCGCCTGATGCTGAGAGCGTTGCAAGATAAAGAATGCCCTGCTAATGTATGCAATGCCATCTATATTGTGGCTCCTGTATTTATGAAGGCGGTAGCAGCAAAAGAATGGGAAGATTTATTCGAACAAGTTTTTGTTCAGTTGAACCTAAAGGATATGGAGGCCGGAAACATGCAATTCAATGAGATGCAGAACCTCATTGTGACAGGAGCCGCACGGGTAAATAAAGAGGGTCTCAAGCATAAAATCCTGCTCTCTGTCTTGAAGCTTCGGAAGAAAATAAATGATTTTCATAATCGTATCCTGGTGGCGGTTAGCCAAAATCTTGAACTCAATAAAGAAGAGTGCAAGGAACTCGATCACTTGGTGCAAGTGGCAGATACTCCTGCCCATTTTTATGTGCTGATGAATATGGATAAATGGGTCGACCGGAGCAAGTTGATAAAAAAACTGTCGGCATTGCCCGATGAGATATACGAAGACGGTACCTTGTTGGAGGCGGCATGTCGTTATGTAGAGGATGACCCCGGACTGCAAGCCAAATTGAAGCATATCCTATTGCATTCACCACTTTTGTGGCGGACTGGCATTCATAGTGATTGTTCTATTTCTACTTATAAAGGTCACGCACTGGATGTTTATGCCGTTCAGAAGTACATATCTTTCAGTGATGAAGAGATTGTGCAGATCTATGAGAAACTGCAAAAGGCCTGCAAGGATATTGAGGCAGCTATGGGCAAATGGAGAGACACGGAAATGTGGGAGTTTATGGGCAACTGGACTTTCATCCTTACTCGCATGCAGTCTTTCATCTTGCAGAACCAGGAGGTGCTTCAAAGGGAGAGGAAAGATTATAACCTTACGAAACGTAATGTGCTCGGTGTGGTGAACAAGGAAAGAGGAGGAAACGACTTGCTGTCTCTCTTCGTGGACGACAAGAAGACTGGAAAGGCATTGGCCTGGTTGGAAAATGAAGTCATACAAGATGGAGTCTCATCCTATAAGCATGAATATTTGCTGCTTTTCAGTAAAGTATTGATGCGTGATTCCTTGTACCTGAACAGCTGTCTTATACACCTTAGATGGGCCTTGGAAGGATATAGAGAGGAGTTTGAGAAAAGACTCTTCAAGCCTCTACTAGGCAATATCCTTAACATCTACGAGCCTTATTTCGATGGAAAACAAGAAAAGAAATGGGACCTTCCCTATGCAGAAAAGAATATCGTGGAGCAGGAACTGATAAAATTATATGGTCTGTATCGTCTGTGGAATGGGAAATCTCCATTTTGGGAAAAGTATAACCCCAGATATTAGTAGGATGAATCCCTTTCAGGGAGGAGGCCTGCATTTTAAGTCCGCATTTGGGCCTTATTTCAGCAGTGCCTCCAACGTCTTTTCCGATTCCTGGGGCAGGACTTTCCGCAACTGTCCGAGCAGTCTTTCACGCGACTCCTGTGGGGTGCGGTCCGGGTGGCAGGCTTCCCGTCCGAAGAGAACTTCGGGCGTGGTGAGCAGCGACCATCCCCAGCCATATTCCCGTCCATGGCGGTCGCGTGGATAGACAAAATCCTCCGTCACGATGTAGCCGGCCATCTGCAGCCGCGTGATATAGGCATCGAAACGGCTCCGCATCTTCGGTCCCGTGAAACCGCAGGAAGTCCGCAGTTTCCGGGTAATCTGGTGTCCCTCAATTTTCAGTACGTCGAGAATCGTTTCTTCGATGCTCCCTTCTTCCGGATAGGGGAAGAGGCTCCGCCGGTAGTTGCAGAAATCGGGCCACCATTCGCGGCTGATGAACGCGGCTTTTCCCTTGAAAAACTTGCCGTAGGCGCAACCGCTTTCTTGCAGGATGGCGCCTTTCCATTCCCAGAGCGGCCATTCCCAACCGCCGTCGGGCAACTGGGTGTACTGGCAGTCTTCGTCGGTCACTTTCTCGGCCGACCAGCCCGCAATGCCCATGGAGAGCAGGGGTAGCATCCCCACCTGACGGATGTACTCAATCAGTTCGGGGCAGGAGTGTATGAGTTCTTGTGGCATGTGATGTTTTTCTTTAATCTTTCAAGGAGTCAGTTTTTATTTAACAATTTCTCTTCAGATTTACTCAGCATTTCTTTTTTGATGTTGAGCTGATGTTCTACGATAAGTTCATAGTCACATTTAGTGTCTCCTCCACGGCTTGTGACGACTAAGAGCTCCAAGGACATCAGAAACACGAATAATATAATATAGAAAATAAGGGCAATATTATCAGCTTTTAAAAGCGCCCATAAGGCAGTTAGTTCTTCCAGAAAGCCAGGTTCCTTTTGTCTGAATTCGTTTCTGACCTCTTTGTCTGTATTAAATTTCTTAGTCTGCAACGTTTCCAGTTGCGTTTGATAGCGTTTAATTTGCTCTTCATTGGCTTTAGCCTGCGCGCTTAATGGATTCTCCACGCTTCTTGAAGTTACGCTAGTCGTTTTGGCCATCTGTGGTGTTCCATCTTCGTTTTTTCCTATGACGACATCTTTTGTAGTGACATCCCGTGTGGCTATTACGGGTTGTTTGGCCAGTTTCTCATAGATGACGATGTTGGCTGCCCCTAAAGAATCTCTTAGATTGGTAAAATGTTTGATGTCGGCATCATACGTTTCCATCCGGTTTTTGATGGCTTGCTGTATCTTTATCTCACGGATATCGGTCATCTTTACCGCAATGTCGTTCCGGAAAATGATTTGATCGAATACGGTTGATCCTAACATAGCCATTACAATTGCCAGAATCGTACGGAAAAGTCCCATCCATCCCAATCGGCCAATCGTAAGAATGATAAAACGTTCTATGCAAAGAACAAGAATCATGAATATGAGTGCTATGGCTATCTTGCCTATCGTACTGCTTATCCCAATGTAATTGTCTGCAAAGCAAAATCCGATAGTGCCCCAAATTACCATCATGATGACTATTGCAGACATAAGTCTCTTAAAAGTCCTGAAACTGGCTTCTCCACATTCTTTTAATATATTGAAGTTCCATCCGATAAGGAAACATCCAGTCTTTGTTAATATCTGCATACTTTTAGTTTTGTTCTTGAGAATTATTTTCTATATCAAAAAATTTTATGGTTCTTGCTGCTACGCCTTTGAGAAACCCTCTTTCATAGGAGTCAATCATGGTCAGAAATTTCTTATCCCCCAGATTAATGCTACTTTCAATTTCTTTGATTTTGTCAATATGCTCTAGGAATGTCTGTCTTTTCGCTTTCAGTTGTGCGCTAGTATTTATCAATCCCTGTTGTTCAATATTGGAAATAGAGACCTCAATCTCGCGCAGTTTATTATTATACGCCAGTTTGACTTGCTCAATTCTAATTTTCAATTCGTTTAAAATAATTTCCTTTTTCGATTCCTTGTACGAATTATCCAAGTTAATCATTGCGTCATCATAACCTTCCTGCTCATAGTCCCGTCCGATGAATGTATAGATGGCGTCAATCGGCAATCCGGTTCCGAAAGCTATAGTCACAATGTTACTTTCTTTTGTAGGTTCAGAATCATCTACAAAGTCTTCGCGCTTGATTTCAGGACGCGCCACTCCCTCATTTGCAGCGGGAGTTTCTTCTGTTCTGTTAGAGCCAAATAATTTTCTTAAGAAATTCATAGTTTCATATAAATTTTACTGGAATATCATATAAATCATGTCCTTTCTTGTGACATGATTCGCATAAAGTGACAAGATATTTATCGTCATATTCCCATGGAAGGAATTTTTTACCGGAATTTTTATGTACGTGATACTGTTTGTGATGGACGACCAAATGCCAGTTTGAACCACAAATTTTACATTGATAATTATCTCGCTGGATAATTCTGGCCTTTTTTTCAAGCCATCGTTTATCAAAAAGCAATTTCCTATATGAGTCTTCTTTATCCATTTGACCTTCAACGTATTTGTCTTATATTGATAAAGCCTTTTCTGGATAATATCTGGAGGATTGATGAAAGATATACCTTGTTTTTATTCAACACTTCAGTATATTAGGCATTGCTAAGGATTGGCCTTACCTATTTTTGCGGACGCAAATTTAGTTGTTTTTTTGTAAATAATAAGAAATTGGTTTGTTTTTATGATGTTATATTTCTTTTTTCTGTAGCTGTAGTATGAAAACAATGAAAATATAAATTTTTCTTGATATACATTCTCACGAGTTATGGCTTCTTTGTCAGTGATGCGTAACGGGAGTGTTCTCCCTGTTGATGATGTTTTTCTCTTTCAGAAAGTCTCAGCAGATTGACAGGCAAACCTTCCATCGTTTTCTACGTTTCCCGAACCGGAACCGTAAGTTTTCCGGGCGAGAAACGTACGTCTTCCGAGGCGGAAGCATACGTTTCCCACAAGGGAAACATAGAAAAAGCAAGGACGAAGGGTGGTCAATGCAGGGATGTTTTAGGATTTTTACGAAGATACCTTCGGCCTGAATGAAGCAGAACCCGTATCTTTGTCTGTCAATGTATTAAACAGACAGTCCTTATGACTCCACCTCTTATAGAACAATCTACCCTGGAAGAGCGACGGGCATACGTGCTCGACGCCTGGAAGTGCTTGCACAACTGTGAGTTGTGCGGAAAATGCCACGTGTTGAAAGGTCAGGACGTGGAAATTCTCTATGCCGATTACATAGAGGGACGACGTAGTTACATGGAGGTGACCCTCGACATCCGGAACCGGAGTTACTGATTGGCTGTAAAGTAATTGTTAGAGAAATAAAATTATAAAATAGATAAATCAGTTGTATTAGTCTATGCAGGATATTACTAAAACATTTACGATCCAATGGGTTGGCCCTTTCAAGAATATACAGCAGATGAAGTCTTATCTTGAGGATAATTCTACTTGTGATAAATCATTGTTTAATTTTTATTATTTCTCAGGAAATAAAAAGGGTAAAGGACATTCAGCCTTAAAGATTTATGCATACTTTGGTATTCATAAGAAAACTGATGGAATAGAGAAACGTCTTAACAATTGTCATACGCATTATAAAGATTTTCATGAAAATGATAATATGAGAATATGGATTGGGGCTTTTGGTAATGAAAAAGATCAGAAAGAAGAGAATATAGAAGATGCTGAAACTCTATTTATCAGTACGTATGGTAAGAATATTTTTACTGAAAATGAGAAGAAAGTAAAGGCCATTATACGAGAATCGATTTGTATAATCAATCTTTTTTATAAAACAACAGAAGAGCCATGGATAAGAAAACCTGTAGATATACTTTTCATGGATGATGTGCTTATACATGAAACTGAAGAAAAAATTAAACGTACTCTTGTGGCCAAATTAAAATCTGTCAGATGGTAAAATAATAGATATGAATGTTTCTTTAAATAAAAGTAAATTAGGTGGTATTGGGGAGAATATGGTTCAAACCAAATTAATGCAGTTAGGGTTAAATGTGGTAAATGCAAATACTATTATAGCTAACTATGAAGCTGTGGATTTAATTTGTTCTCAGCCTGGGAATAAGAAAAACGTTTACATACAAGTAAAAACGTGCAGAGGCAATAACTTTCCTATTGGAATGACTTTGGCAAAATGTACTAAGGATTATCTAGAAAGGAAGGTTAAAGGTCCGTGGGTTTTTGTACATGTTGTCGGTGAAGGAATCAATATGGAATTTCAGTATTATATTCTGACTAGAGAAGAAATGATTGCTTTAGCGTCAGAAAGCAATTTTTGGTATATCAATCAATGGAAAAAGACATATCGATTAAAGCCTGTGAATCTCAACAGTGCTTGTGGTATTGATTTGAAATGGTTAAGAGCAGAAGGGGAAGATAACAATTATAAACATGAGGCTTTTATAAACCCGATAACAGCTAATACAGAAAATAAGTGGGAGAAAATATTGGATGAATTTGAGGCTGAGGATGGTATTAATGTAATACTCGGAACTTTCACAGGCGTAACTGATTTTCGAAAGGAAGAGAAAGAAAATGAGTTAGCTAGGCAATTCATGCTCCTTGCTAAAAAACTCTTGTATGGTGGATACTTTCTTGTAAATGAGAGAAGGCGTATTTATTTGGAAGATATTGAATTCTATTATCATGAAGAACAAACAGATGGTTTGAAAGATCCGGCAATGTATCATACTTCAGATCATGAAAAGCGTGATGATTTGCCTTATTTCATATTAGGATCTATGAACTGTCATGAATCGGGAATAGATATTACATTTGAAAGTCAAGTGAAAGAGTATAGAGCGTCATTCCTCATTAGAGGATATAGAGTTGAGTCGCTTACTAATGATATTTGGACTGAAACTAAAAAGTACGAGAAACGTGCTACTTACATTTATGAGGATTTGATGATGGGAATTTCATTGAATAGTAACTTGACTATTGGATGGATCAATGAAAAAATGCAAAGTGAAAATTATGAGATAGGGGTTGGATGCAGAATAAATGTTCCAGCTTTTATAAAAGACGAAAATGGTCGTTTTGTAAAGGACGGTAATGGAAACTATATGAAAGAGGAAATCGGGGAAGCGCAATATAATAACTTACCAGAGGGTCTGCAATCAGAGTATTTCTCATACTCAGGAAAACGATACAGAAAATGCAATAGGCCATGGCGTTTTTATAAAAAATAATTTATAAATAAAATCCTGAATAAAATGACACCAGAAGAATTTGAACGATATGTGGCATGTATATTTGAATCTAAAGGATATAAAACAGAAGTAACGAGATATTCTGGAGATTATGGTGTGGATGTTTTTGCTTTTAAAGGTAAAGAAAAAATAGCCATACAAGTAAAGAAATTTGGAAACTGTACACGAAAAGTTAATCGTAATGTTTTCTTGAAACTGTATGGCTCTCAACATTTTTTTGACTGTACTAAAGCTATTGTTGCTACAGACGGTAAAGTAATGGATGACGCGGTTGAGGTTGCCAAGAAACTGGGTATTGAGATCTTTTTTGTGGATACAAAAAATATAGAAAAATGTAAGCCTGATAATCAATCTACTGTCAATGATGCAATAACAGAAGACAATAGGCTATATCCTGATTTTTCGTTAATATGGGATAATTTTATCAGGCCATTGGAAGGAAAAACTCTTTTTAATTCAAGAGGACCAAACAGAATACTTGAAGTTAACAATACAGCATTAATACGTTCTTCCATAAATGACATATCAGGTGAAATTAATCGTGATTATTTTAAATTGGCTTATGAATATCTCACAAAAAAAGGTTCTGTAACTCGAGATTATATCAATCAGCAGATTGATAAGGGATGTTCTTCCATTATTTTTTTAGTTCTTGCGCAGCTCCCTTTTATAGAGGAATCGAAAAATCCGCAAACATTAAAAATGAAAAGTGAAAAGTGAATATATTTATAAGTAGATTTCAGATAATGTAAACTCACAAATGCTACTATAAAACTGAAGTAGAAGATTGGAATCTCATAAGAAGAGATTGTTGGTCTTCGTTTATGGAACTTCAGTTTTATAGGATATTTTCACCGCTTGGTCAAAGTAATCATGAACGTGACGGCCACGATGGCAACGGTGATACCCACTACGATGTTCGTGGTGAGCGGTTCGCCGAACACGAGTGTGCCGACCACGATGGCGGTGATGGGCTCGAACACCCCGAGGACGGAAGCCTTGGTGGCCCCGATGTTACGCGAGGCGATGGCCAGGGTGGCCGTAGAAACCACCGTAGGCAGGAAGGCAAGTCCTACCAGGTTGAGCCAGTCGTGTGCGTGGTTGAGGCCTGCGGTGAGAGCGGTATCGGAAATCAGAATCTTTCCCAGAAACACAACCGCTCCCACGGAGAGGGCATAGAAGGTGAGCAGAGAATTGGAGATGCTGGCGATGGCCTTGCTCCGGTTGATGATGACGATAAAGAGGGCGTAGACCAGGGCCGAACCGATGGAAAGGAGTACACCGATGGGGTTGAGCGCCTGTGTGCCGTCGCCCTGCGTCATGATGAGGACGCCCCCGAAGGTTGCCGCGATGGCCAGCCACACAGGCCAGGAAGGCACCACTTTCAGGAACACCATGATGATGGCCACCAGCACCGGGTAGAGGAACACCAGCGTCGTGGCCAGTCCGGAAGCGATGTATTCGTAGGCATCGAACAGGAAGAGGCTGCTCGATGTGTAGAGCAGTCCGAGGATGAGCAGGATACCCGCCTGTTGTCCGGAAACCCGGAAACTCTGCCGGCGGACCAACAGAAACAGGGCCAGAATCAGTACGGCAAAGAGATAGCGGAAGAAGAGGATGGATTCGGTGGCGGCACCGTGCTTCATCAGGGGAACCGCAAACAAGGGGTTCAGTCCATACGTGATGCCGGTGATGATTCCCGCCGGATAGCCGATGAGGGCGTTCTTGCTAAGTTTTTTCATGTGTTTGCAGAAGTAAATGTTTGTCGGGGTGCAAAATTAGTCATAAAATGGAAACGTGGGCTTCCCCGCGGGCACAATTCCGTGCGCCGGGGAAGGAACTATTTCCGGTAAATGTAGCGTGCCAGTCCGTAGATGTATCTCCGGAATCCCGGACGGTACCTGAGCAGGCGGTCGAACCAGTGCAGATGGTGGCTGGCGATGCGTACCACCCATCCCACGTAATACATGGCAAAGAGCGTGCCCACTCCGATGATGTGCCATTGCCACTTCCCGAAGAAGAGGTAGCTGAACACAACGCCGAGCAACACGAGCGAGATGTCGACCGCAATCTTGACTTTCGGGAATTCGATGCCCATTACCTTGCTGAGGGCCACGGGGAAACCTTCTCCGGGCATGGTCACACTTCCGCATCTCACTTCCAGCGAGATACCTGTCGCAAGGATGGTGCATCCGGCCAGCTGCGACACGGCTTTCTCCCACATCGCCACGGGTTGCAGCCAGGAGAGAAAGTAGAGGTTCAGGTCAATCAGCATGCCGAATACCAGTCCCACGAGCAGCTGGAAGAGCTGTACGGGGTCGAACTGCCGGCGAAGTACGCCCACCTGACCCACCACCAGCAGGGCATTCATGAGGAAGGTGTACAGTCCGATGCTCAGCGGCGGGGTGAGTCCCTCCGTTCCCGCATCGTGAAACACATAGGGCAATACGCTGATGACGCTGGCTCCCAGCATGCTTTTCACGCAGAGGGCGATGCCCAGTGTCATGATGCACAGTGCCATGAAGAGCAGTACGTGTTGCCAGACGAATGAGATGAGTCTTTCTTTTCTCGTCATTTTTCCGTTCATCGTCAGGACAGGTTATCGCAGGAAAGGGTCGAGGTGGCTCAGCAGTTCGGCTTTCGGCAGTGCCCCGCTCATCCGCCAGAGCACTTCTCCCTTGCGGAACAGCATGAGGGTGGGGACGGACTGAATCTGGTATTGCTGTGACAGGGCGGCGTGCGTGTCCACATCGATTTTGATGATACGGATACGGTCGCCCAGCACCTCTTTCACTTGTTGCAAGACGGGGTGCATCATCTTGCAGGGCTGGCACCAGGTGGCGAAGAAATCCACCAGCACGAGCTGGTCGCCAGCGATTACGTCGTAGAATGTTTCCATAAGTTTTGTTTTTATCGGTCTTATTTTTTCAACAATGAAGTCCCATTTTGGGCTTTTTGTAAATCGGATTCAAAGGTATAGCTTTCTGCGCAGCTTTCCTCGTGTATGGCATGAAAAAATGCCTGAGATATTGGGAACTTTTCGTATCTTCGCAAAGAAACAAAACAATCAATTGAGTATGAGGAAAAAGACAAATCTTTCGGCCACATTGTTGGGAGTGACCATGGTGGCTTCTACTCTGTTTTCGTGCGGCAGCCGTCAGCAGGAATCACCGATGAAAGCCAAGGTGGAGGAATATGCTTCCGTAGAATTGAAATCAGACCTTGTGAACAACCTGAGCGACAAGGAAAAAGAGCTGGTAAGGATATTTTTCCAGGTAGGGAACATCACCGACGACCTTTTCTGGAAGCAGACATTCGGCGACAAAAGTAAGCTCGATACCATTACCGACAGCTATGCGAAAGAGTTTGCCCTGATTCAATATGGGGCTTGGGACCGTCTGGACAACAACAAGCCTTTCCTGGCAGGCTATGGCGAGAAACCGGCTGTATGCAACTATTATCCGCTGGATATCACCGAAGCGGAGTTCAACGCGTGGGAAGATGAGAACAAAGATTCATGGTACACTGTCATCCGCCGTGGGGAAGACGGTGCTTTGAAGAGTGTGTGGTATCACGAGGCGTATGCTCCGGAAATAGAACGCATCTGTGCCTTGCTGGAGAAAGCGGTGGCACTGGCAGAAGACCCGGGCCTGAAAAACTACCTTGAAAAACGCATCGAAGCATTCAAGACGGATGATTATCTGGCAAGCGACCTGGCATGGATGGACATGAAGGACAGCAAGGTTGACTTCGTGACAGGACCGATTGAGACTTACGACGATAAGTTCCGTGAAACCAAGGCATCGTACGAGTCGTTCATTCTGCTGAAGGACGAAGCCCGGAGCAAGGACCTGGCCAAGTTCGTGGCCATGCTTCCGGACCTTCAGAAAGAATTGCCCTGTCCGCCGGAATATAAGACGTTTGTGCCGGGCACGTCGTCCGACCTGAATGTGTATGATGCAGTGTATTATGCCGGCGACTGCAATGCGGGAAGCAAGACGATTGCCATCAACCTGCCGAATGACGAGCGGGTGCATGCCCTGAAAGGCACACGCCGCCTGCAATTGCGGAACTCCATGAAGGCTAAGTTTGACAAGATTTTGCTGCCCATCGGACAGCTTGTCGTAACTCCGGAACAGCAGAAATACCTCAACTTCGATGCGTTTTTCTGGAACGTGACTTTCCATGAGGTGGCACACGGACTGGGAGTGAAGCAGACCATCCGCACCCATGAAAGCGTGGATGCGGTGATGGGTACGGAAAAGACTTCCTGGGAAGAAGCCAAGGCGGATATATTGGGCCTGTTCATGGTGACCAAGCTGATTGAAATGGGCGAAATCACGAACATTATCGCCGAAGATGCGATGGCCACTTATATTGCAGGTATCCTGCGTTCCGTCCGCTTTGGAGCGGCCTCTTCGCACGGGAAAGCCAATATGATGTGCTTCAACTACATGGAAAAGGCAGGGGCATTCTCACGCAACGACAAGGGGCAGTATGTCATTGATTTCGCAAAGGCCAAAGAAGCCATGAACGGCTGGGCTGCACTGATTCTTCAGACGCAGGGCGACGGCAATGTGGAATTTGCCAAGAAATACAGAGAAGAGAACGGTGGAATCACTCCAGCGCTTCAGGCCGACCTTGACCGGATTAACGGGGCAGGCATCCCTCGCGATATAACCTTTGTTCAAGGAGAAGAAGTGCTTCTGGGAAAAGCTCAGTAACCTCGGTTTTTGAGATACAGATAACTACGCACATGCGGTTCAAGGGCATCGCCTTTGAACCGCATGTTTTTTGTTGCAGCCATTTCAATGGGCACGTATCGCGTCCCAAGGGTATGCCGCTTGTTGCCGACTTGCTTATTTTATTTCTTTTTTATCCGCCTGCTTCCGGAAAATCTGTGCCGCAATGCTGCCCGAAAAGTTGTGCCACACCGAGAACATGGCTCCGGGAACGGCCGCAAGGGGAAACAGGGCGAAATGAGTCGTAGCCAGCGAAGTGGCCAGTCCGGAGTTCTGCATGCCCACCTCGATGGCGATGGCCGACCGTTTGGACGGTTCGCTTCCGGTCAGGGCCGCCAGTCCGTAGCCCAAGGCCAAGCCGAGGACGTTGTGCAGTATCACCGCCACGGCTACAATCAGGCTGCACGCCAGGATACTGGCCGCGTTGTGTGCCACGATGATGCCGATGATGAAGGCGATGGCCAGCGTGGAAATCATGGGCAGCAACGGAACGATTCGCCGGGTAGTCCGGTTGAAGTAATGGTTGGCGGCAAATCCCAGCACGATGGGTACAATCACCACCTGCACGATACTCAAAAACATGCCGGCGATGTCTACGTCGACTGATTCTCCGGCCAGCAGCCACACGAGGGCTGGCGTGAGCAGGGGAGCCAGCAGGGTGGAGACTCCGGTCATGGCCACACTCAGGGCCACGTCGCCTTTGGCCAGGTAGCAGATGACGTTGCTGGCCGTACCTCCCGGGCAGCATCCCACGAGGACCACGCCCAAGGCCAGTTCTTCCGGCAGGGCCAGCAGTCGGCAGAGCAGCCACGCCAGGGAAGGCATGATGAGGAACTGGGCCAGTTCGCCCACGAGAATATCTTTAGGGTGTTGCAACACAGGCTTGAAGTCGGACGGGCGGAGGGTCAGTCCCATGCCGAACATCACCACGCCCAGCATCGGCGTGATGGCCGACGTGCTTATCCAGTTGAACGAGGCGGGGAGGAAGAGTGCCACGGCGGTGACCAGCACCACGATGAGGGTGATGTGTGCCGCAATCCAGGCGGAGAGTTGGATGAGGTTATTTTTCATTGCTTTGTTTTTCTAGATATCCTAATTCAATGGCTGCGTTATAGAAATCGTTGCAGCGTTCGGCCCCATTGCAGGTAGAGTTCCAATAACAAGGGTCATTTTTCATTTTGATATAGTTATTCGTGTTTGTCTTTTCAAGAATTGCCTCTATCATGTGGCATTGCTTTGCGGTAAATCCTTTCTCTGAGTAAAAGCCCCAATAGGGTTGATGGTCTTCCATTCCTTTGCCTGACCAGCATCCAATTAAAACACCTCGTACGTTCAGAGTGAAATTATCCTGTTTTTCATGCTTTAATCCGTAACACTTCCATTCAGGCAGTAACTCGTGATACCATTCGTCAATCACATCGCCTGAGATAGATTCAAGAAGTTGTATGACTTCCTCTTCTAACTTCTTGATTTCATTTAGTTTGTCATTGATGAGATTCCAGTTGTCCAGATTGGACTTCTCGGTATCGAATAATTTTTCTCTTAAATATTTTTCCATTTCATGTTTTAATTTTTGGTTTTCTCTTGTGCCATATTGGAGATTAAGAAAATCTGCAAACTGAATAATAAATGACTTGAGTATAATTTCCTTAGGAGGCACCAATTTTAGACAGTCTTTGAGCAACCATTCTGAAAGTTCCTGCTGCAACACCAGAGTGTGGGGCTCATAGTCTTTCTTAAAAGTTTTGATGCAGGACTTACAAAATTCAGCATCCCACTGTTTTTCCCACTCGTCAGAGCGATAGTCACACCAACATAAATCATGGGCAGTTACACAGCGCTGTTCGTGCTTAGGCTTCCTATAATCACTGGGAAGTCGCCATACGGATTGGGGGAGGTTTTGAATGTAATCGTCCTCATGGGAGGTAGGCATCAATACAATGAATAGATTGTCTTTTCCATAAGGCCGGTTTATCAAATGATGAAGCTTGTAGATATACCGGGCTATTTGATTGGGTTGATAGTTTGCCCCTTTTACCTTGTTTTCAAAGATGAGGGCATACTTGTGGTCTTTCACGCAAACATCAATCCGGTCTTTCTCAACTGTAATGACGGGATGGTCCATCCACTGGATATTGAAGCCTATAGGTACAAGAAAATGCTCCATGAATGAATGGAGTAGTGGATATGTTCCCGCATCTTTAAATTTCAGGATTTCTGCCATTGCCCAACTGGTGGTTGGCTCGTCTGAATTGTATCTTTCAAAGACATTCGTTGCATACGGGGCTTTGTGTTCCGAGTGGTTCCGAATGTAGGAGAGTCCGTCGGAGATGGAAAGCAGGGACATATATTCCCTTACCTGTTCTTCTTCCAACTGATCTGAAAGTTGTAAAAGTTCATCAATATTCTGAGAGGATAATATAGGTTTGTCGTCCATGGCTGTGTGATAATGCGGTGCAAAGGTACGAAAACCCCAGCGAATCGCAAGCAAAAACAACGGCTTCGATAATTGAGGTAGAATTATCCGTAATTGAGACGCTTCAAAATCTTCCAAAACCGCTTATCTTTGTAGAAAAACAAATAGAGAGATATGAAAGTTTTATTAATTAACGGAAGTCCCCACAGAGAGGGAAATACATTTATCGCCTTGTCGGAAGTGGCGAAGGCGTTGGAAGCGAATGGTGTAGAAGCAGAAATCGTATCCATCGGAACCAAAGCGGTGCAGGGTTGCATTGCCTGTGGACGCTGTAGGGAACTGGGACGGTGCGTGTTCAAGGATGAGTTGTATCAGAGAATCCGGGAGAAACTGGAGACGGCGGACGGTCTTGTTGTCGGGTCACCGGTGTATTACGCAGGGCCCAACGGTTCGCTCTGTGCCTTGCTCGACCGTCTGTTCTATTCTGCCGGCGACTTGCTGGCCTACAAGCCTGCTGCCTCGGTGGCTGTATGCCGTCGCGGAGGAGCCAGTGCGACGTTCGACCGCCTGAACAAGTATTTCACCATCAACAACATGCCGGTGGTGTCGTCACAATACTGGAACAGCGTGCACGGCAGATTGCCGGGCGAAGCGAGTCAGGACATCGAGGGATTGCAGACCATGCGTACGCTGGGGCGCAACATGGCGTGGTTGCTGAAGAACTTGAAGCAGGGAGGAGAGCCTATCCCGCCCAGTGAGCCGTGGACACCGACTCATTTCATCCGTTAGAAGCGGGACTTATCA
This sequence comes from Bacteroidaceae bacterium, assembly GCA_902362595.1. Classification (GTDB taxonomy): domain Bacteria; phylum Bacteroidota; class Bacteroidia; order Bacteroidales; family Bacteroidaceae; genus Phocaeicola; species Phocaeicola fibrisolvens. Next base: position 18,309 of record CABIXF010000035.1, on the reverse strand, counting down.
CCATCAGCGAAAAGTAGGGAAACTTCTTTTCCTTGATAATCGCCGGGTCGGAGGTATAGAATTCGTTCGCCCGGCTGATATTTTCGAAGTAATGGAACGCTGCTTCGGGGTGGGAGTCGATGCACTGACGTACGGCTTCCGCGCAAAGAGGCAGTTTCATGATGACGAGGACATAGCCGGATTGGAGTTTCTCGGTCAGTTCTTCGGCGGAGATGAGGCCCGGAATGACCAGCAGCCTTTCTTCCTGTTTGGCCAGGTGGAGACCTGCCACGGGACCTGCGGCAATGAACGCCGGAATGCCTGCGATGCGTCTCACCGGCAAGCCTTTATTTCCCAATAGTTCATACAAGTACTGCACGGAAGCATAGAATCCGGCATCGCCTTCGGCGGCCACGGCTATTTTCTGCCCTTCACGGTAATCTTCCTCTATCTGTGCAGCCACTTCGTGATACACTTGCAGGGCCGCTTCTCTGTGCTTGTTCATCGGAAGGGTGAATGTCTTGATTTTCTCTTCCCCGATTCCCAGTGCCCGCAAGGTGTTTGCGGCGTAGGAGGAGGGGATGCCGGCGGCACTGCGGGTGCCCGGACAATAGATAGAGGAGGCTTCCTGTAGGGCCTTCAGTCCTTTCAGGGTGATGAGCTCCGGGTCGCCGGGGCCTAAGGATACAAACTGAATTGCGGGATATGAGGATTCCATATAGTCTAAAAGGGGATTGATTTTTTTTTTGCGGTCGCTAAGATACAATCTTTTTTGTGAAAATGAAAAATCAGCCGGGATGTAGCATATCAAAAAATATTTTCTACCTTTGTGGCGATATTGGTTCACTGCTGGATAAAGCGTGATGAAAAGGGAATCAGGTGAAAGTCCTGAACAGACCCGCTGCTGTAAGTTTCGCATGATTTTCAGGAAATCTGCATGCCACTGTCGGAAAGATGGGAAGGCTCCTGAAAAGAAACAAGTCAGAAGACCTGCCAGTGTCGTACATAGTTTTTTATGCTTTCGGGAAATAAGGTATGAAAACAACGAGCTGGACTTCTCTCTACCCGTTCTGGATATACGGAATCCTCTTCTCTTTGTATTTGTATGCGTCTCGCGGTCATAAGTGTGTGGTATGAAGATTTGAGGAACTTATGAAACACCTGACACTCATTTTTATTTTCGTTTTTGGCATTGTCGGCTTCTCGGAAGGGCTGGCACAGAGACTGGTCACTCTTTCGGGCCGCATCACGTCTGCCCACGGACAGCCTGTGGCGCAGGCTTCACTGGCGGTGGAGGGTACGGCCTACGGGACGTATTCGGACGAGAAGGGGGGCTACCGACTGGAGCTTCCGGAGGGGACGTATACCGTGGTGGCTTCTTTCATCGGTTATGAGAGCCAGAAGCAGACGGTCCGGTTGGTCGGGCACAAGCGAATCGACTTTGTCCTGAAGGAAGAGGCCGTGGCCTTGAATGAGGTGGAAGTCTATGCCAAGAGCCAATCGCAGAAATTGCGGGAAGGTACGTTCGCCGTCAGTGCGCTGGATGTGAAACCGATTGTGAGTTCGTTGAACAACCTGAACGAGCTGGTGGACCGGGCTTCGGGCATCAAGGTGCGGCAGGAGGGAGGCGTCGGGTCGGACTATGACCTGTCCATCAACGGGATGTCGGGCAATTCGGTCCGTTATTTCATCGACGGGGTGCCGCTGGAGACAAAGGGCTCCGGGGTGTCGCTGGCCAATCTGCCGGTCAATCTCATCGACCACATCGAGATGTACAAGGGGGTGGTTCCGGCTTATTTGGGGGCTGACGCGCTGGGCGGTGCCATCAACATCGTGACGAAGAAGGAGAAAAAGAATTACCTGGACCTATCGTACGGGATAGGTTCGTTCCATACGCACAAGGCGGACTTGAACGCGCAGGTGGTGTTTCCCAAGAGCGGGATTATCGTGCGCCCGACCGTCGGGGTCAACTATTCAAAGAACGACTATATGATGAAAGGGGTAGAGGTGTGGGAGGAAAGCGTGCGAAAGTATGTGCCGTCCAACCGCCGGCGTTTCCACGACGATTATTTCTCGCTGCTGGCCCAGGTGGAGGTCGGAGTGAGCGGGAAACGGTGGGCAGACGACTTCTTTGTGACGGCTTCGTATTCGAAGGTGGACAAGGAGCTGCAGACGGGTTCTATCCAGACCAAGGTCTACGGGATGGCCGAGCGGAACGGGTCGGCTTATAACGTGTCGGCACAGTACCGCAAGAAGGACTTTCTGTTGAAGGGGTTGCAGATGCACAGCATGCTTTCGCATACCTGGGACTATTCGCTGACGGTGGATACGGCCTACCGGGTGTACGACTGGAACGGGAATTATGTGGAGAGTTCCCGCAATGAGATTACGGGACGGGAACGGTCGTTGCGACATTACAAGCGCCCCACGACGATGTTCCGCTCCAACTGGGACTATCGCTTTCATCCGCAGCATGCCCTGAACCTGAACTACTTGTTCAACCGGACGGGAAACGACCGCTACGACGACGTGGATGACAGTTTTGTGCCGTCCAATGACGTGGTATGCAAACACATCCTCGGGCTTTCCTATCAGCAGCAACTGTGGCAGGACAAGATGGAGAACACGTTCTTTATCAAGGATTACATCAATCACCTGAATATCCGGCAGACGGACTTGTACTGGCAGACGGGCTCGGACAAGGTGAAGGGAGAAAGTACGGGAAATTACTTGGGATACGGGGCCGGCACGCGGGTGAAGTTCCGGGAGCCGGTCGCGCTGAAGGCTTCGTTTGAGCATAGCGTGCGTCTGCCTCTGGCCCGTGAACTGCTGGGCAACGGGTCTACGGTCTATGCCAATACGGCGTTGCATCCGGAAAGGAGCAACAACGTGAACCTGGGGCTCTTTGGTACGTGGCATCCCGGAGTGGGGCATGTGTTGTACTACGAAGTGAACGGCTTTATGCGGTTTGTGGACGATTATATTCAGGCCGTGGTGGCGGAGAAAGAGGGCATGATGCAGTATCAGAACGTGCCTGCGGTGTATATCAAGGGACTGGATGCGGAAGTGCGCTACAGCTGGAGGAACCACTTGCAGTGCATGGCCAATGTGAGCTGGCAGGACGCGCGCGACCAGCGTAAATACAAGGATGACGGCAAGCCTTCGGCCACGTACCTGAACCGGGTGCCCAACCGCCCGTGGTTGTTCGGGGCGGCAGAGGTCGACTATACGTTTCACGAGGTCGGCCTGAAGCACAGCAGCCTGCGACTGGAGGGTTCGTATCAGTGGGTACACTGGTATTTCCTGACCTGGGAGGCGTACGGCTCGAAGGAGAGCAAGGCGCAGATTCCGGCGCAGCATGTGGTCAATGCGGGGGTGACTTACTCGCTGGAAAACGGGAAGTACAACTTGTCGGTCAGCTGCGACAACCTCTTTGATAAGTTGGTGTACGACCATTACAAACTGCAGAAGCCGGGAAGGTCGTTCTTCCTGAAGTTCAGGGTGTTCCTGAACTGACATGTGAATCTGAGCTAGATATTAACAAACTATAGTAATATTAATCTTAAACATTATGTGTATGAAAACAACGAAATTTTCCTTCCTGAGATTCCTGAAAGCGGGTGTGTTTGCTGCGGCACTTTTTTCTTTTGCGGCATGTAGTAAGGATACTCCGTCCGAGAATACGGTGGACCCGGAACCTGCCGGGAAGTATCATTTTGATATCTTCATGACGGTAGGCAAACACGGCGGCATGGGAGGAGGCGATAATACGATTGTCAAAAGTGTGGAATCGCTGACAGCCGACCAGCCGATGATTGATATCAAGGGGTCGGGTGTGGAACTGAATCCGTATACCATCGAGCTGATTGCAAAAGGGAAATATTATTATCAGGTGCCGAGCAAACAGACACGCTTCACGAAATTCCGGATTCTGGACAACAAGATTGAAGTGGTGCAGGAACAGCCGTTTGTGGTGAATTCCTATACCGAACGGAAGTATACGCATGCGTGGCTGGACGACAAGACCTTGCTGATTATGGCGGCCAATGGGGATGCGGACAAGATTGTCTGGACCAAACTGAATGCAGAGGATATGCGCATCTTGTCGGAGGGCACGCTGGATCTTCCTTTGCCTGCCGGAGCAGCGGTGTTCACCACGACGGGTATTCTTACCTACAATGAGAAGGTGGGCAAGCTGTATTATTTCTATTATGGAAAGGATAAGGCCGGTCGGAAAGGGGTGGCTACTTCCAACTTCCTGACAGCCGTCATCAATCCTTCGGACATGAAGGTGGAAAGCAACAAGGTCAATGCGCTGGCCGGGGAAATGGCCGGCAGCTCCTACGGACAGCTGTTGCAGGACTGTGTGACTTACGACGAAGCCGGAAACCTCTACCTTGCCGCATTTACCAAGAAGGGCGATTTGGAAGAAGGTTGTCTGTTGCGTATCAACAAGGGAGAAACGGATTTCGACCCTTCTTACAACGGCTATCCGAATGCGGACGGAAAACTGTGTACGGTTCAGTACCTGGGCAACGGCAAGGCGCTGACTTATGCCAGAAGCCAGTCGGCCAATGCGGGACGAGACACGTACAGTCTGTACTATTCCATCGTGGACTTGAAAACGGGACAGAGAACCCGGCTGGCTTGCGACGGAAAGGAAATCGGTTTCAATAGTGGCCGTTTCTCCCAGCGCTCGGTCGTGGTAGACGGCAAGGCTTATATCGGGGTCAATACGGAGAAAAGTACCTGCATTTACATTTATGACGTCGCTACCGGAAAGGTAGAAAAAGGAGCGGATATCGCGCAGGGTTACTATTTCGACGTGTTGAGAGTAGTAGAGAATTGAGAAATCTTATAACTTTGCAACAATAAGCAAGCGATAGAAACAAGACGAATGGCGAATCACAAGATAATTGTAGCAGGCATTGGCCCGGGCTCTGCGGAGGACATCACTCCGGCGGTGGTCCGGGCCTTGGCTAGTGCGGATGTGGTAGTGGGATATCACTATTACTTCCAGTTTGTGCGTTCCTACTTGAAGGAGGGGGCGGAGTGTGTGGACACGGGGATGAAGCGGGAACGCGATCGGGCCCGTCAGGCTTTCGAACTGGCGGAACAGGGCAAGTGTGTCTGTGTCATCAGCTCGGGTGACTCCGGCATCTACGGGATGGCCCCGTTGATGTATGAGATGAAGCGGGAACGCGCCTGTGAGGTGACGCTGGAGGTGTTGCCGGGCATCAGTGCGTTTCAGAAGGCGGCTGCCAGACTGGGGGCGCCGGTGGGCCATGATTTCTGCGTGATTTCCTTGTCCGACCTGCTGACGCCGTGGGAGAAGATTGAGAAACGCATCCGTGCGGCGGCATCGGCCGATTTCGTGACGGCAGTCTACAATCCGAAGAGTGAGGGCCGTTACTGGCAGTTGTACCGCCTGAAGGAGATTTTCATGCAGGAGCGGGAAGCGACGACGCCGGTGGGCTATGTGCGTCAGGCCGGACGTGAGGAAGAGACCGTGAAGATAACGACTTTGGCCGACTTTGACCCGGAGGACGTGGACATGTTTACGGTGGTGCTCATCGGGAACTCCCAGTCGTACGCTTGGGAGGACCACTTGGTCACCCCACGGGGTTATTATCAGCCAGAGAAAACGGAGGCGGCAGGCATCGGGCAGGAGATTATGATTCACAGCTTCCAGACCATCTCCAGGGAACTGAAGAAACAGGACCTGCCGCTCGGACACAAGTGGGCGTTGCTGCATGCCATCCATACAACGGCCGATTTCGAGATGGAGCACTTGCTGTACAGCGACGAGCATGCGGTGGAAAAGCTGCATGAACTGCTGGTGACGGGCAAGGTTCGTACCATTATCACCGACGTGACCATGGCGGCTTCGGGCATCCGGAAACGGGCCCTGGAACGGCTGGGACTGGAGGTGAAGTGTTACCTGAACGATGAAAGGGTGGCTCGGATGGCCGCTGAAAAGCAAATCACCCGTACCCAGGCGGGCATACGTCTGGCGGTAGAGGAGCATCCGGATGCCTTGTTTGTCTTTGGAAACGCGCCCACGGCCTTGATGGAACTGTGTGCCCTGATGAGAAAGCAGAAGGCGCATCCCGGAGGCATCATCGCGGCTCCGGTGGGCTTTGTGCATGTGTGTGAAAGCAAGTACATGGTGAAGACCTTCCAGAACGTGCCCAAACTGATTGTGGAAGGACGGAAGGGAGGAAGTAATCTGGCAGCCACCTTGGTGAACGCCATCCTGACGCTGGACGATGCGGCCTTGTTAAAACCCGGACGCGATGTGTAGGCAGTCATTCCATATTATCGGCATCAGCGACAGCACCGAGATTTATTTTCCGCCTCGGGTGCAGGAAGTCATCTCCCGGGGGAAGGTGTTTTCAGGGGGCGTGCGCCATCACCAGCTGGTGGAGCGGTTCTTGCCCGAAGGAGCGGAGTGGATAGACATCACTGTGCCGTTGGACAAGGTGTTCGCGCAGTATGCCGCGCACCGGGAGATTGTGGTCTTTGCCTCCGGCGACCCGTTGTTCTTCGGCTTTGCCAATACCGTACAGCGCCTGTTGCCCGAGAGCAGTATCCACGTCTATCCCACGTTCAATTCCTTGCAGATGCTGGCCCATCGCCTGCTGTTGCCTTATCAGGAGATGCGGATGGTGTCGCTGACCGGGCGTCCGTGGAAGGCTTTCGATGCCGCGCTGATTCGCGGGGAGCGTATGCTCGGGGTACTGACCGACAGGGTGAAAACGCCGGCAGCCATTGCCGCCCGGATGCAGGAATACGGCTACGACAATTACCGGATGTATGTGGGAGAGGCTTTGGGTAATGCGGCGGAAGAACGGGTGCGGGAGCTGACGGTAGAAGAAGCTCGGCACACCACTTTCCAATCGCCCAACTGTCTGATTCTGGTACGCACGGCACTGCGCCGTCGTCCGCTGGGACTGAAGGAATCGGAGTTTGCGCTGTTGAACGGACGGGTGAACATGATTACGAAACGGCCGGTACGCCTGCAGACCTTGAGCATGCTGGATTTGCAGATGCGCACGGTCTTCTGGGACATCGGCAGTTGCACGGGTTCTGTGTCGATTGAAGCGAAGAGTCTCTATCCCGAACTTGAGGTGATTGCCTTTGAACGGCGTCCGGAAGGAGCGGAACTGTTGCGGGCGAACAGTGTCAAGTGGGGAACCCCCGGCATACGGTTTGTGGGCGGGGATTTCATGGAACAGCCTCTGACCGACCTCCCTCGTCCGGATGCGGTGTTTATAGGCGGGCATGGAGACCGGTTGCAGGAGTTGCTGAAGCGTGCAGATGAGGTCTTGCTTCCGGGGGGAGTAATCGTCTTCAACTCGGTGAGCGAGAACAGCTTGCAGCAGTTTTACGAGGGAGTGGCGCAGACCGGACGTCGGGTGACCGAACGCATCCGGCTTGTGGTGGATGCCCATAATCCAATTGAAATATTGAAAGCAGAATGAAAGAGAAAACAGCCATTATATTGATATCTTCCCAGGCATTGCCGATGGCGCAGCTGCTGGAGAAGGAATTGGGAGATTGTACCATTTTTTCACAAAAGGCACTCGACGGATGCACGCAGGTGACCTCGTACAGTGAGTTTGTGGCGGCTTCGTTTGCCGCATACGACCGTTTCCTGTTTATCGGGGCTATGGGCATCTGTGTGCGCTGCATCGCTCCCTGTGTGTCCGACAAATATGCCGATCCGGCTGTGGTGTGTATGGACAGTACCGGGCAGTTTGTCGTTCCGGTATTGTCCGGCCATGTGGGAGGGGCCAACGAGTGGGCCCGGCAGATAGCCTCCATCTTGGGGGCACAGGCGGTCGTCACTACCCAAAGCGACTGTAACGGGGTGTGGGCTTTGGATTTGCTGGCTGCCCGGTTCGGATGGCAGACCGCATGCTCGCACGAGGAGATGAACCGCGCGATTGCCCGTTTCGTGAATCAGGAAAGAGTGTCCTTGCTGTTGGACATCAAGGACGAGGGTACCGCCTGGCTGGAGCGTACCCTTCCGCCGTATGTCAAGGTGTATTATCATTATGCCGACATTCCTTTCGAGGAAACGGATCTGCTGATTGCCGTCACGCCCTACGAGTACGAGGCGCCGGTGCAGGCGTTGTATTATCGTCCGCAGGTGTTGCATCTGGGAGTGGGCTGCAAGAAACAGTGTGTACCCGACGGCATCGCCGAATACATCGAAAAGGTGATGCACTCGCACGGCCTGTCACCGTTGTCATTGGCTACGGTGGGTACGATTGAGCTGAAGAAAGACGAACCGCTGCTGAAGGCGTTGCAGGAGCGATGGAAACAGGCCAAGGTCTGCATCTATTCTGCGGAAGAGCTGAGCGGTCTGGAAATCCCTCATCCCTCGCAGAAGGTGTATGAAGTGACCGGGGTATATGGTGTGGCCGAGAGTGCGGCACTCAAAAGCGGCGGAGGCGGGAAATGGCTGCTGGAAAAACAGAAAGGAGAGCTAGTATCTGGCTCGCATTTCACCTTTGCGGTGGCACTAGCGGCGGATGCGGTGCGTGGTGGACACATCGAGATTGTGGGGGCCGGTCCCGGTGACCCGGAACTGATTTCGGTGCGTGGCAAACGGATGCTGGAAAAGGCCGACCTGGTGCTGTATGCGGGCAGTCTGGTGCCGCGCGAGCTGACTTATTACGCGAAGGAGGGGGCCGTGGTGCGCAGTTCAGCCCACATGGACCTGCAGGAGCAGTTTGCCTTGATGAAGGAATTCTACGACCGGGGACTGTTTGTGGTGCGTCTTCACACCGGCGACCCGTGTATCTACGGCGCCATTCAGGAACAGATGGCCTTTTTCGATGCTTACGGCATGAGCTACCACATCACGTCGGGAATCTCGTCCTTCCAGGCGGCGGCAGCGGCCCTGCGTTCGCAGTTCACTATCCCGGAGAAGGTGCAGAGCATCATCCTGACCCGGGGAGAGGGGCGTACCCCCATGCCGGAGAAAGAACAGTTGCATAAGCTGGCCCAGTCGCAAAGTACCATGTGCATCTACCTGAGTGCGTCCATCGTGGAGAAGGTGCAGGAAGAACTCTTGCAGGCCTATCCGCCGGAGACGCCTGTGGCCGCCTGCTACAAGCTGACGTGGAAGGAAGAGAAAATCTACCGGGGCGTACTGAAAGACCTGGCCCGTATTGTTCGTGACAATCACCTGACCCTGACCACGCTGCTGGTGGTAGGAGAAGCGATAGACAACCGTAAGGGGCTTTCTCGTTTGTATGCCTCCGACTTTACCCATTTGTTCCGGTCATGATACTCGTATTAGGGGGAACCACGGAAGGGCGGCTGGCCGTGAAAGTGCTGGATGAGTCGGGCAAGCCTTATTTTTACTCTACGCGCGGCGACTCGCAGCAGGTCAGTTGCCGCCACGGGGAGCGTGTCAGCGGGGGCATGGATGCGGAAAAGATGGAAGCGTTCTGCCGGGCGCACTCTGTCCGCCTGCTGGTGGATGCGGCCCACCCCTTTGCCGTCCGCTTGCACGAAACCGTGGAACAGGTCAGCCGACGGCTTCAGTTGCCCGTGGTGCGTTTCGAACGTATCTATCCGCCCCGCACCGACGATGTCATCTGGTGTGCGGATTATCAGGAGGCGGTCCGTCGGTTGAAGACGGACGGCATTACCCGCCTTCTGGCACTGACCGGCGTGCAGACTATCGGGAAACTGCGCGACTTCTGGGCGGACGATACCCTCCAGCCGACCTGCTGGTTCCGTATCCTGAATCGGGAGGAATCCGTCCCATTGGCCGTGCGGCAGGGTTTCGATGTGAATCGGCTGGTCTTTTATCGCGAAGACGCACCGGAAACGGAACTTCTGGAGCAGTTGAAGCCCCAGGCTATTCTGACCAAAGAGAGTGGCGAAAGTGGCGGTTTTGTCGAGAAGCTGGAAGCAGCCCGCCGTGGGGGAATTTCGGTCTATGCGGTCTGTCGTCCTTCCCTGCCAGCCGATTTCATTACGATGACCGGCATACACGGACTGCGGAAAGCCATCGAGCGCTTGCTGCCCGATTTCTATCCCTTGCGGAGCGGATACACCACCGGGGCCTGTGCCACGGCTGCGGCCAAGGCGGCCCTGATCCGGCTGCTGACGGGCGAATCGCTTTCGGAAGTGCGTTTTCGGATACCCGACGGAGAGGAACTGTCCTTGCCTCTTGCGTCCGTCTCTCAGGAAACAGACACATCGGCTACGGCTGCTGTGGTGAAAGATGCGGGCGATGACCCCGACGTGACCCACCGCAGCGTGATAGAGGCCAAGGTGGCGTTCTCGGCACAACCCGGCATCCGTTTCCTGCAAGGAAGAGGGGTGGGGAAAGTCACCCTTCCCGGCCTGGGATTGCCGGTGGGAGAGCCTGCCATCAATCCGGTTCCCCGGCAGATGATGGTGCGGGAACTGTCGGCCTTGTACGGCGGGGGACTGGAGGTGACGATTTCCGTGCCGGGGGGAGAGGAACTGGCCCTTCGTACGTTCAACCCCAAGCTGGGCATCGTAGGCGGGATTTCCATCATCGGGACTTCGGGCATCGTGCGGCCTTTTTCTTCCGAGGCTTTTGTGGAAGCCATCCGTCGGGAGGTGGAAGTCTGTCAGGCCATCGGAGCGGAACGGCTGGTGCTCAACTCCGGCGCCAAGAGCGAGAGATATGTGAAGCGTGAATACCCGGACTTGCCCCCGCAGGCCTTCGTACATTACGGGAACTACATTGGTGATACCCTGAAGATTGCAGACGACCTGCACATCTGGAAAGTAACGATGGGCATCATGCTGGGCAAAGCGGTGAAACTGGCCGAGGGCCACTTGAATACCTACAGTAAGCAGGTGGTGATGAACAAACAATTCTTACAGGAACTGGCCCGCGACTGCGGTTGCTCTCCGGAGGCACAGGTGGTGATTGCGAAAATAACGCTGGCCCGGGAACTGTGGAAAGGTCTCCCGGAAGCGGATGCAGCCCTTTTCTTTCCGGCTCTTCTGGGCTTGTGCCTGAAGCACTGTCTGGCCTTGCTCAGCCGGACGGAACTCACCCTGATGCTGATAGACGAGGAAGGGCACATTGCCTGCCGCTTAGTGGGGCAGGGCGTCCAATAACTGATGTACGGCTTGCAGCAGTTCTTCGATGGTGGCTGCCTGTACGGTCTGTCCGGAAGCAGGATGGAGGAAGAAAGCCTCGTCGGTGACCGCGATGTACCAGTCGGACCGATGCTGCCGGTTGCCTTCAATGCCGTGGCGGGCCAGTGCCTTCTGCACCATGGTGTACCGGTCTCCTTCCCCTGTGAGACGTACGGAAACCGTGGCCTGCCGGGCGATGCGGAACAGTCCGCTTTCCTTGTCAAACCGGATGCCTTTTCTCAGGAAGAAATGGCTGAGACTCCCATCCAGTGACAAATCTTCCGGGGTACCGGTCTTCACCCCGTTCTCCTTGTTCATCAACCACACTTTGTCGGCAATCTGGAGCGCCAGTTCCAGGTCGTGCGTAGACAGGAAGATGGTGCGGTTGCCCGTGTGCGACAACCGGAACAGCAGTTGCATGATTTCCACCTTGCTGGGAAAGTCCAGGAAAGCGGTCGGTTCGTCCAGAAAGATGATGTCCGTCTGCTGTGCCAGTGCTTTGGCAATCATGACCTTCTGCCGCTCGCCGTCGCTCAGCTGATGCACCATCTGGTAGCGCAGATGCCCGATGCCGACCAGTTGGATGGACTCTTCTATCACCTCCCTGTCGTGCTTGCCCAAGCGGCCCCAGAACCCGGTGTACGGGCTTCTTCCCATGCCGACCAGCTCTTCCACCGTCATGTTGCGCAGCTCGCATTTCTCGGTCAGCACCACCCCGATGAGCGTGGCCAGTTCCTTGTCGGAATACGTGGACAACGGTTTTCCTCTCAATAGGATTTCTCCTTCCAGCGGCGCCTGAAATCCGGACAAGGTGCGGAGCAAGGTCGATTTTCCGATGCCGTTCGCCCCCAACAGGCAGGTCAGTTCCCCGCTGTGGAGGCAGGCGTTGATGTCGGTAGCCACCACCTTCCGGTTGCCTTTCTCCTTGTAGCCGATGGTGAGGTGATTGATTTGTATGTGATTGTTTTCCATCATTCGTTTAGGTCATTGCGTCGTTTGTTGAACAATACCGAGATAACCACCGGCGCACCCACCAGTGCCGTCACGGAGTTGACCGGAAGTGCCCCTTCAAATCCCGGCATGCGTGCAATCAGGTTGCACACCAGGGCCATGGCTCCTCCCATCAGCAGGGAGGCCGGCATCAGGATGCGGTGGTCTGACGTGCGGAATAGGCTGCGGCAGAGGTGAGGAACCGCCAGTCCCAGGAAGATGATGGGACCGCAATAGGCCGTGACGATGGCCACCAGCACGCCCGAGCAGGTGATGACCTGCAGTCTGGCCCGCTTGATGTTCAGTCCCAGGTTGCGCGCGTAGGCATCTCCCAGCAACAGCAGGTTCAACGTTTTCACCAGCAGGAAAGAGACGGGCAGGAGCACCAGCATAATCGAGACAAACAGCGTCATCTGGTTGCCCGATACGCGGGCAAAGCTGCCTAGTCCCCAGATGACGTAGGCCCGGATATCCTCCTCCACACTGAAGTATTTCAGTACCCCGATTACCGCGTTGGCCACATAGCCCACCATCACCCCGATAATCAGCAGGGTCACGTTTCCCTTCACTTTCTGCGAAACGAAGATGATGAGTGCCATGACCGACAGCGAGCCGATGATGGCCGAAAGGGTCAAGGCGATTTCGCCCATGATGCCAATCTTGCTCAAAGCCACTCCGCCGAGGGTACCGGACAGCAGGACCACGAAGGCCACGCCCATGCTCGCGCCGGAGCTGATGCCCAGCACGGAAGGTCCGGCCAGCGGGTTGCGGAACACCGTCTGCATCTGGAGTCCGCTGACCGACAGTCCGGCTCCTGCCACGAGGGCCGTCAGCGCCTGTGGAATACGGGATTTCCAGATGATGTTGTACCAAATTTCGTTGTCGTGCGAATTCCCCCACAAAATCTGCCACACCTCCTTGAACGGAATCGATACAGACCCCAGGAGCAGGTTCAAGAGGAAGAAAACAAAAATCAGCAGGGCGATGAACACCATATAAAGTGCGACCGGACGTTTCATGCAAGAAAGGGGATTAGGGTTTTAAGCATTCATAATAACGGGGGGTATGGTCGGGCAACAGCTGCGGATGGAAGATGGCAATCAGGTCGGCCAGCACCACTTCCGGTTCCATCGGCATACTCTCGTAAAACGGTTTCTCGCTCATGTTGCAATAGATGACCTGCTTCTTCTTGAACGCCTGAAAATCGGCATAGCGGACGTCCTCGGCTTGCAGGGCCTCGTAAGAGAACTTCCCTTTGTAGCTGTTGACGATTCTCCAGTAGTCCGCATACGCCGCCTGACTGTAGACCGTTTCAAAGTCGAGCGACACCCCGCCCGAGTGCGTATCCTCCTTCAGGAAATAGTCGGCCCCCGCATCCTTGAACAGCTGGGCCAAGAAGCTCTTTCCCCCGACGGCATACCAGTTGCCGCCTCTCAGTTCGCCACTGAACACAACCGGCCGTTTCTTCACCTGCGCGGTAAGCTGCACCAATTCCTGGTAACGTTTCTCTATCTCCGCAAAAATCCGGTTGGCCTGTGCTTCCTTTCCAATCAGCAGCCCGACAAACTTGATCCATTCTGCCTGGCCCAGGGGAGTCATCTCCTTGTAGCCCAGGTGCGGGATGAGGGGAATGCCCACTTCCGTCAGGGCGTCATATCCTCCGCGCTTGAAGGGAGAAATCAGGATGATGTCGGGATGGATACCCATGATGACCTCGTTGTCGAAGTTGCCCTCGATGCCAATCTTGTGCGTCTTTCCTTCCTTCAGCCGCTTCTGCATGTCGGCATTGAAAAGATGGCGGGTACTGGTAATCCCGACCACGGCATCCAGGGCCGAGAGTTTGATAAAATTGGAAAGTTGCAGGGAAGTCATGCAGACCGTGCTCTTGACCGGCGTTTCGATGACGGTGTAGCCCTCAGGCGCATCGGTGACTTTGGTTCCTTTCGGCGCCAGGACAAAGTGATACGATTCTCCGCCTTCTTCCTTTTGCGGGTCTTTGATGTCCAGCAGGCAATAGCCCTTGTCCGTGTAAGTCACCTGAAATCCCTTCGCGTATCGAGGGACAATGCGGACGTTCGTATCGGCAGGGGTGACAGTGCCGTTTGCATTCGTTTTCTCCTCTGTATTCGAGCTTTTCTTCGCTCCGCAGCCAAACAAGAAGGGTATGGCCAGGCATACCCACCAAAATAGATGTTTCATGGTCTGTTATTCGTAGGTAATCACTTTCTGCTCTCCGAACCGTTCCGGAAGGATGCAAGAAGTGTTCGTATTTTCTGTCTCAATTGAAAAATAGCTTTGCAAAGTTAAAAGATATAATTAAAAACAGCCTCCCTGTCATTACTTTTTGTCATACTATAACAATCTATAGTATTGTCCGTTTCCGAGAAATGCGCAGATGGCATTATCTTTGTCACCGATTATGATTCACAAATTTGTCTGGTATTTATGAAAGCAAGAACTTTTCTCGTGGCTTGTTGCCTCGCTTTAGGTGGAATCTGCGTGCCGGTGCATGCACAGGAAGAAGGAATTTTCGTGTCGGAAGATGTGATGCAGCATCTTCAGGAAGGCGATAAAATCGCGTTGCTGATGGTCCATTTCGGTACCACGCACGACGACACCCGTGCCCTCACCATCGACGCCCTCAACCAGAAGGCCAAGGCCGAATTTCCCCAGCTGGAGTTCCGCGAAGCCTATACCTCGCGCATCATCATGCGCCGGCTGGCCAAGCGGGGTATGCGCAAACTGAATCCGGTGGAAGCCCTGGCCCAGCTGAAGGCGGACGGCTACACCCACGTCATTATCCAGTCGACCAACATCATCGACGGCATCGAGATGGAATCGCTCCGCAAGGACATCGACCTGATGCGCCCTCTGTTCAAGGAAATCCGTCTGGGCATGCCCCTGCTTTACACCCCGGAAGACTACAAGCAGGTGATTGACTGCCTGGTCGCAAAAAGCCGGGAGAAAACCTTCACCATCCTGGTGGGGCACGGCACCTACACCCCCGCCACTGCCCAGTATGCCATGCTGGACTACATGCTGCAGGCGGAAGGCCATACCGATTTTGCCGTCGGAACGGTAGAAGGCTATCCCACCTTCGACAATGCCATCGGCCGGCTGGAAGCGCAGAAAAAAATCAAGCAGGTACAGCTGATTCCCTTCATGTTTGTGGCCGGCGACCATGCCAAGAACGACATTGCGGACGACATGAAAGCCGCCCTGGAAAAGAAAGGCTACCAGGTGACCGCCCTGTTGGAAGGCCTGGGAGAACAACCCGCCATCCAGCAGCTTTACCTCGACCACATCCGCTTTATCCTTCAGCACAAGCAGGTGGACATCGTGCAGAAAAAGAAGGCTTATGCCCAAGAAAAAGACTGACTAAAAACGGAAAACTTATGTCGTTAGCCAAACCTCAATTCCTGATTGCCGCTGCCGCTTCCGGAAGCGGCAAGACCACCTTTACGATGGGCCTGCTGCGGGTACTCAAAAGGAGGGGCCTGATTGTGCAACCCTTCAAGTGCGGCCCCGATTACATCGACGGGAAGTTTCATGCCCTCGCCGCGGGACGGGAGTCTGTGAACCTAGACACCTGGATGGCCTCGGAGGCCCATGTGCGGGCAGTCTATTCCCGGTACGCCCGGGAGGCATCGGCCTGTGTGGTGGAAGGTGTCATGGGCCTGTTCGACGGATACGACCGAATGAAAGGGAGCAGTGCCGAGATTGCCTCCCTGCTGCATCTGCCCGTCATCGTGATTCTCAACGCACGTTCTTCGGCCTACACCGTCGCCGCAGTCTTGTATGGGCTGAAGCATTTCTGCCCCCAGGTGGAAGTGGCGGGAGTCATCTTCAACCAGGTAGGTTCTCCCTCGCACTATGCGTACCTGAAAGAGGCCTGTGCCGATGTGGGCGTAGCCGATTTGGGCTATCTGCCCAAGGTAAAGGATATCGAAGTCCCTTCCCGCCATTTGGGACTGACCATCGGTCGGGCTGCGGAAATCGATGCCCTGTCCGACAGAGTGGCCGATTTAATCGAGCAATACGTGGACGTGGACCGCTTGCTGGCGCTGACCACCCGTCCGCAGGAAGTGTTCGATGCGACTCCGGCCTCCGCGGTTGCCTCCGGCGAATCGGGGCGGAAACGCATCGCGGTGGCACAGGATGCCGCCTTCAACTTCCTCTATAAAGAGAACCTGGACGTCTTTTCCCAAAAGGCGGAAGTCGTGACCTTCAGTCCGCTGGCAGGCGATGCACTGCCACAGGCCGACTACGTGTACCTGCCGGGCGGTTATCCGGAGTTCTTCGCCGACGCCCTGAGCCGCAATGTACGGTTGGGTGCACAGCTGAGAGACTTCGCCGGGCAGGGCAGGCGACTGTTTGCCGAGTGTGGAGGAATGATGTATCTGTGCCGGCAACTGGTTTCGCAGGAGGGAGAGGTGTATCCGATGGCGGGCGTGCTGCCTTTGGATTGTACGCTGGAGAAAATGCGTCTGCACCTGGGCTATCGTACGGTCCGTTATCGGGGCATGCAGCTCAAGGGACATGAGTTCCACTATTCGTCGGTCGTCCAGCCCGATGCGCTGCCCTCCGAGGTTTGCCAGTACAATGTGAAAGGTGGGCCGGTAGACACCCCCTTGTACCGTTACAGGAACGTGATTGCCGGATACACGCACTGGTATTGGGGAGAGAACGACTTTTTTAACTTATGGGATTAAATTGAAGAGCATGAGAAAAATATATACCCGGACCGGAGACGACGGAACGACCGGCATCCATGGGGGTTCACGTGTGCCCAAAGACGACATCCGCATCGAAGCGAATGGCTGCCTGGACGAGCTGAACACCCTGCTCGGCATCATCCGGAGCCTGTTGCCGGAGACCGATGCGTGGCAGCAAAAACTCTGTTTCATCCAGCGCAACCTGATGGTCGTGATGAGTCATGTGGCAACCCCTTCCGCGCTGAGGGAACAGAATCCGAATGAACTGCCGCAGGACTTGGACAAGTTTTGCGAGGAGTGGATGGACGAGATGATGTCGCAGCTGGAAGAAAACGGCTATTTCATCCTGCCGGGCGGCACTCCGCTGTCTGCCCAGTTACAGTATGCGAGGGCCGTGACGCGCAGGGCAGAACGGCGGCTGTGGACCCTTCACCGCACGGACCCCGTCCCGCAGGCGATTCTCCGGTTCATCAACCGCCTGTCGGATTTGCTTTTCGTGATGGCCCGGTTTGAGATGCAGCGGCAGCAATGGCCCGAAGAGAAATGGATGAGTTTCGCCTACAAGCGGAAGAAGCGGAAAGAGGAATGAAGAAAACCAAAAAAGGAGGGAAGTCCCTCCTTTTTTTATTCCATGCCTTTCAGCTTCTCCACCAGCAACTGGGCGTGACGGATGGATTTCTCCTTCATCCGGGCCAGCTCCTTTTCGTCGTGGCGGCTCGCATACGAAAGTCCCCCGCTGAAAATATAGCCGCTCCACTCCAGCTGGCAGAGATGAGCCATCTGTCTGTAGGGCGTCAGGAAATCATCGATGGAATGCTGCTGCGGCCCTTCGGGGCTGTACATTTCCTCCGGTGCCCCCGCCGTGAACGACAGCACCAACTGTTTTCCTTTCAGCTTGTCGCCCGTTTTTCCGTGTGAGAATCCGTGGGTAAAAGTCTTTTCTATCCAGCGGTGCAGGAGAGAAGGGGCCGTGTACCAGAACAGCGGATACTGCAATACGATGATGTCGGCCCGGAGCAGCCGTTCCTGTTCTTTCTGCACGTCGATTTGAAAATCCGGATAGAGTTTGTCCAGGTAAGCAATCTCTGCTTCCGGCAACAGTTTATGCACTTCTTCCAATATCGTTTTGTTGGCAAACGAATCATTTAAGTCGGGATGTCCCGATACGATTAGAATCTTTTTCATGATGTCCAGTTTTATCAATCTATTTACTTTTGTGGTTTAAATCCCTAACCTTGCAAAGTTAAAAGTTTATCGTCAGGAAGACAAATTAATTTTAAAAGGACAATTTCATCTCGACACGTAGCTGCGGAGAGCTCGACACGAACGTGACGAGACCTCAGCACGAACGTGTCACGATCTCGTCACGTTCGTGTCGAGGTATTTAAGACTAGGAATAGCAGAGAAAACGCATCAATCTCCGATATTAAGGAAGTTAATTGTTTCCAGAATAAGTTTCTCCATGAAATTCTCATCCCAT
>CABIXF010000034.1 GCA_902362595.1 Bacteroidaceae bacterium | reverse complement strand
TATGGTGATTCTTATTGCTTGTGGATTACACAACTTCAGAATCACGCACAAAATGAGTCATATAATAAATTAATCTATATAAAGTCTATTCTTTGTTTCTCTCATTTTTTGATTTTTACTCTCTGTTCTTTTCTTTACCTTTTCCATATTGATTTAAAAATTGAACTTTTCTTTTTCTTATGGCCGTAGCCATAACCATAGCCATAGCCGTAACCGTATCCATAGCCGTATCCATAGCCATGGCGTTCCGGATTGGCGCCATTCAATACCAAGGCCATGTTCTTCAGCTTTTTCTCCTCATACAGCTGCTCGATATCCGGAAGCTGCCGGCGATCCAGCTTGCCCGCCCGCACCACAAAGATGGTCAGGTCGGCCACACGGTTGGCAATCGTAGCATCCGCAATCAGTCCCACGGGCACATTGTCGGCAATGATATAGTCATACCGCTTGCGCAGTTCGCTTATCAGTTCGTCCAGGCGTTCATCCATCAGTAGTTCAGCCGGATTCGGAGCAACCGCACCCGAAGAAATAATATCAAATTTTTCTCCTTTCTGAATGATATCATCCACGCGGACCGTATTGTCCGACAGATAATTGGTGACGCCCACCCGGTGATGTCCCAAATGGCGGCTCAACGTACCTTTACGGATATCCAAGTCCACCATAATCACCCGTTTCTTAGTATACGCCAGACTCATAGCCAAGTTTCGTGAAATAAACGTCTTTCCGGCACCCGCATTAAAAGAAGTAAACGTGATTACCTGCATCGGTTTGTCTTTCTTGGCCAGGAAAGCCATGTTGGTACGCAAAATGCGGAAAGCCTCCGACACGATGTCGTCCCCCTGTTCTTTCACCGACATGCTGTCTTTCTTGCGGTTAGCATATTCCTTGTCCAGCGGAATTTCCCCCAAATAAGGCACACTTACCGCACCTTCCAAATCTTTCCGTCCGTGTACACGCGTATCCAGGAAAAGAATCATCAGGAAGGCAGCTCCCGGCAAGGCAATTCCCACCAGCAAGCCCAACAGCAAAATGCGGTTGCGGCTCGGAGCAATTGGTGCATTGCTACCGTCGGCACTGTCAATCACGCGCGCATTGTTGTCGGCCATGGCCTGCGACAATGCATTTTCCTCCCGGCGGTTCAGCAAGAAGAGGTAAAGGGCCTCCTTGATTTTCTGCTGACGCTCAATAGACAACATCTTGCGTTCCTTGGTCGGGATAGAAGATACCCGCACCTGCGCCTGCTGTTCCCGGCTTTGTGCGTCCCGCAGTTTCACATTGATGCTCACAATCATGTTGTCCACCGCCCGGATGATGTTCTGCTTGAGGGCCCGAAGGGAGTTGTTCAATTCTTCCACCACCGGGTTCCGTTCGCTACTGTCCGTAATCAGCTTGTCACGCTTCAGTTTGGCCACATTATATTGGTTAATCTGCGTCTCGATGTTCATGTCGCTGATACCCGTATTGGCCGGAATCAGGTCGGTTTCCTTTTTCGGGTCGGTCAGGTAATCCTTGATGTAACTGGCCAGACGGAGCTGGGTTTCAAGTTCCAGTGCATCGGTGTTGTACTTCTGCGTTTCGCTCATATACATACTAGCCGAAGAAGAGATGTCCACCACCTGGTTGTCACGCTTGAATGTTTCCAGGTTCGATTCCACATCACCGAGCTCCTGCCCGATGATGACCAAACGTTCGTTGATAAACTCGGCCGTATTTACAGCCACCTGGTTCTTGTCCTTGATGGCTTCTTCGTTATACACCGTAATCAGCATGTTCAGCACATCCTCTGCACGGGCCGCCGACGCATCCTTCATCGAGAGCGTCAGAATGGAAGACTCGTCCTCTTCCTGACGGATACCGATATTTCCCTGATAATAAGCCACCATCGCATCAATCGGCAGTTTCCGCACATGCACCTTCTGTCCCTTCCACTTGTCGCCGTAGAAGTTGGTAGCCGTCACCACGATTCTTCCCGTCGAAAGGAGAAGGGTGTCGTTCAACGCCACCGTATAACTTTCCTTGTCTTCTTTCGAGGCAAAGTCTGTAATCACCACTTGCTTTTTATTTTGTGGAATCACCGTAAAGGCCATTCCCTGTTCCTTGGTGGCATCCACAAAACTGACGCTTACTGGGGCCAAGCTGTAAAGTTCGTTCATCCGGAGCCCGTCTTTCACCTGATAGCTCACATCGGCATGCGTCCGCTGAATCACTTCCCGCAGCAGTTCCTTCGAGCGAAACTGAAGGATTTCATTTGCCACGTTCACCTTATTAATATAGTTGTCGTATCGGTCCAAACCCGCCGTACTCGTTTTGTTGGAAGGGTCTTTGATAATCACCGTAGCCGAACGGAAATACACGAAAGGTGCCCGGGCATACTTCAACCACGCCACTCCCACGCATATCACGATGGAAATCAGAAACCATTTCCATTTGGAGACCAAATACATGGTCAAATCTACCACGTTCAGGCTCTGGCTGTTCTTATTCGTTGTCTGCATCTTTTCTTAGTTTAGTTTCACACACCATTCGTTATTTTGTGGCCCACATAATGGAACAGACTGCAGTTACCAACGACAGCAAAGTCGTAACCACCTGCCATCCACGGTCCTCCGTATCTTTCTTGCGGTACTTCGGCTCCACATACACGATGTCGTTCTGCTGCAAATAGAAGCAAGGCGATTCAAACACATCCGTACTGCGCAGGTCGTGCATGAACATCTGCCGTTCGTTGCCCACTTCGCGAATTACAGCCACCCGGTCAATCCGAGCCTTCGAGGTCAAATCGCCCGCATTGGCAATGGCCTCCAGCAGAGTGACACGGTCACCGTCCACACTGAATGTGCCGTTGCGTCCCACGGCTCCCAACACCGTATATTTGAAATTCAGGAATTCAATGGAAATAATCGGGTCCTTGATATAGTTTCCTTGTACAATCCGGTCCCGGATCAGTTTTGTCACTTCGCTCACGGTCAGTCCCTCCACATGGAGTTTTCCCAGAATCGGGAAATCAATTTCTCCGTTCACATCCACACGGTACCCCTTTTCCTTTCCGGAAGCGACTCCCGAAGAAGATACATTACTTTCCGAATCAATCTGGAAGACTCCACCCTGGATGTTGAACGGGATGGCCAGTTCCGGATTCTTACAAGACACCACGATGCCCAACCGGTCGTCACGGTGTACCACCGCCTCGTGCTTCGTATCCATAGGATAACCTTCGCCCATCTGCATATCCTGCAAATAGACAAAGTTCTTGCGTGAAGCACACGAAGACAACAGCAAGGCAAACAGTAAGCTCAAAAATACAAGTTGCTTGTTCATTTCTCTCTTTTTATAATAATTGTTTTGATTTTAGTCAGACAGTTATTTTTCACAGTTATTTTCCACCGTTCCGGATGCCTTCCCGGCACACCTCCGCAGCTTCTTCTTCGGGCAGACATTCCAGTCTTCCCACCGGTACACGCTCTACTATTTGTGACAAAGTGTCATACAATCCGTCGCACAGACGCCCGTCCTGACGAATCACCGCACATCCCGGGAAAAGAGCGACAAACGCATTGACTTCCTTCAGCGGAGTAAACCGGTTGAACGGTGCCTGCACCAGCTTCACCATCCCTCCTACCGGAAAACACAGGTTCTTGTAACAGGGTGTTTTTCCACTCCACGGTGTACCGTAGGCCACGACTTTTCCGCCTTCCACACGCACCGTTGGATTGTCATCGTTCAGCAAGTCTGTCCCCCCAAAATGCTTCATCCACAAAGCCGAATGCGTACTTTTTCCCGTACCGCTTTTCCCTAGAAATAGATAGGCATATCCCTCCTGATATACTGTCGATGCATGAAGCGACACCGCTCCCTGCAGAAGCACCGCCTGCGAATACACGATTCTCAGCAGTGAAGTACAGACACAACTGACGTATGGATCCTCCCACTGAATATAGGCTACGGCAGAGGTAAAGTCACGGCTGGTTTTCATCACGTGCTGCGGACTTTGAGCGGTGTAATGCATATCGATGCGATACCCCTCTTTCTCCCTCCACAGACTCACATGGCCCAGGTCGTTGAAGCTTTCTTCCAGCAAGGCGGTCTTCTCGTCCTTCCCGGGAACCGGTCCCGACACAGCCTGCCATCTGAAAAGTAGCTTGCCCCCTTTGTCTGTTTCGCATCTGAATGGCAGGAACGAAGGCAGCAGCCGTTCAATATCCGTTTCTGCCGGAACCGACACACTGAAAACGAATCCAGCCACACAGAAAAACCATTCAGTACTCATCTCACTTGTCCCCTTACTAAGTCCATAATCGTCCAAAAGGATTCTCTTATTACAAACTTACAAGAAAATTTGACATTCTGCAAGAAAAAAAGAAAAGTTTGTAACTTTCTTTTCCATTTTTTTTGTGAAGAGCAGACTCTTTCCTCCGAATGCCAGCCGAAATTTCCTCCCCTCCACACAATTTCGGACAACGGAGTCGAATTATAATTCACTGATTTACAATATATAAATTCATCCGCTAATCCCAATTGCTCTTTCAGAAAGGCATAAAGCAGGTTGCTCCATTTGCGGATGCCCGCACGGCGGTACATCTCACAAACTTTCTCTGAATCAACCTCTTTTTCCAGCACCCGACAGGCACGCGCCATGTCGCACAACTGCCGCAGACCGACGCCCCATCCCATGGCATGTTTCATGATATGGGCATTCAGCATCAACAAGTTCAACTCCGGCGCAGGGACGGTCACCGTCCCTCCCTGATACAAGCTGACCTCACGGAAACCGGCTGTCTCTTCCAGGTGGCGAAGGTATTTCTGTGCCCACGGATTGCAGATGTCCAGCAGGCGGACGTGGTGTTCCACTTCCACTCCCCGCCATCGATAATGCACGCTGCCGTCGGCAGCCCGCTGTACCTTCACCCCTTTCCGGGCCAGCAACTCCACCGCCCGTTCACTTTCCTGCTTGTCGGGGAAATAGAAATCAATGTCGCCGCATTCCCGCCACAAAGGCTTCTCGTAGAAGAGTGCCACCCCCTGGCCTTTCTGCAGCACCACCCGCAGTCCTTCCCGGCGGAACCAGTCCTGCAGTTCCATCACCACCCGGTTCATCAAACGGTTCTTCCGTTCAATGCCGTCGACCACTGCCACCCAGCGTACCAGCACCTTTCCCGGCGGCATCCACTCGTCGGGTAAGTAACTGATACCCTGCCACACGAGTCCTGTCACCGTCTGCCGGCGGGCCAGCAGATACACCTCCTCCCATTCCGCTTCCGACAAAGGGAAAAGCGAAAGGCCATCGGGCATCTGCTCCCACAGTCCGGCACGCAGCAACGACAGCAAAGCCGCCGGCTCCCTCCGATTCCAGAAAGCTTTTTCCTTTTCTACTGCACCAGTCCGAGCTTCTTCCATTCTTCCAGTTGCCGGGTCACATCCTTCCGTGCCTGTTCCTTTCCCACTTCATATTCCTCACACAACTTGTCGGCCAGCCCTTCCACATCCAGTGCCTGTTCGCCCAGCCACTGCCATATCCGTGCCGCCGTCTCATTCAGTTCAAACACTTTCGTCATGTTCACACTTCCGTGGCAAGTATCCACAATCATATACTGACTGCCAATCTTGCGCAACTGCAAGTCCGGTTTCGGTCTCATTGTCTCCATCTTGTTTTTTGTAATCAAATTAATTCATACTATTTTTCAGAATTTCTTTCCCAGCAAAATATATGCCACCGTCAGAAAGATAATCTTCAAATCCAGCCACAACGAACGCGTAGCCAAATACTTCAAGTCCATCCGCAAGCGTTCCAGCATCTTTTCCATAGTATCCGTATAGCCGTTGTAAAGCGTAGCCGGCGAAAACAATCCCGGCCGCAGCTGATACAACAGCTCATAATCCGGATTGATGGCCCGAATCTGGTCTACGAAATATTTCCGTTCCGGGCGCGGCCCTACAAAGCTCATTTCGCCCTTCAGCACGTTCCACAACTGCGGAAGCTCGTCCAGGTGGTGTTCACGCAGGAAACGTCCCACCCGCGTCAGCCGGTCGTCCTCCTTCTGGCAAAGTTTCGGAATCCCGTCTGCTTCCGACGTCACCTTCATCGAACGGAATTTATACAGCATAAACGTCTTTCCGCGATAACCCACCCGTTCCTGCTTGAAAATGGCAGGTCCATGGTCTTCCAGCTTGATCAACGCCCCGATAACCAATATCACAGGAGAAAAGACAACCAGTCCCATCAGACTCAGCGTCACGTCAAATCCCCTTTTTACCCAACAAGCTACCGGCGACATTGCATCCTTGTAGCCCCCTTTCTTTTCAGTCGCATGGTCATTCGATAATAACATAGCTCTCACTTCTTCATTGCTCATAGTAATTCAAATAAATCTTCAAACAGTTTTCTATCATCTTTTCTTTCGTAAAGTGTTCCTGATAGCGTTTGAATGCCCCTTCCGCAAATGCTTTGTACCGACTTCCCTCGCCGGTCACCTTCCGGATAGCCTCGGCCAGTGCCCTGGCGTCTTCCGGTTCCACGTTGATGCCCGACACTCCGTCCCGGTTTACCCACGACACTCCCGACTGGGGAATCTTCGTAGCCACCACCGGCTTGCCGCACGACATGGCCTCAATCTGCACAATGGCAAAAGCCTCGGTTTTCTGCACGCTGCTCAAGCAAAACACCTCGCAAGCTCCATAATATAAAGGAAGATCTTCTTCACTAACCCTTCCCAAAAGCTCTACCTTTCCCCGTAGTCCGAGATGCTCGATCTCAGCCTCCAGTGTGTCCTTCAACGGTCCTGTTCCCCCAATCAACACCACATAGTCATCGCCCAGGTAACGGGCCGCTTCCACCAAATACTTGTATCCCTTGTAAGGAACCAGTCTTCCCAGCGAAAACACGATTTTCTTTCCTGCGTACCGTTGTTTCATCGCTTCCACTCCTTCTTCCGAGGGGCATATCCGCTCCACTCCGATGGGCAAAGCCACCGTTTTGGTCTGCACCCCCTTCAAGAAGGGAGATTCTGCCAGATACACCGGGGTAGTCCCCACAATCCGGTCCGCTCTCGCAATCAGCCACTGCTGCAACGGCTTGTAGAGTTGCAGCAAAAAGCGCTGTTTCTGGATGTCGCTGTGCCAGTGCAGGACAACCTTTCCTTTGTAGCCGGAAAGAAACAACGCCAGCGCCGCCATCGGGTCCGGATGATGCACGTGGATAATGTCGTATCCGCGGCATATCTTCCGCAGTTTGAAAATCATGGCCGGTGAAATCATCGTAGCCGCCGCTTTCAGCAACGTCTTGCAGCACATCAGCGTGGCATGTCCGTTGACTTGCGTCACACTGTCTTCCCCTTCCCAGGCCGCGCACAGCATGTCGCAGTCCACTCCGCGTTCCGACAGTCCTACCATCAAATCATACATCACTTTTTCCACCCCGCCTCTCACCGGGTAAAACTTACCTAATTGTAGAATTTTCAGTTCTTTGTTCTTCATACCAACCTTTTTGTCATATCATCCTTTTCGGATTTTCCTTTCATATAAATCCAGGTAATCCAAGTATCGGTCTTCTTTCCGGAAATGCTTCAACGCATATTCCCGGCACGGTGCCTGATAAAACGCCTTTCCCCGCCGGGTTATGGCGCGGGCCGCTTCCAGCAGCCCCCTCACGTCACCTTGTTCCACGATGCACCCCGTTTCCACGGTCACCGCTTCCACGCTTCCCCCTGTGCGATACGTCACCACCGGTGTGCCACAGGCAATCGCCTCCAGGTTCACCGTCGGATAATTATCCTGCCAGGTAGGATTGACAAAAGCCTCAGCCGCCGCATACAGCTCTGCCAGCTGACGGATATTCTCCGTCCGTGCTATTCCTACGACGTTTCCCGGCAAAAGCTTCCGCTCCTCCGGTTTCACGCCCACCAGCACAATCACTTCTTCTGCATTCAGCATGTCGGCCATCTGAATAAAGTCGTACAACCCCTTTTCACGGCTCCAGATGCTGGCCATTCCCAAAAAGATGCGCTTCCCTTCCAGCTGATACCGGCGACGGACTTCCCCGGCGTCGTACACCTGGAACACATCCGTATTGATTCCGTTGTGAATCACCTGAAAAGGATACTCCTTCAGGAACGACTGCTGCATCTCCCCCTTTATCCATTCCGAAACCGGCACGATGGTAAGCTGGTCCTTTCCCAGCCGCGTAAAGGCCTCCCGCTTGTCGGCAAAGTTCCGCCGCGAACGGTCGAACAGCCAGCTAGCCGGAAACTCCTTCTTCTGCGGACAGTCGTGACAGCCCGTTTTCCATCGGTCACATCTCGCAAATGAATAATAATAACAATGCCCTGTATACAGCCAACAGTCGTGCACCGTCCAGATTACCGGAACGCCGCTCCCGGCCAGGTAATCGAACAAAATCGGATAATTCAGGAAATACCCATGAATGTTGTGAATATGCACCACATCCGGTTGAATTTCCTCCATCCTTTTCACAAACTGCCGCGTAGCCCCTTTCGATGCCAGCCCGTGACGGTCGAACAAACGGGTTTCCACTCCATGCCAGAGCGTACTCCACTTGTTGCCCACCGGCACAATCTCCGACTGGCACTCCCGGATGCCGTCGCGTCCCTTGCTGTAAGCCATATATGTCTTCCAGCCATGCCGGGCAGCCAATTCCCCAATTTCCTGCATGATGCGGCCTGTCGATGTATTCTGCCGCAACACCGGATTTATCTGTAATAGTTTCTTCATCTTCTTGTCAGTTCTTCGAACAAACGCAGCCACCGGGCCATCACCGCCTGTTCCGAATACGTATCTACCACCGCTTTTGCATTCTCCGAAAGCATTTTCCGATAATCGTCATCCGCCATCACTTCCATCATGGCATCCGCCAATCCGTCCACGTCCCCGTTGTGCACCAACAGACCGTTTTCTCCCTGACGGATGATATCCTTTGGTCCACATTTAAAGTCAAACGACACCACCGGCAATCCGCAAGCCATCGCTTCAATCATCACCATCGGAAACCCTTCGTAGTTCGAACTCATCACCAGCAGGTCACTCTTCACATACTCCTCACCAATCTGTTTTGTAGGACGATTGATTCGTGCGGCGGATTGTAAACCTGCCTTATTTATCATCTGCTGAAGCATCTCCTGCCATTCCCCCTGTCCGAAAATATCCAGTGTCCAGTCCTTGAACCGCCCCGTAGACTGCACCCTCTGCCAGGCCTGAATCAGTCGGTCGAACCCCTTCTGGTAATCCAACCGTCCCACCGCAATGACCCGTTTGTTTTCTACGTCAGAATAACGGTCGCTCACGTGCATGGCCGCATTGGGAATCACCTCGATATTCGGCAGATTTCCCCAGTAGCCCCGGTCCTCATTGGTCAGCACCACAAACTTGTCAAACCGACGGACAATCCGTTCATCCTGTCGGGTACGCCAGCGGTCAATCCAACCAATAATGCCACTACGTCCATACTGCAAACGAAAATATTTGTTGAAGTGCAATTCCAGTACCTTCTTGCTGCCATCCTTTATTTCCGGAATAAAAGACGACTCCGACGGATAAAGCGACACCACGATGTCCGGGCTTTCCCTTTCCAGCAAGGCCGTCAGTTTCCGTTTGTGCTCCTTCCTCTTGCGGAGGTATCCCACAATTTTCTTCCAGGTCCCCTTGTCATTATCCTCCGAATAATTAATCCCCAAATCCGTCATCCGCACCTTTTCCGGAAACGGATAAAAAGGAGGACGCTGATGCTGGTCGGTAGTCACCACAGAGACCTCCCATCCCGGAAGCTGAGAAAAGTACGTTACCTTATTTAAAAGTACACGTTCCATCCCGCCAGGATTGTATGTGGAATGAGTGCAATAAATGATTTTCATACCATACCAATTTTAGACTCTGACAATCTATATTCTTCTGCCTCTTTTTCCTCTTCCAAACTGACGCACAAGAAAATAGCAAAAACAAGGAAAATATCTGTAGAAACCTTAAACCATCCTATATAATTCACCAGCAATATCATTAAAAACATCATCTTATATCCTTTGAAGCGATTTATACAGATTAATGCAGCTTTCAACATAAAACCAATAAATACAAGAGTTCCTGTCACACCAAAATAAAAGATATAACGCAGATAACCAATATCTGTATCCATATAATATCCACCATAAGTAGGTCCTATATAATAAGGATCAGCATAAGAACCTATACTAGGATTTGCAGCATATCCATCCCCAATAATCCATGTATGCCAAGTTTCTGGAAATACGACCATTGATTTCAATAATATATCATTTGAAGAAACTTCCCATTTTCCTGTTTCCCAAAGGGAAAAAAATCCTTCAAATGCAAAACGTAAATTCTTATAAAAGGTTGTATCTGTATTATACAAGTATATAACGAAAGGTAAAACCACACACAATATTCCACCTAGCCAAATCCACAATCTCTTATTTTCTGTGTACTGACGCAGTATAAAACTTGAATAGCACCAATAGATTAATGCTAAAATAACTCCTAATGTTGTTGTACGAGACATCATATTCCCAATAACAGCAATTACCAAAAAAGATAATATATATATTATAACTTTCTTTTCACTCATTTGGCTCGTTTTAGACAATAAATAACCTATCATTACAGATACTGCAGCGAAGCGAAGACCCGCTACATCCAAAGCTGCACCAATTCCATACAGTCGCCCCTCTGTTTTTCCCATAAATCCTTCTCCTCCAAGAAAACCATCTACGAAATCTCGCAAGGGATGATACACGTCCATCATAAAAGCAATTATACATTGGGCTACACAGACCGCAATTAAATGGTTGCATACCAATTCAACAGACACATGAGCATAAACCATTTTCAACCATCTTATGACAGTATATGCTCCCCCCATCCAAACCCACATAGATATAAAATAGGTCAAAAAAGAATCATCTTTTGTTTCATTTACTGTCATAGTTATCAAACTAATTAAAGATATAGCAAATGCCAATAAAGATAAAAAGAAGAAGTCTCGGTCTATCTTTCCCATCCCTTGCTGTGCCAGCCTTTTTCCTAATATAATCAAACCCACCCCAGCTAACATCATTTTTGTATTAATCCCTGGTAAAAAAAGAAATTCAAAAGGGAAAAAATACATGGACGTAATTATGACGGAAAATATATTTATCAAAATTCTATTCATACTACTATAAATTATCTATATAAGATTCCATATACTACACGACATACCAATTGATAATACAACCACACCAACCAATATTGATTCTTCCAAGCAAACCATTGCAGCATACGATTCCGAGAGGATATATTTTTATTCCGCAAAATATACTGATTTGCTTCTGGATACCATTCCTTCCATAGCTTGTATAGCTTTGTATCCCCAATAATCAAGAAAGGAAATTTTGCCTCCAACTTCAGAAAAGCAATTTCTTGGTCCAAAGAACTACCATAAATTGCTTGAAGCATTTCTGTCGTTCTGGTTACATTATGCTTTAATTCTTCCCAATAACGAGTAGAATGAGCCTGACTATAAGACGATGTATTCATCTTTACATAATGATAAAAAGCCTTAGGCACATAGGCAACCTTTTTTGCATAGGCAAAGAGACACATCATCGTCATATCCTCTCCCATTCCATATCCGGCAGGAAACAAAATATGGTTATCCGTGTACAAACTGCGTTTCACCAATTTATTCCAGACATTATATTTCATTCCTCCCCCTAACATGGCTTTTAACGCCGCCTCAGGTGTATCAAAAGAAGGTTGCTTCATGTATCTCTCATTCTTTTCAAACGAAAGATACCAATCACACCATACAATATCCGCTTCTTTCTCCTTCGCTGCACAATACAAAGTCTCTAGCATATCCGGCTCCACAAAATCATCACTGTCACAATGAAAAATATATTCTCCTTGTGCCAAACCTAATCCCGTATTTCTAGCAGCAGGCAATCCCTTGTTTATCTCATGCGTGGCTATTGTCACTTTCTTTTCCGGATGAGAATCTAATACATTCTGAAGCATTTCCATACTATGGTCTGGAGTCGCATCATTCACAAAAATATATTCCACTCCCTCCAATGTCTGTGCCATCAATGATTCAGCACAGCGAGATATAAACTTTTCTACCTTATATATAGGAATAATTACCGATACTTTATATTCCATAGATCTCTTCATTTATACAGCCAACCAATCTCTGCAAAGCGTCCTTTCTGAAGTAAATTCTTCACAACTCCCTGGACTAAACCACACTTTAGGACCAATGACAATTTTCCCAGAATGAGTATTTAAAAACGCACTCCACCAACTGTAGGTACTGTTCGAAATGATATTGTGTTTACACACACTCATCAACTGCATGTCAAAATGACTTCCCCAACCACTGGGCGGGTTTCCTTCCACCAGCGTATATTCCATGTCTTTAAAATTTTCCTTTACCCATTCCGGATTATCCGTAAAGACATAAAATTTCGGATTGCTCACCTTATTCATTATCACCTCCACAGCTTTTTTATAATAATCTACCGGACAAGTATTCCGATACCACACCCGCTGCATATAGTCTTTTCCTTTCCGGACATGTATGGCCACCGACTCACAAGCTTCCATCTCTCTTTCGAGCTTCTGATTCCTTTCATCGACAAAAGGCTGGAATGTGAAACAACGTTTCACCTCCTCTTCCACGTCCTCTACCATCTTCGCATTTTGAAATACACCAATTATATATTGACTTTTTCTGCTATTGACAGGCAACTCTGCATCAAAAGCAGTCGGCATACTTACTACTCCAGAAAGGAACGGTAAATAGTTCCTACGAATTTTCGAAAAAAGATCCGTTCCTCCTCCTAATCTAAAAACCTCTAAAGAGGATGCCTGCACAATCTTAGCTTCAGGAAAGATATCATTCCATGCTACTTTCTCATGAGCCAATTTTGCAGACTGATAAAAATCTACCTGCACATCATATCCCTTTTGTTTCAAAAAAAGATAATAGCTATACTGAAACATCCGATTGGCTAATCCGCAGGCCATATTCACAATCACTTTCATGACAATTACTCCATTTATTTTCCGTACATAATCTTATGTAAAAACGGATAGGTTTCTATCACTTTCTGAATTCCTATACACACTAAGGCAATACTCAAAGATAGAAGCAACAGCCCTACAAATTGAGTTAATAAATTACATTCATTCACTATTCCCGCAACAAAAGGGATATGAATAAGAAAAAAGTGACAAAGGTAAATACCTAATGTATACCTTCCTATAAACCCTAATATAGGAAATATTTTATAACCCTTTAATTCGCACATAGAAAAGAACTTTAACAATGCAAGACTAGCACAAATAGATAAAGGAAATTGTAACCAAACTCTATTTGGATCTCCCATTGTTGTTTCTCCATAATCAAAATAACCAGAGAACAAACAAAATACTAAAAAGAATAACGAATAAAAAATTGGTTTTAGTCTTGTCAAACAATTATACTTCTGAAAATAAAATCCAATCACATACATTAAAAAATATGATATAGGAATACGTTTAACCCCAAAAATAAAAAGAGAAGTAATCCCTATAATCACTAATGGATATAAATATCTGTTTAAATATTTCTTATCATCAATATATAAAACGATATCCCATATAACCACAATGACAAACAACACATTTAGAAACCAATATCCTGAGATTTGAGTAAGTCCTAGCTCATACTTACGTGAAAAGAAATATGGTATTATTACTGTCCACGCAATAGAAGGCACAATTAATGAACAAAATCTACAATATATTTTTTTACAGAACTCAAACACCGTCGAAGAATTTTTGTTATGAATTCCTCTAGCACATCCACTAATAAAGAAGAATAACGGCATATGAAAACTATAAATAATATCAAACAATCTATTATTTAATCCAGACTGGAAATTAAACTGTATCAAATGCCCGACAATGACCAATAATATAGCAAAGCCTCTTGTATAATCTAAATATACTATTCTAGACATCAATATGATTTACAATAAATTTACCTAAACTTATTAATTAACCATCTACCTTTCCCTTTTATAAATTTCTCTAGAATCAAGAACAAACGTAAAAATGGAATATGAATAGCATTCATTATCATAGAATCTTTTCCAGACAAAGAATAATTTCTACATTCATTTTCCAGTTCTATCACCCATTTACTCTTATAATCTACCGAATAGCATAAACCTATCATACCTCCTAAATAAACTATTCTCCATTTTAAATAAGCGATTTTTGCCTGCTCATCAACTAAATTCATTTTATCCATAATATCTGCCACCTCACTTAACATAGCCATTTCATATTCATATGACTTTCGATGAGATTTCTGAACACTAGCAGGATTATTTTCATTATAAATGTATTTCCTTTCAGAACAAAGCCGTATCTTACTTTTTACCATACATAATATACGCAACTGACATATAAAGTCTTCTCCCACCTTGAATTGAGCTGGTACAGACAGTGCATAATCATTCAGTAAATTACGCCTATAAAGCTTCCCCCATAATGCTAAAAGTTGAAATTTAAATAATAACTGTATATATTCCTGCGCATTATAACTTGCATTTATTGGGCTCTCAAATACTACAATATCAATATCATTCGCAATATATGAATACATACATTCCAATGCATCTGGAGCTACCATATCATCTGCATCTATAAAACAAACCCACTCACCATTAGCTACACGTACTCCTTCAGCTCGCGCTTTCATTACACCACTATTTTTTTGATGTATTACATTTATCCTTTTATCTTGTTTCTGATAATCATCACATATCTTTCCAGAGTTATCCTTACTTCCATCATCTACAAGAATTATTTGAATATCGTTTAAAGTTTGCGCTAATATACTATTTACACAAGAAGGTAAGTATTTTTCAGCATTATAGACAGGTACTACAATTGATATTTTAGGCATACTTCTTATAATTTTAAAAGTAATTATTCATTAAGAGAAACGCGTTGGATTTTGTAAGAACGCTCATTTAGAAGATAATATCTAAAAGAATGATTATCAAAATAAGATGAAATCTGTGTCTCTCTAGTATTTATTTTATCATGATTTAATACCAATCGCTTTATTTTCCCTAATACAGTAGATGGCATATAATATTCTTTAAAGGAGTCAACCGCTGTATCTATAGAATCCCTTACCACAAAATATTTATATTGTTTACTATAATAATACCCATCAACATTGTATTTCTCATAGTTCTCCACAATCTTCTTTTTATTTTCACATAAAACAGCTGTTACCAATCGACTATTCTCTCCATTTGATAAATAATTCGAAAATGAAAGGTACATCCATTTTTCACTAAAATCTAATCTTTGCGTAAACCTACTTCCAAAATAATTCCCATTCAACTTCCGAATATGATCCCAATATTCTGGAAATACAATAGTTTTTTCAATTACAGGCTGCTTATATAAAGCTTCAAGTGTATCATAAGCAAATGCTCTGTTATTATAAATAGGTACATAAAAAGCACAAAACAAAATGATAAAAAACGAATTTATCCATCTATAACGATGTTCTATAAAGTTAGAGCAGCACTTATAAAGTAATTTAATTATTAAAATCAAAGAGAACAATTCAATGCACGTAACTTGACGCTCCCCTGAAAATATAACCAAAGAAACCATTACACAAAAAAGAATTGTTAAGACATAGATTTTATTTCGTGAAATAAATTTTATAAAATCAGATTTACTTTTAATCAATAATACCAACAATGAAAAACACAATATTACAAATAATTTAGCATTAAAAATAACCTGTGAAAAATGTGACAACAGTTTTAACAGAGTAAATCCACCTTCTAAATTATTAACCTCCCCTAACCTTACAAAATTTCCAGGCGCAAAAGTAACAATCAATGTTCCTAACCAAAATCCTACGACAACATAAAACACAGAATTTTTGAACTCTTTAATGTGAAAACAATAATAAAAAAATAAAGCGGCACTTATACCTAATGAGAAACTCTCTTGTAAACTACCAACAAATAAACCGACAAAAAAAATCAGCATCTTTGTTGTTATATTGTAAGCTTTCTTGTTGTTTACAATAATTTTAAATAATATCATAAAATAAATTATGGCACATGCAGTCCACAAGTAATTAATACACATAGCAATGGACCCCAACCATATCATACCGGGACAAGGCATAAACAAAAACAACACAAAAGCAATCAAATACTTATCAATATTTCTTCTTCCCGATTCATTCCTTATCAATTTTAATACACCATAAACAAACAAAACAAATATCAAAGCATTTATAACTCTAAACCATTCTACTCCTAATTTTCCACAGAAATAAGCCGTCAAAGTATGGACTATAAATCTACCATTATGCGTCATATAATCATGAGCTTGAAAAACAATCGCATCTTTCAAAGAATTGACGACTTTTAGTTTCCCAATGCCTTCATCATAAAAGAATCTATAAGAATAGTCATCTGCTATAAAAGGACTAAATCTATCTAACAGATAAAAAGCTATAAATACAATAATAAAAAACACTAAGTCTTGACGCGCAATCTTTACATTATTCATCTTTATCATTTTTTTTCACCATTATATTCTCGAACTATGTAAACAGGGCGATGCTTTGACTCATTAAATACCCTCCCTAAATATTCACCTAAGATTCCTATGGACAATAGCTGAATACCACCTAGAAAAAGTATTAATACTACCAATGTTGGAAATCCCTGGATTGGATCACCCCAAATCAACGCTTTAATAAAATGAAAAAGCATTAATACAAAAGAAAAAATTGCAATTATAAATCCTAATATTGAAGAAAAGCGTAAAGGTGTCGTCGTAAAAGACGTTATACCTTCTATTGCTAAATTAAAAAGACTCCAATAATTCCAAGTTGATTTACCAGCCACCCTATCCTTCTGTTCAAAATCCACAGATGTTTTTTTAAAGCCAATCCAACAAAACATTCCTTTTGTATATCTTTCAGATTCTCTTAAAGACTTAAGTGCTTCAATACAGCATCTATCTAATAATCTAAAATCTCCAACATTTTGTAGAATTTCAATTCTCGTCGTTTTCTGCAATAATGAATAAAACAATAATGACGCTCTTTTCCTAATCCATGATTCCTTTCCTCGTGTTATCCTTTTAGCATAAACATCCTCATATCCTTCTTCCCATTTTTCCAACATCTTCAAGATTACGTGTGGTGGATGTTGCAAGTCTGCATCCATAATCACCATACAATCTCCCGTAACATAATCAAAACCTGCTAACATGGCATTTTCTTTTCCAAAATTTCTAGATAAATCCACGTACGATATTCTCATGTCTTTTCGACGTAAATCTTTGATAACAGATAGAGTATTATCACAGGATCCATCATTTATGAATAGAACTTCCCAGTCATAAGAATCACACAAATTCATGACTTTTACCAATTCTGAGTAAAGCATCGGTAATGAAGCCTCTTCATTGTAACAAGGTACTAATATAGATATTTTCTTCATAATTTTTTTGTCTTAAATACGAATCGAACTAACAAAAAATTAATCGGTATTACGATTAAATATACAGGAATAGGTGCATAATTTTTTCCAACTCCCATCCATATAAAAAAGGAAAGGAAAAAAAGATGCAAAATATAATTAACCAAGTGACAAAAAATAAAACCTATACCTTTTTTTATTGTCGCTTTTGATTTAAAAGTAAATACACTCGTTAAATAAAAATTAAATATAAAACTTACAACATATCCAATAGAATAAGCAAGCCACACCAAAATTAATTGGTTCAACAATAAATATACCCCATAGTGAATGCCTGTAGCTAAAGTACCTACTATGCAGAAACGTATAATTTCTTGATACTTGTGTAACATCTTTTCAAAATATTATAGACCTTCAATATCGCCAAATAACAATGTCAACATAAAAGTGATTAATAAAAAACAGCTAAGTAATTAATATTACACCATTTACAATATAATAAATAATACCGTAAAAATGTTAACATAAAAAATTCTTTATAATAAAGAACAATTTACTTTCTATCAATGACAACCTGATAATAATATCATAAAAACAACAAAAATAAAAGTATAGCAATATAACAGAAAGCGACAACATGACCACCATCCACAAATAAATAACTAGTGTGTATAAAATAAAAAATGTTACATAAACTACTTACCAAAGACCTTATAATACAACCTTACAACTAGCCAATAATGTAACCAAATTATCCAATATTGCTTTTTGGAAGCGCACAATTCTAATACTTTTATTCTGCCGCTAACAGACTGTCGGGTTATATATTCATTGGCTTCAGGAAACCACTTATTCCATCTTTTATAAACTTCTATTTTATCTGTAGAAATAAGAAAAGGCCATTTCAAATTCAATTTAAGGGTTGCTATTTCTAGCATTAATGAATTACCATATTTCCTACACAAATAACTCTCAACCATTGCAACATTGTGCGTCAAAACATTCTGTTTTTCTTCAGACATAGAATATGTCATGGCATTTTGATTGGTTCTATCATAATGATATAAAACTATAGGAACATGAACAACCTTTTGAGAATTCACAAATAGCATTATCATAGTTAAATCCTCTCCCATCGGATAACCTTTAGGAAATTCTATATTATTTTTTATATACAAATCATGCTTTACTAACTTATTCCATACATTATATTCCATTTTTCCTGTGAGCATACCCTTTACAGCCTCCATTGAGGAATCAAATGAAGGTTGTTTTTTATTTCTCTCAGCGTTCGGATAAAGTTCTGAATAATCACACCATACTATATCTGCATTATTCTTAACTGCAACTTTATAAAGGCATTCCAACGCATCATATTCAACATAATCATCGCTATCGCAATGATAAATATATTTTCCTTTAGCTAATGCTAAGCCTGTATTCCGGGCTGCAGGTAAACCCTGATTATATTTATGAGAAACAATTTTTATTTGCCCCTTCCTTAAAGGATACTTTTCTAGAACCGATTGAAGGACTGCTATACTGTTATCTTTAGTGGCATCATTCACAAAAATGTATTCAATTCCTTCTTTTAAAGTTTGTTTCATCAATGTTTCTGCACAACGAGCAATATAAACTTCCACATTATATATCGGTATTATTACTGATATTTTAATATCTTCAAACATAATTATGAATAAAAAACAATTATTAATATTCTGTTAAATTCAGGATATCAAGAAAAATACAACCCTAATTAATTTAACTATATAATTTCAATACACAAGCAGTCCTTCTATAACTATATAAAGGATTTCTTTATTCTTATAACTTTATGACTATAAAGAACAACACATAAAATGAAATCAAAACAGTTAGATTCTCAGGATATATTATAGCATTTACCAAATCTTTTTACACCCCATGCGACACGTAACCAAGAATAAACTAAATAATTACGAAAAGATTCTTCTTTGTCAACATCTCATGAATAAGTTTTAAATAAAACTTTAATCCGTAAATCCTTTTGTACCCATTCATCACAAATTAAACCTAATCTATCTGTACTCCCCATATCTATCAATAATAGTTCCCAATTATCACAAGTCGGATTAATAATATTCCTAATACATTCATTAATCTAAGAAATCCTGTGACTGTTTCCTATAAGTCTCCAATTTCTTTTTTACTATCGTAAAATCGATATCAAGAGAAGTAGGAACAAAATCAATATCAACAATTTCTTTTTCCAAGCCGATATTCTTTAAAAAATCAACATAACGAACATCCAATCCATCTCCTAAACAAACGGCATAACATGGAGTTTCCATTAACATAGAAAACACTACAGCATGAAATGAAGTCGTAAATACACACTTTGCATATTTTATAGATGAAATGAAATCTTCCACAGAATATGTCATTGAACTCAAATCTATAATTTCTGTGTCATCTTTTTGCAAAGCCATTATAGAAGCTTTATCATATAAATAAGTAGGATTACCTGCAACCGGACGAGCTTGATAAGTAACAATATAATCACGCTTGCTCCATTTTTCGGAATTTATCATAGAACTCCAAATACTTTCATCTGCCAATAATGTAGGATCTATGGTTATTGGTAATGAAACACCTGTTAATTGTTCAACTATCTTTGAATTGCTTTTTTCACGTAATGAGATTTTATCAAAGTTAGCCAATACATGCTTTAATTTTTTTCCTCCCATCTTATAAAGTGAATTCGTACTAGAACTTATCGCATACCCAATTAGTTTACTGTTCTTAGGGCGTTTAAATTTGCCCAAATAGATTTTATCCTCCCCACCAACACATTGATATGACCAGAGTTGATCACTTCCGATAATATATGCATCAAAATTTTGTGGGATCTTACGCCTACAGGAAGATGTTAGATGCAAATTTTTAGAGCAAAATGAACGAAAGATTTTATTTGCAGTATTACAGTAATTACGCCTTCCCCTTCTCCCTCTCCAATAACCGATGACGGCATGAATATCATGTCGTTTAATAAGTTGCCAGATATAATATAGACTGAATGGTTTATATACAGCTTCGGTCCACCGTTGGCGATAGTCTATCACCCAAACATCATGACCTAAACGCTTTAAATATTCTTGTAAAGCATAACACTGCAAAACAGAGCCATAGTTGTATGCTCTATGGACAGTAATAATTCCAATCCTCATTTATACTTATTTTTTTATATAAAGAATCCTC
This sequence comes from Bacteroidaceae bacterium, assembly GCA_902362595.1. Classification (GTDB taxonomy): domain Bacteria; phylum Bacteroidota; class Bacteroidia; order Bacteroidales; family Bacteroidaceae; genus Phocaeicola; species Phocaeicola fibrisolvens. Next base: position 22,037 of record CABIXF010000034.1, on the reverse strand, counting down.
AATATTTTTCTAAATATTCGTTTAGGTAAGTGACATACCCAAAGCAGGGAGTCCCTATATTTTGATATCCTATAAACGTATTGAGTAACATTCACAAAATCACCGTTATATTTTTTTTCCCATAACAGACGTGAAAATGATTTTACTGAAGGATGACGTAGTTGGGAGTCGCCTTTAATTGGTTCTTCAATCGGACGATTTTCAGCTTCAATTAACTTATTCTCAATTAATCTATCAATATACTTCTTGCCTTTTTCAGTATTAACCAATATGCAACTCACCTTTTCGTTTGAAAAAGTACACGGAGCACACACACCTAACCCTTTATAATCTCCTAATGTAATATCAGAAATTCGTCTATTATTAGCATAATAACAATGATAACAATTCTCTCGATAAGCCACCATACGATGAAATGCAAATTGATATGAATCGTTTAATTTATTACTGGAATAGAAACATTTTTTTTCTTGATCGTATAATGATAAAAAGTAATTTTGTGTTCCACCTTCTGGATCCCTGAATGTAAGCCTTTTTACTTTTTTATGGTACAACTTCTCCATATAACTTATGTACTGCTTTAAATATACATAAGGCATAATGCCGTGACAAACCAAATCCACCAATAAAAGATTATCTAAATCCTTATGAAATATTTTCCGAATTGCAGCTATCTGACACGGCAAAGCAATAACAATAATTTTACCACCGGATTTTAAATTCTGAGCTATTTTCGGTAACACATCAGCTACAGAACTAAACACATACTTAGAATTCTTGAATTCCTTGATCGAATCCTTATTATTAGCTAATTTCAAACAAACTTTAAAATCCTCGCAAAAAGCAGCTCCAACAATGCTCCATCCAGCTTCAAGAGCATATTTATAAATTTCTGTGGCAATTCCTCCCGAAGCGCTGGTACGCCTCTCTTTTTGATCTAAACTCCATGCTGCATAAGCTCCCAAAGGTATAACACCTTCTAACGGATTTAACGCAGGGCAAACTTTCCGACATTTTCCACAATTAATGCACTGACTCTGATCAATTATAGGATATGTTATATCATAAGTTTTATCACTTTTAAATGAAATACATCCTTTAGGACATACATAAGCACAAGCACTACATCCTGTACAAACTTCTTTACTAGCTAATTCCACCATATTAAATTCTACTTACAGAATAATATTACCTTACACCATAAATACAGAATAAACCCACAAATTCTAAAAGATTTTTCTCTTAAACAAGGAAATTTTCTCTCTTATAAATATCTGCTCATTCTTACTACATCCTATAAAATAAATGGAAACAAACGAACATAAAGTTGTAAGGATGCACATAAACAAAAATCGCACAATGCCATCAGACATATGTAAATACAGTAATGCAGGTATAATAGCAGCAACTAAAGTTACCCCCAACACATTTCCACAAACTTTATATAAATAACGTTTTATTGAAAATCCTGCAACTTTACGTAAAAAGAAAAGTCGCAAAAATAAGCATAAAACAGCAACCAGTAAAGCTATAACCAAAGTTGATTCAGGGGGACAACCTAGTTTCAAACAAAAATACGACAAAGGAAAATTCATCAAAAGCATACCTCCAACAACAATCTGGTAATTACGTATATTTCCAGTTGCAGACTTTAAATTAATCAATGTATTTGACAATATATCGCACATGGTTACTATCAGGATAAGCCGCACAAAATCAACGGTATGCTCGGGATAGTGTTTTAACCATAAAGTCAATACAAACTCGGCTTCAAACAGCATGGGCAAGGCAAACAGCAGAAGTATATAATAGGAAAACCTAGAGCCTCGTTCCACTAGCGAAAACATGTAATCATAATTACCCGCCGCATAGGATTTCGTAATCTGCGGATTCAAAGCTGTCATAAAGTTACCTGCAAAAGAAGCTAGTACATTATTCACTGTATTGGCTATTCCACGAGCCGCATTGACAATCGGTCCCATAAACAAGTTTAGCAAGATGTTTACTCCATGCTCTTTCAGTAACCCCGCCGTACAGCCAATAAAATTCCATCCGGCGAAAGAACTCATGTCTTTCCAATAACTGACATCAAAACTTAATTTGAACCTGCACTCCTCAAAATTCCTCGTACAGTAACTCCAATAGATTGCCTGCATGATACCAACTACTCCCACCAAAAGTAAGGCATATACAATCAGACGATCGAATGCCAGACCTGAATAAGCAATGAACAATACAATCAATAGCCGAAGAATTATGTCTAATATGCCGATATAAGCAAACGCACTCATCCGTTCATGGGATACAATAGACGCACTGAACGGTACGCTCAGAAGGTTTATGACAAACGTAAAGATTGATGCCTGAAATACCCAGTTCGCAGCATACAAACGATTCTCAGGGATGGTCATGTGGGTGTTTAGAAACCAAAGTCCAATGGTTTCTCCCAACAGCACAATGACAAGCGCCAACACTACATGAATGCTCAATGAAGTGGAAAAGACTCTTTTCAGACCTTCCCTGTTTCCTTTTCCCAATTCGAACGTTAAAAAACGACTTACCGACGATGACAGAGAGCTAGAAATCATGGAGAACATCGCCACCACACCCCCTACTACATTGTATATACCGTAATCTTCCACGCCCAATGCCTGCAGCACCACACGGGAAGTATACAGTGATACCAGCATGCCAAACAGCATGCGGACATACAGCATCAGGGTGTTCTTGGCAATCCGCTTTGTATTTTCTTTTTGAGACAACTCCATCTTTTCTTACTCTTCCATCGGCAAAAACGAATAGCGAAGTACCAGCGACTGGCGTTCTGCCGCAATAAAACACATCAAGTCTTCCGGCACATTGGCATGCGCAGCAATCTCTCCCAATATCCGGTCGGCTTCCGCACACACTGCCGTCATCTCCTTCAGGTTTCCGGCGGCCAGACTGCCGTATGCAGACTGAAAACGGGAACCAATCTCTTCGAGGATGAAAAGCACAATCTCCGTGGCCTCAGCAAACTGTTCCTTCCGAAGAAGCAAGCGCGACTTTTCCAGCCACTGATCAAGACTGCTGGCTATGGAAATCACATCCAGACGGTTCTCGGGAGAGAAAAAACACTTGTCTATCTCCTGCTGCACGACCGTCAGGTTCGCGTCGAGCGACCCGCTTTCCTCACGCAACTGAACCCTGCGCTGGCGGATGTACTCGTCCACGTCTTCGAAGGTTTCCTTCGACACGCCACCGATGGCTACCGTCATGCCGCCAAGGGTGGTCACAAAACATTTGTCGCGGGAGATACGTACCTGATAGCCTTCCATGCCGGCCAGTACACCCGAGGTCATCTTGACCAGCGTATGCCCCTCTGCATAGTAGTCGAAGGAATGAGGCATGAAACGAATGCGGTGGGAATCAAGCTGGGACACCTGTATGAACGACTGCATGACACGGTCGGAAATTACGGCCACCGTCTTCGTGCTGCAATCTTTCACCAAATGCAGACCGATGAAACGGCTGTTCAGGAAAGACTGTATCTTCAGGATATCCCCCTGCACGAATATCAGGCCGGTAATGGTGGGTACTTCCTTGCTCTCCACATGCGATTTACCCCGCTTGTATATAATGGTACGGTGAATAAATGTACGAAATTGTTCCCTTAGAATCTTGTCTACCACATCGACTTTTGAGTAGTAAACGAACAGATAGCACCAGGAAGAGTTTTCTACAGCGCGTTTTTCTAGTTCCGGACCAAATAGATTTAATCCGTTATCAAGATTGCCTCCCCCGGCTTTAGAAGGAACGTCTGAACTATACAGTGACATCGATATTGCTTCTAATTTATGTTGGTCTGGCGTACGTTCTCACTTGGTGAGTTGCATGCCATTTGCTGTTTTTCATGCGCTAAGGCATCGCCTTTATTTTTCATAGATAAAAAAGTTTAAACGAGTTAAACTATCTTATTTTCTTCATCTTTTCCCCATGAATATGCGTTTTCATAGGAATGAATCTAGATACAAAGATAAGCAAAGAAACAATACCACAAAACTCTTTTCAGGCAAAATTGTGTTCTTCCAACTAGTGAAACTAACACAAATTTGCTAGAACGTCAAACAACGTTTTTTAATGGATTGATTTTCAAAAGGAAGAGAAAAACATAAAATAATCAAAAAAAAAGAGGCATATTTCATTCATGTAAAACAGAATTTATCTTTTTTCTTGCAGATATCACAAATTCGGTATTATATCTCCCCATATCACTGCCTCAGAGCCCATAAAAAAACGCCGAAACGTTTGCACTGAAACGCCGAAACGTTTTAGTCAAAACGTCGAAGCGTTTTATCTAAAACGCTTAGGCGTTTGAAGGAAAACGTAAGGGCGTTTGAAACAAAACGCTTCGGCGTTTTTTACAAGTCTGCAAAAGACTTCTTATCTCTTCAAATGTCGACAGGAACTTTTCTTATTTTCTGCTTTTTCCGAAGAAAAACAAAATATGCACTAATATCAGGAGTATTTCATGGAACGGATTTATCATTTTTTTATCGCCCATTATGGTCTTATTTGGATTTTAATGAATATATTTGTATATTATTTAAGGTAATTGGGGTTCAAACCTTAAAATATAAATCGATTATATGAATAGTTTTTTAATATGATAAATAGCATCTCTTTTGTCAATTATAGGATTTTTGCCAATCGGCAGACCTTGACACTTGCCCCAATGACTGTGTTGTTTGGAAAAAACAACACGGGAAAAAGTGCAGTGTTAAAATTGCCATTGCTAGTGGAAAGTGCCTTGAAATGTAAAACACAAGAGGTTTTTTCCAGAATTTGCAACGAGGTGACCCTCTGTGACGAGTTTCGTGACATAGTATATAACAAAGGTAATCGGGCCCCAACAATTGACGTAACTTCTACAGAGGGAGACGAATTGTCATTCTCTTTCTTTGTGGATATGCTGGATAAACAAAAAAAGACACACCTGGAAAGTTGGTCACTGAAAGATACAAACGGAAACAATGTTTCTTACCAATGCAACGATGATCACAAAATGACCGATGAGAAAGGAAATGAAATTGCCTTCATGGGAATAACCCCCAAAAACATTTCTGAAAATTGGATGGTTGAGGCATTAGCACACTTTCAAACAGCAAATGATTATATCGGCCATGTAAGACAGTTACCATTACGTGATTATCGGCTGAATGATGGGGTTTATACTCTGATGGGAACAAAAGGAGAAAATGCTTATGAGTTCTTAATCTCAGATGTGGTGTCTGGGAATGGAAACCTGCTAACCAAAGTCTCCAATTGGTATAAAAAGGTCTTTGACGGATGGGCTGTGGTAGTAGACCAGTCCCGAGCTCCAAGCTATTCTGTGGAGTTGCAAAATAAGAATGTCAGAAACAATATACTGGACACAGGAGCTGGTATCGGACAATCATTACCCGAAATTGTAGCAATAGCCAAGGCATGTGAAAAACCATGGCAATACATATTGGAGGAGCCTGAAACTCACCTACATCCTGCAGCTCATGCGGAAATGGCTGAATTTATGGCCAATGAGGTATCTTTGGACAAAAATAAACAGATATTAGTTGAAACCCATTCGTTAAACTTTATATTGAGACTCCGCACATTAGTAGCCACAAACAAGTTACATCCTAAAGATTTAGCTTTATACTACGTGAAATATGATGAAGATACAGGTGCAAGTTCTCTGGAAAAGGTGGAGGTCAGAGAAGATGGAAGCGTAAGTGATTGGCCTGATGACGTATTTAATGAATCGTATAAAGAGGCTGTATTGTTACATAATGCTCAAAAGAATCGTCAGGTATGAAGGTGCTTATCTCAAAAGATGTCTTTGAGGAGTCGAAAGATGACCGAGGGAGACTTGAACTGAACTTCTTGGTATACCTAATCACAATTAAGCAGAGCTATGAACTGCTTATAGATGATTCGGAGGTTCTGTCGTCTGAGTTCGTAAGAGGATTGAACGATAACGAGACTCGGATTTTTGAATTGGCCTTTACCCAGTCAATGACTTCATCAGCTCAATGCGATTGCCAAATCAGTAAAAGCGGCAAGGATGAAACAAAGAAAAAAATTTTTACTCGTGAAGAAGCTATCATGTATCTTTTACAGCCGCTTTCTTTGCTGGTAGAAAACAGCGTGAATGACGCTCACTTCTTGCGGGCATTGTTCAGAGCTTACGCAACCAAAGAAAGCTTAAAGACTGCAGAAGAAAACAATGAGCTGCAATTTGTCAATGCGGGTGGATGTACAAATGTGGAAAAGTTCATTAAAGCACAAGTAGCTCATTATAAAGAGAAAACGAAGTTCCTAAAATATTGGGTACTACTGGATGGCGATAAACGTTATCCAACAGATATAGTCTCCAAATATCAAACGGTGGTGGCTAAACTAAAAGAATGGAATGTAGAATATCATATCCTCGACAAACGGTCGATGGAAAATTATATGCCCGATGATGCCATCGAATTAATGCAAACAGAAGCTAATATAAACTGGATCAATGCATATAAATCCTTGTCTGACGAACAGAAAGACTACCTGAATATTGCGGGTGGATTTTATGGAGATTTATCTAAAGACAACAAAGCAAAAGCGGATAAGAATGAGAAAGGACATAGCAATAAAGACAAAAACAAGAAAAAGCATTCTTTTGTAAGACCTCTTTTGCCGCCTGCACAGAAGAACTTATATCGCGACGTAACTCCAGCACATTTCAAAGCTCTTGAAAAATGCATTCAACTATCCAAAAAAGGATCTTTTAAAGAGGTGTTTCCTACTTACTTCAGCAACCCAATTGTAACAAGAAAAAGATTGGACGACCGAGTTAGCAGACAAAATAACCCGAATGAATTGCAAGAAATTGTGGAATCCATACAAAAGCTATTGTAATATGAACTATAATATTGGCATTGAAACCCAAATCCGAAGCTTGGCAAAACTCTTGGATGACTTACAGCAAGGAGCATTGCAAGTTCCTCCTTTCCAAAGAGATTTTGTATGGACAAGAGATGATGTCAAGGATTTGTTTGAAAGCATTAAGAATAATTATCCTATAGGTTCACTACTTATCTGGAAACCCAAAAACAATTATAACTGGGATAAACTAAAATCTGTAGGAGGCTTTAAATTACCAAAGAATTATTCCCAGCAAGTATTTCTTCTGGATGGCTATCAAAGGCTATCTTCCTTATTTGGCTGTTTGACTAATGCTCAAAAGGCTAATCTTGAAATTGACGAAACAATCGACAGGGACTCTCTTTACAACTTGTATTTCGATCTTGAAGAGGAAAATTTTGTCTATTTGCGCTATACCCCAAAGCCTTATCAAGTACCAGTCCATATATTGATGAGTACAAGCGATTTCAGACAGTATTCTCGAAAATATATAGAACCATATTGTAAGGATGAGCAACTTGATATGTATTTGGATAGAGCTGATGCATTTTCGCGTACGCTGATTGACTATAAACTGGCTGTCGTGGAAATTTCAGAAGCAAGTTTATCGGATGCTGTAAACATTTTTTCCCGCGTGAATTCCAAAGGTACTGACATCTCGTATGATTATATGGTTAATGCACTAAGTTACAGTTCGGATTTCAGTTTCTCTGTCGAAATAGATAATTTAAAAGAACAATTATCCCAATATCACTTTGAAGGGATTACACGTAACAATCTGTTCAGATGCTATCAAAGTGCGTTCGATGAAAAAATGTATTTCGACCAGTCGAATATTGAAAAGTTGGCAGTACGACCGGATTTTAAAAACGTGGTAAAAAAAACTACACCTTATATCTTGAAAGCTGCAAAGTTTTTGTACAAGGAGTTGAATGTAGTGGATTACAAATTATTACCGTACAATATTCAACTTGTATTTGTAATGAAGTTCTTTAGCAAACTTCACACCCCCAACAAGATGCAGATACAAGAGTTAAAACGGTGGTTTTGGATAACGACCTATTCAAACTATTTTACAATTTATTCCTTGTCCAATCAACGTAAGGCTTTCGAATATTTCCTTAGCTTTCTGAATGGAGAGGTGGACAATAGTGTGTATTCGGACAATCCTTCTGTCCTCTTCAGGACACTGCCCTTCCCCAAAACCGTATCTCTTTCTGGCGTCAGAAGTAAGGCACTGATTCTTTTCGAACTGCAATTGTTGCGCGAAAGATCAAAAAAAATTCCAACCGCATACGGATTGACATTGGGAAAGTTAGACTCAAAACTACCATCAAGTCCAGAAAACATTGTTCCTACTTATATGGCTAAAAACTATCGTTCCTTCAATCCAAATTTAAAATCATTTAATCATGCGGAAGGAATTTCTTATAATTATCTCCACCTTATTCCTCCAATCAATCAGGTTGAGGATTTAAAGGACTGCTTGAAAAGGCGCAAGAAGTTGATAATTGAAGAAGAACAGAACTTTGTGAGTAAGTTGGGGATGGATTACATAAAATAAAAGCAGATCTCCATTCAAAAAATAGGAATTAGGATGCACGTAAATCCGTCCCACATTATCTCACAACGGCTTCTATGTAGCTTTTCCCCGCCTCCAGATGCTGGTCTTTTCCATAATTCGGACTGTATTTTCCCACCGGCATATCGCTCAGCACAAAGGCATTGCATTTCCGTCCTGCCACCACCTTGTCCGTCATGGCTGTGTTTATGGCCGTGGCGGCCATATTGACAACGAAACCCAGCAGTCCTCCGCCTTCGGAATAAAGACTGGTATCCACACTGATCAGCCCTTCCCGGTGATATAGCGTTTCGCCCGTGGAGGTAGAACGCAGGATGTATTCCACACCTGCCGTCAGCATCCCGGTGATGGGCTTCCGGTCCCATGACTTGATGATGGTGAACATGGCGGCATCTGCTCCCAGCACTTTCTTGAAAATCTGGATGTCGCGTTCCAGAAACAGTTCACCGTCGTAGGCGCTTTCTGTCTGAAACATCTCCATCGTCAGGTAGGGAGAATAGACATAGTATCCTTTTTCGCACAACGGCATGTACATGGTGGTATAAAAGAAGTCTTTCGCCTCCACCGAATTAGTCTGGTTGACAGGAGGCATAATCACGATGGATACGGGTTTTTCTTCATATAGCTTGGCATACTGCTGTCCGCGCGTAAGGGTCTCCGCACAGGAGGACAGCAAGACAACGGCCAGGCAAGCAAGGATGTAGTTCTTCATTTTTCAAGCTGTTTGATGATTCGTGAGATGTATTTTTCCGACTCCGGATAGGTCTTTATTTCTGTTCTCAAGAACGACAGGCCTTCTTCCTTCTTGCCTGTGCGATACAGCATATAGCCGTATTCCGCATACAGGCCGGGAGGCACCACGCCTCTCGAACCTCTCTGCTGTTCAATGATTTTCTGGTATTGCTCCAAGACTTTCGCTTGAAGTTCTTCCGTGCTTTTCTTGCTGTATTGATAGGTGGTATCCTCATAGTCGTACCATGAATACAGCGAGTCTGTCGTGCCACAAGAAGACAGGGCCAGCAGACATGTACCTATAAACAGGATTCTTTTCGTCATGGCAAAGTAATGATCTGAGTTTCCTGTGTTGATAGAAAGATTTCCTTTCCGTAAAGAGACTTTCCGCCGTAGGTCACACGGAGGTGCTTCCGCCCGACGGGAACGGCATACGATGTCCCCTTCCGGTTCGCATTCCTGGATTTCACGACTTTTGCCTCAAAGGGCTTCCGGCCATCCAGTGTCACGGTCACTTCTTTTCCTGCATATTCGCCCGAACTGGTAAAAAGCAGGTAGGCCATATCTTCTTTTCCGCTTTCCTGGGCTACAGGATAATGGGCCTTGCATCCGCACAGCAATGCTGCCAGCCCGGCAATCATCCATAATCTTGCTTTCATACTTATTTGGATTCTTCGATATAATACTCACTTAACTTACCTGTATCAATCGGAGTTGCAGCCGAAACTTCCACGAAAGAATATTCGGTTTCGGGGGTATCTCCTCCGGTAGACAAAACTTTCACCGTGCCTATCTGCTTTCCGGGCAGTTCAATCATCAGGCCGGTCTGCGGGTTCTTCACTTTCTTGCCTTTGGCCTTGACGACAAAGACATCTCCTTTCGCAATACCCTGGCTCTTTCCTCCTGCAATCAGTACGGCATCGGAGTCGTAGGAAAGGAAATAGGTCCGCCACGGCTTGTCCGTGCATTTGTTAATGATGTTTTCTACCAGCTGGCCAATGGCTTCGGAAATGGCCTTGTCGCTCAATGTGGCATCAAAGTCGGCACGTCCGCCTACTCCCAGCGTGGTCTTGGTCGTCAAATCGGCTGTTCCCTTGGCCTCATCCGAATAAATAATCAGGCCCGTAGCCACGTCTACCAGTCGGATAGCCACTGCAGCTTCTACGGTCTGTGTCTTTGTAGAGGTGAAAACGCCCGACTTTCCGGTATTTTTCCGGCCAAACTCGGTGATGGAACCGATTATCATGTAATCTGCACCGACTGTCGACAATTCTTTTTCTCCTTTCTGGGCTTCTTCCAGCAAGGTAGACAAATCGCTGCGTTCCAGCAGAAGGAATTTCCCGGAGGCGGCCAGTTTGGCCGAAAGGATATCCAGTGCCTGCTTGCCCATGGGGTCATTCTCCTTGTCATAAAATATGCCTTTCGCATATTGCGTTTCGTTGGAGAAACGTCCGATGGCCACTTTTCGCTTAATCACTTTCTCGCTGGCAGCTGCCTGCGTTCCCTGCGGGGCTTCTACCACTTCGACTTTTCTTTGTGCATAGCTGAAGTCGGCAAGCAAACCTGCACAGAATATCAATACACATACTCTTTTTATCATAGCTTGATGTGGTTAAATTCATACTCTGGCAAATATAGGGATTTTATGCAATAATCCATATTTTGAGGGTATTTATATATCTAGGGGCTACCCCTATCACTAGGAATAGCCCCCCAAAATAATGAATTTAAAGAGAGAAAATAACCTTTAATTCAAAGGTTTGCTTATTTCCAAATCTACATAACACTCCAACCATCCGGCTGCAGATGAACCCACAAATGCGTATACCATCGGATACTCTACAGCCGCTCCGTCGGTATAGGCACTGCAATATCCAAAATGATAAATCAGTTTTCCATCTTTTACCTTAGGCACAGCTACACACGGCACAGACAGTGAATAATATCCACCGCTCAGGGACGTAGCCGATTTCAGCGTATAACTGCCATAAGTACCTATTTCTACATTTGCCGGAACAATCAAGATTCCGTTATCACCGATTTCCAGCGGCAAATAGTACTCCTTCAGAGCATCCAGGAGAACCAGATTGTCCGAAAGCATACCCACCTGACCGGTTCCCGAAACTTCCTGTCCATACGCCCCACTATAATAGGACATGTCCCAGTTGCCTCCAATCATACTGAGCGATACTTCAATCTGAGAAAGGCTGAGGACCAGTTCCTTTGCTCCTGACGAAACCTTAACTTCCGCACCACGGGGAGTCTTGTCGGCCGACGCAGCTACGTCAAACCGCAACACGTTGTTGTCCGTATCGTAAGTATAGGTCAACCATCCGGCAGCTTCTTCCGGCACGTCCACACTATAAGAGGTGTTGGTCTTGAAACTGAAATTGAACTGACCGCCCTCGTATCCGCAGCAGTAATACAGGTTATGTTCATCCAGAATGGTGACCGCTCCAGCCTGTACCACCGGCACATCGACAGAGCTTGTTCCTGTAGAAATGGTAACCAGGGCAATACGGCTGGTCACTTCCGAAGAGGTGGTTACCGCCACATGTACCACATTGCCTTCCACAGTGGTTGTACACCATTCCTTGTTTGATTCAGCAGTTACGGGTTCCGTGGCACTCACGGTGATGGTACCTTCTCCGCTGGCCGCAGAGAAATCAATGCCGTCGGTCGCAACGACCTGCAATGAGCTGGTGACGGCTTCCTCATCGCTACATGACACCCACAAGGTGCATAAGCATAACGTGATAATAGAAAATATCTTTTTCATAAGCTATTCTTTTTTAATCAGAAACTTTAGTGAATACCGGATTTTCCCAAGCGGTCATCATTCTGTATCCACCCGAATTATAGATGAACAACCAGTCATTCATTTCGAGTTGACTATACGGATTGTTTTTGAATGTAATCGTCATCTGACCGTCTTGCTCGGTGGTTGTTCCTTCAAAGACTGTTTCCAGTGTAGAATAGAAATTACCTCCCGATCTGAGGCCCGGATACAAACCTACGGCTGCTCCATCCATATATCCTACCACCTGACCGTTGGCAGAGATGTCGTCGCGTTCTGTGTCGTAGTAGAATTCAACGTTCATCGTCCATGTGCTGCCGCCACTCAGGTAATACGTCTTCGTGGCCTGATAAGACTTACCGTCTTTCTTCACCTCCAGTGTCAGGCTGAAGCTAGAGCTTCCACTCTGTACATGGTAGGTACCCAGGTACTTTTCATAATTGGCGGGACGCTCGAATACCAGTTTCACATTGCTTCCCTCGTCGGTACAAGTGAACGTACTGGTTGCATTATCCCAGGTGAAGTTCTGCATCGATATGCCGTTGCAAACCATGGGTTCCACTGTTTTTACACCGTTTTCGGTACAAACGAACGGGTAATAAGCATAAGAGGATGTGCCATTCTCGTCTACACTTCCCAACAGGAAAGCACGGCCTTCTCGCATGACAGAAGCTACTTTCTGGTCGCCCTGCATCAGATTAAACAGGTTGTAGTCTGAATCCTCGCTGATCTGTGCGGCAGCAGCCAGATAGGTGGTCCAGTCTAACGTATCGTCCAGCCGGGTCATCACCATTTCCACACCATGCTTCTTTCCGGTGAGGCGAATCTCGTTTTCAGAAGTCGAACGTACGATGAATTCATAGTCACCCATCAGACCCGGGTCGTTATACCCGTTGGGCTCACAAAACGCATGCAGAATCTCGTTGTACGAGTCGAAGCTGATTTCTGTTCCGTTATACGACTGTACGGTATAGAGGGAGGTTGCGGTCTGCCCGGGAGTGTACGAAGACGTCGCATAATCGGAAGCGATGGTCACCTCGTTGGCATCAAACTTAAAGAACAAGTTGGCAGCTCCACCCATACCTTCGCTGCCGTAACGGTATTCCAGTTTCCACCCGTTGGGGGCACTGGTCAACAAACTCTTCAATTCAAGGACGGAGGCATTTTCCCGGTCGGCAGATGACTGTTCGAACAAGTCCTCCTCACTGAACAAGCACGACTGCATGGAAACCGTCGCACATGCCAATAAACTATATAAAATTAATTTCTTCATAATTCCGGTGTTTTATTAGTTGAACAAGGTATTGATTTCTCCCTGCCGACGCTGAACCACGTCGCGCAATTCATACAAATCTACCCCCCATGAATCTTTCATGTACTTGTACACAATGTCGAACTTCTGTTCCAGGATGGCCCGTCCGTTGACATCCGGGTTATAGTACGGACTGTTGGGATCCGGTTCGGCTGTCTCCAGAAACGACTCCCAGGTGTCTGCCGAATTGGTCACAAAGATAGACAGCATCTCGGCAAAGTCTTCCGAACCGCGGTCCATGGCATACGGAGAGATGAATCCCATCTGCAACGCCTGGTCATCGTAAATCTGGTACCAGTCGGAACCCACATAGCTCGATTCGGTGATACGGTCGTAGTTGGTGTCGTAAGGCTTACGCTGGTTCAGGATGTGCGTAAACTCATGGTGCATGGTCTTGAAGTAATACTCATTCAGGGTATTGACGTCCAGGTTGTTCAGGTCCAGGTCGTTAATCTTGAAGAGGGTTACCTTCATACCCTGTTCGGCCTGACCCAGAATCATACCCGATTCGGTGTAGGCCACGTTGCCAATCATCTGAATCAGTTTCGGCACATAGGTACGTGTGGTTTCAATGCCCCATACCTCATCGTACGCTTCCATCCATACAAACTTCACGATTTTTGCCAGGGCGAAAGCTTTTTCGTAATCGGCCGGAACCAAGTCGTATTCCACGTCGGTTTCGTTGTCGTCCAGACGATATTTCACCTGAATATTATAGGTATAGACATAGTTTTCAAGCAGCCACTTGTCAAATTCATTCGGCTCTTCGGCTTCCGTTCCGTCCGACCCGAATATACTGTGCGAGGTATCTATCTCATCCTCGTTGTTGCAGGAAACAAACCCCAGCGACAGTAAACACATTGATGCATATATAAAGTATTTTTTCATAATTGTTCCTCCTTGGCGATTAGTTATTTCTAGGATTAGGCTCCATACCTGCGCTGATTACATCACTCGGAATCTGAATGGCACGACGTGCGTCGTTAGCTTCCATCTGGTCGGTCACTTCGATGCTGCCGTCGTCTTTCATGTAGCGGCGATATACCGTGATGCCGAAACGTTTGATATCCAGCCAGCGGAGTCCCTCATGCAAGGTAGTGATACGGCGGGCCTGCAGGATGGCGTGAATCAGATTCTCCTGTGTGCCTTTCTCGATGGTGAATTCCGGATGCAACTCTTTCTTCACCGTAGGTTCGGTGGGTGTGTAATATGCCAGGCCGTCGTAGAAAGCGTTGATTTCCTCTTCCGTCATGGCCTGCGAACGGGTGGTATAGGCAGCCATCCAGCTGTTCAGGTCGGCCAGCGCATGTGTGTAATCTTTCTTCATGGCATAGGCCTCGGCACGGCTCAGCAGCAGTTCATCGGCTGTAAACGCGGCATTGACACAATATCCGTTGATGGTTCCGGCTACCACGTCGACATACTCCTTATACTGTGCCACCTTCATGGAAATGATCTTGGTAGGCAGTGCAGAAGAGTTGCTCCATACGCCCACACGGTAAATCGTAGTATTCGGACTAGATGTATAATTTCCCCACGGACCATTCGAGCGGTTAGTTTCATACGACACTTCGGGACCGTGCGCATAGCGTTCTCCCAATCCGTAAGGGCCACTCACATATCCCCAGTAAGAATGGAAGCAGACCAGCATCAGGTTGGCCGCTCTCTCTGCATCCACGTATTCGTTCGGCTGGATTTCACCGTTCAGTGACAAAGCGCCCAGTGCTTCCCAGTCACGCAGCATCAGCGAAGGGTTGTCGCCCAGGACAGCTGTCGCATATTCTATCACTTTGTCGTAGTTCGACAGGTCCGGCTGGGTATAGTTCAGGTAGAAACGGGCCGCAAATGCATTGGCCGCATTCTTGTTGAAATGGTACTTGGGCACTGAATACTTGCTGTCGCTGATCAGAGGAAGTCCCTCCAGCAAATCCTTTTCTATCCCCTTGTACAACTCTTCCAGTGTACCGCGGTCGTAGTTCGGACTCACCGTATTTTCCAGTGAGGTCATGTAAGGCACACCCAAATCGGTCGCTGCAGTGGATGAATAGGCCTTGCAGAATACCGTAGCCAAGATAAAGTGATTGTAGGCACGGCACAGCAGTGCTTCACCCCGGGTGGCATCCATCGTAGAAGGATTGCCCTGCTCGGCAATCATCGTCAGCACCTGATTGGCTGTGGCAATTGCCTTGTAGCATCCTTCCCACACGGCAGCAGGAGAATCATCTTCGTTCTGGGAGGTATCTTCCCATTTGTACAGGTCTTCCTGCAAACGGCTCCACGCTGCATAACGGTTGGGGAAGGCATCGGTATTGTCGCTATACATTTCAAACATTTCCAGAGGCATGCTGTTGGGATAAGCCGTCACCAGCAGATAATCGGCGTTTTCTGATGTCACTTCCGTACGCTGGTCTGGCATCTCATCCAGAAAATCACTACAGGAAGCCAATCCCATTGAACTTCCTACAATGGCTGCGAATAATATGTATTTCTTGTTCATAATGTCTTATTTTTTTGTTATAACCCTAATCTCAGTGTAAATGTAAACTGACGTGGCACCGGAGAAGCCACACCACCTGCATTGAAGAATTCAGGATCCTGTCCGTTCAACTTCTTGTCGGCATAGAACAGGAACAGGTTCGTGGCCTGTACCTTCAGTGAAAGGTTCGACAGTTTCAGCGGAGCAATCCATGCTTTCGGGAACTCGTAGGCCAGTGAAATCTCCTTCATACGGATGAAGTCGCCTTTGGCCACACGTACATCCGAATAGTTGTAGGCATTGTACGCGTATCTGTAGTCGGTGTTCTCATTGTACATTCTGGCAGAAATGATGGCAGGGATGTTGGTCACATTCTCATCGCCCGGCAAGGTCCAGCGGTTCTTGAACTCACGTGTCATGGCACTCAGGTCGGAATACTGGGCACTGAATACCGGATTCAGACGAACCACGTTGCCAAACGAATAAGTCATGAAGATGTTCAGACGGAAACCTTTGTACGTAAAGATGTTACCCAAGCTACCGGTAATGGTGGGGTCGGTAGGGCCTTCGTAAATCAGGAAGTCTGTGTTGTCACGTTCCTGGAAGTTGATGCTGGTGCTGGTAATCTCTCCCTTTTCGTTTTCAATCAAAGGAATACCGTTTTCATCCAGTCCTTTGAACGGAATAGAGAACAAACCTCTTACCGGATAGCCTTGTTTGGCGAAACCTGTACCCGAAATCAAATCCATGATATTGGCGTTCTGCTGCAGGTCGGTTACTTCATTCTGCGCATTCGAGAAGATAAAATCGGTATTCCAGTTAAAGTCCTTGGTCTTGATGTTATGGGTAGACAAGGTAAATTCCACACCGTGTGACTTCATGGAAGCTACGTTGGCCAGTTTCAGAATCGTACCACCTACACCCTGTGTATTGACGGCACCAATCAAGTCGTAGTTGTTACGGGTATACCAGTCGAGTGCAAAGTTGATGCGGTTGTCGAGAAATCCCATATCTATTCCGATATTCAACTCATGTTTCTTTTCGTACGTCAGTTCACTGTTTTCCAGGTCTACCAGCTGCAAGCCTGATTCCTGAATGTTGGTAAACGGACGGTAAGGAATGTAACTGTTGATGATTGCCTTCGAGTTGGTCACGTCGGCCGGACCCCGGTCGGCAGTCAGTGAGTAAGAAGCCTTCAGTGTCAAGTGTGACATGGCAGGTTCCAAGGCATCGAAGAATTTCTCTTCGTGCACATTCCATGCACCTGAGATATTCCACGTAGGCAACCAGCGTGCGCTACGGCTCTTACCCATGCGGTTGGTACCTTCGTAACGGATGGTACCGTTGATGGAGTATCTTCCGGCATACGAATAGTTGGCATTGGCGAAGAAAGCCACGCTGCGCACCTTCGTATTGTTCAGGCTGAAATACTGGTCGCCGTCTTCAATGCCTTTCTTAAAGTACTGGTAAATGTAATAAGGTGTCTCACCGTTTGCATACTGCATACCCCAACCCTGGAAATTGGATTTCGTACGGTCGATGGCATTCACTTCCATACCTCCGAACCAGTTGGTCAGGTGTACCTCATTGAATACCTTGTTATAGTTCACCGTTCCACGGAAGTCGTAGCTCAGCATCTTATAATCGGTACGGCGGTAAATACCCCCTTCCGGCAGTACGGAGATAGGCAGTGCATACGGGTTGTCGGGGTCGGTATACAGGAAGGGGTTCTTGTCCATGATGGTCTTGTCGTCCAGTCCGGCACGGTAAGCCTCCGCCTGATTTGAGTCATCCTTAATCTTGTGTTCCTGCGAAGTACCCTGATACTTTACGGCACCCAGCGCACTGAATTCCAGTCCCGCAACCGGTTTCCATTTCAGTTCACCCTGGAATTTCACATCTACGATGTTCAGATCCATATAGTTGTTTTCCAGCTCGTTCAAGATATTAAACGGTGCATAGTTGCTGGTATAATACTCATTCGGGTCGAGCGTACGTGACGTATTCAGCGCGTAAGAGTACGGGTTGATATCGAAGTCACGCTTCACCTCACCGGAAACCACATCCACATCCTGTCCGAGGGTACCCGGAGCCTCCTGATTACGGTAAGAGGCATTGGCAATCATGTTAAAGCTCAACCATTTCGAAATGTTGTAAGAAGTATTCACATTCGCCGTATAACGTTCCACCGAACTGCGTTTGTACCATCCCGGATCGTACATGGCACTCAGAGAAGCATAGAACGACGACTTGTCCGTACCACTACTGATGCTCACGGAGTGGTTCTGGCTCAAGCTCGGTGAGAAAAGCACGTCGAACCAGTCCGTATTGCGGAACTCGGCTGCCTGCAGATAGCTGTTGCGGGCACTTTCCGTGTTCTGCAACATCGGCAGTCCCGTACTTGGGTTGAACGTATTCATCAGCTGATACATCTTACCATAGACACCGCTTTCTGCCGCACGTATGGTTTCCGAGAAATTCAGCCAACCCTTCTGCTCCATCTGCTTGTAGATACCCATCTGCTCCTGTGAGTTCATGATGTTGAAATCATTGTAACTCGGTACCAGACGCGTGGTAAACTCACCCGTATAGTTCACTCTGCTGGAACCGGCCTTACCTTTCTTAGTGGTCACGACAATCACACCGGCCATGGCACGTGCACCATAGATAGAAGTGGCCGAACCATCCTTCAGAATCTGGAAGCTCTCGATATCGTCGGCGTTCAATCCTGCAATGGCCGAGCTGATCAATGTTTCGGCATCACCTGATGAAAGCTGGTCGGCACTCACCTCCACCGCATCTTCCATGATCACACCATCCACAACCCACAGCGGCTTGGAGCTACCGTAGATGGAAGTCGCACCACGCACACGGATTTTCGGAGCCGTACCGAATGTACCGGAAACGTTCTGCACCGATACACCGGCTGCCTTACCTTCCAGACCGCGGCTGATATCGGCCAGACCATCCATCTTCACGTCCTCACCCGAAATCTGCGTGGCAGCCCCACTGAACAGTCGCTTGTCCATGCGCTGCATACCGGTTACCACCACTTCATCCAGTACTTCCGTATCCGATTCCAGCACTATCTTCATATTATTCCTGGCCGTAACCGTCTGCGATTTCATACCGATATAACTAATCACGAGCTTCGCCCCTTTATTGACTTTCAACGTAAATTTTCCGTCGATATCCGTAATTGTACCGTTAGAAGTTCCTTTTACTAAAATAGAAGCTCCCACCACAGGTAAGTCGTCCTCCGAAGATACCACCACACCTGTCACTTGTACAGCCTGCGCTATCGCCAGGCTTATGCCTATTAACAAAAAGGCACAAAAAAGTGTAATTTTCTTTCTCATATCTCGACATTTTTTTGATAACAGCAACAAATTTATACATATTATTTTATACTATGAAACAAAAAGAGAGGAAAAATACAATTTTTTGTACAAATTTCTTTCATCGAAATAGAATGAACGTCAATTTGAGTATAAAAATGCAGAATAAATACCATATTATTTATTTAACTATATCCAAAAAGAAGCCATACCATACTGGTTTACAAGCAATTAAACGACTACAAACTGGCATTTTTGTCACTATTTAGCGCAATTTGGCACATCATTCTGCTATTTACAGAAATAAATTTCTAAACTAATATTTATTTATATTTCAAAAAAAGCTTACATTGATTATTTAATAGCGAGCTGGACCTCTTTCATATACAGTTATTATTCAAATGGGTTCGCCAAATAATTATTTGCAATTATCCTTCTGGACTCTTACCACATGACAGGCTTTATCACCTGCAATCATTTTTAAATATAATCACGTAAGCAATTATTTACAGTTAAGTTTTGGAATTCCAAAACTTAACTCTTATTTTTGTAAAAATCTCGCAAAAATAAGAGTTAAGTTTATGATTTTAGAGTTTTGTGTTAGTAATTACCTGTCAATAAAGGATGAGTTAAAAATATCCTTTGTTGCAACTGCCCTTAAAGATGTTCTTACCGAGTCAAATGATATGATAACTGTACCCGATACCGGATTATCTGTATTACGGAGTGCAGTGATTTATGGTGCAAACGCTTCAGGAAAATCAAATGTTCTGAAGGCTATTGCTTTTTACAGGCGTTTTATCACAGACTCTTTCAAAAACAGTCAGGCCGGAGAAGCAATTGATATAGAGAACTTCCGGTTGAATACCACTTCAATGAATGAACCGACTACAATGGAAGCAACCTTTATTGTTGAAGGTTTCACTTACCGTTATGGGTTTGAAGTTGACAGCAAAGCTGTACGTGCAGAATGGCTATACCAGCGCACAAACAAGAAGAGAGCCAAAGAAGTCGAAATATTCTACAGAACAGAAGAAGGAACCACTGTTCATCAGAAAAGCTCTTTATTGATGGAGCTTGTAAACAAGAAAATGGTGCGTAACAATGCTTTACTGCTGTCTACCGGAGCACAGTTCAATGAGCCTATAGCAGTCAGTATCCTGCAATGGCTGAATGATATGCAGGTGATATTTGGCAATGATGAGGAAAGACTGTGGAAACTGGCTATAAAGTCTATGGATGATGAGAACATCCGTTTGCGTATTACGAACTTTGCAAAATATGCAGATTTGGGAATAGACAACATTGTAAAAACAGATAACCGTATCGTTAGTACCCACAGGCAATATAATGATGAGGGAAAAGAAACCAATAGTGTAGCTTTTTCATTCAGCAGTAATGAATCGGAAGGTACAATAAAATATTTTTCTTTGTCGTATCCCATCATTGATGCTTTGGACAATGGAAAGTTTTTGGTTATTGATGAACTTAACTCAAAACTTCACCCTTTGTTGGTTCGTAAAATCATCAGCCTTTTCAACTCGGCAAAAACAAACCCCAAAGGTGCACAACTACTTTTTACAACTCATGACACCTTCCTGTTAAGTGCCGGAATATTTCGCCGTGACCAGATATGGTTTACTCAGAAAAACAGTTTCGGTTCTACTGAAGCATATTCACTGGTTGAATATAAGGTACGCAGCAATACTCCATTTGAAAGAGATTATCTGTTAGGCAAATACGGTGCAACTCCCATTATCGGTGAAATGGAGAGGGTCTTTAATAGGGAGGAGTGAGTATGGGAAGACAAACAAAAAAGGACCATCGTACAAGCAGTCTGACCAGAAAGCAGGGAACAAGAAATGTAAAACAATCGTTTCTCATTGTATGTGAAGGAGTACGTACAGAACCAGACTACTTTAAGGCTTTCCGTATGACAACCGCCACAGTCAAAGCCATAGGCCAGGCAATGAATACTATAAGTCTTGTCAATAAGGCAATCAGCATACGTGATACCGAACAAAAGAAGAAGCATTGTTATGACCAGTGTTGGGTCGTTTTTGACAAAGATGATTTTCCTGCTAAGGATTTCAATCAGGCAATAGCTTTGGCTCAAAAGAACGGTTTCCGTGTTGCTTACAGTAACCAGGCATTTGAGTATTGGTTCTTGTTACATTTTAATCTATATCGGGGTCCTCTTCATCGCCAGAATTATGCAGATATGCTGTCAAAACTTATAGGATTACCATATTCAAAAAATGAAGGATTTGGCGCTGTCATGTATAACAGGCTTTATCACCTGCAATTACAGGCAATAAAAAACGCAGCCCTTGTGCTTAATGAGGTTTCAAATGGAAATCCTGCTATGGAAGAATCCTCAACGACCGTGCATCTACTCGTGGAGGAATTAAATAAATACATCTAATGACTCATTTTATGATGTACTATACTAATATTTCTGTAAACCTTCTATTTTTATCTAAATACAAGAGTATCAAAAGATTTATATTCAATGGAAAAAGCGCATTCTGCATATCTACCAACAATTAAATATCACATTTTACCCTCAACAAACAATAATTATTTCTCTTTAGCCAATAAATTTGATAAATGGAAAGAAACCCTAAAGAACTGAGATAATCTAAAGCTTGATATAGAGCAACAACAAATACGTTTATTTGACTCATTTCTTGCAAACAAATGCACGAACCGCCTAAAAACAACTTAGGCTGTAACGCCTGATAAACAGCTCGTTACAGCCTAAATCAAATATTATCCTATATTGCTTATGCTTCTTCTATTGCAGCCTGCGCCACTTTCAGATGGGATTGAAAATCAGAATCTTATGCAACTTTAGCAAGTGATTTGTAAGTTTG
>CABIXF010000033.1 GCA_902362595.1 Bacteroidaceae bacterium | reverse complement strand
GTCGGATAAGCTGATTGACGATAGGATTATATTGAACCCAATCCTAACTTCTTACTACAGAAGTATTTATCAAGCGACCAATCTGGGCGCACTCGCATACCGCTGTGTGGTCTTGATATGTTTGTGCCCCATGATTTTGCTTACCGTTTCGATGGGTATTCCTTGTGATAAACAAATTATGCTGCCGAATGTATGACGTGCCTGATGGAATGAAATCGGACGGTTGATGCCGCACATCACCGACATCTTTTTGAGGTGGCGGTTCATGCTTTCTTTCGTAAGCATGGGCAGCAATTTCCCGTCGGCATCCATGCCCTTGTATTTCTCCAATATGGCGAGCGGTATTTCCATCAGCCTTACACATTCGGGTGTCCCGGTCTTCTGCCGTTCGGTATGAATCCACAGGCTTCCATCCTCCGCTTTCACGAGATTCTTCTCCGTCAATGCCCTCATGTCGCAGTAGCAGATGCCCGTCCAGCACGAGAACAGGAACATGTCCCTCGTGAAATTGCGGTTGGGCGTATCATAAGTCATGTTGGCGAACTTGCCCAGTTCCTCTTCCGTAAGGTACATCTGCTTGAACTCCGGCTTTTGTGGTCTGTAGCCTTTGAACGGGCTGAACGGGATAATGCCACGGAACACGGCAAGCATCATCACGCTTTTCAGGCGGTTTACATGTCCGAGTATGGTCTTAGGCATAAACCGCTTGACGGTGCGCATGTACATGTCGAAATCCTCGATGAAATTCTCGTCCAACTGCTTGACAGGCATGTCTGAAAGGCGGTACTTGTCTTTCAGGAAGGTGGCGAGGTGGCGGTAAGTGTTCGTGTAATGGTAATAGCTGGTTGCGGAACGGTTTACGCCTACGCGCAAGGCATATTCCTCATTAAGCTCCGCAAACAGCTTCATGATGGTGTCCTGCGATTCCGCCAGCCCTTGGTAGGCGTTCTTCACTTCCTCTGCCGAAACAACCTCCTTGATGTCTTTAAGTTCGTTGAAACGCTGGCGCAACAGCAGCAGTGTACGTTCAATCTCCCGGTTTGCCATGACCGCCATCCTGCTCTTGCCCGTACACCGTTGTGCCGTGGCGTTCCACAGCCTTACATCTACCTTGAACTTGCAGGAGAACTGCGCGATGGAGTTGTTCTTTCCCCTGACGGCTATCCTGCCCATGAGGGGTGACAGTCCGTCCTTGTCCTGTCCGCTGCGCTTGATGTAGAGCAGCACTTTCATTTCTGTCTTCATTGTCATAACTTTTTTGGTTGCAATATTAGTGATACATTGCCGACCGACAGAATTGGAAACGGGGCAGAACGGCGCAAACGGAACGGACGCTGCTAAATCTGCGGATTTGAAGTCCCTGCCGCACGTATAATGCTTGTTTACAAGCATTAGGAACGCTGTTTTTCAGGCTTCAGACAGGTAGCGGAACAGGTAATGACTTGGTAGCGGAAACCTTGCATTATCCTGCCTTTCCCTGCTGTTTGGCTATAATGGCAAACTACTGTAAAACCGCTGCTTTACAACGTATTGCGTTTGATTCTCTTTATTCCTATCTCCCTTGCTTTGATGCTTCTTTCTTGCTTCACGGGTTTGGCTTTTGTGGATGTTTCTCAATTAACTGCTGAGGATTTAATTAAAGATGCCCAGGGAAATATGTGGATTCGAAAAATGAGACAGAAAACGAAGGAAATGTGTAATATTCCTTTACTTAGTGTTGCAAAAGAAATTCTGGAAAAGTATAAGGATTTTGCATCAACAAATGCTAAGGGGTTGTTATTGCCGGTCTCCAGTAATCAAAAGACCAATGCATATTTGAAAGAAATAGCTGATATTTGTGGTATAAAGAAGAAATTAACAACACATGTCGCACGACATACAGCTGCTACAGTAGTCTTTTTGGCAAATAGAGTTTCGATGGAGAATGTTGCGAAAATCCTTGGACACGCCAATCTTAATATGACAAGACATTATGCGAAAGTTCTGGATCAGTCCATATTGAATGATATGGAAAATGTTGAACGGAGCTTTAGACAATGAAAAAAGGGGCACAAGAAGGAATGGTTTACAAGCTATTCCTTCTTGTGATTTTAAATTTATCAGTTAAAATGGGTACCGAATATGTTTGTCCGGTTCTTAGCTAATAACTCTTCAATATCACTTTCTTTATAAAGAATTTTTTTACCAATTTGATAATAAGGTAATATTCCATTACACCTGTATTCGGATAAAGTACGTTTTGAAAGTTTTAATTTTTCCGCAAGTTCAGAGTCTGTTATATACTGTTCATTTTGGAGACTTCTCAATTGATAAGTTTTAAGTGATTTTAAAATCTCCTTTAAATCTTGGATTCGGTTAAAGAAATCGATGATTTCTTTATCACTTTTTGTCAGTATTTTTCCCATATTGTTGTTCCTTAATTAGATTCATGACTTCTTGTTTATGATAGTACGTTTTGCGGCCAATCTGAGTGAATGTAATATTTCCACGGTTCTTTAAGTACTGTAATGTTCTGAGTGAAATATTTAGTATTTCGCATACTTCTTGATTATCTAACCATTCATTTAGCTGACAATTAGAATGTTGATTTCTCAATAATTTGAATTCTTTTTCTAAATCAAATAATGCATCTAGCATTTCTTGAAATGTTTTTGCTTCTATATTAACTATTTCCATATTTGGTATTTTAGGATTGTTGGGATAAAGGTAATTATAGCAATATATATTATGTTTGATTGCTTCATCAGATAGCATCAAAATTCATTAGATGTCATGGAAGTTAATTGTGTTAACCGATACTTGATTATAGTTTACACTTTTGGTTTACACTAATATTTAGACATTATTTTGTATGTTTCAGATTATCAGCAGTTAAGTAGTAATATTAAATAAATATGAACTATGTGGCATACTATTTTCACTATTATAAGTACATACTCTTGAGTGCGCACAACGGGAGTATCGATTTATTCATTTAATAACATTGGAATTATGTCATATATAGATAATGAGATACTCGAAAGGCTGATAGGAACAATGGTAGAGGGATTTGCCCGCATTGAAAAGAAACTGGACCAGATGAACCGTCTGAAAGAATGTATGAACGGAGACAGACTGCTTGATAATGTGGATCTGGCAGAACTCCTTGGTGTGTCACAAAGAACTTTGGCACGTTACAGGCAAGAGGGCAAGATTAAATATTACTCGGTGGAAAAGAACGGGAAATCATTCTATCTCGCCTCAGAGATACAGAGTTTCCTGCTTCAGCGTGGTAAGAACGTAGTAAATAATAAATAGCAAATAGACTAAGTGACCGTATTCTGATGGAAAGATGATACATACGGTCACTTATGCATTATACCGGGATTGCGGTCACTTTCAATGTTTCCAGATTGACATAGGCACCGCGATACAGTGTCTTTCCTTCCTTGAACATTCTCCAGAGCAGGTCACATCCGATATGTGCCAGTGTGGAGTTAATGAACAAATCCTGTTTTTCCAAAGCTTCCGCCAGTGAGCAGCTTGGTCCCGATTCCTTTTCCTTGATTTTTGCATAGTCCACTTCCTCGGTGATGACATTCATTTTAGGCATGGGAATATATTCCTGTGAAGAAGGTTGGAGAACTTTCTCACGTACCGTCCCGATGATGACCTGTCCTTTTGTCTGGCTGTTCCCGAAATCCATCCAGTATATGGGAGCCGAATGGTCACTGAAGTTTTCTTTGCGGACTTTCTTCAGGAATTTCCAAAGCGTAAGACGTGAGCGTATATTGTCCGTACAGGTTATGATGATATTTGCTGTGTTATCTTCAGAAAAATTCCTGGTAGGAAAACATTGCGATTCTGCAGTCCATGCGTATCCGAAGAAACGGTTGATGCGTGTGACTAGTGATACGGCTTTGTTCAGTCCCAGTTCCGTCTCACTGAAAAGCTGGCGTCCTATATTGGCCTGGCTTACTGTGTCGGGATCGAATACGGTGACATGTAGTCCGGGATGGCCCAATGCCTGAAGTGCCATGCTCATGCGTGCCAGATTGGTTATCACTTGTGAGCCGGTACCTCCGGCTCCGATGACGAATACCGTTACCGGATGACGCGGATTGAGCAGGTAGCGGTCGGTAAAATGTATCTTTTTCATGGAAGTATGTCTTTAAGTTTTTTATTCATGGGCTTGAGTTCGTTCATGTCGAACGGATTGTTTCTTATGTTCTCGGTGACGATGACAAGATTTGAAACGGTAGGATTGACATTTCCTCCCAGATGGGAGAATTCAGTCAGCCAGAACCGTTTTTCCCAGTATTCCAGCAGGGAAAGGAAAGTCGGGTTCTGTGGCTTTTCCAGAGAACTGCTGCCAAGGCAGACACTTGATCCGGTCACGTTGAAGAACGGGGCACGGAACAGTGGTGTCGTTTCCACCGGACGTTTCCCCTTGAAGGCGAACACGTCCATGCTTCCGTTTTTTACATGGTAGACAATTCCCGGCAGATTGAATGTGCCGTCCTGTATATTGAGGTCTTTGTGAAAAAACATCTGTCTTTTTTCTGGCGGATTGTACCAGATATATTCTTCCTGTCCTTTTCTCGGATTGCAGGCCAGCATGTTTTCGGGGATTCTGCCTGCCGGTATCCCGCTCATTTCCTCCGTATAGGATTCCAGCAGGGTATTCATGAATTCGTATGTGACGGGGATACCTGCCCCCATCTGTCCGCTTTTCCCGATGGGACGCAATTCTATGAAGTATCTGGTGTCAGAATTTTTTCTGTCTTCATACTTGTAGGCTATGATAGCAGCTTTCGGCACCATCATTTTCTGTATGTTTTGGGTCAGTTCATTCATGATGTTTATAAATTATAGGTAACATGTTCTACAAATTTCTCAAACCATTTTGAGAACCGTTCCGGATAATTCTCTGGTCTGAACAGTTTTTCAGTTTCCGGTGTGATGAAGGTAAATGATACGGGAGTCTGGTTATATGTTTCCTGACAGTCAGTACTGAAACAGCTTTCCATGTCTTTGGTAACCGTATCCGTAATGGAATAGGTAAGCAGAATCTGATATTCGAGCGGTGGCGGTTCGAAATCCCTTTCCTTTTCGCTTGCATAGTCATAATCATAATTCAAGATATGAGGACTGTCTTTTGCAATCAGGGACATCCCTTCAGTAATCAGTTCCAAAAGTCTTTTTTCCTTATTGCAGGAAGGATTACAGTTGCGGATATGTTCTTCCAGATTCCTACAGAAAGCCTTGGAGTGCATCCGGCACAGTTTCCTGTGGATTCTCCCTTTCTCATATGACCTGAAAAGCTTTTCCTTTCTGTACAAATCCTTTTTCTCTTCCTCATCGAGCTGTTCAAAGTCCACATAATCGATACAGACTTCCGACATCTCAAAATAAGGGGTATCGGTTATATCCATCATCCTGTGATACTTGATGAACCTTCTGATGAACTCCAGTGTGATCCTTTTGATTTCACCTTTCAGTCTTTCTGTAAAATCTATCGGTATCAGGAACAGGGTGTAATCAGGCCATTCATGGAAATGATAGATACAGAACTGGAGCTTGTTACCGACAAGTTCCAGATTTACATGATGAGATACTATGGAATCCAGCGCATTATAAAGCAGGCATATTTTTTCTCTTATGGAAGTCCTGCCTGTAGGATGGTATGGCAGCTCCACATCCAGGAGCTGCGCATACTTCATGGCTGAACGGTACAGGAAATCAAGATTCTCTTTGGTGGTGACATTTACCGTTACATCCCTGTCATTCTCCACATACAGGTCGGGAGCGATGGAAGGTATTCTCGTGTTCAGAAAACCATGAGGCTTTCTGCTGGAGGGAGTTTTCTTTTCTTTCTGCTCCTGATGCCCCGGCTTATGTCCGTATTTTCGAGTTCCGATATGATAAGTCTGGCTAAATTTTCCAAAGCCCGTTCCGTAAGTTGTGTACATGGTTTTTTATTTTTATGTTGTCCTTTTTTCATGTCCTTACCCTTTCACTCCGATGGTTGTCTTGAATTCATATACTGCCCGGTCGTCTTCGATTTCCGGTCCGTGTACGGTCGCGGTGGTCAGTTCCGGATAGTTCATTGAATAGAAATCCATTACTTCAGCCGGAGACATGTTTACGTTCGGATCATCCAGTACGATTTCCTGACTGTTCTTCTTCATCTTGAATACTCTTTTCATTCCTTTAATTTCCAGTGCCATATTGTTTATTGTTTATTGGTTTTACAAATCATTTATTTTTATAATCAGCAGTATACCATTTCTACCTGTGCCTCGTCCTTCATACGGTACTCAGTCGGAAAATCCGGATATTCCGCATACGGGTCCTCTCTTAGAAGTTCCCTGTCATTCTCGTCTTCCGGATCGAAGCAGAATGTATCATGGGCTGCCGGTGCAGTCTGGTATTCCCGTCCGTTTCCGTTCTGTACCTGTGCTGTTCCGTTCGGTATATGGTCGTTTGTCGGCTGCCGTACCTGTTGTTGTGGATAAGGAGCCGTCTCAGGCTGGTAAGCCGGCTGCTGCGGATAGGGCTGCATTGTAGCTCCTTGTGGCATACCTGTTCCTTGCATTACGGGGCGGTTTGGAGCAGGTTGGATATATGCTCCGTTCATTCCATATACCGGTTGAGGCATTCCCTGTGGAATCTGTTGTGGTGCAGACTGCATGACAGGTTCAGGATTCATAGTATGGGTCTGCTGCTCTGGGAATATGCTTGTTTGCATACCGGGCTGTGACTGACCGTTCATATTGCCTTGTGGTTGGGGAATTACCGGCTCCGGTTCCTCTGCCATACCGAACAGACTTCCTTCGCTGGCCTGTTTCTGTACTTCCTGCATCTTTTCGTCAATCTCCTTCTGTTTTTCTGAAGGAGCCAGCACTCGTGCCTGTTTCAGCCATGTCATTGCTTCGGAGAACCTTTTTGCGGCAGTTGCATCATCAGCCTTCTTGAGGAGCTTTTCCATCTTTTCACGTTTTTCCCTGGCTTCCTTTGATTCAGCCGGTACTGTTGGGGTTTTGGATGATTTGGCCTGTGATGTAGCCTTTTCTGCCTGTTTCTCGAAATTTTCCGCATTGACAAGCAGTCCCTGTACCTTCTGTATCGGTTGGAGTATGGTCTGCAGGAAGCCCATATCCAGTTCTGCCGGTGTTCCGTTCACGACCAATGGCACCATGTTTTGCCGTGTATCCTCTTTCAGGCTGTTCCGCCTTGGCATGACTGTCACACTCAGGCTGTTGTCCACTTTACGGATATTGATATTCAGATCCGTACCTGCTGTAATCATCTGATAAATTGATTGAAAAAACATAATTGAAAAATTTTATGGTTATACATAAGTTTCCTTGAAGAATTCTTTCAGAATATTCTCTCTGTCCGGATTGCTGGAAATATCACGTAGCGATTCCAGATAGTAGCCGATGTTTTTAGGTTCATCAACTGTATTGGGCAGACGTCTTTTAACCGGTCTGATATGTTCGCTCTGTGGCCATGCAGTCGGCATGACAGGAGCTTGTGAAGTTATAGCAACTGTTTCCATATATGTATATTTATATTTTGGGTTATGCGACAAATAATCCTACAATGAACAGAAGAATAAGAATCTTGAAAATAATGACCAGTATCCTGAACAGGAAACCGAAGAATCCTCCTGCAAGCAACAGCAGCGTAATCATCCCGGTGGGGACAATCCCTTTGCTTGTCAGCAGACATATTCCGGTAATCAGGAATATCGCTGTTGCATGTCTGCCAATCTTTCTGATAATCTGTAGTTTCATAATCCTTAATTTTATGAATGAATAATCCCATCGGGATGTGTTTTCCCGATTTTATAGGCCTCCGGCCTCTTGGATTGCCTTTTTGCGCAAAGCCTGGCAGGAAAAAATACCGGAGCGTAGCGGGGATGATTTTTTCCTGTCCAGCCAAGCCCTTCAGGGCAGCCTTGCGGCAAAAGGCAGGCAATCCAAGACCTTTGCCGCTTAAAAGCGGAAAAACAGAATCTTTTCTGTACGGATACAAAAAATGCAGACCTTCCGGCCTGCATTCTCTTGGTTGATTAGGTATAGATGTTATTCTTCTTTTGTGGAATAGGTGTTGAAAATGTCATCAGTCATTTCCTTGGCGAGAGTCCTGATCCTGTTCAGGAAGTCCTGTCCGGTTATCATTCCGCTTTCAAGTCCGGCCAGCTGTTTTTCCCAGTCTGCGGTGAGTGAAGTATCCGCAATTTTCTTTCCACGGATGGTTTCGTAGGTGAACATGCCTTTCGGGGTCGGAACGATATATTTCCCTGAATAACGGATATACTTACGGTTAACCAGTGTACGGATGATATTGGTACGTGAGGATACCGTGCCCAGTCCGTTCTGTTCCATGTATTCCACCAATTCTGCATCCGTGAACGGAGTTACCGGCTGCTGTTTCTTGTGCACCATGTTGCATCCGCATACATTCAGGGTATCACCTTTCTCCACTTCGGGGAGTTCTTTGACGGAATATCCCGATGTCGGGATCATGTCGGAACGCATGAACACATCATGCCAGCCGGCTTCAATGATTCTTGTTTGTTCGGCCTTGAAATGTTGTGCCGCACAAACCGCTTCAATATTTGTCGTTTCTATGCGGCATGGAGCCATGAATGCTTCGAGCATCCTTCCGGCTACAAGTCTGTAAACCTGCATTTCCTTTTCGGACATATTTCCGGGACGGATACCTGTAATGATGATGGCATGATGTACATTGGCTTTTTCTGCGTTTATTACGTGGCGGGACAAACCGGATATGTCAATACCTCCAGTTCCTTTAGCGGCAGGGAACAACTCCCATGATAGCAAACGCGCCATGATTGGTGAAAGCGAGTCAAACACATCCTCCTTCAGATAACGGCTGGAAGTCCTTGGGTAGGAAATCAGTTTCTTTTCATAAAGGGACTGTGCTATGTCATACACCTCTGATGCGGTATAACCATAGCGGATGTTCGCTTCCTTCTGAAGTTGTGTCAGGTCAAGCAGATCCGGTGGAAGTATTTCCTTAACGCTGTGGCTGATACCTGTTATCTGTGCCTGATGTGCCAGCTTGCAGTCCTGGAAAAACATTGTAGCGGATTCTTTGTCGGGAAGATCCTGTGTGCGGCGCATCTTGAAAAGGATGCCGTCCTTTTGCAGGCTGATGTAGATGGGCCAGCTGTCCGATGAAATATGATTCTCCCTTTCACGGTAGCGTCTGCTGATGGCAGCCAGTACCGGTGTCTGTACCCGTCCGAGGGAATTGTTGCCGAGTCCCATCGCCTTGCACATGGCATAGCTGGCGTTGATTCCGAGAATCCAGTCCGCCTTGTTGCGGCTGTCGGCAGCAAGGAACAGGCTGTCGTAGCAACTGTCCGGCTTCAGGTTTTCCATGCCTTTACGCACAGACTCGTCGGTAAGAGAAGAAATCCACAGACGGAAGCAAGGCTGTGTACAGTTCAGGTATTGATAGACATAGCGGAATGTCATTTCCCCGTCACGGCTTGCATCGGTAGCCGCAATGATGGTGTCACATGCCTGAAATACCCTCTCGATTACTTTAAGCTGGAGCACGGCATCAATCTCCGGTATCCATCCGTTCTCGGTGCGTGTATGCCGTACCATCAGTTCAAATTCGGACGGGATGAAAGGAAAGTCATTCCGTTCCAGCTTCTGGGTTCCGTAGTCCTTCGGCATGGCCAGTGACAGCATGTTCCCGAAGGTCCACGTAACCATGTAGCCGTTTCCTTCCACATATCCGTTTCTTACTTTGGTTGCACCGATGATTCTTCCGATTTCTTTTCCTACACTTGGTTTGTCTGTTAATATGGCAATCATGATAAATTCTGTTTTTATATCTTTCCATACGGACTTACCGTATGGAAAGAGAGATGATACATTATGGATTCTTATTTATTCACCTGAAGGGTTTATACCGTTTACGCTGATGACCGGATTTCCATTCTTGTCTTCAATCAGACTGAGTGTGGCGTCCATGGTCAGTGAAAATACAGGAGTCTTGATTTTAATGGACATGACATTGGTTTCCTCTCCCCGAAGGAGCAGGTCCATGTTTCCGTCCTTTTCAATTTGCGATCTGCTGATACCTACCGATTCCAGTTTCTCCCAGTCGATTTGTTCAGCCTTGTAGATATGATGATTGTTCTTGTTCATGTTCTTTCCTTTTTTTAGTAGTTGATGATTTGAATGATTTAAATCCCGTTCAGGTCAGACAGCCTGTTTTGCTCCCTTTTTCTGTTCCTGCTGTTGGGTATTGTCAGTCTGTGAAGCACGTTGTGAAGTATTACGACGCACATCCGGATTTTCCTGGAAATATTGCAGCTGTCCGGTGTTTGCGTTTACTTTCAGATAGGAATCGAACGGTTTGCCGTTGGGACCTTTCATACCCGTTACGAGGATAGCCTTTCCGTCCTGAAGGTTTGCTCTTTCCTGTGCCGAAAGCAGGTGTCCGTAAACCTCAGCCGGGATGGCTGGTGCCTGTCGTTCGTTGAAACCGTCCGGAGTTCTGGAATACTGTGGTCTTCCGCTTGCCAGGTCCAGCTTGACGAATGACGAAAATTCCTCACCTTTACGGTTGATCATGTTCTCAAGATAGATGGGCTGCCCTTTGCGTAACGCTTCCTTGTCCTCCGGTGTGAGCTGTACCGAACAGATTTCCTTTGGTATGTAGATTTCTCCCGTTTCCGGATTGTGGCGCGTATATTGAAGACCACCTGTTACCTTATCCATGGTAACGAAGGATGAAAACAGTTCGCCGTTCTTTCGCTTCATATCCTCTACAAGGATGGTGTGGCCTTCGTTCAGCGCTTTGAGCTGCATGGGGGAAAGCGGTACACCGCCAAGCGTCTGCTGGTTGAAAGCCTGGTCTTTCGGGAAAATAAATTCGATGCCTCTTCTTTCCGCATTGTATTGCAGATTGGCATTGAATTCCTTGCCTTGATTGGATTTCATGCCATCCACGAATATCTGTTCACCGTTTTTCAGTTTCTGAATTTCATCCGGAGTCAGAGTCACACCTTTGATTTCATTCGGGATATAGACATGCTCCTGTCGTACGGCTACCAGTTCGTTGGTATTCTTGTCGATGGAAATCAGACACGGCTCTGTCGTGTTGCCACGCAGGTTAAGGTCAGCCACGCGTCCCATGTTTCCACTTTCACGCAGGTTTTTCTTGTCCTCTTCCGTGAAGATATGTCCGAAATAAGGACGGTCCAGTTCAGGTTCCTTTCTGATACCGTGGATGCCCAGCATGACCTGCCCGCCGTTGGATATGAACGAAAGGCGTGCATCAAGCTTTGCGGTCAGTACCCCAGGAATGTTGAGTGTCAGCGGCATAGTTCTGTTAGTCTTGTATCCTTTCAGCATGCTGTCAAGCTGTCCAGACTGATCCAGCATTTCCTTGGATATGCCGAACTTACCCAGTTCCTCCCAGTTAATCATATTCTCGTTATAGCGGTACGTGGGTGTCTGTTGGCGTTGCGGTTCCTGCTGTTCGCGCCCCTGTGCGGCAGCTTCCACCTGTGATACCTGTTCAGGCTGAGCCTGCGTTGTCTGTTCCTGTTTCTTTGCCATTGTTGTTTCCTCCTCTTTTGTTTGACTGTTTTTCTGATTGTTTGCTTTCGGTACGATTTCATAGCGTTTTAGAAACTCCTTTACCGCGTCTGTTTTCTTGCCTTCGGCCAGGTCCTTGAGAGCCTGTTTGTTCTGCCTGTAATCGTTGAAGGTCATGCGGATAAGCCTGAAATGCGTAGGTTCCTTCAGCTGGCTCCAGAAGTTCTTGATAAAATTTTCGAGGATACTCGAATTCTTGTCGAATTTCAGAAATGAGTTCTCATTCTTCTCCTCCGGTGCAACCGTCTGATAATTACCTTTCTCGTCTGCTTTGCTGACCACTCCCAAACCCTCCTTGGGGTCGTTCTTGTTATGTACCAGCAGAAGCTCGTCAATTTGTTCCACATAAGGCTTTTCCGGTTTCTTTGTCCGGCCTTGCCTTTTTCCCTTGTCTGGACTGTTTTCTTGTGCCATAATCTTTTGTTTTGAGTGACTACTTGATTTGTTTCACAGTCCAAATGTAAGATGATAAATTGAGTAAACAATTGATTTACAAATAGATGACATTAGATATCATCAGGTGTCATCAAATGTCACACGAAGGATAGGAAAGAACGGGAACAGAGGAAAAAAAGAAAAAAGAATTGGATGTAGGAGTAAAAACATAGCTAAGCCACCTGACTATGCAGATCGGAGGGAGCTGAAATCCCTGTCTTATTTTGGGAGTTGATAGGCAGGCTATGTTTTGTTATTTTGGAAAGTGGGTTTTCACAGTATTTGTGAGGCCATATATAGAATATAAGGATAGCCGCCTTTGATTTACGGCTATGCGTCACGTCGGTCGCAGTTAATCCCTGTAATCTTTTCTTTAATTCTAATCCGTTTGCCGCCGCATTCTTTTTCAGGTGAATTTTCATGGCGTAAGCCATAAGGAAAATTCTCCTGAAAAAAGGAATAAATGCGGCTGGCAAATCAGGATTGGGATTTTTCTTTGATGGAAGGGGAAAATGCATTTCTATAAGTAATCTCTTGGCATTGCTGATGGCGATGTCGGCATTCTAATGGTGGTTTGCACAACCGTTATGTTAATATATGATTCTGCGGAGTTCTAGCTGTTCTTTGGGATAAATTATATGGGATATCTTTGAATAAGAGTGTAAACAGATTGAATATCAGTGGTGTATATAAGTGTTTTTGCATGATGCATTTATGATTTGAGTGTTAAAATTTTGTAGATAACCATATTAAATAAGCATTGAGCAAAGAATTAAGATTTTACAAACAGTTTTAGGTATAACCTATTTGAAAAAACTATTGAAATTTTGATATAGTTACATTATTTTTTTCTTTGCTATATTTTCATTATTCTAAGAATTTTGTTTCTTTTGCGGGTTGTTAACTAATGGATTTGTGGGTTTTTCATTGATGGAGAAGTCTGAGTTACATATTTTGGCAGAAATCGGAGCCGGAAACATACACGCATTCGAACAGCTGTTTTTTCAATATCAGCCGAAACTGGTCTGTTTCCTGACGGGCTTGACGCATGATCCGGAATTAAGCCGGGATATGGCGCAGGAGATGTTCTTGTCTATTTGGCAGAACCGGAAAAGGTTGTCGGAAGTCAGGTCTCTTTCTGCTTATCTGTATCAGATGGCCCGTTATAAGGTGTATGATTATTTTGATCATCTGGAAGTGACCGAGCAATATGTAAAAGAGTATCTGGAAAATACGTCAGAGGCTAAGTCGGAAGAAGAACAGTTGTTCGCCCGTGAACTTCAGGCCATGATTCAGAATGCAGTCCGGCAGATGTCTCCCCAACGCCAGCAGGTCTATCGGATGAGTCGTGAAGAGGGACTTTCCAATCAGGAAATCGCCGACCGTTTGGGAATCAGCAAACGAACAGTAGAAAATCACCTGACAGCAGCATTGGCCATTCTTCGTAAAGTCATTTATCTCTGGCTGTTGTTGACTATCCGATAGTTTATAATTTTTTCCAGAAAAACGTTGTTTGTTTTGTGTGTGCATACCTTTTAAACCTACTTACAGGTACAAGTACTTAAATCTATAAAGGTGTAATACACAAAATATGAAAAAAGCAGTCATTCTTATTTGTCTTCTGGCCTGTAGTATGGGGAGTGAGGCTCAAGAGAAAATTTCGTTAAAGAATCTGGACTTTTCCAAAGTCTGGCAGGAATATGGTACGGTCATTACCGAGGATGATACCATCAAGTTACATGCTCCGTCAGTGGCTAAAATCAGGTTGGATGGAGAAGCGGAACGGTTCCAGACGCAAGTGAGTATATTTTCCACAGATATCGGGAATGATGATGCTTCTTTATTGGTCTAGCCTTTGGTGGACGGGACCAAGCTGCTTTTCCGCAAAGAAGGCGAAGGTAAACGGTTCCTAGGATTGACCGGAACCGACGGTAACATCGGGGAAGGTTCTGTCGAGGTGATTCTGAAGGCAGATGGTAAGGAAATCTATAGCAGCGGTGTCATCCGGCAGGGGGACGCTCCGAAGCAAATCGATGTATCCTTGAAGGATATACGGATGCTGGAAATGGTTGTCGACCCGACGGCCGACGGGGCGAGCGGTGATCAGGTGTTATTGGTATCTCCGGTCATCGGTTATCAGGGGAAGATGCCGGAGATGGTGGATGTCCAGTCAGTCGGGGAAGGACCCAGGCAAAGTGAAACGGTCATTGCACGGTTGGAGCAGCAGATAGGGAAACTGCCTGTGTGGGAGTCCCGGCTTTCGGACCGGACACCGTTCGACTGGCTGTTGACTCCGGAAAAGTCGGAGGCGGGGATTTACCGTTCGCCGGACGGGAAGAGTATTGTGATTGCCAATGGTATGGTGGCCAGGACATTCCGTATCTTTCCGAATTTGGCTACCACACATCTGACGAACCGGATGACGGGCGAAAGCATGATACGTGCAGTCAGTGGCGAGGGTTTTTTACAGATTGACGGAAAGAAGTGGAGTATCGGTGGTTTGGCAGGACAACCCGAAAGAGCTTATCTGAAAGAAGAATGGATAGATAAGATGACCACAATACCGGAATCGTTTCTGGTAGAGGATTTCGAAATCAGGTCAGTGGGGGAAACACTTCCTTGGGCACGTAACCGCTGGGCACTGAACAAAAAATCGGCTACAGGAAAGGAACTGGTCTTTACGCTTCGGGGAGATAAGGAGTTGAAGGATGTGGTGGTGAAGCTCTGTTTCGCTGTCTATGACGAGATTCCGGTTATCCGGAAACGGATGGAAGTGGAGAATCAGTCGTCCGTTCCCTTGAATATTGATGCTTTCAAGCTGGAATACCTGGCTTTTGCCGAGCCGGAATCGCCGGGTGACGGTAATCCGGACCTGTTTCGTCTTCCTAATATCCACATTGAAAGTGACTATGCCTGTAAAGGTACCTTTACGGAACGTGAAACGGACATTACCGAGAAATGGGTAATGGACCCGGAATACACTTCGCAGCGGAATTATCCGATGGAAACCCGCTGCATATTGGATGTTTCTCCGGAGATGGGGCCGGACCAGCTTCTGCAAGCCGGAGAGACCTTCTGCACTTTCAACGTTTATGAAATGCCTTTCGATAGCGATGACCGTGAACGTAAGGGGTTGTTCACCCGAAGGTTCTATCGTGCTGTGGCCCCTTGGCTGACAGAAAATCCTATATTCATGCACCTTACTTCCAGTGACCCGGAGACGGTCAGAAGAGCAGTCGACCAATGTGCCGAGACCGGTTATGAGATGATTATCCTCAGTTTCGGTTCCGGTGCGAATGCCGAAGATATATCCGAAGCGAATATTGCCAAATTCAAGGGACTGGTAGAGTATGCCCGTAGCAAAGGTATCGAGATGGGCTGTTATTCGCTTCTGGCCAGCCGCTGGATTAGTGAAGAAGTGGATGTCATCAATCCGAAGACCAGTAAGCGGGGAGGTATGAGGTTTGGCAGTTCGCCTTGTCTGTGCAGTGACTGGGGATATGAATATTTCAGTAAAATCAGAATTTTCTTTGAGAAGACCGGCATGACCTGTTTTGAACACGACGGTTCTTATCCGGGCGATGTCTGTGCCTCCACTTTGCATACACATCATAAAGGATTACAGGATTCACAATGGAACCAGTTCCACAAGATTACGGAACTGTATCACTGGATGCGCGAGAAAGGTATTTATCTGAATGTGCCGGACTTCTATTTCCTGAACGGTTCCACGAAAACCAGTATCGGTTACCGGGAAACAAACTGGTCATTGCCGCGTGACCGTCAGTTAATCCATACCCGTCAGTTGAACTATGACTGTACATGGGAACGTATTCCTTCTTCACTCTGGAGTTTTGTTCCTTTGGTAGAATATCATGGGGGAGGGGCTGCAGCTACATTGGAACCGCTCAGCGAACACCTGTTTGAATACAAGATGCTGATGGTACAGAATTACGGGGCAGGAATCCAGGCTTGTTATCGGGGACCCCGTCTGTATGATACACCTGAGACAAAAGCAGTTGTGACGGATATTATACGCTGGTATAAGAAGTATCGGAATGTCCTGAACAGTGATATTATCCACCTCCGTAAGCCTGATGCACAGGACTGGGATGGTATTATGCATGTCAATCCGCAGGGGAAAGAAAAAGGATTCGCCTTATTCTTTAACCCGACAGATGAGGCTATTACACGTAAGATAGACCTTCCACTCTATTATACCGGTCTGACGGAAACTGCCCGAATCCGGGAACAGGAAGGCAGCAGTGTGGAATATAGGTTGGGAAGAGATTATTCGGTGCAGGTGGAAGTGACTATTCCGGCAAACGGGTATACTTGGTATGTCATCGAATAGATGATTCTTTAAAAAAATAAGACCGAATGTAAAAGGAAAATATGTTACATCAGTGTAGGATGCATTTGTAGGGAAAATTTATGCAATGTTTTTATTATGAGAGAAATTATATCAATATTTATTATTTCTGTGTTTGCTTTATCGGGATATGCTCAATATTCCGGAAAGGTTTTTGTTGACGAAAATGATAATGGTATTTATGATTCCGGAGAAAAACTTCTGAAGGGTATTAAAGTTTCGGATGGATTGAATGTTGTAGAAACGGAATCTGATGGAAAGTTTGTTTTGCCGGGACACGAAAAGGAGAGATTCATTTTTATAACGGTACCTTCGGGATATAAAGCCGTATGCAATCATTATCGTAAGATTGATGATTCTACGGTAAGTTATGATTTTGGCATTGTTCCATATACTGTTGGTATAGACAACAAGGGGAGTCATAGGTTTATTCAAATAACTGATACTGAAATCTCCCAAGTGCAAGGTAATGAGAATTGGGCGGAAAATCTTCATCGGTATTCTGTAAATGAAAAGGTTGCGTTCATAGTACATACCGGTGATATCTGTTATGAGAATGGTTTGAAGTCTCATATAAAACTGGTAAATACAAGGAACATGGATGTTCCGGTTTATTATTGCATCGGGAATCATGATCTGGTAAAAGGAAAATATGGAGAGGATTTGTTTGAAAATATTTATGGACCGGTTTATTATTCTTTCGATGTAGACAATGTACATTATATTGTTACACCAATGGCGGGAGGAGATTATTGGCCGGGATATACCAAAGACGATGTCTGTAGATGGATGAAAAATGATCTTGAACATGTGAAACCGGGAACTCCTGTTTATGTATTCAATCATGACATTCTCACAGAAGGAGATAAGTTTATCTATAGTGGAAAATCTGAATCGATAAATCTTAATGAATATAATTTGAAGGCATGGATTTATGGTCACTGGCATATAAACCATATAAAGAAACAGGGAGATGTATATACCGTTTGTTCCAGTACAATAGACAAAGGCGGCATTGATCATTCTACGTCTTCATATAGAGTAATGCGTGTGGATAGAAAAGGTGATTTCGTATCCGAAATGCGTTATGCATATATAGATAATCAGCTTTGTATATCTTCGCCATCAGGAAAGACCGCATCAAATACAATAAATGTAAATGTATATTCTTCGGATGCTTTGACAAAACAGGTAACATATACCTGTATGTATGGCGAACAAGTTATAATAAAGGACAAGAAACTTAGCCCTAAAACAGATTGGACATGGGGTGCTGAACTTTCACTTGATGGCAAATATCATAATAAGGAGCTTAAACTGTTTGTTACCGCTGAGTTCTCAAATGGTGAAAAGCGTGTAGAAGAAAAGAAGTTTGAATATTCGCCGGGAGAAGTGTTGGTAGAACCGGGAGAAAACTGGACTAACCTTTTGGCCAATTCTGAGCATATAGGTGGAATCATTTCTTGTCCGCTTGATTCATTGCTCAGTCTTGCATGGACTACAAATGTAGGGGGGAATATCTTCATGACTTCTCCTATTGTATATAACGGAATGGTCTATATTGCATCTGTTGATGATGATAACAGAGGCCGTGCTGCTATCTATGCTTTAGAAGCTAAAACGGGAAAGATTGTATGGAAATATCATGTGGAAGGTTCAATAAAGAATACGATAGCGATAGATAAGGACAAAGTTTTTGCACAAGATATTTATGGTATTATTTATGCCATAGACTGTAACAACGGTTCATTGTGTTGGAAAAAGGATATTGGAATGGGTGTTTTACCTTCATTGACAGAAGGATTGGCTACAAAAGATGGAATTCTTTATGCTGGTACAGGTAAATACCTGCAAGCCATAGATGCTTCTACGGGTGAGATTTTATGGCAGAATCGTGACTGGGGACAAAACCAAGGTTCAACGGCTACATTATCAGTTTCCGATGAAATGATTATAGGTTCTACACAATGGGGGGCACTTTACGGGAATGATGTAAAAACAGGAAAAATGTTATGGAGCAAATCGCAGGATGGTCTTGGATTCAGAGCCTCATCTCCAGCAATAAAGGACGGACTCCTTTATCTGATATCAGATAAAGCGTTTTTCATAATGGATGCAAAAAAAGGCGATATTATTGTTCGGAAAGATTTACCTTATAGTGTAGATGCAACCTCCACGCCTGTCATTTCAGAAAATGAAATAATTTTTGGTACATCAAGGGATGGTTTGGTTGCTCTTGACAGAAGTACATTGAATGAGAAATGGCATTGTCCTGTAGGAAAAGCCTTGATTTATACATCATCATATACACGTCCTGACTCCCAGACAATAGAAACGAGTCCTATAATAGTTGGAAATACTGTTTTTGTAGGAGCTTCGGACGGTTATCTTTATGCTATAGATAAAAATGAGGGAAACATAACAGCAAAATATCATTTAGGCTCCCCGATATTCAGTTCGGTTTCTTTTTCTGGAAATACACTATTTGTTTCTGATTTTGGAGGAAATGTATATGCCTTTTGTATGAAAAGTAAATAATATTCTTTCCAAACAGAGAATTTCGCTGTAATGTACTGAAGTAGGTTGACAGGTAGCCATTGTTTATCAATATGTTTTCTTTCATTTA
Organism: Bacteroidaceae bacterium; assembly: GCA_902362595.1. Lineage (GTDB taxonomy): Bacteria > Bacteroidota > Bacteroidia > Bacteroidales > Bacteroidaceae > Phocaeicola > Phocaeicola fibrisolvens. Next base: position 24,044 of record CABIXF010000033.1, on the reverse strand, counting down.
TCTATTGATCGAAAGAAAAATTAAAATTAATGTATTTTTTTCTTGATTGACTTGTGTGTGTTTCCGGTTTAAACCTACTTATGTATAAAAGCAGGTAAAATGGAAACACACGAATCAATCAAAAGAATGTTCCAACTGTATGTTGGAAAGCATTTCACCCGGGCGGGAAGGGCTGTGTTCGGGAAATGGTTACGTGCGCAGCAGAATCAAGCAGAAAAGGAAGACGCGTTGCATCAGTATTGGGATGAATCGGCCGGGGAAATATCTTCGGACACGTGGAATGAATGGAACCGTCTGCAGGAACGGATGGGACTGTCGTTCTATCGTGGGAAACGAATCCGGATGAGGTGGATGAGATATGCGGCTGCTATCGCAATTTTTGTGATGACAGCAGGTGGAACTTATTGGACAACCAGAGAATTGACTCTTCGGCAGTCGACCGAAATGTGTGAAATGTTTGTTCCGTATGGCAAAACTTGTGAGCTTGTATTGCCTGACAGTTCGCGTGTCTGGGTGAATACCGGATCTACCCTCTTATATCCGTCGGATTTCAAGCAGTTGGATTCACGTACGGTGTATCTGACCGGTGAAGCTTCATTCCAAGTATCCAAAAATAAGGAGAAACCTTTTATCGTAAAGACTTCAGGACTGGATGTACAGGCTTTAGGTACAGTATTTACCGTAAAGTCCTACGCCGGGGAAGATTATACCATGGCTACACTGGAAGAAGGAAGTGTGAAGGTCAGTCTGAAAGAAGGGGCAGAGGAGTCTTATGTGCTACAGCCGAGTGAACAGCTGGTATTTTCACATACAGACAAGAGTGTGCGGATGAACCGGGTAGATTTATCGTTGTTCAGGATGGCACGCAAGGGGTATCTGATTTTTGAGGATGTCACCTTCGAACAGATGATTCTTACTCTTGAAAAGAAGTATGGAGTCACTTTCCAATACAATGCTACCCGTTATGGAACAGATTTGTATAACGTCAAGTTCGGACCTGATGAAAAGATTGAAGATGTCATGGAAATACTGCATCAGTTAATAGGTATACAATATATAATCAAGGGAAAAAGTATCATTGTCAAATAAGTAGAAGAAGGAGGAATTATCAGAAAAAGAAAACCGGAAAGAACAGCGCCAACTCCCCTTCCCGGTGTTTGAAACCAAGTATTTTAATTTTGTTCGTATAGGACCTTGAAACAAAACTATTTTTAAACACTTAAATTTCAACTTACAAATATATGAAATTAACAAATCTGATGCTAGAAGAAAGTAGAAAAAAAATTTCTCGGCTGTTGTGTATCACCGCATTATCTACATGCAGCCTCTTTGCCTACGCCCAACAACAGTCTGTCCGTCTGACAGGAAGCAACATTCCGTTGAAAAGTGTATTTAAACAGATCGAGAAGCAGACGAAGCTTTTTATCGATTACAAATCTCAGGACATTGATGACTCGCGTGTTATCCGGAATATGCCTGAAAAGGGTACGGTTCAGGAAGTACTGGTGAAATTGTTGGACGGAACAGATTGCGTAGCAACTTACAGTAATGGGCATATTATCATCCGGAAACAGGTTGATACGCAGTCTGGAAAGAAATCCCAAATGGTTAAAGGTACGATTCTGGATGCTACAGGTGAACCTATTATCGGTGCGAATGTCGTGGTAAAAGGAACGGCGAATGGAACAATTACGGACATAGATGGTAACTTTTCTTTGGACGTACCGGAAGGGGCTATACTTCAGGTTTCGTACATCGGTTATGCTGATCAGGAAGTGAAAGTAGGCAAGCAAAAGATTTTATCTATAGTATTGAGAGAAGATTCGAAGGCTTTGGAGGAAGTGGTAGTTGTAGGCTATTTGTCGCAAAAGAAAGCATCTTTAACGGGGGCTGTGGCAAGTATGAAAGTGGGGGAAAATTTGAATACAATACCAACTACTTCTGCCGGAAATCTGTTAGCCGGAAAAATGGCTGGTGTTAATATTGGAACCTCAAGTGGTATTCCTGGTAATAATCCTGAAATATCAATTCGTACAACTTCTTCTTGGAAAGAAAAGAAATATAATCCACAACCGGTCACATACGTTATTGATGGGGTAGTACGTGATGCGACAGATTTTAATAATTTAAGTTCTAATGAAATAGAAAGTATTTCAGTATTGAAGGATGCTGCATCAGCAGCAATTTATGGCTCCCGTTCTTCTGGTGGTGTTATTATTGTAACAACTAAAAAAGGAAAAGAAGGTAAACCTACTATTAATTATTCATATGGTTTTAGTATTGATTCCCGTACGGGTAATCAGGATTTGACAGATGGAGTGCAAACAGCTTTGTTGTATAATAGAGTATGTACAACTCCTGCTCAAAAATGGACTCAGGAAGAGATTGATCATATAGCTTCTATCAATGGTGGATATGGTTATGATCTATTAGAATCGGTCTGGCAGAATCCAACAACCCAAAGTCATAACATAAGTGTTTCTGGAGGAAGTGATAAAATACGATATTTTGGAGCTGCATCATATGTAAAACAGCAAGGTTTTCTGGAGCCCATGACATATGATAAATATAATTTCCGTATGAATGTAAGTGCAGATGTGACAAAGTATTTAGAGGCATATGTTGGATTCTCATTAAATAATAATAAAATAGGTAGAACTGCAAGTGATGGACATGAAGATAATGGATGGCCTAATGGCATATATTCTGCATTGAGGATATCTCAACCAGAAATTCCAGTGTTCTCAGAATCAGGAAAAGTATTAGATACAAATGGACCATTAAATCCTGCCGCAAGAGCACGAAATGATGGAGGATATCATCATGAAACCTATTTAAAGCCAACTGCTGTATTTAAAATGACATATAAATTTCCTTTTTTTAAAGGGATGAGTATGAGTGTTCAATATAGTAAGAGTTGGATACACAATGCTAAAGAAGGATTTTATAAAAATTATGATATTTATGTACCTAAAAAAAGTGGAGCTAATGGCCGTATAATATCAATAAAAGATGAAGATATTGTTGGAGTAAAAAAATCTTCATGGTTAAGTAAAGACTATATTGAGAAAAGCTCTGATTGGGGGGATGAACAACAATTAAACTTTTATTTAAACTACTCGAATACATTTAATGAAGTACATAGGTTAGATGCTGTTTTATTGACAGAATGGTATGAGGAATACAAATCTCAAGTTTATGGAGGTCGTGAGACGTTTCCGGTATATTTATATGACCAGTTTTGGGCTGCTAGCGATAGCCGTGTTGATACATATGGTGGAGGAGATGTCGCTAGTCGAAACGGACGTATGTCGTATGTGGGACAATTCAATTATTCGTATGCGGACAAATATTTGTTGTCGTTTTCTTTTCGCGAGGATGGTTCTATGAATTTTGCTCCTTCTCAGCGTTGGGGATTTTTTCCTGCTGGTTCTGCTGCTTGGGTGCTTTCTGAAGAGAACTTTTTTAATAAGAAGTGGATTCAATTTATGAAAATTCGTGGTTCCGTTGGTTTGACAGGTGATGATTCTGTGGGTGGATGGCAATGGATGGAGTCTTATTTATCAAATTCGGATACTAAAAATGCTTATTTTGGAAAAGATCCTTCGAAAAATACAGGATTGACATACGGTAAGGTCGTAAATCCGAATTTGACATGGGAAAAAGCATTGAGTTATGATGTAGGTATAGATATGAATTTCTTTAAAAACTGGCATTTTACATTTGATTACTGGTTCCGTAAATCGTATGACATTTTGGATAACCGTCAGGCCACTTTGCCTACTACATACAGTCGTGATATGCCTGCCGAAAATTATGGAAAAATGAATGCTCAAGGTATTGATTTGGAATTGGGATATCAAGGTAGTAGTAAAGATTTTACTTATCATGGGAACTTGACGCTGTCGTATGGATGGAATGAAATCAAGTATAAAGATTACGCTGAGAATGCCCAATGGATTGATATTCCGATTGGAACTTCTACTTCCCGTATTGTTGGATATGATTTCGACCGGATTATCCGGACACAAGAAGAATTGGATGACTTCAATGCGGCAAACCCTAATTATACTTTTAATGGAATGAAACCTCAACTAGGTGACATTGTTTATAAAGATCATACTGGACCGAATGGAGTACCCGATGGTGTGATTGATGATTGGGATCGTGTGGTGCTGCGTGACAAAAATTTTCCGGTAGTTTATGGCTTGAATTTGGGAGGTAGTTGGAAAGGTTTAAGTCTGGATATGATGTTTGCCGGTGAGTTGGGATTGTACAAGTCATACCGGAGCATTGCCGGTAATGTAGAATGGAACCGAATGTATGCCGGTTGGTATGATGACAGTTGGACACCTGATAATCCTGATGCGTCTTTGCCTCGTATGGTTAGTGCCAATGTGCCGAGTACTTATCGGGATAAGGATAGTCAGTTCTGGTTTAAGAAAGCGAATTTTATGCGCTTGAAATACATTACATTAAGTTATGATTTGCCGAAGAATCAGTTCTATAATAAAATCTTTGATAATGTCCGTTTATTTATTTCTGGAACCAATTTGTTCTGTTGGAGTAGTTTTAAATATTATGATCCTGAATTGGGAGGAGGAAATGATTATCCGATTATGCGTTCGTTCAACTTTGGTATTGATGTGAAATTTTAAGTACAAATCAGCTATGAAAAAGAAAAATATAATTGTTGGTTTATTTTGTAGTTTATTATTGGGGAGTTGCAGTTTGGATTATGAAAATACCAGTGCTATAACACCAGATGGAGTATGGGAGAATCCAGATATGGTCAATGCTTTTTTGACTGATATTTATGGAAGTATGATGCCAGGTTGGCCTATTTCTGCCAATAATACGGATGAAGGTATGAATGGACCTACTGATATGAGTCAATATGTGCGTGGTGAAATAACAGTGGATAATTGTGCTCAGGGATTGGATTATAAGAATATTGATAAGATAAATTATTTTTTAGCTAATCTTGAGAGTGTAACTGTACTGAATGAAGATGAAAAGAAGCAATTAAGAGGACAAGCATTGTTTTGGCGCGCATGGGATTATTGGGGTAAAGTATTCTCCTTGGGAGGAGTTCCAATGATTTTACAGCCGCAGGATGTTTCAGATTTAAATTCATTGTTGGTTCCAAGAAGTTCTACTTCAGAGTGTGTGAAACAGATATTAGCGGATTTGGATGAGGCAATAGCCAGTTTGCCTGACAAATGGGAAAATGAAAACTATGGTCGTATCGATAAAGGCTGTGCTATGGCTTTTAAAGGCCGTGTATTGCTACAATATGCCAGTCCACTGTTTAATCCCAACAATGATCAACAGCGCTGGCAGGATGCATATGATGCCAATAAAGCAGCTATCAATTTTCTGAAAAGTGTAGGTAAAGGACTTTATGAAGGTAATTTTGCTGATATTTGGTATGATGAGCAGAATAAAGAAGTGATTATGGTAAACCAGTTTTATTATCCGGATCATGCATTTGATCAAAATGCTATACGTCCTGAACCATTGACTATGGGTATGGCGAGTTGTAATCAAGCTATTTTTTCTTTAATAATGGCATATCCAAAGTTAGATGGTACACCATTGGAGGTTGATTTAAACCGGCTAAAAAATGATAGGACTTATAATAAGCAATTTTTATCAGATTTTTATGTTAATAGAGACCCTCGTTTCCACGCTACTATCTTTTGCCCAGGGATGGAATATTATTGTCCTGATCATCTGAAGAATAATATGAAGTTTTGGAATGCCTGGAGGAAAGATGGTGATTTAAATGTTTCTTTGGTACTGGATGAAATATCTAGAACAATGCCATCTGGTGCGAATTTTTTCCAAAAGAAAGGTTTAGATGATTTAGCTGTTACAGAAATCTATAATGCTGAGACAGATTGGATAGAAATACGTTTTGCTGAAGTATTGATGAATTACGGAGAATGTGCAAATGAACTAGATAAAAAAACTGAAGCATTACAAGTTTTGTATGATATTCGTAAACGTGCCGGAATTCAGTCTACAGACGGAAGGTATGGCATAACGGCTACCAGTCAGGATGAGATTCGAGAGGCTTATGTAAACGAACGTTTCATTGAATTTGCATATGAAGGGAAACGTTGGAATGATTTACGACGTTGGAAACGTTTTGATCTTTTGAATAATCTTCAATATCGTTCCACTTTATATCCGGTAATAGATGATTATTCGATTATTCAGAAGGGACAATTTGATTGGAACAAGGATATGATGGATCCTGAAGTACGTAAATTATTCTATTTTGAGTATATAGATTGTGTGGATGGTGATAAAAGTATTTATAGGTTTAATCTTGATTTGAACCATTGGTTCTATCCTATTAAAAAGGAAGATTTGGATCGTAATTCGAAATTGGAACAAAATAATGAATGGGGCGGTTCGTTTGATCCATTACAGTAATTATTGATTTGTTTTTTTAATGGTTATAGTAGAGAGGTATTATTTATTGAATTCTAAATAGATAAGCTTCTCTACTTATAAAATTAGTTTTAATTTTAAGATCGTAATGAGGAATTCAATATTGTTATTAATATTATGGGAATTTAGTACTTTGTTCATAAGTGCATCTTCTGTTGTACATAGTGAAGTGAGTATTAAAGAGATTGCTCCCGGAGTTATTAGTTTGACTTTAGGAGATGTAGATCCGTATACACCTTTTAAGTTATTGGGTTGTAAGCCTAAGTCTGAAAATATGCAGCAAAGTGCTGTAAAGACATTACCTTTTGATTTGTCTGAGGTTGTTATTAAACAAAATAAACGTGGATGTTCAGTTTATGTTCCTTTGAAAGAGAGTGAACAGTTATATGGATTTGGGTTACAAATGGGAAGTTTTACTCAGCGTGGATTAAAGAAGAAACCTATTGTAAATGATCATCCATTAAAGAATTTGGGATATACACATGCGCCGCAGCCTTTTTATGTTTCTACGTTGGGGTATGGTATTTTAGTTAATACCTTAAAGTATACAACTTTTTTGTGTGGTACTGAAAATGAATTAAAAGAAAATGGAGTAACCATTAAGGAGAGCAATCATGATAAAAATATTACCTCTGCTGAAGATTTGTATACTGTAAAAAGTAGTACAAAATATGTGTATATTGATGTACCTAATACAAAAGGTGTTGAGATTTTCATTATAACAGGACCTGATTTGCGTAAGGTTGTAGAGCGATATAATCTGTTGTCTGGCGGTGGATGCTTACCTCCTTTGTGGGGATTAGGAATAAAATATCGGACGAAATATGACTTTAATCAGCATCAGGTAGAAGATATAGCAGGATATTTTAGAGATAAAAAACTACCATGTGATGTTTTGGGACTAGAGCCTAGATGGCAAACTAATTCATATTCATGTTCTTATGTATGGGATACAAAGCGTTTCCCAAGTTATAAACAATTTATTTCGAATATGAGTTTAAAGGGTTTTAAATTAAATTTATGGGAACATGCTTATGTACACCCTAATTCTCCAATTTATAAGCCGTTAAAACCGTTTTCTGGAAATTTCTTGGTCTGGAGTGGTCTTGTACCTGATTTTTCTTTGGCAGATGCTCGTAAAATATATACAGATTATCATCAAATATTGGTAGATGATGGCATTGCTTCATTTAAAATGGATGAATGTGATAATTCAGATATTTCTTCAGGAGAAGGAAATTGGGGATTTCCTGATATGTCTGAATTTCCTTCTGGAATGGATGGTGAACAGATGCACCAAATATTCGGTTCGTTATATGTAAAAATGATGAATGAACTTTTTGAAAGGAATAATATTAGAACATTTCAAGATTACCGTTCGTCAGGATTATTTATGTCCTCAGTGCCCGCTACGTTATATAGTGATACGTATGATTTCAAGCAATATATTCAAATGATAAACAATGCTGCTTTTGGTGGTTTGTTATGGTCTCCAGAATTACGTGAATCTTCTTCTATTGAAGAATTATTTCATAGATTACAGCTTGTATTATTATCGCCACAAGCTGTTTTGAATATGTGGTATTTGGACATGCCTTCTTGGTGGCAGCCTGATAAAGAAAAAAATAATAAAGGTGAAAAATTACCCAATGTAGAGAATATGGAGGATATTGTACGAAAGCTATTGAATCAACGTATGAGTCTGATACCCTATTTGTATACAGCATTTTTTGACTATTATGAAAAAGGAACTCCTCCTTTTCGTCCTTTAGTAATGGATTATGTAGAAGATAAAAATGTTTGGAGTATAGATGACCAATATATGATAGGTGAAAATATGATGGTTGCACCTTTGTATAATAAAGGCGATAAACGTAAAGTATATTTTCCTAAAGGTAATTGGTTTGATTTTCATACAGGAAAGAAATATGTAGGTGGTGACTATTATGAGATTGAAACTGAATATTCTAAATTACCTATATATGTAAAAGAAAATAGTGTAATACCGGTAGCTAAACCAGAGTTATATATTAATAAAAATACTGTTTTTGAAATTACATGTAGAGGATATGGTATTTCCAATGAAGCAACATTCCGTTTAATTGAAGATGATGGTCAATCATTTGATTATAAGAAAAATAAATTTAATATTTTACTTTTAAAAACGAATGGTTCAAAGACTAATTGGAAATATATTGTAAAGAATTATTCTGATAAGAAATATAAGATTTGTAAATGGGAATTCTTTTAGGAGCCTCTTAGTAAAAAGGGTGTGTTTATATTTTTAAGTTCTTCATTTATCATTGTTGTTTTAAGGTTAGAGTAAGTCTCATGTGCATTTACTTCTATAAAGAGTATTTTTTATGTACTCTTTGTAGAAGTATGCATAGACTTATAATTGAAGTCTTATTGTTGTTAAATTTCTGGTGATATGCATGTTTTATATAAAATATTACTTGCTAATTTATTTTTTTCACCTTTTACTGTATGTGTAGCTTTGTCAGCATGTGTAAAGTCTGATAAGATAATTTTTGAAAACGATGCAACATATGTTTCACGGCGTCCACCATTTGAACAAAGACTTTTTACATCAAAGCTAGTCGAAAAAGAAATTAATAAGGTGGCTAAAAAAATTATTGATCCTAAATTGAGATGGTTGTTTATCAATTGTTTTCCAAATACACTGGATACGACTGTAAAATTTAGGATAAGGGATGGGCATCCTGATACATTTGTAATAACCGGAGATATAAATGCTATGTGGTTGAGAGACTCATCGGCACAGGTACAGAATTATTTATCGTTAGCAGCTAAGGATAACGATTTGAAGGAAATGATAAAAGGCTTGATAAGCAGACAACTAGACTGCATATTATTAGACCCTTATGCAAATGCTTTCAATGATGGTCCCACAGGTAATGGTTGGCAATCTGATGGCACGAGAATGTGTAAAGATGTTCATGAGAGAAAATGGGAGATAGATTCTCTGTGTTATCCTATCCGTTTGATTTATCAGTATTGGAAGGCAACAGGGGACGATTCGGTATTCAATGCTAAATGGGAAAAAGCCATGGCATTAGTGCTGAAAACCTTTCAGGAGCAGCAACGTAAAGAAAGTGAGGGTCCTTATTCTTTCGAGCGTCATACAGGAAACGCTATCGGTACATTAGTGAACCGAACCGGGAATCCGGTTAATCCGGTGGGCATGGTCGTTTCCTGTTTCCGGCCATCGGATGATGCTACAATTTTTGGCTTTTTGGTTCCATCGAATATGTTTATTGTTGCCTCTATGCGTCAGCTTTCTGAAATTATCAGAACCACCGGTAACGGAAAGAATTTACTTAATCAGACAGAACGTTTGAAAAAAGAAGTTGATGAAGCTATACAGAAATATGGAATAGTGAATCATCCGGTTTTTGGTAAAATCTATGCTTATGAGGTGGATGGATATGGTGGATGTAATCTGATGGACGATGCGAATAATCCAAGTCTGCTTTCTGTTCCGTATTTTGGATATGTAAATGCAGATGATCCGGTTTATCAGAATACACGCAAATTTGTGTGGAGTAAGCATAATCCATATTTTTTTAAGGGAACAGTGGCTGAAGGAATCGGTGGGCCACATTGTGGCAAAGATAAAATCTGGCCGATGAGTATAATTTCGAAAGCTTTGACTTCTGAAGACAAGGAAGAGATAGCGGAATGTCTGCGTGTATTGGTCAATACGGATGGGAATACCGGATTTATTCATGAAAGTTTTCATAAAGATAATCCTGCAGATTTTTCCAGAGGTTGGTTTGCGTGGGCCAATACACTGTTTGCCGAATTGGTATTAAAAATATCGGAGAAATATCCTGAATTACTATTGGAATCATATACTGAGTGATATTTGATTATGACATTTTATTATATGAAATCGATGAAGAAGATAATTTTGTTTATGATAGCTGTAACGTCCGTTTTCCGTTTGTTTGCGGTAGAGACGATACCGGCAAAAGAGTTTTCAAATCCAGACCGTATTCGTTATGACGGTTCTTGTATGACCATTGACGGTAAGGATGTATTCATCTATAGTGCCGCTTTTCACTATTTCCGTTGTCCCGAAGAATTGTGGCGTGACCGTTTCCAGAAGATAAAGGAGGCCGGCTTTAATACGGTAGAGACTTATGTTCCATGGAACTGGCATGAACGGGAAATGCCTGCGGGATTATCAGATACGACAAAGTTTGACTTTTCTGATATAAAGAGATGGTTGAAGATGGCACAGGATGAATTTGGCTTTTATACGATAGTTCGTCCGGGACCATTCATCTGTGCGGAATTCTCGGGAGGAGCATATCCCCGTTGGTTGGCTAAATTCCGTCCTCAGGGCTATCAGGGGCTTTGGTTGCGCAGTGCGGATCCTACCCACGTACGTTGGTGTGTCCATTGGTTCGATGCTGTCTGCAAGGCATTGGCCGATGAACAGCTTACCAGAAAGCCGAAAGGCGGGAAAGGTATCATCCTTATCCAAATAGAGAATGAATACAATGCCCATGGGTGTGAGAACAAGTCTTATTTTTTGAAGGAACTCTACCGTTCCGTGCGTCGGAACGGGTTCGATATTCCAGTCTTTACTTGTCTGACTGGAGAATGTCGTGGAAGCAGCGATAAGGAACTTTCTCAGGTGTTCGATTGTGACAATTATTATGTCGGCCAGTCGGATGCACCGAGTTGTGCCCACCGGATGGTCTCTCTGAAGAGTAGTCAGCCTGACGCTCCCGGCTTTGTGACAGAACTGCAGGGGGGGTGGTTTTCTCTGGTGACTGGTACGCTGAGTGAAGAGCATTATTCGGATGCCCGTCATTTCAAGGCCATTGGTCTGATGAGCATGTTGGGCGGATGTACGGGGATAAACTATTACATGTTTGCCGGAGGTACCCATTTTTCCGGTTGGGGAGCCCGCGGGATGACTACTTCGTATGATTACAATGCCGCTATCCATGAAAGTGGTGCTGTGGGTGATAAATATTTGGCAGCAAAAGGATTGGGAGAATTCCTTCATAAGTATGAATCGCAGTTGGTAAGATCTACGGGAGGACCTTGTAAGATAGAAGGAGTTCCAGAATCTGTATTCGGAGGAGTTAGGATGGCGAAAGATGGTACTTTGTTTGTCTTTCTGCATAACACGGATACGGGTAAACTCTGTAAAGGGAAGGCAACTTTATTGCCGGGAAAGATACAGTCGCCTCGGCAGGCGATGTATAATATCGATCAGAATGGGAATAAAGTATTGATGCAAGTAGACGAATCCCAAAAGGGGGATTCTTTGGCTGTGTCACCGATACAGGTAACCTATGAGTTGGGTCCTTTGGATACGAAGGTGTTGGTAATACCTGTAAAAAAGAATCCGGAGAAAGGTGTGTGGTGGCCTAAAAAACAATCTGCCATAGAACGTCCTTCTCGTTTACCTGCCCCGGTGCGCATCGCCTCGGTGAAAAGGAGGGAAGATTCGACAGAGAAAGCACAATGGATTCCTTTATCTCGTTTGGTCTCTTTGCCTGATTTAGGCATTAATGATTTCCGGTATAGCCTGTTCCGGGCCAAAGTGAACTTGAGCAGACAACAGGTGGAAAATGAGAAGTATCTGCTGTTCAATATGTTTACACGAGATATTGTATCTGTACAGGTGAACGGGAAGAATGTCGTCCGTCTTTTCCCTGACAAAGCTGATGCACAGACATGGACCACACGGAACTGTTTTGATCGTATACGTCCGGATGAGTATGACAACCGGTTCGATGTTTCCGGCACCTTACAGGAAGGGGAGAATGAGATTTTGGTTGTCTATGAAAATTTGGGCCATGCCCACGGATATGTACCGATGGAGGAACTTTCCGGAATCCGTGAAGCCGGGCTTTCCGTTTCGGAGACAGCTTTGTCGCATCCGCTTGAATGGGAATATGCTGCTGATGCGGCTGGTGTGACAGAAGGCTGGATTCTGCCCCGATTCGACGATGGGGACTGGTCGGTGGTTCCGCTTGACATCCGTTCGGAGATTCCCCGGAAGGGAAACGGGATACAGCCGGTGGCAGAACAGGACGGGCTGCTGACCTGGTATCGTATCGAGTTTACCTTACCTTCTCAGAACCCCTCTGTCTGGATTCCCTGGCTGATGAGGATTAACGCTTCCGGCAACGGGTTCATGTGGTTGAATGGCCACAACATCGGCCGCCATTGGGAAGCCGGTCCGCAGCGGGAATTCTATCTGCCCGAATGCTGGTTGAATTTCGGTAAGGACAAGAAGAATGTCCTGGTTCTGGGCTTGCGCCAGACGGTCAACGGAGCCGTGATAAAGTCCATGGAAATAGCCCCTTATCGGGATGCTGCAGAAATGAAGGAATAGGAATCCGGACAAATGGAGAAGTTTAATAAAGATCAATCACCGTATAAATAAAATGGAGTTATTGTATATGAATGGATTTACCAAGATGAACAGTATATGGGTATTGCTTCTGGTGTTGATAGGTACTGCCTGTGCAAGAAAAGAAAATGCCCGTATCACATTGGATATGAATACGGACTGGGCTTTCTATCGTGGGGATGTTGCACACGGTGAAGATGTCGGTCTGGATGATTCCCGATGGATACCTGCAACCATTCCTCATATCATGCAACTGGAAAAGAAACATTGCGGTGGGGATGTTATCTACGACGGTATCGGCTGGTATCGTCGGTATTTCAAACTTCCGGAGAATTATGCGGGTAAACGTATCGCCGTGTCGTTCGAGGGAGTGATGAATGCTTGTGAACTGTTTGTCAATGGTCATAAGGTGACAGAACACAAGGGAGGGTATGTTGGTTTCACATCGGATATCTCTGATTATGTCAACTGGAACGATGACAACCTCCTGGCTCTGCGTGTGTCTGCCGCATACGATTCGCTGACTCCTCCGGGAAAGCCCCAGGATCGTCTGGATTTTTATTATTACAGTGGAATCTACAGGGATGTGAAGATGGTTGTCACCGACAAGCTACATATCTCCGACGAACTGGAGGCGGATGAAGTGGCGGGCGGTGGACTTTTCATCACTTACCCGAAAGTGGAGAAGGAAGAAGCTTTGGTGGCAGTCCGTACCAGCCTGAAGAACGGTCATGGGGAATGCCGCAATGGGGTGTTGCAGTCCGTGCTGAGGGATGAGGAAGGAAAGGTGGTGGCAGAACAGGAGAATCCGTTCTCACTGGAAGGTGGAGACGACTGTTGTCTGGAGCAGACCCTGACTGTCAGTAAGCCACTTCTTTGGCATCCCTATCATCCGCACCTTTATGAACTGGAGTGTCAGGTGAAGGTGGACGGTAAGACGGTCGACTCCCGTACGGAAACAATAGGTATCCGTACCATCCGATACGACCGCGACAAAGGTTTCTTTATCAACGGTGAACATCTTTACCTGGTCGGGGCCAACCGCCATCAGTCGTTCCCGTATGTAGGGGATGCGGCTTCCAATTCCATGCAGGAACGTGATGTGATCGACATGAAACGGGGTGGTTATAATGCCGTGCGTGCCGCCCATTATCCCCAGGACCCGGCTTTTCTTGCAGCTTGCGACAGGTATGGACTGCTGGTGGTTGAATGTATTCCCGGATGGCAATATTTCAACGAGGATCCGGTATTTACCGAACGGCTTTGCCAGGTGGCCAGACAGATGATTCGTCGCGACCGTAACCATCCGTCCATAGTCCTTTGGGAGACTGCGCTGAATGAGACGCATTATCCGTTGGAGGTGGTCAAAGCCATTTATCGGATTGCCCATGAAGAGTATCCCGGCAATCAGATGTATACATCTGCCGACTATTTCAGCCATGAAGAGACGGAACCTTACTATGACGTTTTCTATAAACAGGTGGGCCGTTTCCCGAAGGACGGGAATGTGATGAGTAATTACCTGGACGACCAGATTGCTGTCAAGCCGCTCCTTACGCGTGAATGGGGTGACGGAGTAGGTGAAAAACCGCGTGTACGCCTGGATGAGAATGAAGAGGAGCAGATGAAGCAATGCCGCGGACGTTTCCAGCAGCTGATAGGGAAAGGCTATTTCGACTGGTGCATGCTGGATGCCAATCCGCGTATGGGCGGTCATTTCTTGTGGAGTTACAACGACTATAACCGGGGGGCGGAAGAGTATACGATGTTCTGTGGTGTGGTCGATGTGAACCGTTATCCGAAGTTCAGCTACTACATGATGCAGAGCATGCGTCCGAAAGAAGTCTCTCAACCGGGACTTTATGAGGGGCCGATGGTACATATCGCTTCTTTCAACTCCTCGGAGAAATACATCTCATCGACAACCGATATACCGGTCTTTTCTAATTGCGATGAAGTCCGTCTTTACCGGAATGGGAAACTGATTGGACAGCAGACACGGGAAGCGCAGAAGGATACTTATGGAGCCATCATCGAAAAGGGCGGAAGTCCGCTCTATCTCTTCAATGCCGGTGGCTATGAAAGCGGAGAACTGAAAGCAGAAGGCGTGGTGGACGGGAAAGTAGTTACCACTCATACGGTCCGTACTCCGGGTGCACCTCATCATGTGGAAGTGGTTGTTTCCGATCATCCTGTCATTCCGGTTGCAGACGGTAGCGATATGATTCCGGTCTATTTCATCATCTGCGATGAAAACGGTACAAGAGTAAACACTTCAGATGCGGAGATTCGTATTACTGTTACTGGTGAGGGTACATTGATAGGTGACGGTATCCGCCGGATCGGCATCAACCCGCAGCGCGTAGAAGGGGGCGTTGGATTTGCTTTTGTCCGCACTACCAAGAAGGCTGGACGGATTACCCTGACGGCTACATCGGAGGGACTGCAGAGCGGTAAAACGGAGATTACTACCCGTCGTTTTGAAGGAGAATACCTGCCGGACGGTTACCATCGTCCTTTTACCGGCAATGAGGAAGATGGTGTAGTTGTCAAGCCGACCCGTTGGGACAAACAGATATTGGAAAGGCCGGTAGCGGAAATTGAATCGGTTAAGGTTTCCTCCACCCAAGACGGTTATCCGGAATCGAACCTGACCGACAGTGATGATTTCAGTTGGTGGATTGCCGGCGAGGATACTTTTCCGCAGGTCATCACACTGACACTAACAGAGCCGACGGATATCATCGCCAGCCGCATCCGTTTCCAGAAAGACAGTTCTTCATATAAGCATCGGGTAGAGGTCTCGGAAGACGGGGCTTCGTGGGAACTTCTGTATAAGCGTGAATGTACGGGTTGGGATTTTAAACCGGTACGTCTGGGAAAGAAACTCAGATACTTTCGGCTGACTATAGACGATGTGTCGGAGGGAAGAGCAGGACTGGCGGAAATTACACTTTTTAAATAGCCAGGTGTAATAGAGGAAATAGGTAAGATAGGAGCATCATGATGTTCTTGTATAGAAATTTTGCTCTGTTCCTTCAGTCAATCAGTAATAAACATTTGAATGAATTGGTTGCTACGGATAATGGTGATCCTACATCATTCACTCCGTTCCAAAGTGCTGAACGGGAGTCGTTCAACGGTTTGGCATTGGCTATTGTTCGAGGGAAGGAAGGAATTGCAGGGAAGATGCAGGTAAAAGTAAGTGGAGCTGGTCTGGAATCTGCTTCGATAGAAATTGAAGTGAAATAAAAGAAAGAAGAAAAGGATGCAGCCGGTGAGACAGAAGGCTGAATCCTGTCTCGATTCGGAGATGGGAACTGGTTGGTGATTTCCATCCGTTCGAAACCCTATCAGGATGCCGCAGAGATGAAGAAAAAGGAATCTAGGCAATGGATACGTATAATAAAAATCAGTCATATTGACTTTGAAAGAGTCTACAGAGATTATCGCCAGCCGTATCCGTTTTCCGAAAGACAGTTCTTCGTATAAGCATCGGTTAGAGGTTTCGGAAGACGGATCTTCGTGGAAACTTCTGTATAAGCGTGAATGTACGGGTTGAGATTTTAAGTCTGTACAGATGAATAAGAGACTGAAGTATTTCAGGATAACAATCGAAGATGCTTCCGAGGGGCGTGCCGAACTGGCTGAAGTGACTTTATACAAATAGAGTAAAAAATAGTCGGGATTTACTTAGAGTGATTGGTGCAATAATATAGATTGGTGCAATAATATAATATAATATAATATAATGTAAGGAGATGAAGAAGTTTGTGTGTTTGATTGCGGTATTCCTTTTGTGCAGCCATTTGTCTGCACGGGAATACCATGTGTCCGTAAAAGGAAAGGATACAAATGTGGGCAGTTTGTCTGCACCGCTGCGAACTATTCAGGCGGCTGCTGACAAGGCGATGCCGGGCGATGTGATTACCGTGCATGAAGGAATTTATCGGGAACGGGTGGTACCGCCTCGTGGCGGTGAATCGGACGAGAAACGTATCATTTATCAAGCTGCACCGGGCGAACGGGTGGTTATTAGCGGTTCGGAACGGGTTAAGGGTTGGGAAAAAGTACAAGACAATGCGTGGAAGTTGACTTTGCCTGATTCGTTCTTTGGCGAGAGCAATCCGTTTGACGAACAGATATATGGCAGTTGGTATCGTGGCAAAGGACGTCCGAACCACACAGGAATGGTGCTTCTTGAGGGGAAACGTATCCGTGAGACGTTTTCGTTAGAAGATGTGTTGCAGCCACTTGATGGCAAACAACCGCATTGGTATGCCGAAGCCGACGGCAACGGTGGCCCTGTATTGATGAATTTCGAATGGGTAGAGCCGGTGGGTGGCAAACGGCAGACTTCCATGCATGCTTCGGTAAAAGGGGGCGATGCGGCTATTTGCATTACGATTGTCAACCGATGGCCTTTCGGTTATTTGAAAGATGGGTCAGAGATGTATTTCGACCAGGTGGATTTTGGTACAGGTTCGGATACACTGATTTTTCAGGCGGCTACATTAGGCAAGGGGGGAACAGTCGAAATGCGTTTGGATACGCCTGATGGGGAATTGTTGGGAACCTCGCAGGTGACGAATACGGGTGACTGGGAGAAGTTCGAAGAGTTCTGCCTTCCGATGAAACGAGTGCTGGAGGGCAAACACAACCTCTGTTTGGTCGTTCGTGCGCCGGAGTTGCCTGAAAAGGGGAAGACTTCTATCTGGGCACAGTTCCCTGATAGTGTGAATCCCAATAAGGCAGGTGTGGAGATTACAGTTCGTCCGCAAGTCTTTTATCCGGAGAAGACAGGGATAGACTATATCACTGTCCGCGGATTTATTCTGGAGAATGCCGCTACTAACTGGGCACCTCCCTCAGCCGAACAGCCAGGTCTGATTGGACCGCGCTGGGCAAAAGGATGGGTGATTGAAGCCAATACCATCCGTAACTCCCGTTGTGCCGGTATTTCGTTGGGCAGACCGACATTCGGCCATTCGCATCATTACCGTTTCATGCCTCCGAGAGTCTATCCGGAAGCGGATGGAGGGCAGACGGAACAGCAGTTGTTGGATTATTTCGCCCATGCTTCTTGGAATAAAGAGGATGCCGGATTCCATGTCATTCGCAACAATCATATTTATGATTGCGGACAAGCGGGAATTGTCGGTTGCAGCGGCGCTGCTTTCAGTGTGATAGAGGGTAATGAAATTCATGATATATGTTTGGACGAGACTTTCGAAGGCGACGAGATGGCGGGTATCAAGTTGCACTTTGCCGTGGATGCCATCATCAGAGACAATCATATCTATAACACCATCCGTGGTTTGTGGCTCGACTGGGGTTCGCAAGGTATGCAGGTGACGGGCAATCTGTTTCACGACAACAACGTGCAGGAGGATATTTTCATAGAGGTTTGTCACGGCCCGATACTTTTGGCAAACAATATCCTATTGTCCGGCTATTCGCTGAATCTGTCGCAAGGGATTGCCGGGGTACACAATCTGGTGACGGGTAAGGTGTTTGCCGGATTAGACCGTTGCGCCGGGGGTAGGTATTCTTTTTTTTACGAACCGCATGGGACGGTCTCGGTCGGCAATGTGCGGAATATGGGAGGTGACTTGCAATGGGTGAACAACCATTTCGCCCAAAAGGCCTCTTTGGGTAACTGGGACGAATGCCTGCTACCTATCCGTTACAAAGGCAACCTGTTTACGGCAGGGGCACATCCCGACAAGCGGGAAAAAGATTTTGTGGAGGCTTCCGGTTTTGACTCTGCTATCCGTTTGGAGCAGCGTGCTGACGGTTGGTATCTGAAGATGAATGTCCCCCAGGAAGGTATCACGAATCCGAAAAGCCGGTTAGTGACTACCGAAACATTGGATAAGGCGATTATCCCTCAACAAGCATTTGTGAATCCGGATGATAGTCCCATTGCCATCGACAAGGACTATTTGGGAAATAAGCGGAATGCTGTGCATCCTTACCCGGGACCGATAGAGGTGGAGAAAAGCGGTGCGCAGGAATGGAAAGTCTGGCCTAAATGATTGATATGAAATCTATAAACGAAGGAAGTCTGAGGACGATATTGATGTATAGAATCAAGAAAAACAGTAGAAACAAATAAATACGTGTTACGGTGAAAAAAAAGATATTTTTAGGAATCGGGTGCTCTTTTTTACTGGTAGCGCTAGTAGCTTGTACTTCTAATCAGAAAAAAAACGAAACAGGAATAACGGCGGACAGGATGTTGAATCCGATTTCTCCTCCCGGGTTATATATTGCGGATCCAGAAGTCCGACCAATGCCTGACGGTAGGATTTATGTGTACGGTTCACGTGATGAACCCGAACATGTTTGGTGTTCCCATTCTTATAATGTATTGTCTACTTCCGACCTGATTCATTGGAATGTGGAGCAGATGTCGTTTGCGACTACCGGTAAAGGGAAACAAACGAATTATACTGACCGAACGCTGTATGCTCCGGATTGTATTTATCATAACGGGAAATATTACCTGTATTATTGTTTGGAGGGAGGTGGTGAGGACGAAGGTGTGGCTGTGTCTTCCTCTCCGTATGGCCCCTTTAAAGAGGGTATGAAAATCGAAGGTATCAGCGGAATCGACCCGTCGGTTTTCATTGACGATGACGGACAGGGGTATCTGTTCTGGGGGCAAGGGTATGCGAAAGGAGCTAAATTGAGCAAGGATATGCTGACGATTGAGGGAGCCGTGCACGACAGTTTGCTGACGTATGAGGAGCATGCTTTTAATGAAGCAAGTTCTGTTCGGAAACGAAACGGAATTTATTATTATATATATGGGGGGCACCAACGGCACGGAGAATCTAATTGTGCAACATTAAACTATGCAACAGCAACTTCTCCTTTCGGACCGTACACCTATCGAGGAGTTATCATCGACAATTGGGGCAGCAATCGGAGGATAGTCAATAATCATGGTTGTATCTTTGAAGTGGACGGTCAATGGTATATTGCCTACCATCGGCCTACGCACGGAGGAGCAATGATGCGCAAGGCATGTTTGGAACCTATTACCTTCAATCCGGACGGCACTATTCAAGAAGTAGAAATGACAACGCAAGGTATTGGCGGACCGATGTCTCCATTGTTGCGGATGGATGCAGCAAGAGCCTGTCTGATGGGAGGACATGTTACTGTAGTCGCCCGTTATCCGAAATATGACATTCCCGTAGAATATTTGGCGGAAATAAGAGATGGTGATTATGCTTATTGGAAATACTACGATTTCGATTAAGCGGAAGTGAAACGTTTCATCTGCAAAACATGGGATAATAACCGTGCTGCCAAGATTGAGCTGCGTTTGGATAGTCCGGAAGGAGAATTGATAGGTGTCTGTGAGTTGGAACCGATGCAAGGTGAGACTGCCTATGTATTACATGAAGCATCAGTCAAATCGGTAAAAGGCAAACATGCCCTCGTAATGGTTTTCAGAGGTGATCCTCTTGCAAAAGAAGAAGACATAATGAATCTGGAATGGTTTACTTTTACCGAATAAGCCTCCTAAAAAGTAAAATGTGTAGCCGTCTGTTGGATGATAAGATTATTGAAAAAGTCTGTAACTGCTATAACATCTGCCGTCATGGGAAGGCAGCTCCGCAGCCCGAGTTTTATTTGCCGGAATATTGGTCGAACTTCGGAATGGGTGGGAAGGATGTTTTGGTGTTGGGATTGCGTCAGTTATCCCATAGTGTATAATGATGCGTTGTTTGTGAGCGAGAAAAATGAATATGTGTGGTGGTATGTTGTGGAACGAACCACATTCCGAACATTCATTTATAGTTTGTAACACAATGATGAATTGTATATGATTTGTGTCTTATTTAGTGATATAATGGAATTAATGAATTAAGAATAGATGAAAAAATTATTTAATTGTGCAGTATTGTGGCTTGCTTTTGCAAGCATGGCCTTAGCCAAAAGCCCGAAAAATATCATTATTATGATTGGTGACGGGATGGGAATCAATCAGGTTCAAGCTGCTTATACGCAGAATGGCGGACACCTGAACATGACAGACCGTTGTCCTTTTGTTGGCTTGCGTCGAACGAACTCCGCCAATAGTTACACAACCGATTCGGCTGCCGGTGGAACGGCTATTGCCACAGGCACGAAAACGAACAACGGAATGGTCGGTATGACTCCGGACAGTGTCCCGTTGAACTCGATTATCCGGTTGGCTACTTTGAAAGGCTTATCGACGGGAGTTATTGCTACCAGTTCGTTGACTGATGCTACTCCGGCCTCTTTCGTGGCCCATCAACCTTCACGTTATATGCAGGAAGAAATTGCGGCAGATTATTTGAATAGCGACATCAATCTTTTCATTGGTGGCGGGAGAAAATATTTTGAGCGGCGGAAAGATGGCCGGAACATATCGGAAGAAATGGAGGAAAAGGGTTACGAGGTAGTTTATTCCTTGGCTGAAGCTAAGGATATTTCCGGTAATCTGGGCGTGTTGCTTTCCGAAGACGGGATGGAACCAGTTGATAAGCGAGAAAATGGCTTTCTGGCAAATGCTACGGAATTGGCGATAGAGCAATTGTCGGAAAATAAGAAAGGCTTTGTCCTGATGGTGGAAGGTTCCCAAATAGATTGGGGTGGACATAATAACGACCAGGAATACATGGTAGGCGAGACCATTGACTTTGACCGGGCGGTAGGCAAAGCGCTCGATTTTGCAGAAAAAGACGGAAACACATTGGTGGTTATCACGGCGGACCATGAAACTGGTGGTATTGCTATCCATGGTGGTGACTATGACAAGAAAGAGGTTACAGTGAAATATACAACGGGTGGACATTCGGCTTCCCCTGTCCCGTTTTTCTCTTACGGACCTGGTGCTGAACAGTTTGCCGGCTTTAAAGACAATACGGCCTCTTTCCATTTGATGAAAAAACTGTTGGGAATAAAATAAGTATTAAAATAGTATTCGTAATGGCTTTTCGAATTAAGTTATTAGGATTGGTATGTCTTTGGCTAATTGCTGGAGACAAGTCAGTATACGGACAACAGTTGTATACTGACTTGGTAAATTTATTTATGGGAACATCTGGCGATCACGGACAGGTATCGCCAGCTGCTACGGTACCTTTCGGTATGGTGGCGGTCGGACCGGATAGTTCACCCAGACAGCATGCTGGGTATGATTATGCCGAGACAAGGACATCCGGCATTTCCGTCAACCGCCTGTCAGGAGTGGGATGTGGTGGTTGTGGAGGCAATCTCAGTATTCGGCCGGTTGCCTATGAACAGGAGTGGAAGCGGATCCCGGAAACGGAAACAGCTTCTCCCGGTTATTATTCGGTAGCATTTGATGATGGAACAACAGTCTGTCTGACAGCTACGGAACGTATGGCCGTGGAGAAATACCATTTTGACCGGAAGAAAAAGGAGCAGGCACTTTACGTTGATTTCTTTTCTTCCTTTTCAGGAGCGTCGGCACAGTATAAAAAAGTGTCGGATAATGAAATACAGGGTGTCATACAGGGTGGAAATACTTGTGGAGTCGGTGCTTACCAATTGGCATTCAGTCTATACACTGATATACCTTTTATTTATACACCGTTAGAGAAGGGTAAAGGAAAGCTTTCGTTTGATAATGTGGAAGGGGTAGAGGTACGTATTGCCCTCTCTTCTGTTTCTCCAATGGAAGCCTCGTGGGAGGTAAAAGAATCATTGAGGAACGATTTTGACCAATTCCGTAGAACGGCATCCGATAAATGGAATGAAGTCTTGTCACGGATAGAGGTGGAAGGAGGGACTGATGAGGAACGTATCCTTTTCTATACTTCATTGTATCGTGCCAGTCTGAGTCCTCATGAAGTAGCTCGTTCGGGAGAATTCTATCGTGCGACGGACGGTAATCTGCATTTGGCTGACAATAAGACCTTTTATAGTTCATGGTCTATCTGGGATACGTTCAGGGCCAAGTTCACGCTGTTGAATCTGCTGGTGCCGGACAGGATGCCGGATATTGCCCATTCTCTGTTGCTACTATATCGCAACGGCAAGGAAGCCTGGAGTACCTCTTTCGAGCCGACCCCCTCGGTGCGAACTGAACATACGGCAACCGTCTTATTGGACTGTTATCATCGCGGTGTGAAAGGTATTGATTTCAGTATAGCCTATCAGGCAATGAAAGAAGAGGTGGATGCTCTGAAACCCAAATCGCCCGACCAGCAGATGGAAGCAGTAACTGACTTGTGGACTTTGTCGCAAATAGCCGCTATTGTGGGACAGACGGAAGATGAACAGAAGTATAAAGCCTTGGCCGAACAACTGTTCGAACAGACCTGGAAAAAAGAATTCATGAACATCACGCCGGATTATGCCAAGATGGGAGGAAACGGAATGTATCAGGGAACTGCCTGGCAATATCGATGGGCTGCCCCATTCTATTTGGATAAGATGAAGGAATGGGTGGGCGAGGAGAAATTGGTAGAGCAACTTTCCTATTTCTTCAACCATTCGTTGTATAACCAGGGGAACGAACCGGACATACATGTCCCTTATATATTCAATAAACTGGGTAGGCCGGATTTGACCCGCGATATTGTGTACCGCCTGCTGACAGACGATAAGATGGTGCATCTCTATGGCGGTAATGCTGAGTTTACTACTCCTTACGTCGGGCGTGCTTTCCGTAACCATCCTGAGGGTTACATGCCAGAGATGGATGAAGATGACGGTACGATGAGTGCGTGGTATGCTTTCAGTGCGATGGGGTTGTTCCCCTTGGTGATTGGCAGTGACGAGTACGAGCTGGTTGCTCCTTTGTTCGATAAGGTGGTTTTGCATTTGCCCGAAGGACGGGATTTGGTAATTACCGCGAAGAACAGGAAGAAGCGGAACAAGGATGCCAAGAAGGTCTTGTTAAACGGGGTGGAGTTGAAGGATTTCTGCCTCCGCCATGCTGCGCTTGAAAAGGGTGGAACACTGACCTTTGTCTTTTAGTTTCAAAAGGCCACAGCGTGACATTGCCCGATGGGGTACAGATGTGTACGCATATAAACGAATGCTAAGTATTGAATTTGAATCTAAACTTGAAAAACCTTAATTCCGCAACACTATTACAAATATAACTTTTTAAGTACCTGAGCAACAAAAAGTTGCTCAGGATTTTGCCATGTCAGATTTTTCACCT